>URQB01000007.1 GCA_900549825.1 uncultured Oscillospiraceae bacterium | reverse complement strand
GGCAAGGCAGACGACGACGCCTTCCCTGCCGGAAGGCGAGGAGGATCACGCCGGCAGAGGCCTCGGCATCGTCCTCAAAACCGTTGTTGCCCCCCGTTCACCGATGCTAACGTTTCATGCGGACAAATCCGCGTTCCAAACGAAATATTTCTCAGTGAATCTGGCACACTAATAGAAGCGGATGATCTCAATCAGAGAAAGATGATCCGTAGAAATATTCGTGATATTTTTCTCCCTAAAACGGCCAGAAGAATGGAGGATCTGCCCCTTTATGAATCCATGGCTTACCGCTCTCGGTGGTTTTTTTGTCGGAATCGTCAACAGCCTTCTGGGAGCAGGCGGCGGCATGCTCGCCGTCCCGCTTTTGCAGAAATCAGATTTGACCCAAACGCAAGCGCACGCGAGCTCCATCGCAGTTATTTTTCCGCTTTCCCTGCTCAGCGCAATCCTCTATATCAGCTCCGGGAAGGTAGCACTGACACAGGCACTCCCCTATTTTCCCGTGGCTGTCATAGGGGCCGTAGCGGGATCTCTGCTGCTACCGCACATCCCGGAAAAATGGCTACGCAGGATTTTTGGAATCTTCATGCTTTGGGCGGGCGTCAGGATGGTGATGAGATGAGCTGGATCGATCAGCTTGCAGGGCTTTTTTCCGCAGTGGCGGGAGCACTGGGGCTTGGCGGGGGCGGCGTGCTGGTGCTTTATCTCACGCTCGGCATGCATATGCCGCAGCTGAAGGCGCAAGGGATTAATCTTCTTTTTTTTCTGCCCTGTGCGCTCGTCTCTATCCTGATGAACTGGAAGAAAAAGCTGATTCATTGGAAAAGCGTCATTCCCATGGCGCTGGGAGGGCTTGCCGGCGTCGGGCTGGGGACCTGGCTCGCCGGGATGATGAAAGGTGAATGGCTGGGAAAGATATTCGGCGGATTCCTCCTGATCGTAGGGCTGATCGAATTGTTTGGTAAACCAAAAAAAGCAAAAAAATCTTAAAACGCACGCTGCCCTAATCCGGCACAGCGTGCGTTTTCCGATAATCGATATAGTCCTGCAGGATCATAACGGCGGATACTGCGTCTACTACGGCCTTGCGCTTTTTCCCGCGCGTATTGGTCTGGTTCAGCGCCTGATGCGCGCGTACCGTGGTCAGCCTTTCATCCCAAAGCTTGACGGGGATTCCGCCGTCTTTTTCTAAAATCGCGGCAAACTCGCGGCATTTCTGCGCACGGCAGCCTTCGCTTCCATCCATATTCCGCGGCAGACCGAGCACGATCTCCTGCGCAGCGTGTTTCCGCGCCTCCTCTGCAATCAGGCAGGCCAGCTTCGGCGCATAAGCTTCCGCCAAAACAGTCACGGGAGAAGCCAGCATTTCAAGCTTGTCGCACACAGCGATTCCCGTGCGCGCATCACCGTAATCAACGGAAAGAATGACCATGGGCAGCACCTCTATTCAAATTGCATCGCATCGCGGTTTTCCCTGCGCCACCAGCT
Source organism: uncultured Oscillospiraceae bacterium (assembly GCA_900549825.1). Lineage (GTDB taxonomy): Bacteria > Bacillota > Clostridia > Oscillospirales > Acutalibacteraceae > Fimivicinus. The sequence continues at coordinate 109,686 of URQB01000007.1, read as the reverse complement.
CTGCTTAGCAAAGGTGGAGAGATGCTCCGTCAGGTGCGAGCTGTCGTTTTCCAGCAAAATCTCTGGCTGCAGAGAGCGGTCAAATTCAATCACGCTGATCGCCGTATTATCGCACCAATCCACATCATTGAGCCGCTCGATCTCCCAGCCGTGCGCATGGCACAGCAGATTTCGAATCGCGCAGCCGTGGGAGGCTACCAATACGGACTGCCCGAAATGGCGTGAAGCGATGTCGGTAGCCGCCTCCCAAATACGGCTGTAGACCTCGGCCATACGCTCCCCGCCTGCGGGGTGGAATTTCCAGGGTTCGTGATCCCAGTGATAACTCTCCAGCGGATAAAGTTTGGGGAAATCGCCCCACTTCTCCCCTTCCCAGCAGCCGCCGTGAATCTCAGCAAGCCGGCCGTCCAGTTCGATCTCCAATCCATAATAGCGGTTTGCGGCCTGTGCCGTTTTAAATGCACGCCGCAGCGGGCTGGAATAGACGGCCTGAAAGGGGAATTCCCGCATCCGCTCCGCCAAAACATCCAACTGGCGAGCCCCGTTTTCCGTAATATCGCAGTCCGTACTGCCTTGAAACACGCGGTAGTAATTGCCCATTGCTTCGCAGTGACGTACAACAATCAGCTTTACATGCTCAGTGTCTACCATACTTCGACCTTCCCTGTCAACTCTGTGACCGACTGGAGCCGGTTTTCATCCAGATACCGCTCGATTCCCTCAATGATTTTCAGCGGCGCAAATGCATCCGCAAACATGGCCGTGCCGACCTGAATGGCCGACGCACCTGCAAGCATCATCTCAACCGCATCCTCCCAGGAGGCGATCCCGCCCATGCCGATGACGGGGATCTGGACGCGTTTTGCCGCCTCCCACACCATGCGGACTGCCACAGGAAATACCGCCGGGCCGGACATACCGCCCGTATTATTGCGCAGCACCGGGCGGCGGGTTTTGATATCGATCCGCATGCCGGTGAGCGTATTGATCAGCGAAACCGCGTCTGCACCCGCGTGTTCTACCGCTGCGGCGATCTCGGAGATGCTGGTCACATTGGGGGTCAGCTTGACGATCAGCGGCTTGCCCGTCACGTTTCGGACAGCCGCAGTGATCTCCTGCGCCGAAGCGCAGGAGGTCCCAAACGAGGCGCCCCCCTGCCTGACATTCGGGCAGGAAATATTCAGCTCGATCATATCAACATCCGTCGCATCCAGCTTTTCAGCAGCCTCGCAATAATCGGAAATCATGCTGCCCGCCAGATTGGCGATGACAACCATCCCCTGCTCCTTGAGCCAGGGCAGATCGTCGCGGATAAACGCATCCACTCCCGGATTCTGAAGGCCAACGCTGTTGAGGATACCGGACGGCGTTTCGGCAATCCGCGGCGGCGGGTTGCCGGGCCGCTCGTGGAGCGTCGTGCCCTTGCAGGAAATCCCGCCCAGGCGGGAAACCGGGTAAAGCGCATTGTACTCCCTGCCGAAGCCGAACGTACCGGAGGCGGTAATCACCGGATTTTTCAGCTCTACTCCCGCGATATTGACACGCAAATCCGCCATTACCATACCACCTCTTTCGAATCGAATATCGGGCCATCCTTACAGACATGGCGGTAATGCTCACCGTCCGCCTCTTTTGTTTTGCATGCGCACACCAGACACGCGCCGACACCACAGCCCATGCGCTCCTCCAGAGACATCTGGCAGGGAATCTGATGCTCCCGTGCGAGCGCCGATATCGCTTTCAGCATCGGCGTCGGGCCGCAGGCAAGGATACCTGAGCAGGGCTTTTCCTGGGAAATGCGTGCTTTAAGCAGATCCGTCACCAGCCCGTGATAGCCAAGAGAGCCATCGTCCGTGGTGATCTGGACATTGGCGCAGGCCAGGGCGAAATCGCGCGCCAGGATGCATGCATCTGCGTTCCGGAAGCCGAGAATCGCCTCCGTTTGGCCGGGAAGCGCCTGTGCGACGGCTAAGAGGGGCGGTGTGCCGATCCCGCCGCCGATCAGAACAACGCCTTCTCCACCCTCCGGCAGGGAAAAGCCGTTGCCCAAGGGCCCCAGCACATCAAGCGGATCGCCCATTTGCCTTTTGGAGAGCCAGCTGGTGCCCTTCCCGCGCACCTCAAAGACAAGGCGCAGGGCACCGATTTTGCGGTCGATCGAGCAAATGGAAATCGGCCTGCGCAGCGGCTGCTCGCCGCAGCGGATATGCACAAACTGGCCGGGTACAGCCGCTGCGGCCACTTCCGGCGCAAAAAGCATGATATCAAATGCCGCTTTGCCCAGGCGGCGTATCGCGGCAATCCGCCCTTCTGTCTGTAGATATGCCATCTATTCATCATCCTTTTCTCGGGAGCTTCAGGGAGCGCACGAATCGCAAACTCAGGCAAGATCAACCAGTTCAATATCCTCCAGCGTGCGTTTATTGGACAGGCAGCGCGTCAGCGCAAAAGCCGTATCCAGGGAGGTAAAGGTTGGGATTTGGCGCTCCAACGCCTTACGGCGGATGCGGATATCATCGATGATCGACTGGCGGCCCTTCTGCGAAGTAGAGACAACATAGACGATTTTGTTGCTCTCCAGCAGATCCATTGTATTGGGGGTACCCTCATGGATCTTGCGCACCGCGTTCGCCGCGATAAAGTTTTCATTGAGCAATTTGCAGGTGCCCGCCGTCGCATAGAGGTCGAAGCCAAGCTGGGAAAAGCGGTCCGCCAGGCCGATTGCCTCCTGCTTATCGGAATCCCGCACGGAAATAAAGACGCCGCCCTTGCGCTTTAAGCGCATCCCGGAGGCCGCCAGACCCTTGAGCAGCGCGTCTTCAAAGGTGTGCGCGATGCCGAAGGCCTCGCCTGTCGATTTCATCTCCAGGCCGAGCTGTGTATCCAACCCGCCGATCTGATCGAAGCTGAAAACCGGCACGCGCACAGTGCAATATTCATCCGGCTCAACAAGCCCTGTACCATACTCCATACCGGCCAGCTTTTCGCCCAACATGCAGCGCGTAGCAACCGCCGCTGCGGAGATCCCCGTTGCCTTTGTCAGAAAGGGTACACTGTGGCTCTGGGTCACGCTTGCATGGAACAGGTAGATTTCATGATCGTAATAGACAAAACGGATATTGACAAGACAAGGCGTGCGCAGTGCAAGGGCAAGCTTACCAGCATATTCGACTGCGCGCTGCTTTTCCTTCTCCGGAATTTTCTGCGTGGGGCAAACGGAAATAGAATCCGCCGTATGAATCCCAGCGCGCTCGATCTGCTCTGCGATTCCGGGGATCAGGAAATCCTCCCCGTCTGTGACAACATTGAGCTCCATCCCAGTGCCGATATAGTATTTCTGAAGCATAATCGGTGCGTTCTCCGTCATACCCTCCTGCTCCAGGAAAAGGGAAAGATCCGTGCCCGTGTATGCAATGGCGCTGCGTTCCCCCGCCGTAAGCCGAACAGGGAAGCCCAGCTCGCGCGCCGTCTCATCCGCGTTGCCGGCCGCCGTCATGCAAAACGCCGGATGCGGAATGCACAGCTCGCCCAGCAGATGGTCAAATGCATGACGGTCGCTGAGCAGCTGCGCCTGCTTCTCCTGCGCACCGAGCACGCAAACGCCCGCGTCCTCCATCATCTGCGTCATCCGCACGGCATTGGTTCCGCCAAACTGCAGCACGGCGCCCCAGGGCTTTTCCGTGGCAAGGATGTTGGAGACGTCTTCCGGTGTGACGGGATCAAAATAGAGGCGGTCCGCCGTCTGGAAATCCGTCGAGACGGCGTCCGGGTTGTTATTGGCCATAACAGCCTCGCAGCCCTGTGCACGCAGCATCTCCATACAATGGACGGCACAGTAATCCTGCTCGATGCCATAACCGATCGTAACCGGGCCGGCGCCGAGCACCAGCACCTTTTTCCGATCGGCTGAGGCGCGTGTGCCCCGCGTAAAGAGCGCTTCGTTATCATCATCCCAGGCGGAATAGAAATAAGGCCGTTCCGCGTCAAATTCCGCCGCACAGGTATCCACCATCTTGTAAGTAGAATGGGATGGATGCGCAAGCTTTTCCCCAGACAAGCGCTCGATCGTCTCATCGAGAAAGCCCATATTTTTTGCCCGCAGGATGGTATCCTCATCCGTGCCGGCCGCCAATTCAGCCTCCATATCGGAGATGTTGTTCAGCTTTGCAAGGAACCAGGGGTCGATTTCCGTCAGGCGGTAAATCGTATCAAAGGGAATGCCGCGCTCAACCGCCGCATAGACGGCAAAAATACGCTCATCGTTTGAGCGCTCAATCAGCTTCAGGATCTCTTCATCGGAAAGCGCGGAAAGTTTGGGCAGGCGCGGCGTATCAAGCTGCATATTGAGAGAGCGGACCGCCTTCATAAACGCCAGTTCAAAGCTTGTGCCGATCGCCATGATTTCACCGGTGGCCTTCATGGAGCCGCCCAGCCGGCGCTCCGCCTCATCAAAACGGTCAAACGACCACTTCGGGAATTTCACAACACAATAATCGATCGCCGGCTCGCAACAGGCAGTTGTACAGCCTGTGACCGGATTCAAAATTTCATCAAGTGTATAGCCAAGGGCAATCTTTGCCGCCACCTGCGCAACCGGATAGCCAGTCGCCTTGGAGACGAGGGCGGAAGTACGGCTGATCCGCGGGTCGGCCTCCAGCACAGCGTATTCTCCGCCATCCGGCCGCATGGCAAAGCGCACGCTGCAATTGCCTTCTATTCCAAGGGAATCGACCAACTGCAGCGCACAGGCGCGCAGCGTTTCCGCCTCGCCGTCCGTCAGCGTCTGCGCAGGTGCGACGATGATGCTGTCGCCCGCATGAATCCCGGCAGGGTCAAGATTTTCCATGCTGCAGACACTGATGCAATTGCCCATCCGGTCCCGCATGATTTCAAACTCAATTTCCTTCCAGCCGGAAATGCATTTTTCTACTAAGATCTGACGGATCAGAGAGGTATGCAGCTCCTTCTCCGCCATTTCTAAAAGCGTCGCTTCATCCGGGCAAAGATCGGCCGTGCTGCCACCGAGCGTATAGGCCGGACGCACACGCACCGGATAACCCGCTTTCTTTGCAAAAGCAGCAGCATCCTGCACAGTGCCGACCACCTTCGAGGCCACACCAGGAATCCCCGCCTTCTCCAAGGCCTCCACAAAGGACTGCCTGTCCTGCACGCTATGGATAATCTCAGGGCTGACGCCCAGCAGACGCACCTGGTGCTCCTCCAAAAAGCCGTTCATGGAGAGGCCCAGCCCCAGCTCCAAGGCCGGATTTCCGCCGACCGTCGGCAGGATGCTATCCGGTTTTTCCTTTTCGATGATCCGTTTGATGATATCGATATTCAGCGGCTCCAAGTAGATCTGATCCGCAAGGCCCTTGTCCGTCATCACGGTAGAAGGATTGGAATTGATCAGAATGGTTGCAAGCCCTTCCTCCTGCAAAGTGCGAAGCGCCTGCGTCCCGGCATAATCAAACTCTGCCGAACGGCCGATCACCGCCGGCCCGGAACCAATTACCAATACTTTCTTAATCTCTTTCTGCTTCATTGCGGCGCGCTCCTTTCATCCGGTCAATAAATGCATCGTAAATCCAGGCGGTATCCTGCCTGCCGATGCCATCAGCAGGTGTAAATTCTACCGAAAAGGCAGGCACGTTGCAATAGGAGATGCCCTCTACCGCGCCATCGTTTACATTGGTCATTGTGATCTCCGCAACGCCATGCGGAATGCTCTGCGCCGCAATGGAATAGCCGTGATTCTGAGTCGTGACCATAATACGCCCCGTTTCCAGAATCCGCACCGGCTGATTAGAACCGCGATGCCCCTTTGGCATTTTAACCACCGTACATCCGGCGGCAAGCGCCATCACCTGATGACCAAGCCCCACGCCGAAAAGTGGAATTTTTGCCTCAAGCAGTTCCTGCGCACAGTCGATCAGGCAGGGTGCGTCATCCGGATCGCCCGGCCCGTCGGAAAAAAGGACGCCATCCGGACTGCCTGCAAGGATTTCCTGCGCACTCGTAAAGGCAGGCACCAGCGTAAGCTCACAGCCACGCCGTGTGAGGGCTTTGAGCACATAACGCGGAAAGCCGCAGTCGATCACTGTTACCTGATAAAGCGGCTTCTCCGCCGGAATCTTTTCCGGCTCCCGGATCGTAACGGCCTCTACCGCGCCGGAGATGGTATAAGCCTTGATCCGACGCAGCAGTGCGTCAAAATCATTGAGCGACTCTGTAATCGCGCCGTTGAAATAGCCCTTATCTCTGAGCGCGCGGGTCAGCCTGCGCGTATCGATTCCACAGATTCCCACAATATTGCGCCTGCGGAGATATTCGTCGAGCGTGAGCCCGCCGTTCATTGCGCAGGGCGTATCACACCACTCGCGCGCAATATATCCATTCGCCATGATATTGGAGGAGGCCTCGTCCTCATCCACACCCCGGTTTCCTACCAGGGGGTAAGTCTGCGCGACGATCTGGCCGTAATAGGTCGGATCACTGAGAAGGGATTGATAGGAGGCGGTACAGGTATTGAAAACCACCTCGCCTACCGTCTCGCCCACCGCGCCCATGGAATACCCATGGAATACCGTGCCGTCAGCGAGCACCAGATAGGCTCGCTTTGCTTTCCTGCTTTCCATATTGATGACTCATTCCTTTCCAGCATCTAGGGAATTGTGCCGGGTTCGGCAAAGCTGAAATTCCCGCCTTTGGCGGGGCGGCACAAAACCCGTTTGAAAGAAAGGCAGATGCCGTTCTTTCAAACTGCGCCTCCCGATTTACCTGATTGTAATAGCCGGAATACAGGCCGTGATCTCATCCCGCATGCGAATTGCCTCACGCCGCGCAGCATTCGCATAATCGCTTTCCCCGCAGCCTTCCTTCTGCCACGCGCACATCAGCGCGCGGGAGGAATTGACGATGGCACCCAAGCCATTCTGATCGAACGCGGGGCGGACGCCCTGTGCGCTGCCGCCCTGCGCACCGTAGCCCGGCACCAGGAAAAAGGTATGCGGCAGTGCCGCGCGCAATTCCTCCAACTGATCCGGATAGGTGGCGCCCACCACCGCGCCGACGCCGGAATAGCCGTGCTGCCCCGGCAAGTCGCAGCCCCAGCGCTCGCAGAGATCCCCCATCATGCGGTAACCAGGCCGTCCGTCGATCTGCCTGTCCTGCACTTCGCCGGAGGATGGATTGGAGGTCTTGACCAAAACGAAAATCCCCGCATCCTGCTTCCGGCAGATTTCCAGCAGCGGCATGATCCCATCGCTGCCGAGATATCCATTGACCGTCAGCGCGTCCGCGCCGAAAGGGGCAAACGTATTGCCGCCAACGGAAACCTCTCCAAGATGCGCGGCAGCGTATGCTTCCATCGTTGCGCCGATATCGTTGCGCTTTCCGTCCGTAATGACGAACATGCCCTTTTCCTGCGCATAACGGATGGTTTCATACAGGGCGCGCATCCCTGGCCAGCCGTACATTTCATAATAAGCGCACTGCGGCTTAACGGCGGGGACGATATCGCACAGCGCATCGATCAGCCCGCGGTTAAACTGCAGCAGGGCCTGAGCCGCTCCCTCAAGCGTTTCGCCGAAGCCCTCAAACGCTTCCTTCTGAATCGCGTTGGGAATATAACTCAGTTTCGGGTCCAGGCCGGCAACTGTGGGGTTTTTCAGCTCAGCGATCTTTTCAATCAAACGGTCCAGCGACATCTGGCAAACCACCTTTTCTCATCATTATCACTTGATTGGGGAGCATTTTAGACTCAGCCGCGGTAAACCACTTCGCCGCGGCAAATGGTATATTTGACACGCCCCTGGAGCTTCATGCCCTTCAGGGCGCTGTTATGCGATTTTCCGTGGAAACAGGCCGGATCGGCCGTCCAGGATTCCTGCGGATCAAACAGGACCAGATCAGCCCTCCCGCCTTCTGTAAGCGTACCGCACGGCACGCGGAGGATGTGCGCAGGCACAGCCGACATCCGATACAGAAGCTCCGGCAGGCTCAGGACACCCCTCTCCACAAGCAACGTGATTCCCGCGGCCAAAGAGGTCTCCAGGCCGACAACGCCGTTCGGCGCTTTTTCAAAATCAGCCTTTTCCGCCGCGGCATGCGGTGCATGATCGGTGGCGATCGCGTCGATCGTTCCGTCCCGCAAGCCTTCCAGCACCGCAAGACGATCGCTCTCCGGGCGCAGAGGCGGGCTCATACGGTAATCCGCATCGCGGGAGAGCAGCTTTTCCTGCGTCAGCAGAAAATAATGCGGGCAGGTTTCCGCCGTAACCTGAACGCCAAGGCTCTTCGCCGCACGGATCATGGAAACGCTTGCCGCCGTGCTGACATGGCAAATATGGACTGGGACGCCAAGCGAGAGGGAGAGCGCGATTTCACGCGCCGTACCGACATCCTCGGCCGCGGCCGGTACGCCCGGCACACCAAGCTTCTTTGAAATATCCCCCTCATGGATCAGGCCGCCGCGTGTCAGCGTCCGGTCCTCACAGTGCGCAAGCACAGGCATCTGCAAAGCGGCGGCTCGTTTCATCGCTTCCGCCATCAAATACGCCGTGGCAACCGGATTTCCGTCGTCCGAAAAAGCAATAGCGCCCGCCTGCTTCAAAGCGCTGAAACAGGTCAGTTCTTTTCCGGCAAGGCCCTTGGTAACCGCTGCAACGGGCAGCACACGCGATTTGGCCTTTTTACCCTTCTCCAAGATATACCGGATCGTGTCCGGCGAATCAGCCGCAGGCACCGTATTTGGCATCGCGGCGACGCTGGTAACGCCTCCGGCTGCCGCAGCCTCGCAGCCGCTCTCAATATCCTCTTTGTACGTCAGCCCCGGGTCGCGCAGGTGCACATGCATATCCACAAGCCCGGGGGCCAGGCACAGGCCGTCTGCGTCCAGGAGCCGGTCTCCCTGAACAGGAAGTTCCATTCCGATTTCGGATACCCGCTCCCCTTCCACGCGGATATCGCCCAATTGATTCACGCCAGAGGCTAAATCGATCAGGTGCGCATGGCGGATCAATAATCCAGACATTCTGCTGCTCCCTTCGTCTTTTCATCATAATATACCGGGATACCACAAACGAGCCTTTCACCAAGGCGGCAAAAGGTTCGTTCGGATCGGATTCTTCTATTATGGCATGAGGCCATCCAGCGCATTCTCTATGGCCTGACCAGCCTGGCCAATGGCGTTGGACACAATATCCCCGGCCTGTCCAAGCGCATCGGAAACGTTGCCTGCAATGTTGTCGAGCAGGCCAGAGCCGCCGCAGGAGGTGCACTCCGCGGGTGTATCGGTGATCTTATACCAGCCCTTTTTCTTCGACGTACAGGAAGGAGAAGCGATCAGGCCGGTCTTTGTGCAATACTCCTTTTCGACCGTAAGACCGCTCTTTTCAAATTCCTTAGCAGGCAAATCCTTGTGGATTTTATCAAAGACAGCTTTAAACAGTTTTGCAGAGGGATTATAATTTGAGTCAAGAACAATCGTTTTCGGCGTATCGTAGCCATACCAGGTGGCAGATACATAATAGGGAGTCCCCGCTGCAAACCAGCGATCTTTTTCATCCGTCGTCGTACCGGTCTTTGCCATCGTCTGGAAGCCGCTGACCGCAGCCGCCTTTGTCGTACCGTAATTGGTATTCGCCTGCAGCAGCTCGCACACAACGTCAGCCGTATCCGGTGACAATGCCTTTTCTCCCTTAACGGACGTCTGCAAAAGGGTTTCCGAGCCGGAGCTGTTGGTCACTTTGTAATAGCAATAGGGCTCATAATACGTACCGCCGTTGCCGAAGGCTGCATACGCGGCGGCCATATCGATCGTGGTAACGCCCTGCGTAAAAGCGCCCGTTACAAGAGGCGCCCAGTCCGCATCCGCTTTTTCCAGCGTGGAAAGATGGAAGTGGTTCTCCAGGAAATCAAAGGAGGTTTTGATCGTAATTTTCTCCAGCATACGGGCGGGCACGGTGTTCAGAGAGCGCTCCACCGCATACTGCAGCGGGTGCAGAAGCCCGTCGCCTAACTTCTGCCCATAGTTGACAGGCCATGGCTTGCCATTGACATAGCGGGAGGCCGAATCCTGAATCATAGAGGACCAATGATAGAGATTACCCTCTATCGCGGGCGCATAAATGCTCAAAGGCTTGATGGAAGAACCCGGCTGCCGCTTTGAGGAAACCGCGCGGTTGAGGCCGCGGTTTTGCTGCTTCTCTCCCAGCCCGCCAACAACGCCAACAACCCGGCCCTTATAATCCATGATCGTCATCGCGGCCTGTACGCCTCTATTTGCCACCGTCTTGCGGTTATAGAAAACATCCTCCATCGCGGCCTGTACATCAGGGTCCATGGCCGTATAGATTTTTAGGCCGCCATAATAAACCTTCTGCGTCGCCTGCTGTTCCGTCAGGCCATATTGCTCCATGAAATCGTCAATCACCTGATCGACAACATAATCTACATAATAGCTCTGGATCTTGCTTTCCGTCTGCGTTGACCCTTTGTCATCCTTGTGCGCCGCTTTATATTCGTCGCTGTTGGTAAAGACAAGCTTGCCGTTAACTGCCTCGTCATATTGCTCCTGAGAAATTTCCCCTTCCTCCAGGAGGACACCAAGCCCATATTTCTGACGGCTCTTATTCTCCTTCGGATTGACCAGCGGATCATATTTATAGGGGTACTGCGTAATGCCGAGCAGCGCGGTGCATTCCGCAAGATTCAGCTCGCTGACATCCTTGCCAAAATATTTTTCCGCCGCTGTTTTTACGCCATAGCAGCCTTCGCCGAGATAAATCGTATTGAGATAAGCCTCCAGGATTTCATCTTTGGAATAATTGCGTTCCATGTTCAAGGCGTAGAGGATCTCGTTGAATTTACGGACGATCGTGACTTCCTTATCCCCCGTCAGATTTTTGATCAGCTGCTGCGTGATGGTAGAGCCGCCCTGAGACATACCGTGCTTGAAAATAGCGGAAGCCGTGCGGAACCAGTCGACGCCATTATGCTTTTCAAAGCGCTTGTCCTCAATGGCGATCACCGCCATCTTCATCTCCTTCGGCATTTCGCTGAGATTGGCCCAGATGCGGTTTTCGGTGCCGTGCAGCCGCGTTACCTCCACAGGCTGCTGATTTTTATCGTAAGCGTATACAATCGTCGTCTGATTCTGATTGACCTTGTATTCATCCAGATCAATTGCCGGGTCTCCATGGGTGAATGCGAACATATAGACGATTACCGTTATGCCGACGATCAGGCACGTCAGCGCAACTGTTGCAAGAGCGCCCAGCAAAACCTTTACGGGAGTGGAAAGCTCACGCCTTATTTTTTTGCTTCCGGGCTTGCGTACCCGGGCAGCTTGTCCCTTGCGGACCGAAGATTTATGAGCCGATCCGGCTTGGCCGGCCGGCTTTTTCACAGGCTTGGAATTTCGTGGATCACGATTCATAAAATCCTCTGCCTCCTTTTCTATTCGATTATTATACCACAATTTCGCCCAGCCGGAGGCGGGGCGGCGGCATAGCCGCAAAGGGCGAAGCCCTAAATGGATGATTCAATGTTCTCCAAAACACCAGAAATCTCTGATTTCGTGTGCGTTTTGAGAGGTTATTATACCATACTTTCTCGGAAAAGTTTAGTAATTTTCGAAAATTCGTTTTCTATAGAAAAGAACATGGGAAAAGGATTTCCATACCCTGGTATAAAGCTGGAAAAACAAGCGCAGAATAAAACCGGAGCTTCATTTTAGAATCGGAGGGATCACCGATATGATTCGGAAAGGAATCCGTATTTTGTGTGCGGTATGCCTGATCTTTTCAGCCGCCGTCCTGACAACAGACGCCATCCGCACTTCCGTTACGGGAACAGAAACCAGCACTTCCAGTATGCAGGAAACCGTGCGGGCCCCTTATATGCTAGGCGAATATCAGGGAAAGGTCGCCTCCTACCGTACCGGCAACTCTGAACCGCTCGAGGTGTTTGATATCTATCTGGACAGCCTCCCGACCGTCAACCAGCAGGAGCTTTTGCGCGGTATTCCTGCACAGTCGTTGCAGGAGCTGCAGCGCCTGATCGAGGACTATACGAGTTAAAAACAAGCCGCTGCAGATGCATGAATCAAACGCATTCTTGCAGCAGCTCAATATAGCCTTAATTCTCTGCGATATTTAAGCGGCAGGATTGCTTCGGCCAGGAAAAGATCACAGAGTTCCTCCGGTTACTCGCTTCGTAATGACCGTAAATTTGCAGCAATTTACAAGCAGGCCTTTTGAAATCAGGCCTGCTTTTTTTATAGCGCCAAGGTCATCCGAAGAGGCTTGCCAGCCCGCCGAATACGCCATATACGATTAGGGACATGATAAGACCCGCGACTAAAACGCCCAATGTAATAATCGGAAGTGACTTTTTAATACGCAAGTCAAACAGCGACGCGATCAGAGCACCTGTCCATCCGCCTGTACCTGGGAGAGGAATCGCAACAAAGAGCAAGAGACCCCACTCTTTATATTTCTCAATCTTATCGCTTTTACTCATGGAGCGGGCTTCCAGTTTGTCTATGATTTTTGCCCAGCGCGGGAAACGGCGCAGCCATGCAAATATTTTTTTGATAAAGAGGAGAATAAAAGGAATTGGGACCATATTTCCAATAAAAGAAATGATAAACGCTGTTACAAAGGGAATGTCCAGAAGCTTCGCCACAATCATACCACCCCTGAGTTCCAGGATGGGGAACAGCGAAACAATGAATACAATCAATTCGTTGGGTATTTTATTTTGTAAAAAATCCACGAAATATTGTGCCAGAGTTTCCGCCATTTTACAACCTCATTTCAAAATTCAAGATTTTGGGGTTCTCCTCTTTCTAATAGAAAGCGGTTTGCCTTTGTTAAAATCACCTTATCATTTTCATAATTTAACATCTTCAGCGCTTTATCATAGCGCAGCCAGATAAAATCTTCGATTTCCTCCTGCTGAATCACTGTATCTTTATCCTGCGTACTCGCTAAAAAGATGATGACCGACTTTTCCACTTTCCCTTGGATTGTATATTCTGATTTGGAAGAGAAATCCGGCAGCAGCCGGATATGCATCCCGGTTTCTTCAAGTACCTCCCTCCTGGCAGTTTCCTCCTGCGTCTCGCCCTTTTCCATATGCCCTTTTGGGAACCCCCAATGTGCACTCCGCTGATTTTTAATCAACAGATAAAGGGGCCTCTCCGCTTCCATACGGTATACCACTGCACCGCAAGACCGCTCATAGAGGCATTCCAGTGTATAGCCATAATAGCCTTCCGCAAAATCAATTGCATCACAAATTTCATTGATGATAAAATGCTTGCTCTTTGGTGCGGCAACCCACACAATCCCCTTATGATGGTTTCGCCGCACAATCGCAATCACGCGGCCGTCAAATTCCCGAACCGGATGATTGATCCCCATAATATAAACGCCCTGCGCCTCGCCGTTGATCCCCGTCACACCCTGTGCAAAGCCATAATTCAGCTTGTAGGAAAAGGGAAAGCGCGGATGCTTTGCCCCAATCGGGCGAACTATCTTGACTCTAACATACTTTCCTAACATTCCTGATCGCTCCTGTGCCTCCCCAAACCCCATCCTCCTTGAAGCAGCATTGAAGAACCGGCCAAATCCGGCAAGGAATTGGGACGAATTTTTCCGTTCAGATCGCTGGTCCCGTCATATCTTCTCCAGGCTATCATACGGATTTCGACTGCCGGGATACCGCGCGCCGCAATCCATTCAAATACAGCGTGCCGGAACATTGAAAACGCCATCCCCACATTCCTTACTGCAGCAGCCTGTAACCTTGTTAGCGCGAAATACGGCGGGAAATAAGCAGGACAGCCCAGAACAGCAAAATCGAAAGGAAAACCCAAAACTTTCCAACGCCAACCGGACTGCCGACCTTTTTATTATACTGATTTCCCGTTCCCGTGGCAAGTATTTTCGGCAATAACTTTGACAGGGTGCTGTTTTTCTATTGCCCTTTTCCTCAAAAAGGGATAAAATTTAAAAATATGCCTCATCCATAAAACGCCTTTTTCCTGTTTTGTGGCAGGCGAATCTCCCGGGAGAATTGAAAGAAGAAGCTTTCACAACGGGAAAGGAGTTGGCAGCCAACAGTGAAAACGCTTTATATCAGCGATCTTGACGGTACCCTGCTCACGCCGGAATGCGAGCTCTCGGACGAGACTGCCGGCCTTTTGAACTCCATGGTCGAAAAGGGCCTCCTTTTTACGGTCGCAACGGCCCGCAGCGCCTCCAGTGCTGCCCCGCTTCTGGCAAAGCTCCGGCTTCGCCTGCCCGTGATCCTGATGAACGGCGTCGTCATCTATGATCTTGCGCATCAAAAACCGGTTTCTGTCTGCCCGATTGCTGCGGATGCGGCGCATGCCGCGGTTGCGGTATTTGAGCATTACGGAAAATGTCCATTTTTCAACCGCATGAATCAAAATAAACTGGAGATTTGCTTTACACAGCTTAAACCTGAGATCAATCGGAAATACTATGAAGACCGCAAGCATTCCCCCGACAAACGTTTTATCGCAGTTGACCGTCTGACTGTAACAGAAGAGACGCAACCAATCTACCTGACTACCTTTGACCGGTATGAAGAGCTTGTGCCGGTTGCGCGGGACATCTCTGGGATCGAAGGCCTTTCCCATGTCTTTTATAAGGACACGTATTCCGACTACTGGCTGATCGAAGTCTTCAGCAGCAAGGCCAGCAAGCCGGCAGGCGCCGAATGGATCAAAAGGCTCACAGGAGCCAGCCGCTTGGTGGCTTTCGGAGATAACCTCAATGATCTGCCTCTGTTTGCCGCTGCCGACGCCAGCTACGCAGTATCCAACGCACATGAGCGTGTCCGAAAAGCGGCTACAGGCGTTATCGCTTCCAATACGGAAAATGCGGTGGCGCGTTTTCTATACCAAAACGTGTCTTTTTATGAACAGGAAGTTAAAAATGATGAAGGAATAGATATAATCTTCTGATTCGTATTGGATTTTTGGGCTTGTTATAGTATACTCTCTATTGCATAATATTCCAGTTTTCAAGCCCGGCAATACGGACTTGACTCTTTTATGTGAAATCTGTATAAGAAAGTGAGCGCTTGATTCTATGAACAAATTGCACCAGGCATATATCTGCTCTTTTTTGGGGCATGAGCATATGAGCCCCGCCTTTTTCGAATGTATCGAAGATCTATATAGCCGCCCCGAGGTCCAGGGGCTTTCCATTTATGAGCAGCATCTCGATATTGACCGCCTCCAGCATATTACCAGTGTCGCTTACATCAGTTTTCTTGCCTGCAGGCGGCTGGGGCTCGATTACCGCACTGCGTCCCGCGGCGCGATCCTGCACGACCTTTTTTACTATGACTGGCGCGAAAAAGACCCGAGCCACCGCCCGCACGGGTATCTGCATCCCGGATTCGCACTCAAAAATGCCCGCGAGCTGTGTACGCTGAGCAAAAAGGAAGAGGATATCATCATCAAGCATATGTGGCCCCTGACGGTCCGCCCCCCGCGTTACAGGGAATCCTTCATCGTAAGCATGGCGGATAAGTACTGCGCCACGTGGGAACTGATTCTCTCCTTGATCCCGAAGCAGGCGAAAAAGCATAAGGAAATGATCCGCCGGCGGCTGGAAGCTTAAGCGAAAGGAGCAAAGAGAATGGCGCCCATTATTCCAACCTACGTCCTTTATTTTTTCTTTTACAGTGCAGCCGGGTGGCTTATGGAATCAATTTACTGTTCCCTCGCCAAACGAAAGTGGATCAACCGCGGCTTCCTGACAGGCCCTATGTGCCCGATTTACGGCACGGGTGCGGTCGCCCTGCTCGTATGCCTTTCCCCGATCAAGGAAAGCTTGGCAATTCCCTCCTTTTTGAAGCCGGTTTTGCTGTTCATCGTGGGGCTGATCATTGCCGATATCGTGGAATTTATCACGAGCGTATTGATGGAAAAGCTGTTCCATGCGCGCTGGTGGGATTATTCCGAACGCAAATTCAATATCCAGGGGCGCATCTGCCTGCGCAATTCTCTGTATTGGGGCATTGCAACGATCGTCTTTCTCTATATCGTCCATCCGCCAGTCGAAGAAATCATTTCCATGATCCCGGCCAATATCGTCTATATCATTCTCGGCCTGATCTTCGCCGTTTTCCTTGCAGACCTGATCAACGCGGTCCGTACGGCACTGGATATCCGCAAACTGATGGACAAAATGCGCTCTATGAAGGATACCATTGAGCAGAAGATGGCCGAATTCCAGCAGTCCGTCAGCAAACGCACGGAGCAGTCCTCCTGGGCAGGAGATTTCTCCGCCCGCCTGACGGAGACCAAGGAGCAGCTCGACAATTACCGGAAGCTAAAACGTCCCGGGCTGCATAAGACCGGGCGCATGTTCCGCGGCTCTCAGCTCAATAAGGCCACTGACAGATCCATTCAGGCCATTGAAGAAGCACTGGCCGAATTGAAACGCAAGCTGACAAATAACGACGACGAAATGTATTGATCCCGACAGGAGGAAACGGTATGACGCCCAAAGAACGGATGCAAAGCGGGAAGATCTATTTCTGCACAGATGAAGAAATTGCAAATGAGCAGATCCAGTGCCTTGAAATTTTGTATGATTACAACCACACGCGTCCATCCGAAGCGAAGAAAAGGGCGTTGATCCTAAAAAACCTGCTGGCCGAGATCGGTGAAAACTGCTATATCGAGCCGCCTCTCCATGCAAACTGGGGCAAATATACGCATTTCGGCAGCAATGTTTACGCCAATTTCAACCTGACTCTGGTGGACGATACGGATATCTATGTGGGAGACAATGTCATGTTCGGGCCAAACGTCGTCGTTGCCACGGCGGGGCATCCTGTCGATCCGGATCTGCGCCTGAAAGTTGCCCAGTTCAATATTCCCGTCCGGATCGGCAACAATGTTTGGATTGGGGCGGGCGCCATTGTGTTGCCGGGCGTGAAGATCGGCGACAATTCCGTCATCGGTGCGGGAAGCGTCGTCACAAAAGATATCCCCGCCAATGTGGTCGCCGTAGGCAACCCGTGCCGTGTGTTGCGGGAGATCAATGAGCGGGATAAAGCATATTATTACAAGGATTTAAAAATCGATTTCTAAACGGATTTAAAACAGTACGCAGTGGCAGGAAGCACTCTGCCGTCGGTTTTTACATAATTTCATCCTTTTAGATTGCCTTTTTCAACCAAAAGCTGTAAAATAAGAAATATCGGTTCCCGTTGGTTATGGAAACCGAATGGATATGTGATCTTTCTCCTAAACCATACTATTTTTCAGGAGGTTTTTGTTATGGCACGTTTTACATTGCCCAGAGATCTGTACCACGGAAAAGGCAGCCTTGAGGAGCTGAAAAACCTGAAGGGCGAGCGGGCCGTCGTCGTTGTTGGCGGCGGTTCGATAAAACGTTTTGGGTTTCTCGACAAGGCGGTTGCCTATCTGAAAGAAGCAGGCATGGAGGTAAAGCTGTTTGAAGGGGTGGAAGCCGATCCTTCTGTGGAAACGGTGATGCGCGGCGCAGCCGTCATGCGCGAATTTCAGCCGGACTGGATCGTCGCCATGGGGGGAGGCTCTCCGATCGACGCCGCAAAAACCATGTGGGTATTTTATGAATACCCGGATACCACCTTTGAGCAGTTGATCACGCCTTTCTCCTTCCCCACTCTGCGCACGAAGGCCAGATTCTGCGCGATCCCCTCCACCTCCGGCACTGCGACGGAAGTGACGGCCTTTGCCGTCATCACGGACTATCAGAAGGGGATCAAATACCCGCTGGCGGATTTCAACATCACGCCGGATGTGGCAATTGTCGACCCCGCCTTGGCCGAAACGATGCCGCAGAAGCTGACAGCGCATACCGGGATGGACGCGATGACGCATGCAATCGAGGCTTATGTATCCACGCTCCATTGCAATTATACCGATCCGCTCGCGCTACACGCCATCAAGATGATCCATCAAAATCTGAAGAAATCCTATGATGGAGATTTGGAGGCCCACGCACAGATGCACGACGCACAGTGTCTGGCCGGCATGGCCTTCTCCAATGCTCTGCTCGGTATTGTCCATTCCATGGCCCATAAAACAGGAGCCGCATACAGCGGAGGTCACATCATCCACGGCGCCGCCAATGCGATGTACCTGCCCAAGGTGATCCGATTCAACGCCAGAAATGCGGAAGCTGCTGAGCGCTATGCGGAGATTGCACGGTTTATTCAACTGCCCGGAAACACCACTGCGGAATTGGTTGATGCGCTGATTGAAGAGTTGCGCGAGATGAACCGCCAGCTTAACATCCCGCTTGGCATCAAACATTACGGTGAAGGCGGCGTATTGGCTGATACCAGCATCATCGATGAAAAAGAATTCAATGATTCTATCGCCGAGGTTGCAGGGAATGCGATCGCCGACGCGTGCACCGGCTCCAATCCCCGGATCCCCACGCAGGAGGAAATGGAAAAGCTGCTCAGGGCCTGCTACTACGATCTGGAAATCGACTTTTGATGACAACTGCTACAAGGCCCGCCGGAAAAATTCCGGCGGGCCTTTTTCAAATGGCCTTTTCCAGCTCCTTTTTCAGCCGTTCGATGATCCGTTTCTCCAGGCGGGAAATATAGCTCTGAGAGATCCCTAACAGATCGGCGACCTCTTTCTGAGTGTGCTCTTTTTCCCCGCCGATTCCAAAGCGCATGCACATAATTAGCTTTTCCCGCTCCTCCAGGCGGCCAACCGTCTCAAGTAAAAGGTTCCGCTCATCTTCCACCTCAATACCGATATTCACCGTATCCGGTTCGCTGCCAAGCACATCGGAGAGTAGCAGCTCATTTCCGTCCCAATCGATGTTGAGCGGCTCGTCGATTGAAACCTCAGACCGCTGGGAATTTGTTTTGCGCAGGTGCATCAGGATTTCATTTTCGATGCAGCGCGAGGCATAGGTCGCCAGCTTGATATTCCGTGTTGGGCAGAAGGTGTTGACCGCTTTGATCAGGCCGATCGTCCCGATCGAAATCAGGTCCTCAATGCCCGCGCCCGAATTTTCAAATTTGCGTGCAATATAGACCACGAGGCGGAGATTATGCACGATCAGCTCCTCCCGAACGCTCTCATCCCCCTGCGCGAGCCGCTGTATCAGCCGAGCTTCCTCCTCCTTGCTCAGAGGAGCCGGAAGCGCCTGCGGGCCGTTGATGTAAAAAATCATTCTGCCGTGCCCGAAAAAATGCCATATCCAAGCCGCCAGTTTATGTAGTGCGTTCGTTATGACAGATTCCATCTTGTGTACCTCCCTGCACCAGGCGCTCATTGAGCAGCGCCCCATATTCCCCTGCTGCCAGTCGTTCATTGACAACGGCTACCAATGCATCTTTCGTCTCAATCTGGCCCTGCGTACCAAATATCAACACCCTCTCCGGACGGAACGCAGGCAAAAGACCCGTTCCCCCTACGGTATGATATGGGATCAGCCGAAAGCCGAGCGAGGAAGCCCCCGGCGGCGCATGCAGCGCTGAGGGCCTTCGGCGAAAAAAGTCCTTCAGCTCAGGTGGCAGAAGCGCTTTTGCGTGAGCATATTCCAGAAGGATAACCGGCGTATCGCTAAAACAATCCGATAAACTGTTGCCTGTGTCGAGCAGAGCCCGGGTCCGCAGGATCTTTCCATTGAGCTCGATCTGCAAATCATACACCCTGTTCTCAGGCGCATGATGCCGGAAGAGCCGGGAAAACAGGATCGTTAACCCATAACATATGATCGCAGTAAAAATCAGGACGGCCACGCTGATATCAAAATAAACCGCTCCATTTTGATAGACCATCCCCTTTGGGCGAAACAACAGCCAGATTCCCATCATCAGGCCGGCAAACAAAAAACTGGCGGCAAGGAAGCAGGCAGCCAGCTTGCAAAAATGCCGGAGCCCATGCACCGGATATGCCGCCAGAACGATTGTCGCGCAAAACACAGCTTTCAGCAGTATCGAGAGGATATTGGGGAGCTCCGGTAAAAAAATAACGAGGGAATAAACGGCGCCCAGCGCGGCGCCCAGCAGCAGCCGCCATCGCTTTGCCTTCTCCCTGAGCAGGCAAGCACCGGAAAGCAGGAGGAGATAGTTGATAAAAAGGTTGAGTGTGAACAGCACATCGACATATACAACCTGCGACAACCGACCGCCCCCAAAAGCCTGATTGATACCCTTATTATAGCTTTCATGGCATCGCTTTTCTGTCGGTTTTGGTCAGGCTGTTTTCTTCTTTGCAGAGTAAGAAAGGCCTATCATCTTATTTTCAAAAATTGCACTTTAAAATATTCTCCTCTATTTTCCATTCCCTATCCGCATATTTTTTTTATTCCAGTCCATACTATCGATGAAACCATTGAAGGAGTTGAAAAAAATGCTGGATCGAATTTCTCTGATCCTCGTTGTGATCGGTGCAATCAACTGGGGCAGCATCGGGCTGTTCAAGTTTGATATCGTCGCGTGGATCTGCGGTGGCCAGGGCGCTATTCTGAGCCGAATCATTTATACAGTAGTCGCTCTTGCAGGCATCTGGTGCCTGTCGCTCCTCTTTCGTGAAAACGAAGTTCTCGAAGTCCATAACGGGGAGCAATAAAATCTGTTTTCCTCTGTATAGCAGGTGGAATAAGAAGCCCTGTATCACGACCGCATCTCCTATGCGGCTGTTCGATACAGGGCTTTTCACATGCCGGTTCATCATATCTTCCCCGTTTGCTGCTGCCCTTCTTTCCATCAATGCGTTTCAAGGGGTGAAAAATATGATATAATAACCTCACGCAACACACGAAATCAAAGATTTCTGGTGTTTCGGAGAACATGAAAGCATTGATTCGGGCTGCCGCCCTGCGGCATTGCCCGCACATTGCACGCCAGCACAACGGAATTATGCATCTTGGAGGAGCTGTGATGGACCGCAGTAGATTTCAGCAGGCATGCAGGCTGGCAACCGAAAGCCTGCGCGGACAAAATGGCATCGGAACACTCGGCGAAAAAACGCTGCATGCTGCTTTAAAGGCCTATTACGAGCCGGATTCGGAAAACCACGAAATCAAAATCGGGCGCTATATTGCCGATATCGTCGGCGAAGACGGGATCATTGAAATCCAGACGCGTTCCTTCGATCAGCTAAGAAAAAAGCTGGAGGCTTTTCTCTCCGTCGCGCACGTTACGGTCGTCTATCCGGTTGCCGCGGTCAAATGGCTTCTATGGGTCGACCCGCAAACCGGCGAAATTTCCAAACCGCGCAAAAGCCCGCGAAAGGGCGTGGCGCAGGACGCATTCCGGGAGCTCTATAAAATCAGGCCTCTGCTTTCGCACCCCAATTTGACCATCCGGATCGCTCTATTGGAGATCGAAGAGTATCGTTACCGCGACGGATGGAGCACAGACGGTAAAAAGGGCTCTACGCGATGCGATAGAATCCCGGCTGCGTTCATGGGCGAAATCGTATTGAATACTCCATCCGATTATCAACAGCTTCTTCCGGCTGGGTTGCCTTCTCCTTTTACCGCAAAGGACTATCAAAAGGCGGCGGGCATTCGTCTCCCAAACGCACGGACAGCTCTGCTTCTCCTCTATGAGCTCGGCGCGGTTGACCGAATCGGAAAAGTTGGCAATGCTTATCTTTACATAAACACTTCTTCCCGCAATGAACCCACTCTTTTCTGGCTAGACGCTGAAAGCTGACTATTGCAGAAAATCACAGATTCTGCTATACTAAAATTCTGCACAATCGGAAAAGAACGCGCAGGAAAGAGAGGGCTGTGCAATGCCAATTAAAATAGACAACCAGCTGCCGGCCCGGCACAGCTTAGAGCTGGAAAATATTTTTATAATGACGGAATCCCGCGCATTGACACAGGATATTCGTCCCCTGAAAATCCTGATTCTGAACCTGATGCCGACCAAAATCGAAACCGAAACGCAATTATTGCGTCTGTTGAGCAACTCCCCGCTGCAAATTGAAATCGAGCTGCTGCAAACTGCTACCCACCAGTCGAAAAACACTTCGGCGGAGCATATGCTCAAATTCTACAAGGTCTTTGACGATGTGCGGGATGAAAAATTTGACGGCATGATTATTACAGGAGCGCCCGTTGAGCACCTCGCCTTTGAAAAGGTCGACTATTGGGAAGAACTCTGCACGATCATGGAGTGGAGCAAAACCAACGTCTATTCCACCTTTCATATCTGCTGGGGTGCGCAGGCGGCGCTTTACTACCATTATGGGATTCCCAAATATCCGCTGGAGGAGAAGATGTTCGGTATCTTTCCCCATCATGCGCTGGACCCTTACCATCCGCTCATGCGCGGCCTGGACGACATCTTCTATGTTCCCCAGTCACGGCATACGGAGATCCGCCGCTCGGATATCGCGCTGGTGAAAGATTTGCAGATCCTCTCCTTTTCCGATCAGGCCGGCGTCCATCTCGTATCCGACATGGAATGCAGGAATTTTTATTCGACCGGCCATTCCGAATACGACAGGGAAACGCTTGCAACCGAATATTTCAGGGATGTCAACCGCGGCCTTCCGATTGCTATGCCCTTCAATTATTTCCCGGACGACGATCCGCAGCGCACACCGCCGATGACTTGGCGGACAGCTGGCAGCATGATTTTTTCCAACTGGCTGAATTACTTCGTTTATCAGCGAACGCCGTATGATTTGGCAAACCTATAAGTATATAAAAGAACACAAAATGCCCGCAGGCCAAGCAAATTGGCCTGCGGGCAGCGGTGCCTTTGCATCCGAAGTACGGGCGTCAGGAATAAAAATTCCTGACGCCCGTACTTTTTACCAGTGATTATCCGAAAACTCGCAGAACGCCGTCATATTCTGAATCTCAAGCCGGGTTCCGTCGTCCAGACCGACTGAGCCGTCCCATTTTCCAAAAACCTGATGACAGCGGTTGCCGATCCCGAGAAAACGCAAATTTGTAAAGTGATCAAATTCAGGGGTCATCGTCATCTCAAAACGGCCATCATTGGAGGTGAAGACCCATGGCTTCATATAGTCATACGGATCCTTCTTCAGATAGATCTGATCGATTTTGTGCGCCACCCCGTCCAGGAAAAGCGTATTTTCGCTCGCTGCGCTCATATCGCCAAAGCCCCAGCCGATCTCAAAGCCGAAAATCCGCCCATCCGGCAGCCAGTGGCTTCCGTTGCCCCAATACCAGCTCTGGATAAAAGGCCATACGCCGCGCCCCCAATCCAGCAGGCCGAAGGCAGTATCCGGCTTGAATTCGATCACCCTGCTGCCGATTTTCACCCGGCCGGTGACAGGCATGCAGTTCATCTTCTGATTGAGATAAAAATGGCCCTTTTGTGTAAACGGAACCGCCATTACCAACGATTGCAGATCGGGCATGACATCATACATAATATCTGCCTTAAAATCTCCGCCCTTTCTATTTTGCCCGCGAAGCGTGAGGCGGCGTTTGGTTTCTGTTACATTGAAGGACATATAAAAATTCTTTTTATCGATCGTGACCGTATGAGGAATTTCCGCGTTGGTCGGCAGGCGATACCTGTCAAACGGAAAAAGAGCGAGATCATTGCACTCGAACCGCTCCCCTGTCTGCCGGTCAAAGAGCGTTACGCCGCTCATTCCCCCATAAGAAAGCGTGCCAATGGTCATCTGCATCGTATAGCGCTCATCCGTGATCTGATAAAAATCCCATTCCTTGATCCGCAGCGGATTCGCCTTGATATCGCTGCGCACATAGTCATACAGGTTATGTACACAGTAGCCGGGTTCGGCAACGTTCCCCTGTTCATCCAGGAGGCGAATCCGCTCGGTAATCTGATGCTGCATAAAATCGCTCCTCCCTCTGACTTGTATATTAAAACAATTTTCATTATATCATCGGAGGATTTTTATGCAATACTAAAATAAAATAATAAAAAGAAAAGCGCCGTTTCCTTTGCCATCGCATCGGGAAACGGCGCATCATGATCGTTCAGGGGAATCAGAAATTAATACATTCCGCCGCCCTGGGCCGCCATTGCCGCATTTGCAGCAGCGTCTGCAGCCGGGTCGGGCTTATCGGTGACAAGAGATTCCGTGGTGAGAACCATCGCCGCAACGGAGGCGGCATTCTGAATCGCGGAGCGCGTTACCTTTGTCGGGTCGAGAATACCGGCCTCAAACATGTCGACATATTCTTCCGTCGCGAAGTTGAAACCATAGCCGGTCTTATCGGACTTCTTGATCTGGTCGACAATGACGGAGCCCTCCAGGCCCGCATTTGCGGCAATCTGGCGCATCGGCTCTTCGAGCGTCTTCAGGACGATCTTGATGCCAGTCTTTTCATCTGCATCATCCGTGTCAAGCAGCTTCTCAACCGCAGGAATCGCGTTGATCAGCGCAACGCCGCCACCTGCGACCATGCCCTCTTCCACCGCAGCCTTCGTAGCCGCCAAAGCGTCTTCGATGCGCAGCTTCTTCTCTTTCATTTCCGTCTCAGTCGCAGCACCGACATGGATGACCGCTACGCCGCCGGACAGCTTTGCAAGACGCTCCTGCAGCTTCTCACGGTCAAAGTCGGAGGTGGTCTCCTCAATCTGCACCTTGATCTGGTGAATGCGGCTCCTGATCTCCTCCGCATCGCCTGCGCCGTCGACGATGATGGTATTTTCCTTGGAGACCTTCACCTGGCGCGCGCGGCCGAGCTGCGTCATCTGCGTATCTTTCAGCTCAAGGCCCAGATCGGAGGTGATGACCTCACCGCCTGTCAGGATCGCGATATCCTGGAGCATCTCCTTGCGCCTGTCGCCAAAGCCCGGAGCCTTGACAGCGACACAGGTAAAGGTACCGCGCATCTTATTGACCAAAAGCGTTGCAAGCGCTTCGCCTTCGATATCCTCAGCGATGATGACAAGCTTCTTGCCGGACTGCAGCACCTGCTCCAGCAGCGGCAGAATCTCCTGAATGTTGGAAATCTTCTTATCCGTAATCAGCAGGTAAGCGTCGTCGATGACAGCTTCCATCTTATCGGTATCCGTGCACATATAGGGGGAGACATAGCCGCGGTCAAACTGCATGCCTTCTACCACGTCGCAGTCCGTCTCAGCGGTCTTGGATTCCTCGACGGTGATCACGCCGTCGGCGGAAACCTTCTCCATCGCCTCAGCGATCAGCTTTCCGATCGTCTCGTCGCCGGAGGAAACCGTGGCGACACGGGCGATATCATCGGAATTTGCAACCTGCTTGGAATTGGCCTTCACTGCTTCCACAGCAACGTTAACAGCGTTCTGGATGCCCTTCTTGACCACCATCGGGTTTGCGCCGGCAGCTACGTTCTTCATGCCCTCGCGGACAAACGCCTGTGCAAGCAGCGTGGCGGTGGTGGTGCCGTCGCCCGCGACGTCGTTGGTCTTCGTGGCGACTTCCTTGACGAGCTGCGCGCCCATATTCTCAAACGGTTCTTCCAGCTCGATTTCCTTCGCGATCGTTACACCGTCGTTCGTAATCAGCGGCGCGCCGTATTTCTTATCGAGGACAACGTTGCGTCCTTTCGGGCCAAGCGTGATCTTAACGGTATCGCTCAGCTTATCAATACCGGCCTGCAGAGCCTTGCGGGCCTCTTCGCCGTAGATGATCTGTTTAGACATAATCGATTACCTCCAACAATATTGATGAGTAAATACGGAATTCTTATTCGACAATCGCAAGGATGTCGCTCTGACGGACGATGGTGTATTCCTCTTTATCGAGCTTGACCTCTGTGCCGGAATACTTGCTGGTGATCACCTTGTCACCGGGCTTTACGTACATCTCAACTTCCTTGCCGTCCACAAGTCCGCCGGGGCCAACTGCAACAACCTCCGCGATCTGCGGTTTCTCCTGGGCGGATGCTGCGAGGATAAGGCCGCTCTTCGTGGTCTCTTCCACCTCAACGAGTTTCACGACGACACGGTCTGAAAGCGGTTTGATTGTCATATAGACTCCTCCTATAAATAAAATTTACTCATTTGGTTAGCACTCAAACTTCCTGAGTGCTAAGACATATTTTAGCCACTTCCAATGGAAAAATCAAGGCTTAATTTTAAAGTTTACAATTACGTCACAATATCATGGAAAAGCTTGTGGACCAGCCCTTTCTAATATTGTACTGCTTCTCTGTATCATCCACAGTTCTGCTTTTTCAAAGGCAGCCCCGTATAACAATTTCGTCACATTTCAGGTGCATGTATTGTTTTTTATTTCAATGTATTGTAAAATAAACTGATTTTATATCGCTGTGATTACTGTATGATGCATTTTAAAGCGTGCGGTCAGAGCCGATGCCGGAAATCTGACCGTTCATAAGGAGAATAGGTGTGAACAAGCAAACCAGCGGGGCTTCCCGCCTGCCAGGCGACCGGATTCCCTGGCGGATGGCTCTGGTTACCCTTCTTTGTGCGGCCTTTCTACCCGAATATATCGCGCCGTTTTTTACCCTGTCTACTTTTGTGGTATTCAAGCGGTATTTCAGCCAGTCGAAACAGAAAGCCCGCATCGGCACAGTGGGCAAGGTCTTTCTCGTCTACATGTGTTATATGACGCTTTCCTTCCTCTGGTCGGATACGAAGGTTTTTTCGATTCTCGTTCCGCTGTTATGGATGGGGATGTTCCTTGGAGACATTTTTCTCTCCAATCTGATCGATCGGAGGGAACGGCTGCGCCAGGCTATGTTTTTTCTGACGCTGGGCGCCGCGGCGGTGAGCATTGTCGCCTTGCTTCAGATGCTGTTCATCAAGCTCAAGATTCCGTTTCCGATCCCGTTCTGGAAAGATGTCGATCATTTTATTTTTAAATTCCTGCCGTTTTCCGTCGTAACGGATTTTGTCTCCACAAGGGCAAGCGCAACGTTTGACAATCCCCTGATCCTGGCCGCCTACCTGATCATCATCCTGCCGGTTTCCATTTACAGTCTTTTTGAACGCAAGGGAAAGCGGCAGCGGATTACAGCGGGCCTCAGTGTTCTTCTGATTTTCGGCGGGATCGCCGCCACCTATTCGCGCGGCGCCTATTTGGCCGTGATCATCATGCTGATCGTGCTGATGTTTTTGGGAAAAAAGCAGGCGCTGGGCATTGCCGCTCTCTTCGCCGGGATTCTCCTTGTGCTGCCGCAAAGTGTCTACCATCGGCTTTTTGCCATTTTAGAGCTCGATGTTTCCACCGTGACGCGGCTAGCGATCTGGGGCGGCTGCCTCAATATTTTTGTGGAAAATCCCCTGTTCGGCGTTGGCGCCGGAACAGAAAATGTCACCAACCTGCTCCAGAGCCGTTTCGGAATCAACCAGCCGCATGCGCACAGCCTCTATTTTGAATTGCTGGTAGAGGGTGGGCTGATCAGCATTTTGTTTTTCGTTGCTGTGCTGAGCCTGCTGGTTTACGATCTGTTCTTCCTGCTGCGCAGCGGAAGGAAGTGGCGCAGAATGGGGGTTGCCTATCTTGCCTCTCTCGCGGGATTCCTGGTTTTCTCCGTCTTTGAGTTTTCCCTTCAGACGCCGAAGGAGCTGCAATACTTCATGCTGCTTCTGGGCCTGATTGAAGCGTCAAAACGGCTTTGCCAAAAATCCATGGCAGAGCAGAACATACCGCCGGAGCCAGTAGAAGAAGCTCCACAAAAAAAGGAAGCTCCTGTGCCCGCAGAATCAACAGAAACGATGGTGTCGTCATTTTTGCGATGAATCCGCCGTGGTTGCGTCAATCACGCCGGGCCCGGCCGTTTCCACGCGGGCGTACCATACCCCCACAAGCGCTGGAAACAAGAACGGGTCCGGTCATTTTTAAGAAAACGAGGAAAAAACATGCAGAAAATCCAATTTTCCGATATGGAGCTGTCCGCTGAAATGCAGCGCGCCGTGGAAGAGATGGGCTTTGAAGAGCCCACCAGTATCCAGGCGGCGAGTATTCCGATGATTCTCGCCGGCAGGGATGTGATCGGCCATTCCCAGACGGGCACAGGCAAAACCGCCGCCTTCAGCATCCCGGCAATTGAAAAAATCGACCCAGCTGGTGGGCGGAAAACACAGGTGCTGATCCTCTGCCCAACGCGCGAGCTCGCCGTACAGGCTTGCGACGAGATCCGGAAGTTTGCAAAATACAAGCCGTTCCTGAAGGTGGTGCCCATTTACGGGGGCCAGCCGATCGAGCGCCAGTTTTCCGCATTGCGCGGCGGCGCACAGATCGTCGTGGGCACGCCGGGGCGCGTGATGGACCATATGCGGCGTGGCACGCTGAAGCCCGACCACCTGCACATGATCATCCTCGATGAGGCGGACGAAATGCTCAGTATGGGA
Organism: uncultured Oscillospiraceae bacterium; assembly: GCA_900549825.1. Taxonomy (GTDB): domain Bacteria; phylum Bacillota; class Clostridia; order Oscillospirales; family Acutalibacteraceae; genus Fimivicinus. Next base: position 81,345 of record URQB01000007.1, on the reverse strand, counting down.
TTCCGGGAGGATATCGAAACGATCCTGAAAGACGTACCGCAGGAGCGGCAGACCATCCTCTTCTCCGCCACGATGTCCCCGGAGATCATGCGGATCACAAAGCAGTATCAAACAGAGCCGGAGCTCATTAAAATTACGCGGGAGCAGCTCACGGTTCCTAACATCGAGCAGACCTATTACGAAGTGCCTGCCGGAAAAAAGACGGAGGTACTCAGCCGCCTTCTGGACGTTTACAACCCCAGCCGTTCCATCGTATTCTGCAATACGAAAAAGCAGGTGGACGAGCTCGTGGAGGAGCTTCACGCGCGCGGATACCAGGCGCGCGGCCTGCACGGCGATATGAAGCAGGGCGAGCGCACGCAAATTATGAACGGCTTTCGCAGAGGCTCCATCGATATCCTGATCGCAACGGACGTAGCCGCGCGCGGCATCGATGTAGATGATATTGCGGCCGTATTCAACTATGATATCCCGCAGGATGTGGAGTATTATGTTCACCGGATCGGCCGGACCGGCCGCATCGGCAAGGAGGGCCGCGCTTTTACCTTTGTGACGGGCCGCAGGCAGATTTATGAGCTGCGCGATATTGAACGCTTTACAAAGTCGAAGATTACGCTCAAAGCCGTCCCCTCCAGCAGTGAGGTCAACGAGACGAACGAGCGCAAATTTCTCGACCGGGTGCGCGCGGTATTGGAAGAGGGCAATCTCGAAGAATATATGCCCTATACCGATGCCCTTTTGGAGGATTACGCCTCGCTTGATATCTCTGCCGCTCTGATCAAAATGCTCTTAAAAAAGGAGCATCGGGGCCGCAGGCCGAGCCGCGCGGATGACGAGCTGTTTGCCGCTGAAAGCAGGCGCAACCGGATGGAGCGCGATCCACGCCGCCGGGAGCGTGGCAATTTGCGTCCCTCCGGCGCGAGACGCTCCCCCTCCTCCCCCCGCCGCGACGATTCAAATATGGAGAAGATCAGCATCAATCTCGGGCGCAAGCACCATATCAGCGCAAGCCATATCCTCGGCGCCGTCGCAGGAGAAAGCGGACTGCCAGGCAAAAGCTTCGGCCGGATCGAAATCCTCGACAACTGCACGCTCGTAAGCGTCCCGCGCGAGCATGTCAAGCTTGTGGTCGACCGCATGAAGGGCTGCAAAATCATGGGGTACCAGACAGTCACCAGGAAACTGACCTGATCGGAGCAAACACGTCCAGACGTTATCAGAGAACATCAAAGGAGGCCTTCCAATGGAACCTTACAAGCAGGAATTTATTGAATTCATGGTGGATAGCCAGGTGCTCAAATTTGGCGAATTCACGCTGAAAAGCGGCCGCAAATCCCCCTTCTTTATGAACGCGGGCGCCTACGTAACGGGAGCGCAGCTGCGCAGGCTGGGGGAATATTACGCCAGGGCCATCCACGAAAATTTCGGCGATGATTTTGACGTGCTCTTCGGGCCTGCATACAAGGGCATTCCGCTGAGTGTGGCCGCAACCATTGCCTACAGCGAGCTCTACGGCCGGGAAATCCGTTATTGCTCCAACCGCAAGGAAGTCAAGGATCACGGAGATGTGGGAATCCTTTTGGGCAGCAGGCTCAGGGATGGCGACCGCGTCGTGATCATCGAGGATGTCACCACCTCCGGCAAATCGATCGAGGAGACCTTCCCCATCCTGATGGAACAGGCAAAGGTGGAGATCAAGGGCCTGATGGTATCCCTCAACCGCATGGAAAAGGGCCTGGGCGGCAAGGTGAGCGCGCTTGCTGAGATCAAGGAAAAATACGGCTTCGATGCGCATGCCATCGTAACCATGGCTGATGTCATTGAGCATCTCTATAACCGGCCGTACAAAGGGCAGATTTATATCGACGATTCCCTGAAAGCCGCAATCGACGCCTATTATCAGGAATATGGCGCTTAAAAGCAATTGCAGACAGTTGGCCTAACAAACGAATATCGCCCGCCGCAAATGGATGAAACCGTTTGCAGCGGGCGTATTTTTGCCCGGCAGTTCAGCATTTCAAAATAATTCCGCAGCCGATGCGGTTACCGCTGTCCCCCGCGGGCTGGGAGCGGTAATCATCCGGCATCTGATGGATGATTACGGAACGGCCAATAACATCGCACGGGCGGAATCGATCCGTATAGACTGTCATATACGCATAACCGTGGTTGGACAAAAGGACGGGCAGGTCTCCCGCATGGAATGGATGCGGCTGTCCCGTCGGGTTAAAATGGCCGCCCGCACAGGTGAAATCCTTCTCGCAACACCCCTTCTCATGGATATGGAAGCCAAAGAACGGGCCGGTAGACTCAATGGGCAGATTCACCACCTCTGCTTTCACCAGTGTTCCGCGCGCCCAGGGATAAAAGCTGACGGAACCGCTCAGGCACGGCGCATATGTATCGCCGTGGAGCACAGCTCTGGCATAAGGGCTTGCACGCAATATTTCTGAAACGCTTTGACCATGCATTTGCATATTGCCACTCCTCTCCGATTTATAAGCCTATGCAGGCTATTCTATGCCTGGAAAGGAGATTTGGTTCGGGGCAGACCGCAGTGTAAGCTTTATCACTCAATTCAAGCGCTGCAAAAAGCCGCAGCAGCGGAAAAAGGGTATCATTACACACTCGGAATGACAATCCCGTATTTCTTCAAATTGGCGTCGTGCTCAGCCTGCGTTTTGGCATAATAGATTGTACCGTCCTTTGAGCAGAAATAGAGCATATCTTTATAATCTTCTTCCGTTGAAGGTTTGATTGCCGCATTGATAGAAGAACGGCCCGGATTGCAGATCGGCCCGGCAGGCAGCCCCTTGCAGGCACTGTTATAAGTATTGTAAGCGTTGCAATAGGAGGTATAGCTACTGTTCAAATTTTTGTATTTTCCCACATTATCCCTGATATAAGAGCGAAGATATACAGGTGTCGCATCCACCTGAAGCTTCATGCCCTGTGCAAGGCGATTATGAAGCACCGCTGAAACGCGCTTTTTATCTGTATTGGTGCGCGCCTCCTTCTCAATAATGGAGGCAAGCGTCAAAATCTCATCCATATTTTTCAAATTCGCTGCACTGGAAGGAGTATTGGCCAGCACGGCTTTGCTGCCGCGCAGGAATTTCCCCACCGCATCCTGCGGCTTCATGTTTTTATAAAACTCATAGGTATCCGGGAACAGATAGCCCTCCAGTTTGAAAGCACGGTACTGCTTTTTCGGTATACTGCCGACCAGCGGATAATAAGTAAAATCATACGTCTGCGCCGTATTGATAAAATCTGTCGCGCCGCATACGCCGTTCGCTTCCAGCTTTTTTGCAATTTGGACGATATTATATCCCTCTGGGATAGTGACCCTTACTGTACGGGATTCTGATTCTTCTGCTGCTGCCGTCTTTTTCGGCTGCGTTGTTTTGGAAACAGTACCGCCTGATTGCCCCTGCGTAACAAACAGGCTCGGCAGCGTACCGGGCATATCGATGCTTCCGCCAACAGGCTGTACGGATTCTTCATCGGGTGGCAAAACAGGCTCTGCGGGTTTGGAATTACCAGCGACAGGGCTGTTTGATCCTTCCGACGCGGTTTGGCCGGGCTCCAAGGAGCTGTCCCGCTCATCTTCATCGTCTTTGCCGCATGCCGAAACAGCAATACAAAGAATCACGGCCATAAGAATTGCTGTGATCCGCAAAAACCAGCTTTTCATACATATCTCCCCCTTTTGACAGATTGATTTTTATTATACGACAACGAGATACAAAAAGCAACGGATTGAAAATACGCTCCATAAGCTTTGTAAACACGAAAAATCGCCGGTGAAACACCGGCGATTTTTCTGAAAATGAGAGAAAGAAAGGAGAGAAAAAACGAAGAAGCAATCTATATAGGAACCCTCTTGCAAGGGGATTGTGGGTTGTCTGTCCGCCCCTGCCGGAGGGTTCTATTCCGGCAGCGGGGACAGTGTGTGAAAAAGAGAGGAAATGCATGAAATGAAGAAAAATAGAAGCCCGTTCTTTCATGATTGTGTGGGATTGGAACCGACGGCCTCATGAGATAACCGTTTACATCTTGCCATCCCCTTTCGTTTATCTTGGCTATAGTATAGGATGCAAATATTGCAAGTGTGTGACGTGGAAAATAAGAATGTGAAAAATCAATATGAACGATTCGTAAGGAAAATTTGACTTTTTTCCGGATCAGCTATTCCATTACAGGCTGGCAGCTCGGGCAAAAGACCCAAAAACGCCTGCCTTTTCATTCGTCTTGGCTTTCAAGCGGCAAGGGCATGACCCAAATTTCCATACAAACCGTATCCTCGGTGTTTCGATAATACTTCTCTGCTGAGAATGGCTCTGTTGTTAAATTGTGATGCGGCAGCCATGTACCGAAAAGATACTTGCTGGCCTGATCCAAGGCCACCGTTACCAGCTCCTCAAAACTTTCCGCTTCAATTCTGCAAACGATATATTCTCCCGCCGAAAGCTCCTGCTTCACAAAGCCTTCCTGTATCTGTTCCGGGATATTTTTCATAAGTCCACCCGCAAAGTAAGTGAAAGTTCCCTGCGTAGGATTTGCTGAATGGGACATTCCCATTTCTACTTCGGCATTGAGATTTGCAGCAATCGAAACCTTCTCCGCGTGATAGCGGCGCCAAAGCTGTCCGGGAATATCCAAACCGGTACTTTCGCCGACCGGCGTTTGGCCGGAAATACGGACTTCTGTTTCAAAGCCGAGAGAAACCTCCGGGCTCACCAATGTTTTTCTTTCGATTTCCAAGACGATATTTCCCACCACCAGCGGAACCTCTTCGTCGATCAATACATAATTCATAGAAATTTCCGGCTTTTCAAATGTATTGAGCATCGGCAAATCCTTTCTGTATTCTTCGGGCGTAATCCCGTATGTCTCCTGAAAGGCCCGAGTGAAATTTGCGTGGCTCGAAAAGCCATAATCTAAGGCTACATCAAGGATTCTCTGTTCAGGATTTCTCAGGTTTTCAATCGCCTTTGCCAAGCGGCGGAGTTTCACGTATTCCTGAACCGGTTTCTTTACCAGCCGCTTAAACAAGCGCTGAAAGTAGAAGGGGGAAAGGCTGACGGTATTAGCCAGATCCTCCGTTGATATTTCCTCTGCCAAATGTTCCTCAATAAAATTCAAGGAATGTTCAATGGTTTCCCATGCGTGCATATATGGCACCTCCTATATTTGATATACCCATCATAGCGCATGATTTTTTGTCGCGCTTTTCACACGATGCCCTTTTTGGTTGCCACATTTTTCTAATCAATATCATCAGCAAACTATTCTGGCGTTTTCTCTTTTCGGTGGGTGTGTGGCAGCTTACACATTTTCAGTGAACAAGCGAGCTCTCAATGAATGAAAACACCCCTTTATTTTCAATATTTCCGGGTAGAAAAAGCCCTGCGAGAGCAGGGCTTTGGGCAGCCTTTTCTACACTTTTGCACAAGAGGCATATCAAATCGTATTCACCCTCTTTGAACATAGATACCGATTCACTGAATGATACCTGCAGGCATATCCAGCAGAATGGGGCAAGGATAAAATCATGACTTTTGAATCAAGCAGCCTCATACGATTCCGAAAAAACCTTTAAAAAATCGTATGGCTGTCATCAACATAATCAAGCAAACGGCTAGCATATGTAAAATGGTGCAAAAAAGTGGACAAACCTTGATAAATCAAGGTTTGTCCACGAAAAGCTTATGGCGGAGAGCAAGGGATTCGAACCCTCGAATGAGCGTTGACTCATTACACGATTTCCAGTCGTGCTCCTTCGACCAACTCGGACAACTCTCCAAAATGAAGCACCAGCCGGTCATTTCTGGTGCTTTGTTATTATATCGAACCGACGCAAAAAAATCAAGGGGTAAATCAAATATTTTTCACTTTATCTGTAGGATTACAATAAATATTGGACAGATGATTCTCAGATTTCCCCGGCCTTTCACTGCGGGGACGATCTCTTATACAAACAGCTGACTGCATAGCGGCGCCCAGTACAAATAGCGCGCTGCAAACCGTTGAAAGATCCGATTTGCGGCGCGCTTCTTTACCTGTTATATTTCACGAAATAACTTCTTATTTCATCTTTTTGCGATGCAGAAGCAGCAATACGCCGCCTGCCATTACTGCCGTTGCAGCCAGGGCAATCCCCGTCATGCCCTCGCTTGTATCGGGAATGTCCGGCGTTGTATCGGAAGAATTGGAGGGCTCTTCATCCTGCCCGGCCTGCTGCCGCCCCTCCGTATCCTGACCGGAAGAAGTGCCGGGCTCCTGTGAAACATCGTCCGATTTTGTCGTATCGTCCGATCCGTCAGGTGTGGAAGGCGTATCCGGGGCGGAAGTATCCGCCTGCGGAGGATTCTGCGTCGGCTCATCCTCTGAAGGCTCCTGCGGATCCTCTGTCAGATCCTCCAGCCTCCAAAGCTGCGTTCCATAGAAGGGGTTCGCCGTGCCGATGCACAGGCCGGCATCCGTAATCGCAAATACGCGGCAGCCGTGATTGTAGGAATCACCAAAGCCGTTGCGTGTGATCACGTCGAAATTGAGCCCATCGCCGGAAACCAAAAGGTCAAAGCCGCGTTCGCCCTTGCCCAGGTATTTGCAAACGCCGATGAAGTAATAGAAATTATCCACCGTCTCCTGATTGAAGATACCGTCGAGCTTTTCTGTAATCGAATCGGGCAGATACTTCCGCAGGCTCTCATAAAGCGATACGGCCTTTTTCAGCAGGGAATAAAACGCTTCTGTAGAAGCAAGATCATCTATTCCGCCCCGATCGAGCAGACCTGTCATACTTTTGAGCGTTGCGGACATTGTGGAAATGCCCCCGGCGTTTCGGGCGGCACTGGAATCGTCGTTTTTGAGCAGCTCCAACAGCTTGATGATATATTCAAACTGCGTCTTCCACTCCTCCGGCGTACGTTTGAGGATGTCGCCATTAGCCACCTGCATCAGAGGATACGCGAGGCTTCCGATATCAAAGGTGCCCACATATAATTTATCGTGATAGCTCTCCATCCGCCAGACATACTGATTGAGATTGCTGCCGAGGCCGGCGCCCAGATTCCCCTTGACCTCCGGGAAAAATTCGTTCGCCTCGCCCGCCACCAACTCAATATTCTCTTTCGCATCCATCCGCCACAGGCAGACGGGAGAATCCAGATCCTTATAAAGCTCCTCAAAATTCATCTGAAGCACACCGGGCAGCGCAATCATCGGGTCGTTATACCCGCCGATGTAAAGATAGCCATCATGCACGACCAGATTTGCCGCGCCGGAACGGTCTGCGCCCAAGCCAAAGGGATAACGGGCGCCATCCGCCTCGTCACCGGCAATCAATCGGTAGGACCATTTACCCGTGGTTTCATCCTGCTCTCCGCAGAACATCGCAAACGCCTGCTTATTGCCTGCCTTGCCGGTCACGACAGTGAAATAGAGCTTGTCCTGGAAGCCGACCATATCCCAGATCGCGCCGCCGAAAATACTGTCATTATACATATAGGCAGGATAGTCCAGCAGATCCTCCTGCGTGCCGATCGTCTCAAATGCTTCCTGCCCCGCAGAAGGATTGTCGGAGGCTACGATATAGGTTCCGTTATTTCCAATCATGCTGGCAACCAACATACCGTTGACAGATGTCAGGCCGCGGATACTCACGGACACAAAAGGATTGCTCGGTTTTTCACTGGTGTAAACAATCTTTGTGCTATCGTTATTCTCCGGGTCAATTTCCAGCAAATAAGGTGGTGTAGCTGCCGCTGCAAAATAAAGTTTCCCATTAAAAATCGTCGCTGCGCGGTAACCGCCTATCGCTTTGGGCTCCGCAATCATCTTCACTTCACCGGTACGCACATTGACACGCACGAGAATACTGCGCTGTACGTCGGTGGGATTGTTTTCTTTATCTCCCATATAGAGCGTTCCATTAAAAAGGGCGTCAATCCCGGCCTTGAACACATCAGGATCCATTCCGCTTTGCTTGGCCATAATATTAATCGTTGTGGCGATTGCGGCATAGCATGTGCCAACATACATATAATCGCCATAGCCAACAGCCGACCAGGAGTAGTTCTGCCCGCGATCATTTTCTCCGCTGTCATATTCAATAATCCCGTCAATTTCCCCTACGCCGGCATCCGGATGAGAAAATTTCTGCGCTTTATATGCACCCGTTGGGGATGTATAGGTTGCCGTTTGATCAGCAGCCAATACGGCTGTACAGCTAAAGGCAACGCATAGCGCCAAAACTATGGCGAGCGTTTTCTTCACTTTAGACATCAGTCCTCTACCTTCCTTAATTCATTTTGAATTCAAAGAATTCTATACTTAATCATACCCGATATTCGACATAAAGTCAATTATTTTGTATAATATTAAGCCGAGTTATAAATTAAATATATATAAATCAGACGGAAAAATCAGGAGAGCTTCTCTGCCAATCGAAGCATTTCTTGTGGTACGGGGCATGTCATGCTATAATATTGCATGATAGAGAACCTATTTATCGTGTACTCTATATTGCCTTGGATATTTGCGCAGACAGAACAGGATATCGACTACGATGTTTGAATCTGTGCCTGTTTGCTGCACGATATCGGCCGCCGGGAACAGCCCTCCAAGGGAATTGCTGCACAAGTCGCCTTGATCAATGATAAAATAAATGCCAGGGAGGGATTTTTATTACGATCCTGTATGAACTGGGAACGAACCTCTATGTTAACATCACCAACCGATGCCCATGCCGCTGCGCCTTCTGTATCCGTCAAAAATCCAAAGGAGTCGGAACCGGAGACGACCTCTGGCTGGAACACGAACCGGATTTTGATGAGGTTGTCCATGCCTTTGAGGAAAAAGAGCTTTCCTCCTATGATGCGGTCGTGTTTTGCGGCTACGGCGAGCCGCTTGAGCGCATCGACCTCCTCCTCGCGGTATGCAAATACCTCAAAGAAAAAGACCCGGACTGTAACATCCGGGTCAATACAAACGGCCTGAGCGACCTGATCCACGGCTTTCCGACCGCCCGCCTGCTCAGCGGCCTGGTGGACGCTGTTTCCGTCAGCCTGAATGCGCCGGACGCGGCTGCGTATAACCAGCTGTGCCGCCCGGTTTTTGGAGAAAAGGCCTTTGACGCAATGCTCTCTTTTGCGAAGGAATGCAAGCGCTTTTTGCCGGAAGCCGTCCTCTCCGTAGTGGACTGTATTCCGGCAAAAGCGCTGGAGGAATGCCGCAGTGTGGCCCGTGAGGCAGGCCTTGCACTGCATGTACGGGAATATGCGGAATAGCGGCATGCGAAAAAACTGCTATTTAAACTTGCGCAGGTTGGCCGCGAAGATCCCTCCCAGCGCACCGCACAGCAGCATAACGGCCGCCAGGATATAGAAGTGGGCGCCGACCGCGCCCTGATTGGCGACCAGCGCCATGACACAGGCGGCCGCAATCAGCGGGAGTGAGGCTAAAACTCCAAAGGGAAGGCCTTTTTTGTGAAACGGCCGCGTTACGATAAAGCCAGATAAAAAAGCGGCAAAGCCGCATGCAAAAAGACCCAGAATATAAACAACGGCGCCGTTGAGATCAGATTTTACGATAATGGAGGAAAAAATCGTCATCAACAGAAGCATCACAATCATGCCGACGGCGAAGCCGATCAGAATGCGCAGGATCAAAGCGCGCGCTTCATTTTGCTCAGCTGCATTTTTCTTTTTCCCTTTGCCCATAAAAAATCCCCCTCATATTCTCTGATAAAGAATATGAGGGGAACCGGACAGATATGCCGAAAATTATTCCTCTTCTTGATTGGACTGTGCGGCTTCCTCAGCCTTTGCGGAAGACACCTCGTCCAGCTCCTTTTTCCTGCCGCGGTGCTTGCCCCTCTTCTCGCCTTCCCCGGCAGCACGTTTTGCACGCTCCTCCTGCGCCTTGGCCTGGGCGGCCTCGCGCTCAGCGGCAAGCTTTTCATTGGCGGTATTGTTCGTCTGGACGGCCCAGCGGGCAATCCGCATCTTGTTGCGGTCTGCGCCGGTCTCAATGATGAGGGAATCCTCCTTGACCGTAACAACACGGCCCATAATACCGCCGATGGTCGTGATCTCATCGCCGACCTGCAGGCTGTCGCGCATTTCCTGCTCTTTCTTCTGCTGTTTTTTCTGCGGACGGATCATGACGAAATACATAATTGCAAACATGGCGACCATCAGAAGGATCATCGTAAAGGGAGATGAGGACGCCGTACCGCTGGCTGAAGTTAATAAATGAAACGCTGTCATTCAATTGCTACCTCCGTGATTTTTATAATACTGCTATTATACCTGTAACAATGGGAATATGCAAGCATAAAAATACAGATGGAAATACAGAAAATCAAAAGGACAGATGAAAGATGGAATACTGGGACGTATGTAACCGGGATGGGATCAGAACCAGCCGGATCAGGCCAAAAGGCGCTGTTTTCGCGTCGGGAGAGTATCATCCGGCGATGGAAGCCTGGATCGTCAACCGCCGCGGCGAAATCCTCATCCAGCAGCGCATCATGCAATGCGAAATCCTGCCCGGCATGTGGGGGCTAACCACAGGGCGCATGCTGGCCGGTGAAAGCACTGAGCAGGGATGCATCCGGGAAATCAGGCAAGAACTCGGCGTATGCGTCTCTCCCTCTCAAATCCGCTTTTTGAAAACGATCCCGCGCGGAGAATTATTATGGGATCTTTACCTGGTGCATAACGACGCCACGATTGGAGAGCTTACCTTGCAGGCGGAAGAAGTTGCGCAGGCAAAGTGAGTTTCATCCTCCGGATTCCGCAGTCTGCTTGATTCCGGAGAACGATTTCGATACCCGGAAATTTGTGAAATTCTATCGCTGGTGGAAGCTGCGTAAAAGCCTTCCAACACGCCGACTGATAAAGGAGATGCATTAGATGAACTTCATTACGGAAAACGACAGAATTTATGCCGAAAATGATGCCGGAAAACGGATCGCTGAAATCACCTTTCCCGCGTTGGATGACGATACTGTCGCTATCGACCATACCTTTGTGGACGCCGCGCTGCGCGGACAGGGCGTTGCAGGGCAGCTCATGCAGAAGGCCGTAGTACAATTGCGGCGCGTAGGGAAAAAGATAAAACCGGTATGTTCTTATGCTCAAAAATGGTTTTCTGAGCACCCGGAGGACGCTGACCTACTCGTGTAGGCGGCAAAACAGCAGCCACGGCGGAACCAAATCCGGCGTGGCTGCTCTTATTTTTATCGGAAAACCGTTTTTCGCCAAGACCGGACGCCCTTTCAGAGCGTCCTAACAGGGATAGAAGCACACCGCTTTCGCATGCTGCTGTTTTTCAAGCAGACCTGCTTCATCCCTGCCGACTCTATTATGTGCAGGCATTCAAACAGACATGCCCGGAAAAAACAACCGGCTATAAATCCTTTTATTTCAAAAAATCATGCCGCAAAATGCAGAAACACGCACAGGAACAATACCCGTGTGTCATAGAGTAACCTTTGGGGTTGTTTTCCATCTTTTTTACTGATTCATCTCGGCAAGGCTCTGCTCAAGCATCTGGATTTTCTCCCGAAGCTTCTCCGCCGTATCGCGCTGGTTCTGCACGATATGCGCCGGCGCCTTGGAGATAAACTGCTCGTTATTGAGCTTCGCCTGCACGCCTGCGAGCTGCTTCTGGGTATTCTCCAGTTCCTTTTGCAGACGCGCCCTTTCCGCCTCCAGATCGACCAGCTCGCCCATCGGGATATAGAGCCGCGCGCTGTCTGCAACGATCAGGACAGCGCCCGGGATCTCAAAGGAGGAGCCAAGCGACACCTCGGAAGCATAGGCAAGCCGCTGGAAGAAGACCGCCGCGCCGCGGAAGGTCTCCTCATCCGCCGTCTCAATATAGACATGCGCTTTCTTGGAAGGGGGCACGTTCATCTCGCTGCGACGGTTGCGCACTGCGCGAATCGCCTGCATGATGCGCTCCATCTTGGCCTCTTCCTGAGAGAACGCGAGCGCTGCGTCGTATACCGGCCATGGGGAGACGAGAATCGCCTCGCCATCGTGCGGGAGCGTCTGCCAGATTTCCTCTGTGATGAAGGGCATGAACGGGTGCAGCAGCTTGAGCGTATTGCTCATCACGTATACCAGCACGGCCCTGGCAGGCTCTGCCGCTTCCCCACCCTGCTGCAGGCGGATTTTGGCAAGCTCGATATACCAGTCGCAGAACACATCCCAGATGAAGTCATAGAGCTTCTGGACCGCCATGCCGAGCTCGAATTTTTCAAGATTATCCGTCACCTCTTTGACGACGGTATTGTACTGGCTGAGAATCCATTTATCCTCAAGCGCAAGCTCGTCCGGCAGGTGCGGGGCGGGCTCGTTTTCATCCAGATTCATCAGGATAAAGCGCGCCGCATTCCAGATCTTATTGGCAAAATTGCGGCTCGCCTCCACCTTTTCATCGGAGAAGCGCATATCGTTGCCGGGGCTGTTACCCGTGGCAAGCGCAAAGCGCAGCGCGTCCGCGCCGTATTTGTCGATGATCTCCAGCGGGTCGATGCCATTGCCAAGGGATTTGGACATCTTGCGCCCCTGCGCGTCGCGCACAAGGCCGTGGATCAGCACGGTGTCGAAGGGCTGCTCACCGGTATATTCACACGCCGAGAAAATCATACGTGCGACCCAGAAGAAGATGATATCATAACCCGTGACCAGCGTATTGGTCGGGTAATAGTGCTGAAGCTCCGGCGTTTTATCCGGCCAGCCGAGCGTCGAAAATGGCCAGAGTGCGGAGGAGAACCAGGTATCAAGCGTGTCCGGATCCTGAGAAAGGTTTTGGGAACCGCATTTCGGGCAGACGTCCGGATCACCCCGGCTGACGATCAGCTCGCCGCAGTCCGGGCAGTACCATGCGGGAATCCGATGGCCCCACCAGAGCTGGCGGGAGATACACCAGTCCTTGATATTGTCCATCCAGTTGAAATAGACCTTGCTCATGCGGTCGGGAATAAACCTGACAGTGCCATCACGCACGATATCGATGGCCGGCTTTGCAAGTGGCTCCATCTTGACGAACCACTGCTTGGAGACGCGCGGCTCGACCGTCGTGTGGCAACGATAGCAGGAGCCGACATTGTGCTTCATCGGCTCGACCTTGACGAGGAATCCGCCCTCTTCCAAATCCTTGACGATGGCCTTGCGGCACTCATAGAGATCCATGCCCGCATATTTGCCGCAATCCTCCGTCATGTGCCCGTCATCCGTCATGACGTTGATCACCTCAAGATTGTGGCGCAGGCCCACTTCAAAGTCGTTCGGATCGTGGGCAGGCGTAATCTTCACCACGCCGGTGCCGAAATCCATCTCGACATATTCGTCCGCAATCAGCGGAATTTCCCTCTTTACCAATGGCAGGATCAGCTTTTTGCCCACCAGGCCTTGATAGCGCTCATCATCCGGGTGAACGGCCACGGCCGTATCGCCGAGCATTGTTTCCGGGCGGGTGGTTGCAAGCTCGACATAGCCGCTGCCGTCCGCAAACGGATAGCGCACATGCCAGAAGGAGCCATCCTTTTCCGCGTATTCGACCTCCGCGTCGGAGATGGAGGTCTGGCAGTGCGGGCACCAGTTGATGATGCGCTCGCCACGGTAAATCAGGCCCTTTTCATACAGCCGGACAAAGACCTCGCGCACAGCCCTGGAGCAGCCTTCGTCTAGGGTGAAGCGCTCCCGCTCCCAGTCACAGGAGGAGCCGAGCTTTTTGAGCTGCTCCACGATCCGGCCGCCATACTGCGCCTTCCACTCCCATGCGCGTTTCAAAAAGCCTTCGCGGCCGAGGTCGTCCTTGGTTAGGCCCTCTTTTTTCATTGCCTCAACGATCTTCGCCTCCGTCGCAATGGAGGCATGATCCGTGCCCGGCAGCCAGAGCGTGTCGTAGCCCTGCATCCTGCGGAACCGGATGAGGATATCCTGCAGCGTTTCATCGAGTGCGTGGCCCATATGAAGCTGCCCCGTGATGTTGGGCGGCGGGATGACGATCGTATATGGTTTTTTGTCCGGGTCGAGCTTTGCGTGGAAATAATGCCCGTCCAGCCAGAATTGATAGATGCGGTCCTCCACATCCTGCGGGCTGTACTGTTTGGCCAGTTCCTTTGCCATGCTTTTGATTTCCTCCTCAATCCGCCTGAAAGCGGCGGGCTACGGTCGTTTTCTATTTATTATCCCATCTGCCCTTTCGTTTGTCAAGAAAAAAGGGCCTGCTGCACGCTGTCCTGTGCTCCAACCGAAAAAATAAGCAGCCCGGCAAATCTCTGAAGAAGACATGGTAAAAATGAGTCCCGAAGAGAATAAATTGTGTGATTTGATAAAAGGGGCTGCAATTTGAATGCATTTTTAGTGCTTTTCTTGTGTTTTTTTGCAATTGCGTGTATGATATTTTTGCAGCTGTAAAACCGAACTCATTGGGGAGAATATATATGGACAAAAAATTGGAAGACCTGCTTGCAAACCCGCCCAAGCAATTCCGCCCGATTCCCTTCTGGTCGTGGAATGCGCGCCTGTGCAGGGAAGAAACCGTCCGGCAAATCGCACTGATGGACGAGGCCGGAATCGGCGGCATTGTCATGCACGCGCGCGGTGGCCTTCGCACTGGATATATGGGGCACGAATGGATGGATAATATTCGGGCGGCATCCGTTGCCTGCAGGGAGCGAGGCATGTCCGCCTGGGGGTATGACGAAAATGGCTGGCCAAGCGGCAGCGCCAGCGGTTTGATCAGCCAGATGGGGGAAAAATACCAGCAAAAATACCTGCGCTGCTCGCAAACCCCTCCAGGAGCGAATGCCAAACCCATTGCCAGCCTCCCGGCACAAGGCCGCTTTCTGTATTTCTATTTTGAAATCAATGCAGATTACGTAGATCTGCTGGAGCCCAAGGTGACGAACGCTTTCCTGCGCAGTGTTCATCAGCAGTACAAAAGGCGTTTAGGCGAAAATCTGGGGGGCCTGTCCGGTTTTTTTACAGACGAACCACAGCTTTCACGCAACGGCTATCCCTGGTCTCAGGCACTCCCAACAGCATATCAAAAAAAATATGGAGAGTCCCTGATAGAAAAGCTCCCGGATCTTTTCTTCCCCAGCGATACCGCCTGCAGGACGCGCGTACGCTTCTGGCGGCTTGTCACCGATCTTTTTTCAGAGCGTTTTACGAAACAGATCGCCGGATGGTGCCACGAAAACGGCCTGCGTCTGACCGGGCATCTGGTCTGCGAGGAAACGCTGGGCGGGCAGCTGACTGCAAACGGTGCCTGTATGCCGCATTATGCCTATTTCGATATCCCCGGTATTGACTGGCTCGGCCGTCGGGCCACCGATTGCCTGACGGCGCTGCAGGCCGCCTCCGCGGCGCATCAGCTTGGGAAAAAGCAGGTTTTAAGCGAGTCCTTTGCGATGTGTGGCTGGAACGTCAGCTTTGAGGAACTGCGCTGGCTTTTTGAATGGCAGATGGTGCGTGGTGTCACGCTTTTATGCCAGCATCTTGAGCCGTACAGCCTTGGGGGCATCCGCAAGCGGGATTATCCGGCGGCGCTATTCATTCAGCAGCCATGGTGGAAGGAATACCGCCATTTGAACGATTTTATCAGCCGGATCGGTATGCTGCTAACGCTCGGCAGCGTCCATTTCGGCGTTCTCCTGCTGCATCCGCAGCAGTCCGTCTGGACGCTCTATGACGGCGGTGAAAAATGTGAGGCGGAAATGGACGCAGTCCACAGTGCCCTGCTCTCCGTGGTCAAAGCGCTTGAGGATACACAGATTCCCTTCCATTTGGGGGACGATCGGATTCTCGGGCAGTATGCGTACGTGGAAGGAAACCGCTTTTGCGTGGGAACGCAGCGCTACCGGGCAGTCATCGTCCCGCCATGCCTTTCCATGGATGCCCGTGTACTCGCGCTGCTTACGCAGTTCTCACAAAACGGTGGGACAGTGATCTGGGCAGAAATGGAAAATGATGAGGCTCAGGCCGCATGGGATGGAATCCCCAATCTGGTAGACGGCGTTTTCTGCACGGAACCGCGCCGTCTTGCCGGGAGCTCAAACCGCGTACCGCTGTCCCGGATTGTACAGGCTGTACCTGCCGATTGCCGGCCGCTGTCCCTCTCTCTGTCAGACGGATCGCCCGCGGAGGGAATCGCCGCAACCGTGCGTGATTTTGATCGGGAAGGGGTTCGTATATACTATCTGGTCAACACATATGCGCCCGACAGCATGCTGGTCGTCCGCGCAAAGGGTACGTACGCGGTACGTTTCGATCCCGCCACAGGGAAGCAGAGCCCGATCCGATGCGCACAGGAGGACGGCAGGCTGTGCTTCACGTTGGAGCTGAAGCAGCGAGGCAGTGCAGTCCTATTCCTCTATGAAAATCCGCACAAGGCCCCTGCGAGACGCAAAAAGAAAGAGAAGGCCGCACAACTGTGTTCCATCGGCCCGTGCCTTTCTTCTGCATGGGAAATCGTCCGCAGTGATCTCAATGCCCTGACGCTCGACCGCTGCGACTGCTTTTTTAATGGAAAGCTTGTGGAAAAAAATATCCCGGCCATTGAAATTACAGAACTCGCCTGCATGCTTGCACAGCCTGTGGAGCTTCGTCTGGTTTACCACTTCCACATCTCTCAGCCGCTCTCCGGGCCGCTCTTTCTCGTATGTGAAACGCCGAAAAATTACCGCTTTACGATCAACGGAAAGCTTGCACGCCTCACCCCCCGCGGCTTCTACCGAGATCAGGCATTTGTAAAGCTCAACATCACCAAATTTGTAAAGCCGGGCTCCAATGAGCTGTGCATGGAAACCTGTTTTCAGCAATACGATTCCGTCTATCGGGAATTCCAGGCGGCAGCAGGCGGCTTTGAAGCCGTCCGAAACCGCCTGACCTATGATGAAGAGATCGAGGCCGTTTATCTGCTTGGCGATTTTCGTGTTGAAACACCCGGCATTTTTCAATCCGGCAGGCGGGAGGATAGCCTTTATGGAGGGGATTTCTCACTGAGGCCCGCCTCGCCCAGCGTCTGCTCCGGAGATCTTGTCCGCCAGGGCTTTCCGTTCTTCAGTGGACAGATAACCCTACGCAATACGTTTCGCCTGAAACGGGAAGAATGCGAGGGCCGCTGCCTTCGCTTTGCAAAGCGCGGCGCGGTTGCGCTCAGCATACGGGTCAATGGGAAACCGGCCGGAAAGCTCTTTTGGCGGCCTTACGAGGTCGATCTCAGCGGGCTGCTGCGGGAGGGGGAAAACACAATTGAAATCACGCTGACCAGTTCCCTGCGCAATCTGCTCGGCCCCCATCACCTCAAAAGCGGCGAAAGCTACAGCGTGTCCCCCGGCAGCTTTTACCGCCGCTCAAAAATTTGGAGAAATGGCGAAAATCCTGATTGGACAGACGAATATGCTTTTGTGGAATTCGGAATATTTTTAGCATAGGAGAGAGAAGAGATGTTTTCAAAGCTCTGCGGCATCTCGGCGCGGCGGTCTCTGCCGCCGTCCAGCCGATTTCCCTGCCTGCACTTGTACCCAGCGAGAATACCTATACCGTAGGGAATCTGACGCTGCAATTCGACCTACAGGACAGCAGCTACGCGGTTGCCCAGGAATATACCAGCGCGGATCATGAGGCCCGCTCGATCACCGCCCATTGCAGGGAAAACAGGCAAGCGGAGCAGAAAAGCTCAGCGTTTGGCTCACGGGCCGGGATGCGGCGCTCTATGAAATTGAAATCCACTGAATACGCAAGGAAACACCCCGCCAGGCAGCTGAAATACAGTTGCCCGGCGGGGTTTGCGCTTTGGCAGATCTGCGGTCAATCTGTGCTCCTGCGTTCCATAGCCGTAGAGTCCATAACGAATCGCAGCACGTTTTTCGCGCTGCGCTGCAGCTCGCCCAATGTGATTCCTTCCCGCTTGCCATAAGTTTTTAAAAGCGTGCCGTCGCTTTTCTTCCTCCCGACGCGTCTGCCGCCCGGCATGAACACATCTACCTGCGCGCGCACACGGTACGCATGATCCCGCAGAGAGGGAAATTCCGGGCTCCTGGCAGGGTGTATCCACCAATCTGTCATGATACAGCCGTCAAAGCCCCATTCCCTGCGCAGGATCGCTGTGCAGAGCTCATAGTGATAATGGCACCACACACCGTTGACTTTGTTATAGGAGGTCATGATGTTTTTCGGCTTTGCCTCCTTGACGCAAATTTCAAACCCTTTGAGATAAATCTCGCGCAGGGCGCGTTCGGACAGGCGGGAATCGTTGAGGCTCCGGCAGAACTCCTGATTATTGCATGCAAAATGCTTTGGGCAGGCGGACACGCCCGTTTGCTGCAACCCCTTCACCGCAGCGGACGCAATCTTTCCTGTCAGGAAGGGATCCTCGGAATAATACTCAAAATTCCTGCCGCAGAGCGGGTTGCGGTGGATATTCATCCCCGGTGCCAGCAGCACGTCGCTGCCCTTCTCCCGCATCTCCCGGCCTTCCGCTTCATATACCTCCCCGACCAACGCTTCGTCGAATGTGCAGGCCAGCAGCGTACCGATGGGCAGCAGGGAACAGCAGCTCTGCAAACGAATGCCGGAGGGCCCGTCTGTCGCCGTGACCGGCGCAACGCCTTTTTGGCGCAGGGACGGCAGCACACCGCCGTACACGCCCGCGTTACCCGGCGCACCAAGCGGACTGTTCATGATATAAGCGCCTCGTGAAATCGCCTCCAGCTCAGTCAGGTTGAGCTGGGCGACGAATGCATCCATCGTCACTTTGCCCGCCTTTACATCGGGCAAGCGGTAGCCGCGGTCCCCACTCATCGGAATGCTTTCCGGGAGCGCGTGCAGGATTCTCTGCCTGAGATCCACCGTGCGGGTAGGTACGGGCTCCTTAACAGGCATACGCCGCATTCCATCTGACTCTTTGGCCACAGTGATGGAAAAGGCTTTTGCCGGGGCCGCAGCCTCCTCCAGCTGCTCGAAGACCGCCGTCTCCTCCTGTGTCCATTCCCATACGCGCGCGGCGGCGCGCACATTGTTGCCAACGGCAAAGCCGTAAATGCCCGTTTCAACCACATAGGCCGAGCGATGACCGGTCTTTCCACTGTCATCATAAGAGGATAACCGCTCAAAGGGGACCGTTATGGTCAATTGCTGTCTTTCCCCGGGGGCAAGCAGCTTCGTCTTGGCAAAGCCAGCGAGAATCCGAGAGGGATTGCCAAGATGCCCGCAGGGCTTTTCTACATAAACCTGTACAACTTCCTTTCCGCTGAAGTGTTCCCCGATATTGAAAACGGTACAGGTAAGTTCAATCCCCACCTGCGTGCGCTCTGCACGGTCGAACGAGATCGAAAAAGAGGTATAGCTCAGTCCATAGCCGAAGGGGAATAAAACGGCATCCTTTTCAAACGTTTCAAACCACCGGTAGCCAACGTAGAGATCCTCTTCATAGCAGTTGAACGCCCTGTTGCCGAAGCTGCCGGAGGAGGGATAGCTCTCATAGGCACACGCGACCGTATCCGTCAGCTTCCCACAGGGTACGACCTTGCCGCTGAGCAGATCCGCAGCAGCGTTTCCGCTCTCCATGCCACCCTGCCATACCAGTAGCACGGCGCTGATGCGTCCGCTGTATTCTTCTATCCAGGAAAAATCTATAATGCTGCCGATATTCAGCAGCACAGCCGTTTTCTCAAACTTTGCCGTAACTGCGGCGAGCAGCACCCTCTCATCGTCCGTCAGGTAAAAGCTGCCTTTTTCCAGCGCATTTTCCCGGTCCTCACCGGAGGAACGGCCAATCACCACCACAGCACTTCGGGAGCATTCCGATGCCTGCCGGACAAGCTCCTGTGACAGCGGCATCTCCGGATAAAAGCGCGGCCAGCGGCCCCAGGCGCCGTGGTTGACCGGATGGTCAGCGCACCATGTCTCATAAGCGCGGGCTAATTCCTCATTCAGCTCTAACCCGTCACAATTGCGGACGCCTTCCAGCAGATTGACGGCATAGGGCTTCTTCACATCGCCGCCAGAACCGTAGCCTGTGTAAAACCAGTCCCTCTGCACCCGGCCGAACAGGGAAACCGTCTCTCCCCGGCTCAGCGGCAGCATCCCGTCATTTTTCAAAAGCACTGCACCCTCCGCCGCCGCGCGGCGCAGCAATTCCGGCATCCCGGGCGTAACGTCCTTTTCTGCCTCCGCCTGCCCGTTCTCCGCCTGGGACAGCCTGCCCTGCCTGAAGAAATCCTTCAGTGAGGCTCCGATTTTTTTCCTTTTCCGATCCGGCACCTATGGAACACTCCTTCCAAAACGAATATTTCTGATATTGTACCATAGCGCGTATTGAAAAAAAAGAAGCATTGCCCGAAATCCAGATCGGAAGATGAGCCTGCGTGTCCTTCCGAATAATAGACGAACGCGCCTGGGGAAACCCAAGATATCAAAAGGATGGGGGCTGCATCCTATCTCTTTCGACGCTTTTCCTCCACCTCACTTTGCAAATGGATGCAAAACGGGTATAATAAAAGCATCATCTAAAATTTACATGCAGGAGGAATCGCAAATGCCCTACATTGCAACGCAAGTCAGCCAGTCTGTCACCCCGGATAAGGAGAAAGCGATCAAGGAAAAATTCGGAAAAGCGATCGAATTGCTCGGCAAAACGGAAAGCTGGCTGATGCTTTCCTTTGAAGACAATTGCCACCTGTGGTTTCAGGGCAACCAGGAAGCGCCCTGCGCTTTTGTAGGAATCAAGCTGTTCGGAAAGGCCTCCCCGGCGGCATACGAAAAGATGACCGCCGCGGTCACAAAGATTCTGACAGACGAGCTTACGCTCGACCCTGCCCGAATCTATGTGCAGTATGAAGAAGTCAGCCATTGGGGCTGGAACGGAAGCAATTTGTAAACTCAAAGCGGGAAAGAAGGGCTGTTTATGTCTTATACGGATCAGCTTCTCAAAAGCATTTGTGACAAAATGGACATACTGATTGAAAATCAGAGGCAAATCGAGCGCCGCCTTGCATCGCTTGAACGCTCCTGTAGCCCGCAAAGCCATACGGGGCTAATACAGCATCACAAGGTAAAGATAAGCGTCCAAAAGCCGGAGCAGGAATAAAACCTGCCGGTTTGTCGGACAATAAAGCGTATGGATTCGCTCGAAAACAAAACCGCGCCAACGCCCGGAGGGCCGCTTATGAAACAGACGCAAAAAAAACGAAAGAGGAAAACAAACCAAAAATGGCCATGGGTCGCTGCCGTAATCGCTTTGCTGGCAATCGCGGTGGCAGTGTTTGCGGGCGCGCGTCTCGCGGCCGGAAAAGGGCAAAGCGCCTGCGTGTACCTGCGGGAGGGAACCCTTTATTTACAGCGGACGCCCGGCGACGAGCCCATTCGGATCGCAGACGCATTTGAGGAAAGCGGAGGCCCCTACGTAACGCAGACCACCAGCGGCGATTTTTTGCTTTATCCCTCCAATCTGCGCAAAGCGGCGGACGGCTCGATCAGCAGCTACGACCTTTATGGGGCATCCACACGCGGCAGGGAGGCAGGAAAAAGCTTTCTGATTGCGCAGGGCGTTTCCGGCAAGCCTGAGGAATCGGCGGATGAAAAAACGATTTATTATCTGCGCGGAGAGCTCAGCGGCACAGGTACGCTCTGTGCCTTTCGTCTTGCGGAACGCCAGGAGACCGTAATCGACACCAACGTTTCCTCCTTTCAGCAGGGCGGAGAAAAGGAAAGCCTGCTCTGTTATCTCCGGAAGGACAGCTCCGGCCAGATTATGTGTGCTTATACCGCAACGGAAAAGACGGAGCTCGATCGGGATGTTACGGAATTCCACCTTTACTCTACCCAGACCGCCTGGGAACTGTTCTATCTGAAAACCCAGAAACAGGATGGCACATATTCGCTGTATAAGAAAACGAAAAGTACAAACGCACAGCTTGTGGCCGAGGGCGTTGCCTCCGTCCGGTTCGACCAGTATATTCCGGGCGGGCCGCTGTATTATTTGTGCCCCGGCGCAAAGCAGCTTTCCTGGACCGACCTGATCGAGGACGATCAAAAAGACACGGATGCAGCGCTGCAGGAGCCGAAAATTTCCGATTATATCGGTGGCGTGCTCGACTCTCTGCTGAATTTCGGCGATTACGGTTCGGGCGCCTATCATACGGCGCTCACGGAATACAACGAAAAACGCAAGCGCGATAAAATCCGTGAGGAGCTTTCCGCGCTGGATTCCGAAGCGATCTTCGGCGGCACCTTCTACGATTGCTATGCCTTCACTGGGACAAGCTCCCTGCTGCTCGCGGAAAATCTGCATGCAGATAGCCTGTATGCCTCTTGCGCCGCCTCCCCGGCCATCGTCTCCCGCTCCTATTCCCTGAACCAGAAGGACCGTTTAAAGCTCTCCGCCCTGGATGACGATCTGATTGTGCAGGCGCAGGAGGACGGCTGGGAAGCTCTCTTGACAAAGCTGGCGGAGCAGGCCCTATCCAGCCCCTCCCTTATCTTTACTACGGTGAACGAAGGAAAGCCCGTATCCTCCTCCATGGATCAATATCCGCAGGAGGCGGCTTTTTCCTTTACCGACGACGGTGCGCACCTCTATGTTCTGGAGGATATGGACGAAGGCGGCATGCTCCTGCGTGCTACAGTTTCCCAATCTGGGCTGACGGAAAAAACATCGATCGACAGCAATGTCTCCCATTATATCGTGGCTAAGGATACCGCCTATTATCTCAAGGGAAGCAATGTCCAATCCGGCACGCTGTACAAATTCACCTACAGCGAATCCGTGCTCATCGAAAACGATGTACGTTCCCTGGAGCAATTGACAGACGGCAATTTGCTGTATTACCGGAAATCTGCCGATGGCAACACCGCCCTTTTCCTGATTCAGGATGGGGCACCGGCTCAGGTGGGAGAGCATATCTTATTCGGATCGGCAAAATACACATCGCCAGAACGCATTCTCTTGATCCGGAATCCGGATGACAGCGGTGCGGGAGAGCTGTGCTGGTATCGCGGGGATGATAAAACAGAGAAAATCGATCAGAGGGTTCAGAAGGTTTTCTTTTGAGCCTTGATCGCGTATCAGGCTTATAAAAGGCGCGCTGCAGTTTTCCTGCGGCGCGCCATATTTTTTTCTGAAAATTAATAGAGCCCCAGGAGATCACAAAGCTCCCGTAGAGCCGCTTCGTTCGCGCCAAAGCGCTTGATATCCGCTCCTGCAAGCGTTTTGGCAGCTTCTAAGCCAAAATCTCTCGCCAGCTCTGTTTCCTTTCCGGCCTGATCATAGCTCGTATATGTCCAGCCCACTGTGCCGCTGTTATCAATCATAGCGAGAATGACAGTCGCATACGCGCGCATTTTTGCATCAAAAGCATCACATTCTGCAGGCGCAACCGGATCTTTAAAATCCAGTATGATCCCATAGGGTTCGCTGGAAGTGATCAGCCGGATCGAAAACGGGCCCAAAATTTCTCCGACCCGCATTGCACCGAGCAGTTTCATATCGTCGGATGGAGAGCCGATATAGGTTACCCTCTTTTGATAGATCTCCTCCACCAGCGCATCGGAGCCGAGGTCTTCAAGCTTTTCCATCCCCTTTATCCGCTCCTGCGCCTGTGTGTCCGCATCATCCACCGGATCCTTGGCATCCCAGATGGGCAATTCCGTAAAAGCGGCGCCGTTTTGATCCTGATAACAGATCTGCTGGATTCCAGTATCCTGTGTGTTGATGATCCATCCGCTTTGAGAGCTCTCTGATGCGGAGAAGAACGAAATCCGGGTAGTGGTGGCTGTAATACAGAGTTTCCCATCCATCTCATAATGGCTGAACTCCCGGATGCCGGTTCCGTCCGCCGCCTGGAGAATAAAAGCCAGGTCGCCGTTTTCCAGCCTGGATAATGAAGAAACCGTAACCTCATCCGCCGGGATCACCTTCACGCTGCATCCAAAAACAACGAACCCCACCAGCAAGACGGCCGCCAGAGCAATCACAATCCCTGCAAACAGCGTCTTCCGCTTGCCTTTCTTCCACCGCTTTGACAGCCCGGTGAGCACCTCCTTTTCCTTGGCATCATATAAGAACTCCCGATGAGATAGCTTCTCATACTCCGCCTTACAGGCGGAGCAGCTCTGGAGATGTTCCTCCGCCAACGCTCTGCTGTCCGCGCTGCACACCCCATCGATATAAAGCGGGAGCAGGTCCCGGATGATATCACATGTGATCCGATTCATTTTGCTTCAC
The DNA here is from genome assembly GCA_900549825.1 of uncultured Oscillospiraceae bacterium. Lineage (GTDB taxonomy): Bacteria > Bacillota > Clostridia > Oscillospirales > Acutalibacteraceae > Fimivicinus. The sequence continues at coordinate 57,087 of URQB01000007.1, read as the reverse complement.
CTCGAATAAATCCAGTATTTTATGTTTGGCTCTGAAGTAGGTGACCCGTGCCCAGCTTTCGGACTTCTCAAACAGCTCGGCAATCTCTGCAAATGAGAGCTCGCCAAACACCCGCAGGGAAAACACTTCTTTATACGGCTCCTCCAGCGTATGCAAAAACTGATGGAGCTGAAACGCCTCTTCCCTGCCGAGCAGCCGGTTAAAAAGATCCTCTCCGGGAACATCAGCGATCCCATCCAGACTGGAATCCCGCCTTTTGCGCCGCAGGGAAACGAGTGTATGTTTGGCGATCTGGCAGAGCCAGGCGCTGATTTTACAGTCCTCCCGAAACCGGTCGATCTGCTTTAAAGCCTTAAAAAAAGTTTCCTGTGTCACTTCCTCCGTCAGGTGCTGGTCCCCACATAAGGAAAAGACATAGGCATATACCTGCCGGAAGCAGGTTTTATATACATGATCAAAATCGACATTGGCCACTCTTTCACCTCCCTGTTAATAAGACGCACAACAAAGCAATTTGTTACAAATATTTTTTATTTTATCATACTGAAGATCATATAAAAAGCTTGAGATACAGAGCATTGTGCATCTCATTGCCAATTTGCTAAAATTCAAAAGAAACGATCGATTCTTTTAGAAAAGATTGACAATCCATCTTTTTTCGATTACTATGAATTTGAGTATGAATTCTTTTGAAAGGAGGATCGTAAACGCACGATCTTAGATCCCGCCCAAAACGGCGGATTTTGGAAGGAGAAGTGATTGTCTTATGAAAAAGCAAGTATTTCGGCTCTCAGCACTGCTGTTATGCCTGATTTTGGTTTTTACGCTGGGCGCCTGTAAGGGAAAAACGGAGGAAGAAAGCTCAAACCTCGACGTTGCGAACTCAGCTGATCCTGAGAACATACTGCCCTCTGATGAAAGTACGCCTCCTGCCTCCGAGATGGGGACGCAGAGTGAGGAGAGCACAGATGCAAATCTGTCTGAAACAGCCGGGCAAAACGACACTACAGCCGCCCAAAAGGACAATGGCAAACCAACGGAGCCCACTATAAAGACCCAGCAGGACAGTCAGCCGAAGACAACGGCTGAAATCGTCGCCTATTACAACAAGGCCGCAAATAAGCTCAAGACGGATAAGCCGGGGTATACCAAAAAATATACGATGCAGCAATTCCCGGGTTCACAGGCCACGCTCGGAAAAGCGAATGTCCCCAGCTGGTTGGTTAAGCTGATCAGCAAAAATGAAACGACAACCGTCAACAAAGGAAGCAGCAGCAATGATACTTATCCGGCGGCAGGATTTAACTGGGCCAGCAAGCTCACTGCGCAATATGTCCAGAGCGCAACCTGCAAAAAGAGCGGTTCTACCTACCAGATCAAAATTGTTTTAAAAGATGAGACCAACCCGCAACGTGGAAAGGGCGGGTACGGTACCTGCATGTCTGTGATAGATAAAGCTGGCGCACAAGAGATGGTTCCTCTCACCATCAAATCGATCACCATGAAATATCACAATGGTTATATCACTGCTACAGTGGATATCAATACCGGGCGTATCACTGCCGCTGAGCTTTCTGCATCCTGTAAAATGGAGAACATGGAGACAAGTATCGGCACCATCAATGCCGATATCCAAAGCACTGAAACGTTCACGAACTTCCAGTGGTAAAAGCCATTCACTTTTAACTGAAACTCCGCAATGGGGCTGTGCCATACAGCCCCATTGTTTATTGTCATCTGGAGAAGCAAATCTTTCAAGTAGACTACCAGCTACCAGCCTGATAGAAAGGACGGCCCTATAACAATGAAACAAATTAGACTCGGCGGCACCGGCCCCGCAGTATCTGAAATCGCCTTAGGCTGCATGCGCCTTTGCAATCTCAATTCCAGAGAGGCGGAAGCTCTGATCCGTACAGCGATGGAGCAGGGGATCAACTTTTTCGACCATGCTGATATTTATGGAAAAGGAGGTTCAGAATCACTTTTCGCCTCCGCCCTCGGCATGGCCCCTTCCCTGCGCGATCAGATGGTGCTCCAGACAAAGTGCGCGATCCACGACGGGATGTACGATTTTTCCAAGGAGCACATCCTCAAAAGCGTGGACGGCAGCCTCAGGCGGCTGCAAACGGAATATATCGACATCCTGCTCCTGCACCGCCCGGATACACTCATGGATCCGGATGAGGTAGCCGAAGCCTTTACAGCGCTCCGGCAGAGCGGAAAGGTGCGCCATTTCGGGGTCAGCAACCAGAACGCAGCGCAGATGGCGCTGCTCCAGAGCGCACTTGGGGAGAAGCTGCTGGTCAATCAGCTACAATTCAGCCTGGCGCATACGGGGATCATCGACGCGGGATTCAACGTTAATATGAAAAACGATGCGGGAATCGTAAGGGACGGAGGCATCCTTGAATACTGCCGCTTCAACAGGATTACGATCCAGGCATGGTCTCCGCTGCAGTATGGATTTTTCGGCGGCGTGTTTCTCGACAGCCCGGCATACCCGGAGCTCAACAGCGCGCTTGAAAAGATTGCCCGGGAAAAACAGGCCTCCAAAAGCGCAGTTGCCATCAGCTGGATTCTGTGCCATCCGGCAAAAATCCAGCCGGTTCTCGGTACAACCAACAGAGATCACCTGATCGAGATGTGCCGTGCCGCGGATATCACGCTGAGCCGGGCGGAATGGTACGAGCTCTACCGGGCTGCCGGCAACCGGCTCCCATAACGATCTGTGCGGACGCAAGCCCTTTCGGCACCCGTTTTCCATTTTCCGTAGGCGCAGGGCCGGAAGGCTGCTGATTTGACTTCTCCTGGTGCTTTCAAGTATAATAAAAGTATATTTTGGGATGGAGTATACAGAAAACGATTGGGAAGAGTCGTTTCCTGCGGGAATCCTGCCGGCTTCAGAAGGAGATTCATCATGGAATTAAAAACGATTCTATCTGCCATTGACCACACTGCACTCAGCCCGACGGTCACCTGGCCGGAAATCAAGGCTCTGTGCGACGAGGGGATGCAATTCGGCGTCGCTTCTGCCTGCATTCCCCCCTGCTATGTACGCAAGGCGGCGCAGTACGTGGGAGGAAAGCTCAAGATTTGCACTGTCGTCGGCTTTCCGAACGGCTATGAGACACCGCAGACCAAATGCATTGAAACAACCGAGGCCGTCCGAAGCGGCGCTTCGGAAATCGATATGGTCATTAATCTCGGTCTTCTGCATGAAGGCAGGGACAACGAAGTGTTATCGGAAATCCGCTCCGTTCGCGTCGCCTCCCGCGGCAAAATTCTGAAGGTGATTGTGGAAACCTGCCTGCTCACGCAGGAGGAAAAAATCCGCGTTTGCGAGATCGTCTCCCGTTCCGGCGCGGATTTCATCAAAACCTCGACAGGCTTTTCCTCCGGCGGCGCAACAGAAGCGGATATCATTTTGTTTCAGAAGCATATCGCCCCGCACCTGAAAATCAAGGCGGCGGGAGGAATCCGCACAATCGCACAGGCAGAGCGCTTTCTGGACCTGGGCGTTTCCCGCATCGGATCGAGCGCGATCGTCCCAATGATTCGTAAGCAGCTCGCCGGTCAAATCTAAGGAGGCATCCACAAAATGTCGACTACTCAAATTCCAACTCCTCACATTGAAGCAAAGGCTGGAGATTTTGCCAAAACGGTTCTGATGCCGGGCGATCCGCTGCGCGCACAGTTTATCGCGCAGAATTTTTTGGAAAACCCGGTTCTCGTCAACAATGTGCGCGGTATTCAGGGCTACACCGGCGCCTATCAGGGGACACGGATTTCCGTCATGGCCAGCGGAATGGGGATGCCGTCCATCGGCATTTATTCCTATGAGCTCTATCATTTCTATGGGGTAGAGTCGATCATACGCATCGGCTCCGCGGGCGCGGTCAGCCCCCTGCTCCATGTGCGCGATATCGTGGCGGGGCTCGGCGCATGTACCAACTCCGATTTTGCGCGCCAGTATGAGCTCCCTGGTACCTTTGCCCCTACGGCGGACTACGGACTTCTCTGCACGGCAGACCGGATTGCCAGAGAAAAAGGCATTGAGCTGAAGGTCGGCAACCTTTTCTCCTCAGACACCTTTTATGATGATGCTGGCAGTTTGGCGAAGTGGCAAAAGATGGGCGTGCTTGCCATCGAGATGGAAGCCGCAGCCCTCTATATGACCGCCGCCCGCGCCGGGAAAAAGGCGCTTGCCTTGTGCACGATCTCCGACTGCCCGTTCACCGGGGAAGCCTGCTCCGCGCAGGAGCGGCAGACGAGCTTTACGCAGATGATGGAGATCGCATTGCAGACTGCCGCCGATATCAGCAAATAACAACCGTCAGAAACAGGTACAGCGCCGGATCGTCCATGATCCGGCGCTGCGCTTTTATGCGATATGATTATCTGTTCGGCGTACGGAAATCCCACATCAGCGGCACACTCTCATTCCCCCAGGAATCGCAGGCCGTCACGCGCACTTGATAGGGCGTGTTCGGAGAGAGTTTGTCAGTACCCAGGCGCACAAACTGCTCCTCCACAGGCATCTGCTCCTCCGGCTGTGGATAGAGGTAAAAGGGCGCAAGCTTTTTGGCACAGGCGGCCGTTTTCCGCGTTCCATCCTCAATGATACGCACCTCATAGTGGTGCACCATATCCGAAGGATCGGACGCCGTGCCGAAGCGAATGAGCAAATCGGCTGTGCGTGGCCCAACTTTCCCCTCCGGCTTTACATAAGCCTGCACTGACGGGAAAAAGGGGCGTTTTTTGCTTCGACCGCGCTGATCCGTATAAGCCGCCATATCCCGGCTGCGCATCGTCGGGAACATCCACGGTTGCTTGATCGCTTCCCCGTATTCTCCCTGCGCCACCGGCGTTACACGTGTGACGCGAATGCGAAACAAATCATCCACCTCAACGAACAGGCCGTTGGAGACCCGATGGGAATCCTCAAACTCCTGGCTGTTCCCATTCTGGGTATAGCCCTCCTCAATAGATAGATAGGAGGAGGAGCCGGTGTTGATGGAAGTGTAGCCCCCCTGCCAGATCGAGCGCTCGTCCGCTACGGAAAAATGCGTATGACCGGAGAAGAAGACTGCCTGCGGGAAGCGGTTCAGAACATGGCAGAGGTTATTCGTCGTCCAATGGTATTCGTGCTTATAAATTTCCCACCGTTTGACCTGAAAGCTGCCATAGCAGGTATCCTTCGGATGGCAGTGGCCGAAGACGAAAATCGGCTTTTCAGGATCATCTTCCTGCGCCAGTTTCATCTGGCGGTACAGCCAGAGGAGCTCAGAAGGGAAATTATCGTTGTCATAGTCGAATACAGAGATAAAGTGAAAGCCGCAAATTACGGTATGGTAATTCCCGTGTATAAAATTCCAGGAGCGAAAATATTCCTGTTTCAGCCGTCCGTCCGCACAGCGGTACCTGCCGGGGCAGAGCGGATGCCGGTACACAAGATCGCCCAGCTCTGCATAATAGGGGTTCCATTTGACGAACGCGCCCTTGTGTACCTCATGGTTGCCCGGCGTGACGAACAGCTCCGTCAGCTCCGGGTCGATCACCTCTCGGACAAGCTTCCCGCACCGCCTGATTTCGGGGGACGTCCCCCGCTTGGTCAGGTCGCCCGCGATGACAACAGCCGGGAGCTGCCGCGCTCCGCCCGCCATATGGAGAAAGGTATGTAAGAGCTTTTGCAGCTTCTCATCATCCGCACCAGGCTCCATGCCGAGATGGCAGTCGGAGAGCACACCGAAGCGCAGGAGGATGTTTTCCGGATCAAAGAGCTTAGGCCGCATTGTTGTTCCTTCTTTCTAAACGCTCTTGTTAGTGGCAGCCGATTTCTTCTAATAGGTTACGCGCAGGGTTTTGATCTCAAAGGGATGGAAGCAGAGCGAGGCGCTTGCCAGATCTTCAATCGTCTCCTGCGGCTCCTCCAGCATATTGCAGAGAGAAACGCTTTTTGCGCCGCTGAAGAAACGGACCGGCGTGTTTGTATAAGTCCCCTCCGCATCGTAGAGCCGGACGATAAAGGCGCGGTCTTCGTCCTCGCAGGGCTTGACCGTTTCCACCAGGATATTGTCCGCCTCCGGCAGGACAAGCGGCAGAGCGGCGAAGGAAACGCCTGCCAAAACGGGCGGGTAATTGAGCAAATAGGCGGGTTTCACAACATTGTCCACAGCAAAGCTGCCCTCATGCGGCAGGAAGGAATATACGCAGCTGTGCACGCCGTGGTCACCCTTGTAATCCGGGCGGCAGCCGCCTTTGTGGAGAGACAGGCGCATCTGTCCGCCCTCAACGGAAATACCGTATTTGCAGTCGTTTAGAAGCGCTGCGCCGTAGCGGCTTTCAGAAAGATCCGTATACTTGTGATTGAGCACCTCGAATTTCGCCTGCTCGATCGTTGTATTGCGTGTGGTGGGGCGCTTGACATTGCCGAACTGGACTTCGAAGCGGGCGAAATCGGTGAAAATGGCGGTGTCAAAGGCCGTTTTCAGGAATCGGTGGTCGTCGTTCCAGTCGATCTGCGTATCGAAGCGCACCTCGGCGCTGTCCGCAAGGAAGATCATATCCTGTGTCAGCGTTGATTTCGGCGTGAGCCGGTAGGTACTGCGAATGATGTGCGCAACCGGGCCGGTGGAAACCGTTTTGCGGGAGAGCAGCTGCGCACAATCATGGAATTTCAGCTGGATATCCGCGTCCACATCCCAATTGTCGTAGGAAACGGGCACATCCTCCGCCAGCAGGAAGGTATTCAGGGCGTATCCCTCTCCGCACAGCTCACGGCCATTGCGCAGATCGATAAAGGAGGCAATGCAGCCCTTTTCATCAAAGGTCACCTTTGCATAAGGCGTAGAAAGCGTATTGCCTGACTCTGAAAAAGGCGAATCCGACTCCGGCACAGGGCTGTCGCCCTCCGGCTCAAAACACAGCTTCGCGCTGGACAGCGCCGGAATCCGCACGCCTGCGACCATCCGCTTCTGAAGGCCACGCAGATCCGTATAAGCCTGCTGACGGTAACCGCCAACCCTGCTGCCCGGCCGGTCCTCCAGAAAGAGTACATCCTCCCGATCGAAGGAAAGCGTGTTGATGAGTGTAAGCTGCTCCGCATCCTGCCTGTAACCGGTCAGCGCGTCAAGCTGTTTCTGCGCCTGCCCGAGCAGCGCATCCGTCGCGGCCAGGCTCTCCTCATGCGCGCGCGGGATGCAGGTGCCTGGCAGGATATCGTGGAACTGATTGACGAGCAGCGTTTCTACCAGCGGCACGATTTCCGCTTCACTTGCCGCCGCTCCCTCCTGCACCGCCTTCTGGACGGCAACCGCCTCCAAGTCGTGCAGCCTGATTTCCGCCTTGCGGTTGTTTCGTTTGATCCGGTGCTGGTTGGTCAGCGTTCCGCGGTGCAGCTCGAGATAGAGCTCTCCGCTGTAGGTAGCCGGATCATGCGCAGACTGTTCAAGCTGCTGCATGAATTCGCCCACCCGCACATGCTCCGCACGCGGGCAGCCATCCGTATCGCGGCAGCGGCGCGCCGCCTCGATCATCTCGAACTGCGGGCCTCCGCCGCCGTCTCCAAAGCCGTAAGAGATCAGGCGCATATCAGACACCTGCTTCTGGCGCACCACATCTCCCTCTTCGCTCTCTACTGTATAATGATAAATATCCGCCGCGTCCGGCCAGATGTGCGTTTTATTGAAATGGGTGAATACCCTGGTGCCGTCGATCCCCTGCCAGTAAAACGTATCGTAGGGGAACTCATTGGTATCATTCCACTGGATTTTGGTCGTGAGGAAATAGTCTACCCCGCAGCCCTTCATGATCTGCGGGATCGCCGCGCTGTAGCCGAAGGTATCCGGCAACCAGAAGCAATTGGAAGTGTAGCCGAAATACCGGCGCGTAAACCGCTGGCCCCACAAAAACTGCCGGATCATGGATTCACCGGAGGTAATGTTGCAATCGCACTCCACCCACACGCCGCCGTTGGGCTCATAGCGCCCCTCCCGGACGCGCTTTTGCATTTGCTCGAACAGCGCGGGATAGCTCCGGCGGATGACTTCACTGTGATAGGACGAGCTCTGGATGAACGTATATTCCGGATACTGCTCCATCAGGCTTATCTGGCTGGAATAGGTGCGGGCGCATTTTTTGACCGTCTCGCCGATGTGCCACAGCCAGGCCGTATCCATATGCGAATGGCCGATCAGCCCTGCGAAGGGCGCGCTCTGCGCATTCTGCACCGCCAGCGCCTGCTGTAAATAAGGCCGCGCGGCACACAGCGCAGATAAAAAATCCTCCCACTCGATATTACCCGAATCGTAATAGACCGTCTCATGCACTTTGGTCAGCGCGTCGATGAGATCACCGCGGCGGAAACTGGATTCCGGCAGGACGCAGGCCAACTGGCGAACCGTATGCAAATCAATGGCAAACCCGATGATCTCCTCATTTTTTACACAGATCTCCGCGCCATGATAGGAATACTGATAGCTTGGCCGCTCCTTTTCTTCAAAAGGCGCCGTCCCCATCACATAATGCCCGGCATAGGATTCCAGAGCGACTGCGACCGTCTCGCCTGCCTTCGCATTCTTCCGGATCAGATTGCAGTAATGGTTGCCGTGGTCGTTGACGAGAATCTTATTGCAGAACGTTCCAAAAGGTACGCCATTTACCCAAAGGAGCGATTCATACCCCACACAGTGCGGCCGCAGAAACAGATCCTGCCCGGCAAGCGCGTCAGGCACAGTGAATTCCCCTTTGAACCAGCAATAGGAGCCCTCCCCACCCCACCGCCAGCCCTTTTCGACCGGCTGAAAGAGCCCGTCATTCGGGATCTCATGGTGGCTCCCGTCGGACGGATAGGCGCGCATTTCGACTTCTCCGACTTTTTTAAAATAAGAACGCTCCAGTGTGTGTGCAAAGCGCTCCAGCTTTGCGAGCATACGGTCGATCTGCCGCTGATTGAGCATCTTCATCTTCCCCTTTCCGATTGATCTGGAAAACGAACGCAAACGTTTCCATAACGATCCTCTAAAATTATACAGATTATTTTGCATTTGTATAGAGGTTTTTAAAAAATCACAGATTAAATTTTTAAATACTGTTTACTCTTTGTGAATCTCCTGCTAGGATGAAGCTGAAAACAATGAGAGGAGGAACTCACGTGCATGCCAAAATATTGTGCCGCCTCGTCGCGCTGACGCTCAGCGTAGCGCTGCTCTCATGCTTCGGCATCCTTCCGGCGGGCGCGGTATCCGAAGAGAAGCATTATCAGATCGAGAATCCCTACGCCGCCGTCGACTGGTCGACGTGGAAGCAGTACAAGGCTAACCTGCACACGCATTCCATCGCGAGCGACGGCGAGGTGGATTTCAACGACATGATCGAAACCCATTACCAGCTGGGCTACGACATCCTTGCAATGACGGATCACGCCGTTGTGGACCGCGGCTGGGATATCCGGCCGCAGATCGTGCCGCTCTTCAGCCTGCTTAAAATCCAGCGCACCAGGGGTAAGCTTCCCACGCCCCTGACGGCGGAGCGTTACAGCCAGATTCTCTCCGGCACGGACCGGAACGGGCGCGGTATGACACGGGTGCCCCTGAGCGCCGAGCAAAACGGCGCAGTGCCCAACAACAGCCATGTCAACAGCTTCTTTGCCGACTGGGGGCAGGGCAAAATGGGTGTGGACGGCGATTATGAGACCGTCGTCAAAAGCATCGACGCGCTCGGCGGCCTTACGGTCATCAATCACCCTGGAGAATGGACGGGCGCGCGCAGCGACGCCTCCAGATCGAGCGATCCGAAGATCGTATCGAAATTTGCGAATCTGTTTGTAAAATATGATTCCTGCCTGGGCTTCGATATCAACAGCAAGTGGGATGTGCGCACGGCGAACGACCGGGTCCTCTGGGACAATGTGCTAAAGCTCGTCATCCCCCATGGGCGGAATGTCTGGGGCTTTGCCACCAGCGACGCGCATCAGCTCGATGTGGTCGACTGTGCCTTCACCATCCATCTGATGCCAAAAAACACCATAGAGGAAGTCCGCAAAAGCATGGAACATGGAACGTTCTTCGCTGTGAGCCGGTATCTGCAGGGTGAAAAGCTCGGCGAGGGAGAGCCGCCGGCCGTGGAGCGCATCTCCGTGACGGACAGCGCATCCGACGCGCAGAACGGCAGTTCCATTACAATCACTGCCAAAGATTATGATGAGATCCGCTGGATCTCTGATGGAGCAGTGATCGCCACGGGCGAGACGCTCAACTTAAACGCACATGAGCAGGAGATTGGCAGCTACGTGCGCGCAGAGATACAGGGGGACAGCGGCATCCTTTACACACAGCCCTTCCGGATCACCTGCGAGGAAAAGCCTGCCACGCCGGAGGAAATCCCGCAGTATTTCGATTGGTCCGCCCTGCTGCGCAGGCTGGCGGACCGCGTGCTCGGCTTTGTGGCGGATATCCATGGGGGAAACCAGATTTTTGACGCGGTAACCAGGCTGTTGTTTGGCATCAGGTTATAGCATGATAGAAAAAAGCCAAAAAGCTGCTGCAATCTGATTGCAGCAGCTTTTTTCGTCATTCAAGCGTATGCTCGATTTTATCCTTCCGCGCGGGCGAACTGGCTGTTATACAGCTGCGCATAGAAGCCCTCCTTGCGCAGCAGACTTTCGTGCGTCCCCTGCTCGACGATCTGCCCGTCGCGCATGACGAGGATGCAGTCCGCCTCCCGGATCGTGGAAAGCCGGTGCGCAACGATAAAACAGGTGCGGCCCTCCATCATCTTCGTAAACGCGCGCTGGACATAAATTTCCGTGCGCGTATCGATGCTGCTCGTCGCTTCATCCAGAATCAGCATCGGCGGATCCGTTAGCATGACGCGCGCAATGCTCAGCAGCTGCCGCTGCCCCTGCGATAGGTTGCCGCCATCCTCCGCGAGCAGGGTATCATAGCCCTCCGGCAGGCGCTTGATAAAGCTGTGCGCGTGCGCGGCCTTTGCCGCCGCCACGATTTGCTCCTGCGTAGCATCGGGCCGGCCATAGGCGATATTCTCCCGCACCGTACCGGCAAAAAGCCAGGTATCCTGCAGCACCATTCCAAACTGCCCGCGCAGGCTCGAACGCGTGATCTTCCGGATGTCCACCCCGTCCACACGGATTTCGCCCGCGTCTACATCGTAAAAGCGCATCAGGAGGTTGATGACCGTCGTTTTCCCGCAGCCGGTTGGACCGACGATGGCGATGCGCTGCCCGGGATTGGCGTAGAGGTTCAGATGCTCGATAAAACGTTTCTCCGGGTTGTAGGAAAAGGAGACATCGCTGAGATTCACCTGCCCCCTGCTCGACTGCATCACAAGATCGTCCGCCGCGTCGGGCGTTTCATCCGGAGAATCGAGCACTTCGAAAACGCGGCCCGCACAGGCGATCGCGGTCTGCAGCTCCGTGACGACGCCGGAAATCTCATTGAACGGCTTCGTATACTGGTTGGCATATTGCAAAAACGCGGAAAGCTGGCCGACCGTGAGGCCGCCGCGCAGCGCGGCGATTGCGCCGCAAACGCCGACCGCCGCATACACCATCGCGTTGACGAAGCGGGTGCAGGGATTGGTCAGCGACGAATAAAACTGCGCCTTCACGCCGCAGTCATAGAGGCGCGCATTGATCTCTTCAAACGCATCCTGCGCGCGCTCTTCATAACCAAAAGCCTTGACGACCCGTTGGCCGCCGACGAGCTCCTCCGCATAGCCGCTGAGCTCCCCCCTCGTCTCGGACTGCTCGCGGAATTTCTGATAGGAACGCTTTGCGATAAAAGCGGAGACAAAGAGCGACAGCGGCGTCAGCAGCACGACGACGAGCGCGATCAGAGGGCTGACGGAGAGCATGAAGCCCAGCGTCCCAAGGATCGTGACAATGCCGGTAAAAAGCTGTGTGAAGCCCTGCAGCAAGCCATCGGACACCTGATCGATATCGTTGACCACCCGGCTGATCAGATCGCCGTGCGCATTGGAATCGATATATTTCAGCGGCACCCGTTCCAGCTTGTCAAATACGGCAATGCGCAGATCGCGCACCGTCCGGTATGCAAGAATATTTGTGCATTGCGCAAGCAGCCATTGAAACAGCGCGCCCGCAGCCACAGTGCCGGCCAGCAGGGCGATATTATAGAGGATCCCTTTAAAATCGACATTGCCCGGCCCGACGATCTGATCGATCCCCTGCCCGATCAGGATCGGCGCATACAGCGTCATGCCGACGCTGACCACCGCACTGATGAGCGCCAGAATGAGGTAGCCAGCATAGGGCTTTGAAAAGCTCAGCACACGCTTTAAAATCTGCTTTCTCATCCCGCTGCCTCCTCTGCATTCATCTGGGAAAGGCAAATCTCCCGATAGACCGCGCAGGCTTCAAACAGCTCGTTATGCGTCCCTACGCCGATCATCCGGCCATCGTCGAGCACGACGATGCGGTCCGCCGCACGGACGGTGCCCGCACGCTGGGATACCATAAAAACGGTCATGTCCTTCGTCTGCAGCCGAAGCGCCTTTCGCAGCGCCGCATCCGTGGCGAAATCCAAAGCACTCGCACTATCGTCCAGAATCAGGAGCTGCGGGGCGCCGACCAGGGCGCGGGCAATCGTCAGCCGCTGGCGCTGCCCGCCGGAAAGATTGCGCCCGCCCTGCTGGATAACGGTATCCAGCCCATCCGGCAGTTTGCTTACAAATTCGTCAGCCTGTGCGATCTCAAGCGCACGGTGAATCTCTTCATCCGATGCCTCCTTTTTCCGCCACTGCATATTCTCACGCAGCGTCCCGGCAAACAGAACCGCCTTTTGCGGCACCACGCCGATCTGCCCGCGCAGCTGGGAAAAGGGATATTCCTTTACATCGACGCCGTCGATCAACACCCGGCCGGCCGTCACATCATAAAAGCGCGGAATCAGGTTGACAAGGGTGGATTTGCCGGCCCCTGTGCCGCCAATGACGCCGATCGTCTCTCCGCGGCAAACACGCAACTCGATGCCCTCCAATGCGCTTTCCTGCGCGCTGCCGTAGGCAAAGGAAACGTTTTGAAACGCCACCTTCGGTGTTTGCTCATTTGCCTGCACAGAAACTGGAGCGCTATGCGCATCTGTTACGGTCGGAGCCAGCTCCAGCACCTCGCTGACACGCGCCCCGCAGGCCGACGCTTTTGTAAAAATAACGACCAGATTGGCGATCACGATCAGCGCCAGCAGAATCTGCGTCATATAGCTGACCAGCGCCGTGATCTCGCCCTGCGAAAGCCGGCCGCCATCCACCTGCAGCCCGCCGAACCAGATAATCGCGATGATCGCGAGATTGACGATCACATAGGTAGCCGGATTGAGCAGCGCAGAAATTCTGCCCACGCGCACAGCGGTGCGTTCGATCTCTCCCGCCGCCTCATGAAAGCGCGCCTGCTCCGTCTCCTGCCGGGAAAACGCCCGAATGACGCGCGCGCCGGACAGGTTTTCCCGGGTAATCAGGGACACACGGTCCAAAAGCTTCTGGGTCACGCGATAAAACGGAATGGAACGGCTCATAATCAAATAGATCGTCCCCGCAATCAGGGGCGCAGCCGCAAGAAAGATCAGAGAAAGCTGCAAATCGATCGTCATCGCCATAATCGTGGAGCCGATCACCAGAAACGGCGCGCGGACGACCAGCCGGATCAGCATGGCAACGGCGAGCTGCAGCTGGTTGACATCGTTGACCAGCCGGGTAATCAGGGAGGGCGTGCCAATCTGATCGATTTCCGTATAGGAAAGGCGGTTAATATGGCGGAACAGATCGTTGCGCAGCACTGTTCCCACGCCCTGCGATGCTCTGGCGGCAAAATACTGGCACACCAGCGCGCACAGCAGGCCGGTCACACCCAGCGAAACGAGCACACCGCCCATCTGCAGAATATAGGTCTGATTGTTTCCCCGGATTCCCACATCAATGATCCGGGCCATCACCAGGGGCACAATCAGCTCGAAAATCGCCTCCGTCAGCTTAAATAGGGGGCCGAGAATGATCTCCTTCCGGAAGCCCTTGAGATACCGCGCAAGCCTGAGCATTCTTTTCCCACTCTCCAAAAAGTGAATTGATATCATGGCATTGACGAAGCCCATTATAACATATGTCCGATTGGAAGGAAAACAGAGTTTTCCTGATCCCGCATTAGTATGCGCAGAATCCGGGCCCATGTTCAAGCAATTTTCCGGAACAGGTATGTTTTATTTCTAATAATTATACACTAAGTATATTCAAGAATTGATTTATCGTTTAAAAATGACTAGGATATGATTTAATAGTAAATATATCGTGTCTTAATTATTAATTTTTTATTAACTCGTATACAATATGTTGACAAAAATTCCGTGATGTGGTTATATATTGACAGGTGTTACACAACTCTCTGAATTTTGTGCGGCACTTTCAGAGCGGTTTTGCCCCTTGTGCGCATTCCGTGCTGAAAAATTATTCAGAAAGGAAATGGTACCCATGAAAAGAGTTCTGAGCATTGCCCTCGCGCTTGTCCTTTGCCTTGCACTGTGCGTACCGGCCTTCGCCGCTACGCCCGATCTGAGCGCCTTTACCGACAAAATTGAGGAGATCAAATCAAGCCTCGGCGATTTTGATACCTCTAAGATCACCGAAGCGCTCGGCAACGTCAATCTTGATTCCATCAAGGATGCCCTGAGCGGCTCCGGCATTGATCTGAGCGCGATCACCGGCATTCTCGACGGCGGCGATTTCGACATCGGCGCGATCAAGGACAAGATTGACCTCAGCGCAGTCAAGGATGTGCTTACAAAGCTTGGTATCGACACCAGTAAGCTGGACGATGTTGATATCCTTGGCATGCTCGCCGGCCTCGTAGGCGGTGGTAACGGCACGGCAGCGCCGAGCGATAGCAACAAATCCGACGATACGAATGCGGCTGATAATTCCAACGACGCGGCTAACGATTTCGAAATTCCGGATACCGGCGATACCGGCATCGCTGCAATTGCGGCGCTTTCCATGGCGGCGGCAGCTGCTGTCGTGCTGGCAAAGAAAAAGCACTGAGCAGACTGGCGATCCTTTTTCGAAAGACTGAGCAGGCCAACCATGGTTGGCCTGCTTTTTTTGCCTGATAAATGTTAACCTGTATACCATCTGAAATTGACAATTGAAAACAGACTGCTGTATACTGATAAATGACAGGAGATGATAAAAGCATGTCTGTAAAGGACTTTGTACTCAAAAAGCTGGAAGAAAACCGTGGAATTCCCCTCTCCGGCGAAGCGATCGCTAACGCGCTTTCCGTATCCCGCGCAGCGGTGTGGAAGGCTGTGCACGCCTTGGAGGAGGAGGGGTATCATATCGAGGCGGTTCCCAACCAGGGTTACACACTCTGTACAGACAACGATCTTCTTTCCGCCCAGGGGATCCGGCCCTATTTGGCGCCCTCTCCGCAACTGCGGGAAATCCGGGTCTATCCTTGCGTCCCCTCCACGAATCAGGAGGCAAAGAGAATGGCGCTGGACGGCGCGAACCAAGGCTCTGCCGTACTTGCAGAAGAGCAAAGCGCAGGCAGGGGCAGAATGGGCAGAAGCTTTTTCTCCCCGCGCGGCAATGGGCTCTATATGAGCGTGATCCTGCGCCCCAGGACTGACGCCTCCAATGCTGTACTGATTACGACGGCGGCGGCAGTCGGCGTATGCCGTGCAATTGAAACGGTAACCGGCCGGCAGCCGCAGATCAAATGGGTCAACGATCTGTATCTGGATGATAAAAAAATTTGTGGGATCCTCACAGAGGCTGTCACCAATTTTGAAACAGGCAGTATTGAGAGCGTTGTTGTAGGAATCGGCGTCAATTTCAAAGGAAGCCCGGATCGACTGCCGGAGGAACTACGGCAAAAGGCCGGGTTCCTCTATCCCGACGAGCCGCCCGGAACAACCCGGAACCATCTGGCGGCCGAGATCATCAATCAGCTCTGCATCCTATGCGATACGCTGGAGTCGCGCAGTTTTCTCCCGGAATACCGCAGCCGGTCTATGATCCTCGGTGAAAAAATCCGCTTTTTACGTAACAATTTATGGTCCGACGCCCTTGCGGTGGACATTGATGAAAACGGCGGCCTGATGGTAGAGTCGGCAGGCGGCATACGGGAAACACTGAACTCAGGCGAAGTCAGCATCCGCAAGCTGGATGGAAAATAAAAAAAGCCATCTCAGGTGAGAATCCGCAACGCCTTCAGACGGCGGCGCAGCACACTCCCCAGCAGCAACGCCGCAATCAGCTTGAGCGCATCGCCGGGCAGATACGGCACGACACCCATCATGAGCGCCTGGCCGAAACTCAACTTCATCAGGCTGGCAAGCCAGAGGGTGCCGAACAGATCGTCCACCAGCATGCCGAGCGCCATGCCTGCCGCAACAACGAGGCGCTTTTGCTCAAATTTTTCTACAAAAATGCCGCTGATCGCCGCCAAGAATAAAAATCCGATCAGATATCCCCCGGTAGGACCAAGCAGTTTAGCCGGGCCGCCTGAAAAGCCGGAAAAGACCGGAACTCCCACAATGCCCAGCAGAAGATAAACGCCGCAGCTTACGGTTCCCCATTTCCATCCCAGTAGAAACACTGCCAGCAAAACGGCAAAATTCGTCAGGGAAAGAGGTACCGGGCTAATCGGAAGCGGAATCGACAACGGCCCTAAAATGCATAGGATCGCGGTCATAACGCCAATCAATGCCAGACGATAAGTTTTCGTACGATTTACTGCCATACGGGTGGCCTCCTTTTACCTTAGGTTTCTACCCTATGATAGAGGAATTCGCGCTTATTGTCAACTTATTTTTTATTCAGGTTTACAATCGATCCAAAGAAACCCGGCTGAAAGAACTGATAGCATTCTCTCAGCCGGGTTTACCACATCGGAATGGGTAAAATTATTGATTACGAAGCGCAGCGAGTAACAAAGCAAACTGTTTGGCTGACTGATCGATCAAAGGGTTACCGCAGCCCTCAAGCCACAAGACGTGAGCGGCTATTATTTATTTCTGCGGTTTGTACGTGCCATCTCTTTGTCAGCCTTCTTCTGCGCTTCCTTTGCGGCCTCTTCCGCATCTTCCCTGGCTTCCTGGGCCTGGGCGCGGACCTTGGCCTCCTCATACATCGCAGCGATCTCGTCGTAGTGCCTGTAGTTCTCTTCCTGCGTGAGGAGCTTTTTCGCGTCCAGCCACGGCTTAGCGGCATGGTGATAGATGGAATTCGCATTGGTTGCTTCCTTGATCTCCGTACGAACCTTCGCGCGGGCCACCTTGGCCTTCTGAACGTTGAGCCTCGCCTGCTTCACAGCCGCCTGATCTTTGCTCTCCTTCGCGGCAAAGAGCGCCTTGTAGGCCTGCTCAAGCTCCATCTCCAGCCGGTCTTCCTCCGCAAAGAGGCCATCGAAAATAGAAGAATCAAATTCTACTAGCCCGTTCGGATAATGCTTGAGGATAACCTTTTTGGAAGTCAGGCGATCCCTCGCCTCCTCAATGGCGGCCTTGCGGTAGAGTTTTTCTTCCTCTGTCTTCTTGGGCAGCGCCCTGGCCTTCTGCAAAACATCAGGCTCAACATTCACAAGATTGGACAGGCCGGCTGCATAGACCTCTTTGGCAACCGCAACCTTCTCCTGCATCTCCAGCGTGCTGAATTTATTCATCTCCTCGATGACGAACCTGGAGATTTCGATCATGCGGTTATGTTCAATTGCAGCTTTGCGTGCCTTTTTGGCTGCTTTTACTGCAGCTTTATCGCCCGACCTTTTCGCTTCTTTCATGCTGTCCTTTGTTTCAGAGAGCGGCTCCGCCACCGTATATTCCCGCGCCTCATTGACCAGATCAATCGTCTCAACGAGGCCTCTGTCGGACAGCGCGTTGTTGCCATAGTCCTCAAATAACGCGCGGACCTTCAAGACATTGATCATTCCGCGCTGCTTTGTCTCCGTCAGATCATAGAAGAAATAGGGAATCACATTCATGATCGCGCCAAAGACAGACAGGCCAACCAGCAGGGCAAAGGTATCTTCGAAAATATTACGGTTATACAAAACGTCATATGCATTTGTATAGCCCATCATCGCCGCATTCTCGGTTGTGATGCCGCAACGTTCATAAACGGCGGGGAGCACGCCGCTCGTCGCCAGCGTGATGATCTGGCCGACCAGACCGACGGTCGAGAACATGCCGTCGATGCGTTCTCCCGTGATATACTGCTGGTAATCACGGATATCACCTTGGATACTGGGATTGAGAACGTGCGCAAATGCGCCGACGACGCCGTTGCTGAACAGGCAGATGAGCACCAGCCAGATACACATACGCGGGTCTACTTTCACAACGATCGGATAAATTGCGCCAATAAAGACAATATTTAAGAAGTTTGTCACAAGGAGGACACGTTTCTTGCCGAAGCGACGAATCGCCCAAGGCGCCATCAGCATGCCCCAGAGAGAAGCATTGCCATAAAGCGTCTGGATCAAGGCAAACTGGCCTTCCGTGCAGGCATGCTGGTACTGGTACAGCCACTGCAGGATTGTACCGTAGGATGCTTCCAGGAATCCCAGCCAACCTGCCAGAGAGATAATCCAGAAGTATTTGTTCTTTCCAACGGCACGCAGGGCGTCTATAAATTTCACCTGCACAACGTGCGTTTTCGCCTGAATGATCTTCTCCTGCGTATTGGCATACACCATGATGGAAAGCAGGATACCAAGAATCAGCATCGGCGGATATGCAAACCGATACAGCTTCAAATTGGTCATATCGCCATTGGTCAGGAATTTTGCCGCCATCGGCATGACGATATTGACAATAGAGGGCGCGAGGGAATAAACAACGGATTTCACCGTTGCGGTGTCGGTACGCTCTTGTGTATTGGGGGAAAGCACGAGAATCAGATTTTCATATGCCTCATTGAAAAACATATAGAAAAACTGGAAGCCGATATTGAAAAGCAAAACCGTCAGCATTTTAAACGGCATGCTCATATGTTCATAGGGCATCCATACAAAGCCGATTGCCAGAATCACTGTAGGAACACCCATATAGAGAAGATAAGGGCGGTACTTCCCTTTTTTGCTGCGTGCGCTGTCAATAATATTGGCGCGCAGAGCCGTCAACGGAAAACTCGACAAAATTGCAATGACATACAACAGATAAATTTTTGTCGGCTCAATACCGATCGCGTTACCAATAATAAAATTACCGACAGAAAGCGAAATAGCCTGTACGACTGTAAAAATAAAACATGCGCCGATACCGCCGACACTGTACGCGGCAATTTCCTTAAAGGGCATGTACCTTCCGGCTGGCGGCTTATTCCAGTAATGCTTTACATCCGTCAGCAAAGTTTGGGCCGTTTGCTTGAGCTGCATTTCCTGTCCTCCAAATCACACAAAAATATTTTATGCATTCCAACACACTGTTATTGATTTTAACGTATACTTAACAAAAAAACAAGGTCTAAAGCGCGATTTTTCCATATTAAACCATAATAATTTTATTCCAATAAAGATTTTTTCCAGTACGATATTATAATGCATTTATAAATAAAGCAAAAAACGGTGGACCGGAAAATACCGGTCCACCGAAATCAATGATATTCGCACACAGGGCCGTCAAGGGGAAACTGCTGGCGATGGAAATCAGATACAGGAAATCCATCTTGGTGGGCTCAATGCCGATCGCATTGCCGATGATGAAATTGCCGACGGAAAGCTGGAGCGCCCAGATGATTGTAATGATAAAATAGGCGCCGCGTTGGCTGCCTCGTTTTTCAAGCGCTTTTTAAAGCGTATCTTTTTTCATGGAACGCCTTCCGTTCTTTTATGGCTCACAGTGGAATACCTTCTGCGCGTAGCGCACGCTCGCCATCGCGTCTTTTCCATAAAAATCCGCGCCGATCTCATCCGCATACTCCTGCGTGAGCACCGCGCCGCCGACCATGACCCTGCAATCAAGGCCGCGCTCCCGAATGAGCCGGATCGTGCGCTCCATCGCGGGGACGGTCGTCGTCATCAGCGCGCTCAGGCCTACCAGCCGGCAGCCGAGCCGCCCGGCCTCATCCACAACCTGCTCGCAGGGTACGTTTTTGCCTAGGTCGATCACTTCGAAGCCATAGTTATCCAGCATGACCCTGACGATATTTTTGCCGATATCGTGGATATCCCCCTCTACCGTGGCGAGCAGGATCGTGCCGTGCTTTTCCGGCGCGGCGCCGCTGAGCACCAGGTGATCACGGATCGCTTCAAAGGCGTTGGTCGCCGCGGCGGCGCTGCTCATGAGCTGCGGGAGGAAAACGGTTTTCTTTTCAAAACCCTGCCCAACCTCGTTGAGTGCAGGCACGAGGATCTGATTGATGATTTCGTTGGAATCCCTCATCTGCAATAACGCCTTCGTGCTCTCATAAGCCTGATCCTTCAGGCCGCGCAGCAGAATTTCATAGAGAGACAGCTCTTTTCCCTTTGCAGCCTGCTCCCCGCCGCCTGCAAAATGGGAGACATACGATCCGCACTGCGGGTCAAAGCCCGCTAGCGCACAATAGCTCAGGTATGCGCCGCGCATCGATTCCATATTCGGATTGATGATGCCCGCGTCCAGCCCTGCCTGGAGCGCCAGGGTATAGAAGGCGGAATTGATGACCTCCCGGCTGGGAAGGCCAAAGGATACGTTGGAGACGCCGAGCACGGTTTTCACGCCAAGCTCCTGTTTGATCAGGCGCACTGCTTCGAGCGTGGTCTTCGCCGCGTTCTCATCCGAGCTGATCGTCATGGTCAACGCATCCACGACGATATCCTTTTTATCGATTCCGTATTTCGCCGCTTCGGATACGATCTTCCATGCGATTTGAAGCCTGCCCTGCGCTGTGGCGGGGATGCCGGATTCATCGAGTGTCAGCGCAACGATCACGCCGCCGTATTTGCGCGCAAGGGGGAAGACCTGATCCATCACCTCCTGCTTGCCGTTGACGGAGTTGATCATCGCCTTGCCGTTATAGATCCGCAAAGCATGCTCCATCACCGCCGGGTCAGAGGTATCAATCTGCAGGGGCAGCGCCGTCACGCACTGGAGCGCTTCCACCGCCTGCCCCATCACCGCCCGCTCATCGATGCCGGGCAGGCCGACGTTGACATCCAAAATATGCGCGCCGCTCTCCTGCTGCTCAACGGCCTGCGTGAGCACGTAGTCCATATCGTTCTCCCGCAGCGCCTGCTGGAAGCGCTTTTTCCCCGTCGGATTGATGCGTTCGCCGATGATAACAGGTATTCTACCGATTTCACAGGCTCCCGCATAGGAGGAAACGACTGTCTTCTCCTTCCGCGCAACCGGCACCGGAATGAGCGCCTGACAGCGTGCAACAGTCTCCCGGATATAGTCCGGCGTTGTGCCGCAGCAGCCGCCGAGCACGCAGGCGCCCATTTTCGCCATCTGCTCCATCTCGCAGGCAAAAGCATCGGGCAATATGTCATAAACGGTTTTTCCATCCCGCACCGCGGGCATACCCGCATTCGGGTTGAGGATCACAGGCGTGGAGGTGGCTTCCAGCAATTGCGGCAGAAATTCCTTCATCTGCACAGGCCCCAGGCCGCAGTTGAAGCCCAACGCATCCACCCGCAGCCCTTCCGCCATCGCAACGGCGGCGGCAATGGAGCCGCCTGTGAGCAACTTCCCCTGCGCATCGAAGGAAAAGGTGAGGAAGACGGGCAGCTTTGTATGTTCTCTGACTGCAAGCACAGCGGCCTTTGCTTCATAGGTATCCGTCATGGTTTCAATGATAGCGAGGTCCGCGCCCGCCCGCTCGCCTGCCCGGGCGACTTCTGCAAAGGCAACGACCGCCTCCTCAAAGGGCAGCTCTCCCATCGGTGCGAGCAGCTTGCCCGTCGGGCCGATATCGAGGGCAACAAACCGGGGCCTATTCCCTGCGTATTGCTCCGCCGCAGCGCGCGCATTTGATACAGCAGCCGAAACCACTTCTTCTACCGAATGCCCGCTGCCCACAAGCTTGAGACGGTTCGCGCCGAAGGTATTGGTCGTGACGATATGGCTTCCCGCCTCGAAATAGGCCGCATGGATCTCCGTAATCGTCTGCGGATCGGTAAGATTTATCAATTCCGGCAGGGCACCCGCCTGAAGGCCCTTCTCCTGCAGCAGCGAGCCCATGCCGCCGTCGAAAAAGAGCATTTGTTTTCCCAGTAAAGAACGAATATCCAATGGAATCCCCCATTCCTGCGATACGCCGGTCAGCCTAAAATTTCAGACAGATTTTCCACAATCTTCTGCGCGACGTCGGGCTTATTCATCGTATACAGATGGATGCCCTTCACCCCGTTGGCAAGCAGATCGATAATCTGGTCGGTCGCATAGGCAATCCCCGCCTGCTTAAGCGCGGCCGGATTGTCTCCGAAGCGGTCGAGAATCGAGCGGAATTTCGGCGTGAGCGTCGTCCCCGCCAGGGAGCAGATACGCCTGATCTGCCGCCCGCTCGTCACCGGCATGACGCCCGCGATGACGGGCACGTCGATCCCCACGCGCAGCGCGCGGTACAGGAAGCTGTACAGTACATGATTATCAAAAAACATCTGGGTAATCAGGAAGTCGCAGCCGCAGTCTACCTTGGCCTTCAGGTGGTTTAGGTCGGAAGCGTTGCTTTCACACTCCACATGGCCTTCCGGATAGCAGGCGGCCCCGATGCAGAAATCTCCGCGGGACTTGATCTCTTCAATCAGCTGATAGGCATATTTATAATATCCGGCCTCCGGGAATTTCATGCCGTCCGGGATATCGCCGCGCAGAGCCAGCACATTCTGAATCCCCTTCTCCTGAAGCTCGCCGATCAGCCGGGAAATCTCCTCCCTGGAGGAGGATACACAGCTCAGATGCGCGAGCGCCGAGGTACCGCATTCCTTCTGGATGAAGGAGGCGATATCGATCGTATTCTGGGAGGTGCCGCCGCCCGCGCCATAGGTGACGCTCATAAAATCTGGACGGTATTGGGAAAGCGCGGCAACCGTATCCTGTACCGGCTGAAAGGGCATCCCTGGCTTCGGCGGAAACACTTCAAAGGATAGGGTCACATCTTTTTGTTTGAAACATTCTCGAATAAGCATCTAAAATCCTTCTTTCCGGGCGGTTTCTGCAAAAGTTGCCTTTATCAGCGTTTGTATCATAATGAAATAATTATACCGGGCATTCCCCGAATTTACAAGCGGCAATTCTGACTCCCCTCAGGCATTGACAAGTGGAATGCAGGAATGGTAACATCAAATTATGTAAAAAAGCGTGGGGCTTCCCATCTGAAAAGGAGCGTTTTGTATGCGCAGGGATCCGGAGAAAAGGCAAACGGGAAAAGAGCGGCGGAAGAAGGGGCTCGCCGCAATCATATCCATCTGCCTTTCCGTAGCCATTGTGATCGCCGCAATTGCCGGCACGATTGCCTATACGATGACCAACCAGCTCCCGCAGGATGAAAAACAGCTCTCCGCAAACGCGCGCAAAGTACTGCTCAAAACCTTTGCCACCGTATCATCCGGAGAAAAGCGGCCGCTCAAGCGCACAATCGACAGCGCAAATCCGCTCAATCTGATCAGTTACTACGGCGATGAGCCTCTGCTCACGCTATGGAATTCGATCCCGGAGAATCAGAGGCCCTATACGGTATTCCTGCTGACCCCGGGCCATACGCTCCTGCCCGGAAGCGACGAAGCGCTTGCATGGCTCGAAAAGACCGCCGATGCGTGCGAGGAAAACCAGATCCCCTATGCCATTCAGAATATCAATGGGGAATACCAGATGGAGGAGCGTATCCCAATCGCCTGGCTGGAGGAGCGCTTTGCAAGTCGTCACAGCTATTTCTACGGGCTCAACGCCGCCGAGCTCTACAACGGCGTGATCTGGCGCGGCGAGGTGGAGAGTAATAATTCCCAGTACATCATCGACTGCATCAATCTCGCTGCCAGATACGGCGCGTTCTTCTTCTGGACCGACACCAATATGAACTACGACAACGGCATGATACTCGAATGGTTTGAAAAAAACGAGGCGTTTTATTCGGCCTTTCAAAACAATGCGGAGAATATCGTGCTGATGAACAAGGAGTCGTACGGGAACCCCTCCTCCTATTCCGTCATGCAGGGCCTGTGGCTGGCGGGCCTGGTGGGGAACTGGGGCGTGGCGTCCGACTGGTGGCACTGGCAGGTGGACGGGGATAAAAAATCCCTCTTCGGCGAATATGACCGGTATGTCGACGACGAGTGGGACCTGATCCTCTCGTATCCGGAAAACATGTACGTCCAATCCATGATGCTCGTGATGAGCTGCGGCGGCACCTGCTTCAAGGCGGAAGCGCCGAATTTCTCCACCTCCAACGACGGGAAGCCGGTTGCAGGCTTCCAATATGGGATCGCCCCGCTCTTCGACGCGATTCTCAGCGGAGAGATCGCGATCCCAACCAGAGAGGATGTTTTGAAGGAAACACCCGCCGCCGTATTGGGCCGCGCGAATTACCCGGATTTCAACTATAACCTGAAGGAATCAAACCTGTACCCTTCTACCGGACGCTACCGCATTCTTCCCTTGCTTCCCTCCAACCTGCGCGATGCAGAACGGGAGCTGTTTTCTCAAAACGGAATTCTTCTGATCGATCAGGAGAAGGATCAAGCCTATTATGACAATCTGTTCCCGGAGCAGGCACAGGGCGATGCCTACGCCATGCGGACGAAGGACCAATGGTATTTTATCAACAACCTGGAAAATACAAAGGGTGAAAAAACGGCCGCGATGACGCCCATTTACAGCAACGCTTCCACCTTCTCTATCACGGCGCAGGAGCATACCTCGGCAATTGTCACGGAAAAGGAGGACCGCCTCTCCTTTTACCTTTCCAATTACCGCACGGATAAGGGAGAGATGATCAAAGCTGTTACGCCGGATACCCGCAAGGAGAAAAGCTGGGTGCAAATCTGCGGGGAATACATGACGCTTGACGAAAACGGAAACCCGATCGGGATCGACGACAGCCAGACGCGCGAAACCACGATCACCGTAACGGGCACATTCAACGGCGGCGCGCCGAAGCTGATCCTGCGCAGCGATATGGAGGGCGGAACGCAAACGCGCCCCTTCACCCATACAACGAAATGGGACCCAGCCACACAGACGCTGACGGTCACCATCCGGCATAACGGCGTGGTCAAGCTGGATATCCTGCTGGATCCGGCAGAGCAGGAGTTCGTTCTGGCCAGAAGCGCCATACGCCCGGACAATAAAAAGCAAACCGCCAACATCTCAACGGACGGCCTGCAAAAAGCGGTTGACAACTGCAGGCTGTCGGGAAAGGAGCAATATATCGACTATACATACCTCCAGTTCCAAAAGGCATGGGAGCACGCAAACATCATTCTTTCCGAAGGCGCAGCATCACAGCAGGAAGCGGACCATGCGCAACAAGCGCTGGAGGATGCCTATCGCGGGATGCTGCCGGTTACGGAATATGTAGCCCTGCTCAATGAGGTCATTACCATGGATCTGACCGGATATGCGCAGGATGCAATCGATAAGCTCTGGCTTTCTTTCGACGCGCTTTTGCGCGAGGTGCTTTCCAACCAGGTTTACGTGGCGGGCCGCAGCAACGAGCTGCAATATAAATCCGTATACCGGGACAGAGCCTTCCATAAGAAAGAAAAGCAGCAGGCGCTGGAGGAAAAATACGCCGCTTTGCGGCAGGCCAGAAACAGCTTGCCGGATACCAAAACATTCAGTTAATCTAAAATGATTCTATTCTGAAGGTTTTCTGTGATTCATTTGTAAAAAGTTATCTGTAGAATCGCCTTGATCCGCAAAACGGTTTGCAAGGTAAAAACAAGCCCGGGGCATGCATGCGGCCTTCCGGGCTTGTGTGTTTATTGGACGCCGTTTTGATTCTCTCAGGCTGCCTTTTGCTGCGCTTCGGTCACGGCAGGCGCATCCAGCATTTTGATATAACGCCTCGTTTCGGATTATAAACCTGTTTTGTCAAATTTTATGTCGGCTGTCAAATCAGAAATCAAGCTTAAAATAGATGGCGAGCGATTCAAAAAATACAATAACGGGCCAGAAGCGCACATTGTGTGATATGCGTAGCGCTTACAGGTCATTTGACCTTTTCGTACAGGCATGCTATACTAAAGCAGATTTTGGGGGAAATACTTACAAAATTTATTTTCAGGAGGATTTGGGGCAAAATGGATAAGATTGCAGTTCTGGTTCCATGCTACAACGAGGAACTGACGATTGCCAACGTGATCGAGGATTTCCACAAGCATTTGCCGGAAGCAGATATCTACGTATACGATAACAATTCTTCCGACAAAACGGCGCAGATCGCGCTGGAGCATGGCGCAATGGTCGTGCCTGAATTTCAGCAGGGCAAGGGAAACGTTGTGCGCAGCATGTTCCGCGATATTGAAGCGGATTGTTACATCATGGTCGACGGTGACGACACGTATCCTGCGGAAGACGCCGTAAAGGTTGCGCAGCTCGTCCTGGACGGCAAGGCGGAAATGGCCATTGGCGACCGGCTCTCCAGCACCTATTTTACGGAAAACAAACGGCCCTTTCACAATTTGGGCAATAAAATGGTGCGGAGCCTGATTAATTTTATCTTCCAGAGCGACGTCAAGGATATCATGACCGGCTGCCGCGCATTCAGCCGCCGCTTTGTGAAAAGCTTCCCGGTACTCTCCGCCGGCTTTGAAATCGAGACGGAGATGACGATTCATGCGCTCGATAAAAATCTCGCTATCCGTGAAATACCGATCGGCTACCGCGACCGCATGGAGGGCAGCGTATCCAAGCTGAGTACTTTTTCCGACGGCTTCAAGGTGTTGAAAATGATTTTCCGGCTGTTCCGCGAATACAAGCCGCTCCAGTTTTTCGGCCTGTTTGCCCTGATTCTGGCCATTCTCGCGATCGTATTCTTTATTCCTGTTTTGATCGATTATTTCAAAACGGGCCTGGTGCCGCGCTTCCCAACCCTGATCGTATCCTGCTTCAGCGCCATGTGCGCGCTGCTCTCTTTCAGCTGCGGGCTGATCCTGGATTCAATTCGGACAAAACACCGGCAGATGTTTGAGCTCTATCTGCATCTGCAAGAAAAAGAGAAAAGGGATTAAAAAGCCATGACGAATAAAATACCTGCAAAACCGGCTACCGGACTCCCGGCGGCCAACAGAACCGCGCTGCTTTTCCTCTTGGCCTGCATTTCGACCATGGCGGCAGCACTCTTTCTGGAGCTGAGTGTGGCCAGCAGCGCTTGCCTGTTTCTCCTGATCGGTATCTTCTGCTTTTATCAAAAATATGGGTTTCAATCGACAAGACAAATTCAGATCCTTGCCCTGATTTCCTCGGTAGCATGCACAATATCCGCTATTTTAGGAAGATATAGCAAATATGATAACCTTTTCTACGGCATCCAGACGGAGGATTTCCGGAACAGTCCGATGCAGCAGAAGCTGCTGACCGTTTTTATCGCTGCCGGACTTTTCATTTTCTTTTATTTCTTTTTTCAGCGTCTGTACGAATACGGCGGTACATTTACAATCAACCGCACCAAGGCGCAGCCTATGGAAAACTGGGCCGTCTTCCTGTGCAGCTTCCTGATGATTTTGATCTGCTGGTTGCCCTATTTTCTCGCCTATTTTCCCGGCATTCTGTCCAACGATTCCGTGTGGCAGATGGATCAGGTGCTTGGTATCCGGCCCTACAGCAATCACCATCCCTTCACGCACACCATGATCATCAAGCTGTTATACACGATCGGACATGCTATTTTCGGAACGGTGAGCGGCGGAATCGCCACCTACACCTTCTTCCAGATGACGGTCATGGCTCTGATCTTTTCCTATCTGATCCATACAATTTATCATCAGGGCGCCAAAACGGGCTGGTGTATCGCGGTACTTGCCTATTTTGCGCTGGTTCCCTTCCATGCGATGTACAGCATCACGATGTGGAAGGATATCCTGTTCGGCGGCGTCGTGCTGCTGTTCGTCATCTCCATCTGGAAGCTGCTGACCAAATATCGCAGGGGAGAACCCATCTGGCCGGTCCTGCCCATGTTCGCCGTAACCGGCATCTTCGTGAGCCTGCTGCGCACAAACGGCTTTCTTGCTTTCCTGCTCTGCATCCCGTTTGTCGTTGTGATGCTGCGCAAGCATTGGCTGCCCGTACTGGCCTCCGGCATTGTGAGCGTCATTGTGGTGTTAACGGTGCTGGGGCCGGTGATGTCCGCCTTCCAGGTGATCCCGGTCGATACGGTGGAGGCGCTCTCCATCCCGCTGCAGCATATCTCCCGTATGATCGCCGACGATAAGCCGCTGACGCAGGAGCAGACCGAGCTGATCGAAAAGCTCGCGCCTGTCGAAGAGATCAAAGAGGCCTACCGCCCCTATATCTCCGATCCGGTAAAAAATCTGATCCGCCGTTATGACAATCAGCAGGCCTTTTCTGAATACAGAGGGGAATATATCAAGCTCTGGGTCCGCCTCGCGCTGAAATACCCCGGAGAAATCATCAAGGCACAGGCCGATCAGACCTATGGCTACTGGTATCCGGACGTACAGTACTGGAATGTGTGGACCTATACGGTGGATAACGAATTCGGCATCTCCACCACGCCGCTGATCGACGGCCCCGTCTACAATATGGTCCGCGATGCCGCTACGAGCTACCGGACGATTCCGATCTATGGAATGGTATGGAGCATCGGCCTGAATATGCTCGCTGTTTTCGCGCTCGGCGCCGTCTGCATCGTGAAGCGGAAGGCCTGGCTGCTGACGGCCTTTATTCCGACCGTCGCCGTATTCCTGACACTGATGATCTCCACGCCGGTCTATGCGGAATTCCGCTATATCTACTGCCTGTTTACGACCCTGCCGTTCCTTGCCAGTATTACCTTCCTCACACCGCAAAAGCCCCGTCAGGAAGCGAACGGTCAAAAGGAGCCGGAGCAGCAGGCGGAAAGCGCCGGCTAAGGCTTCCGCATCAAAAACAAGTGAAACGCGCAGGCCCGGAAACCAACCATATGGCTTCCGGGCCCTTTGCTTTTCCCCCTGATTTAGCTCAAAATATGGTGCAATTCATATCAAAATCGGAAATCAATGCGCATCGAAAAGCACAACAGCCAATCCCAGCCATTTACAGCGCGGTCAACCTGCTTTTCGCCCTGTTCCGGGAATACTAAAATATGATTTTGCATGCAAAAACAAGAAAGGATGGGTCATATGAAAGCTTTGATTACAGGAGCGAGCTCCGGAATCGGGAGGGATATCGCGCATGTGCTCGGCTCGATGGGCTGCGAGCTGATCCTGGTTGCACGCCGCGAGGAGCGCATGGAGGAGCTGAGGAACCAGCTCCCTGTACCGGTACAGATCATCTGCGCGGACCTCTCCTCGGAACGGGAGTGCTTTGCGCTGTACGAGCAGGTGCGGGGCGAGCACATTGATATTCTCATCAACAACGCGGGCTTCGGCGTATTCGGCGCATTCGACAAGACAGACCTGACGGAGGAATTGAAGCTGATCGATACCAACATCCGCGCCGTGCATATCCTGACAAAGCTTTTTTTAAAGGATTTTGCAGCGCGGGATGCGGGGTATCTCCTCAATATCTCCTCGGCCTCCGCCTTCGCGCCGGGGCCGCTGATGGCCGCCTACTATGCCTCAAAAGCATATGTGCTGCATCTGACGCTTGCCATCTGGAAGGAGCTGCAGCACCAGCACAGCCGCGTCTCTGTCAGCGCGCTGTGCCCCGGCCCGGTGGATACGGAATTCGACCGGAAAGCGGATGTCACCTTTACGCCTGCGAGCAAGCCGAGCTACCAGATCGCGGAATATGCCGTCCGGCAAATGTTTGCCCGCAGGATGCTGATCATACCAGGCGTTCAGATGAAGCTTGCCAAATTCTCAGCGCGACTCCTGCCGGAGCGCGCGGTGCTTGCGGTCAGCTACCATTTGCAGCACCGGCGGCAGCCGAAACAGGCCGCCATTCCAAAAGAATTTCCCCGCCCCAACTGAAAAACGCGCTGCAAAACAGACGGTTTTGCAGCGCGTTTTTGATACATTCTGAAACAGGCCGGCCTTCTTCTGCCGGTTATCCGACTTCCATTCTCTTCATCTTGCATCCTGTAATGCTCATTTCAACAGCTCATACATCAGCGCAGCGTCGTTTTTCGTTGCGTATTCATTGACGCTTTTCACCCGCGCGCGCAGGACATTGCCGCCCATTGTGATTTCCAGCTCATCCCCGATCTTTACATCATAGGAAGCGCGGGCGACCTTGCCGTTGACGAGCACATGCTTGGCGTCGCAAACCTCGTTTGCCACGGTGCGGCGCTTGATCAGCCGCGAGACCTTCAAGTATTTATCCAGTCTCATTCGAATCACCTCATCTCAAAAAAATAAGGGCAGGCGCCCGCGCCTGCCCTCCAGGCCGCCGGTCTGCCCCATCCCGCCGCCTGGCGGAGATGTGCGGCATCCTCACACAGCCTTGACTCTTTGCAACATTTATTTCTTTGCAACAGCTTCCTTGAGCGCCTTGCCCGCCTTGAAGGCCGGCAGATTGGAAGCGGGAACGATCATCGCTTCGCCTGTTTTGGGATTGCGCCCCTGCTTCTCAGCGCGTGCGCGCACTTCAAACGTGCCAAAGCCAACGATCTGAACCTTATCGCCCTGTGCAAGCGCGTCGGTAATGCTGTCAAGCACTGCCGCTACGGCCTTATCGGCATCCTTCTTGGAAAAATCCGCCTTCTCGGCGACTGCGTTTACAAGCTCTGTCTTATTCATTTCTGGTTTCCTCCATTTTAAGAAATATTTTATTGATCCATGAAATAGCAATTATTTCATTTGGATAGCAAATCAAGCTTCGCCTCGTCCCACAGGCCGTCCAGTTCGCTCAGAGACATCTCCTCCAGCTTGAGACCGCGCTCGCGCGCCTTCTCCTCCACGCGCGCAAAGCGGCGCATGAATTTATCCGTGGCCGCTGTGAGCGCTTCCTCCGCGTCACAGTCGACAAAACGGGAAACATTGACCGCGCTGAAGAGCAGGTCACCCAATTCCTCGGCGATCTCTTCCTCGCTGCCGCTTTCGATCGCGCCGCTGAGCTCAGAGGTTTCCTCATACAGCTTGTCCACCGCGCCGGAAACATCCGGCCAGTCGAAGCCCACCTTGGCCGCCTTCTTCTGCACCTTGGCGGCGCGCATCAGGGCCGGCAGCTCACGCGGGACAGAGAGCATTGTCTCCGTCTGGCTCTTCTGCCCCTTGGAGCGCTTTTTGATATCGTCCCAATTGCGCAGAACCTCCTCGGAGCCCTTTACCTGAACCTCGCCAAACACATGCGGATGCCGCTCGATCAACTTTTTACACACGCCGTCCGCCACGTCTTCAAAGGTGAAGGCACCCGCCTCCGCTTCCATCTGTGCATGGAAGACGACCTGCATGAGCACATCGCCCAGTTCTTCGCAGAGCAGGACTTTGTCCTGCTTATTGATCGCCTCAATGACCTCATAGGTTTCTTCGATCAGATTTTTTTTGATGCTCTCATGCGTCTGCTCCCGGTCCCACGGACAGCCGCCCTCGGAGCGCAGGCACCACATGATTTGGAGCAGATCGTCGATCCCATAGAAATCTTTAAACGCAAAGCCGTTGATCATTTGCAACCCTCCCCGCATGCAGGAAAAATGCGACATGAGTATATTACCCCATTAGGCCGTATTTTTCAAGTATTTTAGCAATTTTTTCTCCTTTTGGCAGCATAGAGACGTCATCCCTGGAAATTGCACGGCTGAACAGCAGCGCAACCGTATAAAACGCCACGGCAATCACGATTGCCACAAGTGCGGAAAAGTTACCGGTGCTGAGCATTCTTACGCCAAAGAGACCGCCTTCAGGCCAGACGCTTCCCAACAGCGTATTCAAGATGCCATAGCTCGCAAAAGCGGCGACGCCGCACACAATCGAACAGAACGCAGGCTTGAGAAAAACGGACATCACATTGATGCGCACCTTTGATACGTGCAGCAGGAAATAAAGGTTGATTGCAACCACAACGACATAGCACATGATGGACGCATACGGGGCGCCCTGGATATTGATCGTGGGGACGCCGACGAGCACATAGTTGCCCACGATCTTGATCGCGGCGCCGATCAGGAGGGATTTCACCGGCACATCTGTACGTCCGATCGCCTGCAGCATATTGGTGATCGGCGCAGAGAGCGCCATCAGCGCCGTTGAATAGCCGTACGCTTTCATAATCGGCACGGCAACAGGCACCAGATATGGGCGACTGCCGTAGAGCATCATCAGAATCGGCTCCGCGAGCACCGCCATGCCGATCCCTGCGGGCAGGCCGATCAGCAGGGTCAGCCTTAGAACGGATTCTATGGTGATCCGGCTGGTTTTATGATCCTTCGTTGCCCATGCGGCGGAAAGGATCGGCAGCGCGCTCACGCCGAAATTCATCGTAATCATCGGGACAAGATTTTTAAAATTGATGGCGGCGGAATAGCAGCCGTAGAGATAGTCCGTCACGCTGTCATCCGGCGTGCCGGTCCCGATCAGGGATTCGGCATACATCGCCTTCATCACGCTGGCCGTTTCCGGATCGTTCATGATGCTGGCCAGCCGCGCGCGCAGCATGCCTGCGTCGATGATATTGGTCACATTGGTGATCAGCGAGCTTGCAACGACCGGGATGGCCAGCGCAAGCATCATCTTGGCGATCTCCTGGCCGCCGAGCGGCTTCGGGGAATTGACAAGATCGGTGCGCGTAAAGCCGTCTCCCTTGATTTTATACCGCAGGAACAGATAGATAAAGCCGACCATCGTGCCGATCGTAACGCCCATGACGGCTGCTGCCGCGGCATACGGATAGATCTCTGCCAGGGCTTCATCCATATTCTGCACCGCTTTGCCGAATACAGCCCCACCGGAGGCAAACTGCGCCCTTCCAACCCGGATGACGCCATAAGAAAGCAGCAGCCCCAGCACGAGCTTGCCGAGCGCCTCAATAACCTGGGAAACGCCGGTGGGCACCATGTTGCTCAGGCCCTCATAATAGCCGCGGTAAATAGACATTGCGCAGCAGAAAAACACTGCCGGTGAAATCGCAAGGATACTGTAAAACGTGTTGGGGGACTTGCTGATCCAGAAGGCATAGGGGTAAGCTAACAGCAGCATGATCGCCGTGCCGACGACGCCGATGATGATAAACAGGCGAAACGACACCCGGTAGGTCTGGCGGGCGTTGCGGTAGCGGTGCAGCGCCACATCCTGCGACACCATCTTGGCCACCGCGATCGGGATACCCGCCATGGAAATGGAGACGATCGGGGTATAGACGTCATACGCAGAGCTGAAATATCCAAGGCCCACCTCGCCAAGCATGGCGGTCAGCGGGATCTTATAGAGCACGCCGATGACCTTGACGATGAGCGTGGTGATCACCAGGGTGATCGCGCCGTTGAGCATCGTCTGCTTTTTATTCGCCGGCAAGCGCAACACTTCCTATCCTGTAAAATATTCTATCTCCTTCGCACCGGTTGGCTGGGGAAAAACTGCGCGCCGATATCCGGCCCCTGTATGGTGCGATCTCCCCCTGTTCACCGATGCTATTCGTCTCCCTGAAGCCGCGCGCCGCACTGGGAGCAAAATACCGCATCCGGATCGTTGGCTGCAGCGCAGGCGGGGCAGGTAACGCGGTTGCGCAGCTCATTGATATTTTCCCTGAGCTCCTTAATCGCGGCGTTGGTCTCGTCGATCTCATGCACCAGCGCCTGTTCGCGCCCGGGGTCGGTCGTCCCGTTTTCCAGATAGTTGTAGTACAGCATTCCAAGGGACGCATAGCTGGATTCGAGCTTGTTTTCCAGCTCAGAGATACTCAGCCTATTCCTGGAGAGATCCAGAACCTCCTCCGCCTTTTTTCCAACGCTCTTGGCTGCGGATCTCGCGGTATTGACCGCATTTTCAAACAGTCCCATCTTGAACTCCTTTCGCACATCAAATACCGGAAAGCAGGGTATCTGCTTTGCACAGCGTTTTTTTGCTTTGTATTATACTACCAAATCCCTGCGGAAGCAACTTTTTCGATCCGCATAGGGTCCATTGAGCTATTCATCCCCCAAAAATTCCCGCAGCAGGGACTCTTCCGGCACCAGCTCGCGCGGGATCGGCTCAAACCGCTCAAGGCTTGCGATCATGCGCACCGCATCTCGGTAGAACGGGTGCTCCGGCTCAACACGGCGCAGCATCCCGATGGACTCCTCCCGGAATACGCACGGCTCATACAGGTGGATCGAATTGATCCGTACATCCGCATTCCCGCGGAAGGGAAAGAGATACAAATCCTCGCCGCGCTGGACGCTCTGCCAGAGCAGAAACGTTTTGTAAACATCGGTCGCCCGGAAGCGGCTGTCCCGAATCAGGCGGCGGACAAAGCGGAGATTGCGCTTATTCAAAACGATCTTCCCTTTCTCCGTGTAGATCCGGGAAGAAACGCTGACATAGGCCTTCAGCAGGTGCTCCGGGGGAAACGCCTCATAGATCAGCGGGTTCAGCGCGTGCAGTCCCTCAACGATGACGACATCCCCTTTTTCCAGATGCAGCTGCTCTGTCTGCGCCGAGCGCCGTCCCGTCGGGAAATCGAACAGCGGCAGCTCGCAGCGGCCGGCCTGCATAAGCTGGCAGAACGTCTCATGAATCAGGGGGATATCGAGCGCATGTACGGTTTCAAAATCCGGCGTTCCGTCGGGCAGGCGCGGCGATAGCTCCTGGTTGAGATAGAAATTATCCAGCGAAACCGTATAGGCACCATGGCCGCTTTCCACGAGGGCCTGGGCGATTTTGCCCGCCGTTGTGGTCTTGCCTGAGGCGCTTGGCCCGGCGAGCAGGATGATGGAGGCCGCGCCCGTGGACACAGCCTGTTCGGCGACCCGGCGGATGATATTGCGGTAGCGCTCCTCCGAGGCGCGGATAAACCGCTCCGGCTGCGTGCTGGCAAGCGCGTTGATGGATTCATAATAGTTATCGAGCTTTGACATGGCTTCCTCCGGGACGAATCGGTTATTTATATGACGCGTAGAATTGCTTTATGCGCTCCTTGCGCTGCATGAGCGTCTCAAACCGTTCGTTGTACTCATAGGGATATTTGAAGTTGAAAATTCGTTCGATCATCTCTCCGTGCGGCGCTTTCAGCTTCGTCACGGCGCCCGCGCCCGCGGCGAGCACGGTATGGCACTCCTCCATCATGAAGATGTTGTAAAGCCCCTCGTGCCCCGGCCTGCACCATCCGACGTTTTCGAGATTGCCGAGGCACCGGCTCTGCCGGTACATATAGTATGGGAAATGGCCCGCCGTTGTGAGTGCCGCCTGCGCGCGGGCGAGCATATCGCCGGTAAGCGATGCGTCCCCCGACCTTTGCTGCCGCGTGACGAGCGTGGAGGACCGCTTGAGCGCAAGGGTATGTACTGTTACGCTCTCCGGATCGAGGGCCAGCGTTTTTTCAAGCGTTGTCTGGAAGCTTTCCGGCGTATCCTTCGGCAGGCCCGCAATCAGATCCATATTGATATTGGAAAACCCGTGCGCCCGCGCAAGCAGGAAGGCAGCCTCCGCACACTGCGCCGTGTGGCTGCGGCCGATTTCCGCGAGCACTTCGTCGCTGAAGGTCTGCGGATTGATGCTGATGCGCGTAGCGCCCATGCATTTGAGGGCCTCCAGCCGCTCCCGCGTGACCGTATCCGGCCGCCCGGCCTCCACGGTATATTCCCGCACTGTGGAGAGGTCAAAATGCTCCTTGACCGCCGCATGGAGGCGCAGAAGCTCCTCCGCATCCAGCGTTGTGGGCGTACCGCCGCCGTAATAGACCGTCTCAAGCCGGAGGCCGAGTTCAGACGCGATCCGGCCAGTAAGCGCGAGCTCCTCACACAGCAGCTCCACATAGCGGGGCAACAGCTTTTTCGCCTTGGAGGCCGCAATCGAATGCGAAACAAAGGAGCAGTAGCTGCACCGCGTCGGGCAGAACGGGATGGAAATATAAAGGCTGAACGACTCCGGGCGGGAGGTATCCATGACGCGTTTCTCCGCATGCGCAACGTGAAAGGCGAGCGCCGTTTTATCCGGGGAAACGAGAAGCCTCTTTTGGAAATATTCCCGCGCGCCGTCCGCCCCGTACTGGGCGATCAGGCGGTTCATCAGCTTGGAGGGGCGCACGCCAGTGAGGATCCCCCACTGCGGCCGGTAGCCAGTGGCGCGCGACAGAGTATCAAACAGCGTGACAGCCATACGGCGCTCGCACTCGCCGCCCTCCCGCGCCTGCTGAGACGGGATGATATCTTCCGAGGCAAAACGCGACCCGTCCAGCTGCACCTCGCAGGAGACGATGCAGCCGCCCGAGGTTTCCCGCAGGGAGGTTGTCACATGCGGTTCGCCTATTTCGTCCGAACGGATCGTCCTGATCTGCTCCTCCGGGAAGAAAACCCGGCAGAGATTTTCCATTTCATAATGAAAATCATGACCATCGATATATAAAATCATACGTAAGGCTCCGCCTTTCCCCTGCCCGGCATGGCATAGTTTCCGATATCAAAAGTCAAAAAGGGATTGATCGGGCTTTCCTTTGCGCAGATAGCGGTTATGCGTCCGCTCGTGCGCAAGCGTCGTTGACCGGTTGTGGCCGGGGTACACCTGATAATCGCCCGGAAGCCGCGCCAGACGCTCCAGAGAATGCATCAGCGTCGCATAGTCCCCGCCCGGCAGATCGGTACGCCCGCAGGTGTGGCGAAAGAGCGTGTCGCCGGAAAAAATCACATCGCCCACGACAAAGCATACGCCGCCGCGCGAATGGCCGGGCGTGTGCAGAACGCGGATCGTCAATTCCCCCAGCGGCAGCTCCATGCCCTCCTCCAGAAATCCGTCCGGCGTAACATAATTCTGCTGCCCGGGCAGATGTGTGTCCGCAAGGCTTTCCGACTCATCTGTCAGGCAGGCGGCGTCGCCCGGATGAATATAAACGGGCGCGCCGGTCAGCTTTTTCACCTGCGCAACGCCCATCAGATGGTCGTAATGCCCGTGTGTAAGCAGAATATAGCGCACTTTCTTGACTACATCGCTCCCCAGATAATCGACCAGCGGCTGCTCAAACGCACCCGGGTCGATCACTGCCGCCTCCCCGCTCGCTTCGTCGAGTAAAGCATAACAGTTGGCCGCGATAGGCCCCATGGGAAAACGTTCGATTATCATCCTTCGATTCATTCCTTTTACTTAAAATGATATGGGTCTATACAGTATGCCCGCATCAGCCTTTGCTCCATTCATCCGTATCGAGCAGGATGGTCACCGGGCCGTGGTTCAGAAGAGATACCTCCATATGCGCTGCAAACACGCCCATCTCCACGCGGGCGACGCCGAGCCCACACAGCGCCTGCGCATAGCGCTCATACAGGCGCTTTGCCTCCTTCGGCGGCGCGGAATCCGTAAAGGACGGGCGGCGGCCCTTGCGTGTATCGGCGCAGAGGGTAAACTGCGAGACGACCAGCGCGTCCCCGCCGATATCGAGCAGGGATCGATTCATCTTGCCCGCCTCATCCTCAAACACACGCAGCAGGGCAGTCTTTTCCGCAAGCTTTTCCGCCTGCTCGTCCGTATCCCCCTGCATCACTCCAAGCAGGATCAGAAAGCCCGCTCCCGCCTCGCCGACGGTTTCGCCTGCCACGGTGACGCTGGCATGGGTCACCCGCTGCAGCAATGCGCGCATAATCGAACCGACCCCTTTCCATAATCTTTAACAATACCCTCACGGTTCAGCAATTTGCAGGAACCGGGCCTCATATGGCTGGAGCGCAATGCCTGCGGAGAGGTCAATTTTCTCCCCTGAGAGCAGGTCAAGCGCAGTTCCGCCGCCTGCGGGCGCGGTATCAGGCACGCTCTCCGCATTGAGGGCGACGAGTACCCTCTCATCCTCAACAGCCCGCTCGAAGACGAGCTGCCGGTTGGTCACATGCACATTGCGGTATCCGCCCATGCACAGCGCCCGGCTCTGCGTGCGCACAAGCGACAGCTTCTTCACCCATAAGGTCAGGTCATTCGGCTCCGGGCGGTCAAAACAGGGCCGCAGCGCATCGTCCCCCGCCTGCTTCTCCCCCTGAGCGCCCCACTCGCTGCCGTAATAGATGCAGGGAATCCCCGGCATGCCAAACAGCAACGCAAAAGCCAGCGGGAGGTGTTGCCTCTCCTTCAGGATGGACGCGATGCGGGAAACGTCGTGATTGTCGATAAAGCTCAGCAGATGCTTGCCCCTGTAAAGCGTCCAGTTCTCCGGGCCGAACTGCCGGTTGAGTGAATAGGAGATTTCAAAGAAATTCAGCTCGTTCAGGCTGGAATAGATCCCCTTATAGCATTCGTAATTTGTGCAGCTGTGGAGCATCTCCTCATTGACGAGCTGGTTGTAATCGCCGAACAGCGTCTCCCCCAGCAGGAGGAACTCCGGCTTGATGGAACCGCAGAATACGCGCAGTTGCCTGAGAAAATCGCGGTCCAGGCAATAGGCCACATCGAGACGCAGGCCATCGATGTCAAACTGCCTGACCCATTCCCGGATATGATAAAAAATATGATCGATCACAGCCGGATTGCGCAGATTGAGCTTGACGAGCTCATAATGGCCCTCCCAGCCCTCGTACCAAAGGCCGTCGCCATAGCCGTTATCCCGGCCGAAGTCGAGATAGAACCAATCCCGGTAGGGCGACTGCTCCCGCTTTTCCAGCACGTCCTGAAACGCCCAGAAGCCGCGCCCCACATGGTTGAAAACACCGTCGAGCACCACGCGGATGCCGCGCGTATGCAAATCCTCGCACACTTTTGCAAAATCCGCATTCGTGCCAAGCCGGCAATCGATCTCTCCATAGTTGCGGGTATCATACCCGTGGCGGTCGGAGGCAAAGACGGGCGAAAAATAAACCGCGCCCACGCCGAGAGAGGCGATATAATCCGCCCATTCGGACACCTTTTGAATCCGGGGATTGAGAACGCCATCATTTTCATGCGGCGCGCCGCAAAAACCCAGCGGGTAAATCTGATAAAAGACGCAGGTATCATACCACATAAGCGGCAAAAACTCCTTTTCGCTGCAGAAAAAGCGGCTGCTGATCATCCACAGCCGCCCGCTTTCTCCCGCTGATAATTATCTGGTTCCCTCACGCCCGTTGGTCACGCGGAAATCCTTCCCCATGGCGATACTGCCCACGCCGTTGAGAATAAAGCTCGGATGATAGGGGAAGCTTTTCACCGTGCGCTCGCTGGACACGCCGGAGAGCACGAGCACGGTATCCATGCCGGTTTCCATCCCCGCGACGATATCGGTATCCATCCGGTCGCCGATCATGACGGCATTGGCGCTGTGCACGCCGAGGAGCTTGATGCCTGTACGCATCATCAGCGGATTGGGCTTGCCGACGAAATAGGCCGTCGTCCCAGCCGCAAGCTCAATGGGAGCGATAAAGGCACGGCAGGCCGGAATGATGCCCGCCTCGCTCGGGCCCGTCATATCCGGGTTGGTTCCGATGAGCTTTGCGCCACCCCGCACGAATTTGACGGCGCTGAGGATCGAATCGTAATTATAGTTATGGGTCTCGCCTACGACGACGTAATCGGGATTGACGTCGTTCATCGTAACCCCCGCTTCATACAGGGCGTTGACCAGGCCCGGCTCACCGATGACATAGGCCGTGCAGCCCGGCATCTGGCTGTGCAAGAATTTCGCGGTGGCAAGCGCACTGGTATAAAAATGATCCTCGCTGATATCGATGCCCATGCGCTGCAGCTTCTGCTTGAGTTCCCGCGGCGAGCGCTCACTGGAATTGGTCAAAAAAAGAAAACGCTTGTTTTCCCGGTACAGCCATTCCACAAACTCCTTTGCCCCGTCGAGCAGACGGTTGCCATGATAGATCACGCCGTCCATATCGCAGAGGAAGCCTTCCTTTGCGCGGATGCGTTCGATTGCAGCCTCCATATCCAACATGTAAAATCCCCCTAATCCCCTTTTTGCAGGAGCCAGTCACAACTCCTGTATTTAAGATTATACCGTTACAAGAAAAGGATGGCAAGAGCATCAAGCGGAAAGGGGCGGTTTGCGGAAATTTTTATAAAATAGCGGCTAAATTTTTGCAACAATTACCCCGCAGTATGCGTTTTCTTCTTCTC
Organism: uncultured Oscillospiraceae bacterium; assembly: GCA_900549825.1. Classification (GTDB taxonomy): domain Bacteria; phylum Bacillota; class Clostridia; order Oscillospirales; family Acutalibacteraceae; genus Fimivicinus. The sequence goes on along the minus strand of URQB01000007.1, from coordinate 16,835 downwards.
TGCCAGGGCCATCAGGCTGCGCGCGAGCATTGCCAGAGCAATGAGGAGGGCCAGCACGCACTCCTCCACCAGGCGGTGAAAACAAAGAACAGCCAGCAGAAAAGAAGGCCCTATGGCGGCAGCCCCCGCGGAAAGCCTGCGGGTAACGGCAGAAACCAGAAGCATCAGTGCAATCGTCGCCGCACCGGCGGCGGGCAGGTAGATAACAGAAAGTGCACACAGGGCTGCAACGCCCTTCCCGCCCCGAAAACGCGCCCAAAACGGCCAGTTATGCCCCAGCACCGCGCCGAGCCCGGCATACAAAACGGCGAGCCTGCCGAGCTCTGGGAACAGCAGAAACCTGCACAGCAGGCAGGCCAGCGCAGTTTTTCCCACATCGCCGCAAAGCACCAGCAGGCCCCAGCCGGGGCCGAGCTGCAAAGCGGCGTTGGCAGCGCCGGGATTCCCCGATCCAAGTGAACGCAGGCTCGGCTTCTGCCTGCGGCGCGTGAGGAGATCCGCTGTGAGAATACAGCCGCAGAGATATCCGATGAGGAGTGACAAGCAGCGTTCAGCCATGAATGCACAACCTTTCCCCAGCCTTGTCCGTATTGACATCCGCTATCCGGCATGCTATGGTAAAAAGGAACCATGCATCTTTATGATACCATGATTCCATTGCGCCCACGCGCAATGGGCGGCAAGCCCGAATCAATGCTTCAATGTTCTCCGAAACGCAGAAATCTCTGATTTCGTGTGTGTTTCGTGAGGTTATTCAGCGGAGAATCAAAGCGCAGCGCGGTTCGACCGCCAATGTTCTCCGAAACACCAGAAATCTCTGATTTCGTGTGTGTTTCGTGAGGTTATTATAACCCAAACGATACGGAATGAGGTGCTCCTGTGGAGGAAGCGAAGAAAAAAAGAAAAAACAAGCGGATAGTTATCCTGACAGTCGTCATGATGACCGCTGTTTTCCTGTTCCTCGTCTATCTCAATCAGCGGCCGTACGCCCATATCGAGGTACAGTCGCTTTCTGATCTCCATGCGGAACAGATTGTGCAGACGGCCTCCTCAAAAATGCGGCTCAAGCCAGAGAATTTACGTATCACGCCGTCCGGCAAGGTAACGTTCGATGTGGATGAAAATGGAAAACTCGTTCGCCCGCTTCAATTCGATCTCCATGGCATTTCCGGGGAAAACGTACAGACCGGAACGCTTCTGTTCCGCAAGCCGGGACTGTATCTCTATCGCAACCAGACGGAAAAGCTTCCTAAATATTATGAGAATCTGCCCGAATATGCGCAGGATTTTGACCTGAGCACCTTTTTGTCTGCCCTTCATGATTTGCCGGTCACACAAGCGGCCCAGCAGATCGACGCGGAAAAAGTGCTCTTCTATACCGTGGAATGGGTCTATGACACGGCTCCGTCGGACACGCTGACAACGCTCGTCTGGAAAGGCGGGCAGGTTCACCCGCAGGACGGCGCTTGTTCCATCGCAGATCGTGAAAAGCAATGCCTCTTTACAGTCACACCGCACACGGGGCATGTCAGCGATTTTCAGAATCGGGTGCAGATTGTGATGGAGATGGGAGAATAGATATCCAATATCAGACATCGGCATGTGAATATGAAGAGATCTGGGCAATCAATCCGCCCGGTGCATTCCAATCGGAACGCGCCGGGCGACGTTTTATCATGTTAAATTTATCATGCTGAAAAGACTTATTTCATCATGCCGGCAACTTCATCCGCGAAGTTGTCTTCCCGCTTCTGCAGGCCCTCGCCCTTTGCAAAACGGGTAAAGCCCAGCACCTTGACAGAAGCACCGATCTCCTTGGCGACGGACTCGACATACTTGCCGACGCTCAGGTCACCATCCTTGACGAACTGCTGGTCCATCAGGCAATTCTCTTTGAAATACTTGCCGATGCGGCCCTGAACGATCTTCTCGATGACCTGCGCCGGCTTATTCTTATTCTTCTCATCCTCTGCAAGCTGCGCGGTAAGGATCTCCTTCTCATGGGCGATCACGTCCGCCGGGACGCTCGCCTCGTCGAGATAGGCGGGATTCATCGCCGCGATCTGCATCGCGACATCCTTGCCCATGACCTTGAACTTCTCGTTCGCAGCAGTCGCATCGTCTGTGTCGAAATGCACCATGACGCCTACCGTACCGCCGCCGTGGACATAGGTGGAAACAACGCCTTCCACGCGCTCGAAGCGGCGGATCTTCATATTCTCGCCGATTGCAAGGATCTTATCCTGCAGGTTCTCCTGCACGGTGCGGTCGCTGCCTGCAAGCTTTTCATTGAGAAGCGCGTCGACGTCCGCCGGATTGTTGGCCGCAATCGTCTTGGCGATATCCATAACGAAGGCCTGGAATTCCTGGTTCTTCGCCACAAAGTCCGTCTCGGAATTCACCTCGACGACAACGCCGATTTTCTTCTCCTCATCGTTATACGCAAGGACGACGCCCTCCGCCGCGATACGGCCAGCTTTCTTGGTAGCCGCAGCGAGGCCCTTCTCGCGCAGGAAATCAATTGCCTTCTCCATATCGCCGTCGGACTCGACGAGCGCCTTTTTGCAATCCATCATGCCTACGCCGGTCTTCTCGCGCAGTGCCTGTACGTCTTTTGCAGTAAATGCTGCCATGTTCAATTCCTCCTGTTACTTCGTATTTTCCGTATTTGCTCCATCGCTCAGAAAAATACCCGCGCCGTGGGTAACACCTGCTGGAAATCCGCACCGGATTTGAGCAATGGCCCATGGCACGGGCATCCTCACGAATGAGAAAGGGTTCTGAAATTTATGCGCCGGGCTGCTCGGCGGCAGCTTCTGCTTCCTCGCCCGCTTCAGCCTCAGCTGCAGCGTCGATATTCATCTGCTTGCCTTCCATGACGGCATCCGCCATTGCGGCGGAGATCAGGCGGACGGCACGGATCGCATCGTCGTTGCCGGGGATGACATAGTCAATCTCGTCGGGGTCGCAGTTGGTATCGACGATCGCAACGATCGGGATGCCCAGCTTCTTTGCCTCGGCCACCGCGATGCGCTCCTTACGGGGATCGACGATGAACATGGCAGCGGGCTGACGCTTCATCTGCGTGATACCGCCCATGAATTTTTCAAGCTTCTCGATCTCGAGCTTCAGCTTCGTGACTTCCTTTTTGGGAAGCAGGTCGAACGTGCCGTCCTCTTCCATAGCTTTCAGCTGCTCAAGGCGGCGGATACGCTGCTTGATGGTCTTGAAATTGGTCAGCATACCGCCGAGCCAGCGGGCATTGACATAGGGCATGCCGCAGCGGGAAGCCTCCTCGCGGATAGAATCCTGCGCCTGTTTCTTTGTGCCGACGAAAAGGATCTCCTGCCCGTCCGCCGCGAGCTCGCGCACGAACATATAGGCCTCTTCCAGCTTGCGCACGGTCTTCTGCAGATCGATGATATAGATGCCGTTGCGCTCGGTGAAGATATACTTCGCCATTTTGGGGTTCCAACGACGGGTCTGATGACCGAAGTGGACGCCCGCTTCCAGTAACTGCTTCATGGATACGACTGCCATAGGGGTAATTCCTCCTTTGTTTTACCTCCGCACGGCTCTGGGGACGGCGACATCCTTTGTAAAAAGGACGCACCCGCCGAACGAACGCTGTGCGTGTGTTTTGCAGCATGTACCGCCGCATGAAGGCACAGCAATACATTTTGCTGAAGTAGTATAGCACAGGCGGAAGAAAAATGCAAGATACATAACACGTTTTTTTAAAGAAAAGCCATGAAAGTCATCAACAGTGAATGTGAATGATGCATAGACAGAAAGCGAACATTCGGATGATTTACCAGAAGGCCGAAAGAAATTGAATGGAAGTGAGACGTAAACCTATTCCTGTATAAGCTGTACACGCCCCGCATGTTCTCTTTCAACATGCGGGGCGTGTTTGTTTTGCCTGCCCGGAGGGCCGCGCCGAGCTTTGCCAGCGCCTTGGCCGCATCTCCACCTTCCTCCTTGTCGGATGGTATTCTACAAACCTGCAAAATTTACGAAGCGCAGCGAGTAACAAAGCAAAGCCTTCCGAAACCGCACAGATCAAAGAGATACACATCGATGATAAGTGCAGATGGCTTGCGGCTATTTTTTATTACGAAGCGAAATTAAAATAATAGTACGAGCCTTCTTGTTCCATAAAAGTGTGTTCCATTATTGTGACGCTCCGTCCCAATCGCTTAACGTTTGATAGATATGCCAGATTACAAATACAGACACAAGGAATGTAATGATATCCGCAACCGCCATGAAATAAAGGATTCCATCCAACCCCAGAAAAACCGGAAGCAGGAGAGGCAATCCTACGCCGCAGACAATCTCCCGGAGTACGGAAAGCGCAGTCGAGTATTTTGCTTTCCCAAGGGATTGCAGAAAAATCGTAATGCCTTTATTGACACAAGCCAGAATGATCATGCAAAGGAATATGCGGATACAACGCACAGCAAAGTCAGTATAATAGGCGCTTTCACTGGCGGCGCCAAAAACGCCGATCAGCTGCCTCGGAAAAGATTCAAAGATCACCAGAGCCACCGCACCGACAATCGCTTCTGCGGCAAGCAGCTTGGTCAGCAAACTTTTGACACGGTCTTTTCGTCCCGCGCCGATATTGTATCCGGCAATTGGAATGCAGCCGGCGGCAAGCCCGATTGCAATGGAGATGACGATCTGGAAAAACTTCATGACGATGCCGACTACAGCGGTAGGAATCTGCGCATATTCCGTCTGACTGAAAATTTCATCCATTGCGCCGTATTTCTGGAGCATGTTCAGCACCGCCGCCATGGACAGCACCATAGAAATCTGCGAAAGGAAGCTGGTAGCGCCCAGCGGCACAATCTTTCCGAGCAGCGGCGGCGCAAACCGGAAGCTGGTTTTGTGCAGCTTCACCGCCTTCATGCGGAACAGATAGACAAACGCCAAGATCGCGCCAGCCACCTGACCAAGCACTGTGGCAACCGCCGCGCCCATCATCCCCCAATGAAAAGTAAAAATAAAAACCGGATCAAGAATGCAATTTAGTATCGAACCCACCAGCAGGGAAACCATGGCGAAGCGCGGGCTTCCATCTGAGCGAATGATGGGATTGAGCGCCTGCCCGAACATATAGAACGGTATACCAAGTGTGATATAAGTAAAATATTCTTTCGACTGGTCAAAGGTTTCCTGATTAACCGACGCCCCAAAGGCGTTCAAAATCTGATCCTGAAAAATGAGATAAACAGCGGCAATCACAATACCGCCTGCAACAGTAACAATAATAGATGTGCCGATACTCTTATGTGCCTTTTCGTTGTCGCCCGCACCAAGGCTTAAGCTGACAAAGGCACAACAGCCGTCGCCAATCATAGTGGCAAAAGCGAGCGCAATCACTGTCAGCGGAAATACAATGGTGTTGGCGGCGTTGCCGTAGGAACCGAGATAATCGGCATTTGCAATAAAGATCTGGTCAACGATGTTGTATAGTGCACCGACCAGCAGCGAGATAATACAGGGGATCGCATACCGTCGCATCAGCCTGCCGATCTTTTCCGTTTCCAGAAATGTGTTTGTTTTTTCTTCCATCAATCAACTCGTCCTCCTGTAATTCTGACAACAAAAAAGCATAGGCACAGCCCCGTAGGATGCTTTGCCTATGCAAAAAAGATACAGGCAACGCACCACACACTGTTTCGTATCAGCATCGTGAATATGCCTGTATCGTGTCAAGATTTATTATTTTTTTATATTATATCCGAATCTGAAGAAAAATGCAAGGAGGAATATAGGATTTTGTTTGAGACGGTTTTCACATTCCAGTGCCATATCAGACGTGAAGCAGTGGTAGCGTTTTTCATTCTCACAGAGACTATGAAGAAAAGTCTGTAAATAAGATTCTTCTATGATAAGAATGGGTGAAAGGCTTGAAAAATAAGCTTTTCACCCTTGCTTTATATATGCCATCTGTTTGATGGCATGTCAATAGCAGGCGGTGTCTGCGCCTGTTTGAACCAGGGTACCAGGTTCAGTTAGGCAGCCTGCTCATACATGATACACAGTTCCCCATAGACCTGAGCCCACCCAAGACCAACAAGGCCGATGCAAACGCGCTGCATTTGCATCGGCCTTGTTGGTTATCGTCTAGGATTAGGAGTCATTACGCCTTATTACCTTACGCCCGGAGGGTTGCGCCGAGCTTCGCCAGCGCCTTGACCGCGCGCTTCATGGCCGCGTCGGCCTCCTCGTCGGTCAGCGTCCGGTCTGAAGCGCGCAGCCGGAGGCTGAACGCCACGCTCTTCTTGCCCGCCTCGATCTGCTTGCCCTCGTAAACGTCGAAGAGGCTGATCTCTTCGAGAATCGCGCCGACCGCCTCGCCGATCGTGCGCTCCAGCGCCAGCACCGGCGTTTCGCGCGTGCAGACCACGGCGAGATCGCGCGTGGAGGCTGGGAACTTCGGCAGCGGATGATAAACGCGCTGGCGGTCGCCGAGGGTCAGCAGGGCGTTGATATCCACTTCCGCCGCATAGGTCTTTGTGCCGATTTCATAATTCTCCTGTACCTGCGGATGGATTTCACCAAGGAGCGCAACTTCGCAGCCATCCTTGGTGATCCGCGCCGTGCGTCCAGGATGGAAGGAGGGGTCGTCTGTGACGGCCTCCACATCGTAATCCGCCACGCCGCAGGCTTCCAGCAGCTCCTCCACCACGCCTTTGAGCGCATAGAAATCGCAGTCTCCGCCATACATGCCGATGGCGGCCTTCGGCAGCTCCAGCGGGAGCTCCTCTTCGCCGCGCGGGGTGTATTCCATCGCAAGCTCGTAGATCGCGGCCTGCGGGTTGCGATTGTTGTAATTGCGGGAAAGCACATCCAGGATGGAGGGCAGCGCCGTCGTGCGCATGACGCTCGTATCCTCGCCCAGAGGGTTTGAAATGACGACAGACCGGCGCTTTTCACTCTCCGCCGGCAGGCAGATGCGGTCATAGGCCTTCGGGCTGATGAACGAATAGGTGGAAACCTCACTCATGCCGCAGCCGAGCAATGTGTTATGAATCACGCGCTCGAGCTGCTGCATGGGAGTCAGCTTTGCGTTTGCCACGCCTGTGAGCATCCGGTTCGGGATGTTGCCATAGCCATAGAAGCGGGCGATTTCCTCGGAAATATCGGCCTTGTGCTCAATATCGTTGCGGAAGAACGGGATATAGACCGTATCGTCCTCCACCTTGAAGCCGATGCGCTCCAGAATCGCCTTCTGCTCCTCCGGGCCGACCTCAATGCCGATGAAGTGGTTGACCCACTGCCAGTCGAAGGGAAGGGTGCGCTGCTCCTTTTTGGAATGGTCGCAGTCGACCACGCCGTTTACTACGTCGCCCGCGTCGAGCTGCTGGACGAGCTCCAGCGCGCGGGCCAGGCAGACCGGGCAGCTTTCGGGGCTTAGCTCCTTCTCATAGCGGGAGGAGGCCTCCGTGCGCATGCCGAGCTTTTTGGCCGTGCGGCGCACAGACGCGCCGTTGAAGCAGGCGGATTCGAAGACGATGGTGGTGGTATCGTCCATGATGCCGCTGAATTCGCCGCCCATTACGCCTGCCACGGCGACAGGCTTCTTCGCGTCCGCAATGACGAGCATATCGTCCGTGAGGGCGCGCTCCACGCCGTCGAGCGTGGTGATCTGCTCGCCGCTCTGCGCACGGCGGACGATGACGCTGTTGCCCTCCAGATAGCGCAGGTCGAAGGCATGCATTGGCTGGCCGTATTCGAGCATGACATAGTTTGTGATATCGACGATATTGTTGATCGGTCGCACGCCGCTCGCGCGCAGCCGCTCGCGCATCCAGCGCGGGGAGGGCTTGATGCGCACGTTTTCGACGACAGCGCCCACATAGCGGTAGCACTTTTCATCGTCGAGGATCGTAACGCTGAGATGGTCGTTCACATCGCCCTGCGTGGGCTTCACCTGCGGCACGGGCGTCTGGAAGGGCACCCGGAAGGTAGCCGCCGCCTCGCGCGCAAGACCCAGGACGGACAGGCAGTCCGGCCGGTTGGAGGTGATTTCAAACTCCGTGACGGTATCGTTCAGGCCAATCGCGTCATGGATATCCACGCCGGGCGTCAAATCGCAGTCGTCTCCGAGCACAAAGATGCCGTCCTCAATCGCATAGGGGAAATCGTGCGTGGTAAGCCCCAGTTCACCTAGGGAGCAGAGCATGCCGTTGCTCGGCACGCCGCGCAGCTTGCCCTTTTTGATCTGTTTGCCGCCGTGGACAGTGGAATGATCCAGCGCGACGGGGACAAAATCCCCTTCCTTTAGATTCTGCGCACCGGTAACGATCTGGAGCGGCTCCCCCTGCCCCGCGTCCACCTGGCAGATCCAGAGATGATCGGAATCCGGGTGCTTTTCAAGAGACTGGAGCTTGCCGACCACGATGTTTTCAAGGTCCGCGCCCTCCTTTTCATAGCCCTCCACCTTGGAGCCGGAGAGGGTCATTTCATCGCTGAAGGTTTTATCGTCAACGTTTAAATCAACATAATCGAGCAGCCATTTCTTTGATAAATCCATTTGATAGCCCTCCTTCGGTTAAAACTGGCTGAGAAAACGCATATCGTTTTCAAACAGCAATCGCATATCGTCGATATTGAAGCGGAACATGACGAGCCGCTCCAGACCTACGCCGAAAGCAAAGCCGCTGTACTGCTCCGGGTCGATGCCCCCGTTTTGCAGCACCTTCGGATGCACCATGCCGCCGCCGAGGATCTCGATCCAGCCCTCGCCCTTGCACATCGGGCATCCCTTGCCGCCACAGCGGAAGCAGGATACGTCGATCTCGCAGGAAGGCTCCGTGAACGGGAAGTGGTGCGGGCGCAGGCGGATGCGCGTTTCGTCGCCATAGAGCCGCTTGGCAAAGGCTTCCAGCGTCCCCTTCAGGTCGCCCATGGTGATATCACGGTCGACGACAAGCCCCTCGATCTGATGGAACAGGGGGGAATGCGTCGCATCCACCGCGTCGGAACGGTACACCCTGCCGGGCGCGATGATGCGGATGGGCGGCTTCTGCTGCTCCATCACGCGGATCTGCACAGGAGAGGTCTGCGTGCGCAGGAGCATTTTTTCCGTGATATAGAAGGTATCCTGCGTGTCGCGCGCGGGATGGTCCGGCGGCATATTGAGCGCCTCGAAATTATAGTAATCCCATTCGATCTCCGGGCCGGTCGCCACCTCGAAGCCCATGCCCAGGAAAATTTCCTTCACCTCGTCGAGCACAATGGACAGCGGGTGCTTGTGGCCGAGCGGGCGGCATGTGCCGGGCATGGTCACGTCGATGCGCTCGCTCTCCAAGCGCTTGGCGGTCTCCTCCGCTTTCAGCTCCTTTTCGCGCTTCTCCACGATCTGCTCGATATAAGCGCGCACCTCATTGGCAAGCTGACCGATCACCGGGCGCTCCTCGGCCGTCAGCTTTCCCATCTGCTTGAGCACGGCGGTCAACTCGCCCTTTTTGCCCAGGAAACGCACACGGGCGGCGTCGAGGCCGGCGCGCGATTCAATTTCTGCAAGCTCCTGCCGGGCCGCTTCCCGGATCGATTCGAGCTGCTCTCTCATCCTGCATACTCCCTTTCAAAATATAATTTCAGACTGCTCTGCTTTCTTTCGTTTCAGCGGGCGGCACCAACGCGCTGGAAAACAAAAAGCCCTCGCCCCTACGAATAGGGACGAAGGCATTCTTCCTCCGCGGTACCACCCTGATTTTTGCAAAGAAGCAAACACTCCTGCGCCGCGTAACGGGGGCGAACCGTTGCGGCCTACCACTTTTCGCTTCAGCCGCACCGCTCCGAAGTGAACTTCAGCAGCTTTTCCGCGCGGGCGCGCTTTCAGCCAAGGCTCGCCCTCTCTGGCCACGGAACAAATGGCAAACTGCCTACTCTCTTCATCACAGCGTTATGGATTTGTTTTAATATAGCACAATCGCAGGCGGTTGGCAAGAGCGAAATGGAAAAAACAATGTAAGATCAAAGCGATTCCTCCCAGAGCATATCCCCGCGGTAAATCGCGATCAGGCGGACGAAGTCGAGCGTGCGGTCCGGCATATGCGTCACGGTGACGGTTTTGCCGCCGAGTCGTGCAGGTAGTTATCGTAGATGCGATTGGTATCGTGATAAAAATTCCAGCCGTTCCGCTCATCCGCAAACAGGCTCCTGAATCAATTGATGGATACCAGGATAAAGCATTGACTTTCCCCTTCCGGCATGGTATCGTACAATCGTTTTTATCGAACAGTTCAAGGGAGAAAGGAGGAGACGATATGGATGACGATCGGCATTGCAGCACCCTGCAGGAGCTTCAAAGCGCAATCGAACAGGCCAAAAACGGCGGCAGGCCTCGTCACCTTCTGAGTACGGAATCCGGAAAGCCCAAAACAACGCAGTCAACCGCAATGCACGGCACAAGATCTTGATTCATTACAAAACGGAGGGTGACGGAATGGCCATAGAAAAACAATATTTATCAGATGTCGATACCATACTATCCCATCGATTCGATAACGGCGCGGACTATTGGACAACGCCAGATAACCGGCTGTTAAAGGGCTCCCCGTTTTCCGCCTATAACAGCGCGCAGATGCTGCTGGAATTGGGGATGGAGCCCGCAGATCCGATCCTGAAGAAAGTATCGGAATTATTTTTTGACACATGGAGGGAGGACGGCCGTTTTCAGCTATACCCGAAAGGCGGTATTCTCCCCTGCCATACAGCTCCTGCCGCATATTTGCTTTGCAGGATGGGGTATCAATCGGATGAACGGCTGCAAAAAACCTTTCAGTATTTTTTAGAAAGCCAGTATACGGACGGGGGCTGGCGGTGCAATAAATTTTCCTACGGGCGAGGCCCGGAAACGGAATATTCAAATCCCCACCCTACCCTTACCGCCCTGAACGCGTTTCGATACAGCAGTTATCTCAATACCGAACCGGCGCTTGACCGGGCGGTCGATTTCTTGCTGGAACACTGGACGATCAAAAAGCCGATCGGCCCCTGCCATTATGGAATCGGGACGCTGTTTATGCAAGTGGAATATCCCTTCGGCAATTACAATCTGTTTCAATATGTTTATGTGTTATCATTTTATAACAGAGCAAAGGCAGACGGCCGTTTTCAGGAAGCGTTCCGCGCGCTGCAATCCAAGCTTGTGGATGGTCAGATTGTAGTTGAGCGTGTCGTTCCGAAGCTGGCCAAACTATCATTCTGTAAAAAGGGTGAGCCAAGTGCATTGGCAACAAAACGCTATTTTGAGATCGTCAGCAATCTTCAAGCAAATTTATAACCCCCTAGTTGATCGGACGCCTTGCTGTTTCCACCATTTTGTTCCCCAAAAATCTGCCCGGCAGTGCACATACACTGCCGGGCAGATCATCTTCAACGGGCTGATCAGGCTTTACCCATTGGTTTCCACAAAGGTATAGTTTTTATTGCCCTTGATGAAGGAATAGGCGAAGGAATCCTTTTCACCATAGATGGTTATCTTGTGGTCGTCAGAAACCGGGAAAACCTCGAAGCCGATGCTTGTCACGCTCTTCGGGATCGTTACCTTTTTGAGCGCCTCGCACTTCCAGAATACGGAATCCTCAATGGTGGTCAGCGTGGAGGGAAGCTTTACTTCGGGCAGCTGCATGCATACGCCAAAGGCGGAATCACCGATGGTTTCCACACCTTCTTCAATGGTGAGCTTTGTCAGCTTATTGCAGGCCCAGAAGGCATAAATATCGATCCGCTTTACCGTGCCGGGGATTGTAATGGCAGGCAGCTCTGTACAGTCGCCGAAAGCGCGCTCTTCAATAATAGTAACACCCTCCGGGATTGTCACATCGGTCAGATACCGGCATCCCTCAAAGGTCCGCTCGGTGAGCTTTGTAAGCTGCTCCGGCATGACGACCTTGGTCAGCCTGCTGCAATCCTCAAAGGCACTCTTACCGATGCTGGTCACATGCTTCGGAATGACGACCGACGTAATCGTGCCGTTGCCCTGAAACGCGCCAGAGCCGATCTCTTTGACCTCATCCGGGATCACGACTTCCCCGCCGGGGCCGGCATAGCTGGTCAGCACGCCGTTGGCATCGATATGAAAGGCGTCCGCCCCCTGCTTAATTTCCTTTTTAGAAGCATTTATAAAATATCCGGCGACCGAGCCTCCCGCGATCAGAACGATCAGGACGATTGCGACGATCACCAAGGTCTTATGTTTCTGAAAAATTCCACCGGAATCTTTTTTTGCTCCCGCGGACAGCGCCTTAAAATCTGCGCCGCAGAAGGCGCAGGATACGGCTCCATCCTCATTGGTTTTTCCACACTTTGGACAAATCATTTTCAAGCTCCCTCCAGGATCGGAATGCAGGGCATTCCTTTAAAATTTTGATGTGGGCAGGCTCTCCCGGCGTTGCACAGCTTGCGCATGCAGTTAACCGCCGGACACAGATGACGGCTTCCGTTCTCACTTTTCGCGGCAGCACATCCATGCGCCGCCAACATCAATTTAGTCCTCCCTTGTAATCTTCTGTTCATCATGAAAAGAATATGCTACCTGCCCGCAGGCTATACGTCCTTTGACATACAATCCGCCTTTATTTTGGATTAATTATACAAAAAACTTCTGTTTGCGTCAAGCATTTTCAGGTTACAGTGATCGAATCCTGTGATAAATGCAAAAAAGCACGGCTCTGCTTCAAAGCAGGGCCGTGCTTCAGGCTTTGACCAAATCAAACGGAGGTCAGCGACAAAGCGTCGTTTGCGCTGATGCAGATCGATTCGACCGGTTCATCGCATCGCTCCACCATCAGGGAGGCGATCTGATCCTCCACCCTGCGGCGAATCAGGTTGCGCAGGTCGCGCGCCCCTCTCCGCCCGCCGAAGGCCTTCTTTGCAAGGATTGCAGGTACACCGTCCTCCCAGGTAAACCGGATGCCCTTCTCCCGGAGCGGCTCCACCAGCTCACCCAGCATCAGTATGGCGATCTTCTCATAATCCGCTTCGGTCAGAGCGCGGAACACAACGACCTCGTCCACGCGCCCGATGAACTCCGGCCGCAGGAAATCGCTGAGCGCCTTCATGACCTTTTCTCTGGTTGCGGTCTGGACGTCTTTGGCAAAGCCCATTGCGCCCTCCTTGCGCTCGCTGCCCGCGTTGGAGGTCATGATAATCACGGTGTTTTCAAAATTGACCGTACGGCCCTGCGCATCCGTAATCCGGCCCTCGTCGAGAATCTGGAGGAGGATATTGAGGACATCGGGATGCGCCTTCTCAATCTCGTCGAACAAAATGACGGAATAGGGCTTGCGGCGCACCTTTTCGGTGAGCTGGCCCGCCTCGTCATAGCCCACATAGCCGGGCGGGGAGCCGATGATACGCGAAACGCTGTGCTTCTCCATAAACTCGGACATATCGAGGCGGATGAGCGTTTCCGGCGTGTCGAACAGCTCGTTGGCAAGCTGCTTGACAAGCTCCGTCTTACCAACGCCCGTGGGGCCGACAAAGATGAAGGAGGCCGGGCGGCGGCGGGGGCTGATCTGCACCCTGCTGCGGCGGATAGCCGCCGACACAAGCTCTACCGCCTCATCCTGACCGATGACCTTGGATTTGAGCGTCTTTTCCAGCCCGGCCAGGCGGCGCAGGTCGCTTTCGATGACCTTGCTGGCGGGAATCCCCGTCCAGAGCTGGATGACGTTGGCCAGGTCGTCCTCCGTAACGCCGTTATCATCCGCAGCGGGCTTGAGCTGATTCGTCTCGCTCTCACAGGCGACGATCTCCGCGCGAACACGGGAGATTTCCTCCAGGTCCATCTCCTCGGTATCGTTCATCAGCTCCTCTTCCGTCTCCTGAAGCTCCTGAAGCTCACGGCTCTTTTTCTGATAGTCGCTGATGGCCTTATTGCGCAGGTTCGCGCAGGTGCAGGCCTCATCCAAAAGATCGATAGCCTTATCCGGCAGGAAGCGGTCGTTGATATACCGCTCGGAGAGCACCACCGCACGGCGCACCAGCTGGTCGCTGATCCTGACATGGTGGTAATTCTCATAATAGCTCTTGATGCCCAGGAGCATCTGATAGGTGTCCTCAATCGACGGCTCCTCTACCTTTACGGGCTGGAAGCGCCGCTCCAGGGCCGCGTCCTTCTCGATATTCTTGCGGTATTCGTTGAAGGTCGTTGCACCGATCACCTGAATTTCGCCACGGGACAGGGCGGGCTTGAGGATATTCGCGGCGTTCATGGAGCCCTCCGCGTCGCCCGTGCCGACCAGATTGTGCACCTCGTCGATGAAGAGGATGATATTGCCATTTTGCTTTACCTCTTCGATCAGGCCCTTGATGCGGCTCTCAAACTGGCCGCGGAACTGCGTCCCTGCTACCAGCGCGGTCAGGTCGAGCAGGTGCAGTTCCTTATCCGCCAGGCGCGCGGGCACTTCGCCGTTTGCCATGCGCAGCGCAAGGCCCTCCGCGATGGCGGTTTTGCCGACGCCCGGCTCGCCAATGAGGCAGGGGTTGTTCTTCGTGCGGCGGCAGAGAATCTGCACCACGCGGTATATCTCGCGGTCGCGGCCGACGATGCGGTCGATCTGGCCGTCCTTCGCGCGCTGCGTCAGGTTCGTGCAGTAGGCGTCGAGATATTTACGCTTCGCCTTCTTTTTCTCTTTATTTTTGCCGCGCCTGCTCTTGGTCCGCTGGCCCGCCTCCGGCGCTGCCTGAAGAGCCTCCGATTCTTCCGGCGCACCCTCCTCCTGCGTCTCACTCATCTCACCGGGCTGAAAATTCAGATTCATCAGCCCCTGCATGAACGGAAACGTACCGGCGCCGCCCGGTTCGAAATCCTCGCCGTTTTCTTCGCCAAACATGCCGCTGAGCTGCTCGCTCATCGCGTCGAGATCCTCCTCCGTAATGCCCATGCTCTCCATCATCTGCTTGATGGGGCCGATATTCATCTCCATTGCGCACTTCAGGCAAAGCCCCTCCGGCGTGGTCTTCTCGCCGTCCACGCGGGAGATGAAGATCACGGCGGGGCGTTTTTTACATCTGCTGCAAATCGGTTGTTTCATATGCTTTACACTCCAATTCTTGTGGAAACCTAACATTCCTCTGAAGCTGGCAGAAACGTGCAAAGAATTTGTACGCTTCTGCCAGCCCCAACGGCGGGAATATCGCTGTGCGGAATGGATGAGCCTCCATTCCGCACAGACAAAAGCGTTTTACTTTTGAGGAAGCTCCTGCTGCGGCTTCTTCCGGTCGCGGAACTGACGGAAGGTCGCGGGCAGGTAGCTGATCAGGGCAATCAATGTAAGGATCGCGGAAACGACGACCAGAATCATGATCAGCCATTCCGGCATTGGCGGGGCGCCCAACTGCACAAATGCGCCAAAATCCGGCCCAAAGGCGATGATGGTGAGCATCACGCCATAAAAAGCGAAGGTGGCCACCTTCCCGTAGATTTCCGCCGCGCCGGGGCGCAGGCCGATGGCGAGCATCACAGCGCCGCCGAGGATCATCACACCCTCCTTGCACAGGAAAAACAGGAACACCCAGCTAAACGCACGCATGGCGCTGCTGGCCGACTTGTGGAACTCCAGAAACAGCATCACCGCGATCGTAATCTGCGTGATCTTATCCGCCACCGGGTCGAGCACCTTGCCCAGCGCGCTTACCTGATTGAAGCGGCGGGCAATCTTCCCATCGAAAAAATCGCTCAGCCCGGAGAGGAACAGGACAAACACCGCCCAGAGCACATGGCCCTGATAAAAAAGCACCGCGAACACCGGCACCAGAATGATCCGGATCAGGCTCAGCAGGTTGGGAACCGTCAGGCAACCCTTAAAAAGATCTTTCAAACTCTACACACCCTTTTTCCACGCATTTTATTGACATGCCATAACACATTGTGACTGCACTGTGCGCAGCTATGATATGATACCGGAAACCGGCAGGATATCGCGAATCATGCCCATAACGAAAGAGGTTTCCACGGTTTGATCAAAGGAGGAGCCCGGCGTGCCGAACAGATCTACCGCCACCTGCAGGGCAACGCCCGCCACCAGCACCACAAGCACCCCATGAAGCGCGCCCACCACGCCGCCGAGCGCGGCATTGGCCGTGCGAAGGACGGGAAGCCTGCAAAACCGGTCGATCACTGCGGCCAGAATACGGAAAACAATCCCCAATATCAGAATCAATACAACAAAAAGAACCAGCCTGCACAGCAGGGTCACAAGCGGCTTTGCAATACTGTCCGCCAATGTCTGAGCAAGGGCAGCGCCACTGAGATCCGCCGACACAATCTTCTGCGCCAGAGCCGCCGTATCGATCCCA
This sequence comes from uncultured Oscillospiraceae bacterium, assembly GCA_900549825.1. GTDB lineage: Bacteria > Bacillota > Clostridia > Oscillospirales > Acutalibacteraceae > Fimivicinus. The sequence continues at coordinate 506 of URQB01000007.1, read as the reverse complement.
AGAGAGGCAGCAAACTGCACCACCGCGTCAGGCAGCCCCTGCAGGGCGGCCTGTGCCTGCTGCGCCGCCGTTGCCGCGCCGGATAAATCCGGCAGTTGGGCGGCAATCGCCTGGGTGACGCGCTGCGCAAAAAAGCGGTCGTACAGCACCGGCGCAATCAGGCCGCTGAGATAGAGCGCGCATGCGCCTGCCAGGAAAAAGCCGATCAATTCCATCAGTGAAAGCACAAAGCCGCGCTTCGCCGCGACAATGATGCACACGAGCAGCACGGCAAACAAAGCAAAATCCAGCGCAAGGCCCAAGCAGATCACCTCTTTATCAGTATCATTTTAATAAACCACAGGGAAGCTTAAGCAGCCATAGCATCGGTGAACAGGGGCAACAACGGTTTTGAGGGCGATGCCGAGGCCTCTGCCTGCGTTATTCTCCTCGCCTTCCGGCAAGGAAGGCATCGTCGTCTGCCTTGCCAAAGGCCCCGGCATTGCCCCAAAACGCCAAAGGACCGC
>URQB01000006.1 GCA_900549825.1 uncultured Oscillospiraceae bacterium | reverse complement strand
GCGCCAACATCGCCGGCTTCAAGCGGGTGGCTGAGGCCATGATGGAGCAGGGCGTCTTTTGAGGCGAGGCCTCTCACGGATCCTCAGCCGCATAGCCTGAATACAAACCACCCAGAACAGGCAGATGCGGCCGCTCCCCTCTCGCGAGGTTTGAGAACTGCAGTTTCACGCAATGTCTGCCAAAAGCCAAAGGGCGCCGGGGTGCCACCCGACACCCTTTGATTTTGCGCCCTTTAATATGCGGCTCCATAAATGCGCGGCTGCATATTGATTTCCCCGACCCATGAAAGTCTTGTTTCTGTCTGCTACAGCATCATTTTAGCTTTAAAATTTTGCTCCCCTGGCCAGTTGCCTGCTGGCCAGGGGAGTTCTTTTTTCGCATACCTCAGAGATCGAATCCTGTCGTGATCCCTGTCAAGCGGGAGGCGTCCTTTTTCACATAGTAGAGCTCCGTGATCTCCGAGGCGGATTGTCTAAGGAGGGCGGCCACCTGCCGGGGGAAAGGGAGCCGAGCGTCCCATCCGGTTGTTTGATGCTGTTAACCAGATTGGCGGCGAAGCAGAGTATGGAGCCCCCCGCTGCTTCAGCTCAGCCGCCTTCAGGATGCGGTAGTACCGTTCGGGTATAGCCTTCGTGCTCGTCAGCGATGAGCGACGCGTCTTCTACGAAGTACCGCTCCGCTCTCAGATCCAGGATGGCGTCCACCGAGGCCTCGTTGAGAGGCACATCCCGCATGCTGGTAGATGCGTGTCCTGTTTCTCCAGGTTCGGAGAGCCTCGGCTTTGAACTTCATGGTATCATCTGGGGTGAAGATAGTCACATTTGCAGAAGTTGGTTGCTCCTTCTTCGGAGTAGAGCTGAAAAGACGGCTGCCGGGTTGGCAGCCGTCTTGGTGATTTCGGGAGATGGATACGGAAATGGCGCTCAGTAGAATTCCTTCAGATAGGCATCTACATCCGCCCGGGTGCCGGTGAAGGGGCCGGGGGTCTCCATCTTCAGGGACACTAAGGCGGTGGCGAAGCGGAGGGCGGTGGGGATGTCAGCAGTCAGCCGCTCATTGATGTAGCCGGCGAAGGTGGTGTCGCCCCGCCCGGTCCGGCCGGAGAGGTTTCTGGCCCGGATGGGGCATGTGTAGATCTCCCGACCATCGTAGACCAGCACCTCCGTGTTATGGGTGATGAGAATCTCCTTGGCGCCCCACTGGTAAAGCTGTCTGGCGGCCTCAGCCCGGTCGGTGAAACCTGTCAGAATCTCCGCCTCCGCCGCGTCGGTCTTGAGAAATCGGACATACGGCAGCAGCTCCTTTTTCTCTGCCCAGTCGTGATAGACCATGCCGCCGTTCTCCACCCAGCGCAGCATGGTTTGCACGTCGATGGCCACCATGGCGTGCCGGGCGGCAAAGGGGATCATCTCGTTGGGAATGTCGCCCGCTGCCAGGCCCGCCAGATGCCAGATCGCCGCATCGATATCCGGCACCTCCTCGGTGCGGTATGGTTCGATGACGCTGTCCACGGTGGAGGTGCGCCGCTCCCGGTCCGGGGTGTGGTAGACGTTTTTTGTGACAAAGGAGGTCCTGCTGTGCAGGGGATAGACGGTCACATTTGGGGCTGGGGCGAAGGCGGCGGCCAGGTCCACCTGGGCCGTGTCCGCCTTGGGGAGCACCGCGGTCTTGTGGCCGGTGTTGGCGGCGGCGAAGCCGGAGTAGTACACGGCGCCGCCCACGGCATGGACGGTGGTGCCGTCATAGTCCACATTGGTGTCCTGTGCCACCTCGCCGATGATCAGAGAGTCAAACTGGCTCATTTCTGTTTCTCCTTCCGCATTTCCTCATCCGTGTCCACAAAGGACTGGAACTCCGGGCTCCAGAGGTGGAAACGGTGCTGCCCAATCAAGGTCTTGTAGGCAAAGGAGTCGGCGGGCCTCTCTGGCAGGATCACGCCGGCCCGGGCCTCGTCCCCACTCTGATGGGTGTCGGATCCCGCCAGGCGGTAGTATTCTGGATGGCGGCGGGCCAGCTCTAGAGCCCGGTCATTGTAGTTGTCGTGCCGGGGATTGCCGTTGATGATCTCCGTACCGTGAATCGCGTCCTCAAACACCGTAGTGTTGCCGTCCCGATAGGGGTGGGCGTGGATAATAAGCACCTGGTTATGGAATTTCTGGAAGAACTCCCGGGCGCTCATGCAGCAAACGTAGGGGTTGGATCGCAGCCACGCCTCATCAATGCCGTACACCAGGTAGTCGTTGTCATTTTCGGGAAATCGCAGTTCCGCGCCGAGCAGCACTTGGAAGCCCACCTCGTCGCCCCGCTGTTTGGAGGCGCGGTAGCCGGAGAGATAGTGGTCTATGACCTTATTCCAATCGTGGTCTGTGTCAATCCGGGAGAGGTACTCCGGGTGGAGATGGTCCGTCACAACCAGTCCGGAGAAGCCATGGCGCACATAGCGGTCCACCACCTCCGCCGCCGGCAGGTGGCCGCACTTGCTGGTTTCCGCCGTGTGAGTGTGGGGGTCAAACAGGTATCCGTCCATAAAATGCCTTCTTTCCATGATTCAGACTGTCACGCTCAAACTGCGGGAGGGGGGACAGCGCCTTGGAACAGGGCAGACAAAAGCCGGTTTTTCCACCCAAAAATGCGCGAAAATGCAAACGTTTTCGATTCTGCGACGCAACTCCGCCCGCAAGAAAGAGAAGTACACTTCTGCATTGAAATATATAGAGTTTTGTCAGAAAAGTCAATATAAAACTGCGATTTCTGGACTTTTGGTCAAAATGGCAAAAACAGGGGAGTGTCTTTGGCGGTTCCTCCCCTTGACAGAGAAAAGTAATCTACCATAGAATAAAGACAGAAAATCGAAAACGTTTGCATTCAGTGCATAAGACGAGTGGGCAGCGGATCCAGAGAGCATCTGCCTGTCTGCGGATAAGGAGGAAGGATGAACGAAAAAAGGTACAGGGCCGTCCTGTTCGACTTGGGCGGCACCCTTCGGATTGCGCTGGAGGATGAGCCCTATATGCGCCATGCCCGCAGGAAGATGACGGAGCTGGCGGGGGCACCGCTGCAGGTGGAGGACTTCTATCAGTTGGTAGAAGACCGCTACGAGTCCTATCGCCGCTGGGCCCTGGGAGAGAACAAGGAGGCTGGCGACCGGGAGCTCTGGTGCCGGTGGCTGCTGCCGGACTATGACCAGAAGCGCATTGCCCAGGTCTGCCATGAGCTGTCCTTTGAGTACCGCCAGTCCAAAGGCCGGCGTGTGGTGGTGGACGGCGGGGCAGAAGTGATCCGAACCTTGCACGAGCGGGGATACAAGCTGGGCATTGTGTCCAACCTGATTGGCGAGCACGAGGTGCCCGACTGGCTGGAGGAGGATCGGCTGGCCCCGTATTTTGGCAGTGTGGTGCTCTCCTCCGTGTGCCATCTGCGCAAGCCTGGCGCGGAGATTTACCACATTGCAGCCCGGGAACTGGGGGTGGATCTGGCAGACTGCGTCTCCGTGGCGGACAACATCAAGCGAGATATTCCAGGGGCCAAGGCTGCGGGAATCGGCTGCAACATCATCTTCCGGTCTCCGGAGAAGAAGCATCCTGTGGAGTTCACGGAGGAGACGCGGCCGGATGCAGTGATCGATACGTTCCCGGAATTGCTGGAGTTGCTGCCGCCGCTGAAGTGAACGCATCATTTTTTTCAAATCCCGGAAAACGTTTGTGTGAGCCGTTCGGATTTGAATTTTGCAAGACAACGAAATAACCAAAATTAGAATAATTTTATTGGATACTTTATTAAATATGCGGTATAGTTCTTGACAAAAGTATGAACGAATGTTAAATTTGAAATCGCATAGAAACGAAAACGTTTGCGATATTTAACACAAACAACAAGAGGAACTGAGGAGAGAGGGTGCAAGAGGAAGATGAAACCGCAAGAGCAAACGTATTCAAAAAGCCGGCGGCTGAAGAATCAGATCAAGGCAGTGGTGACAAATCCCTACAACATCATCGTACTGATCGCCGTCGTTCTGCTGGTCTATCTGATCGTCCTGCCGCTGCTGGACATGATCGCCACCACCTTTGAGCTGGCCCAGCGGGACATCCGGGCTGTGGGCGGCGGCAAGGCCGGCGACTTTACCCTGTACTACTGGCAGCGGCTGCTGGCCAGTGAGCTGTCCTGGACCATGCTGATCAAGCCGTTGATCAACTCCCTGGTCATCGGCGTCTGCGTGTCCGTGTGCGCCATCCTGCTGGGTTCCATTCTGGCCTGGCTGATGGTCCGGTCGGATCTGCCCTTCAAGAAGTTTTTCTCCCTGGCGGTGATTATCCCCTACATGATCCCCTCCTGGTGCAAATCCCAGGCGTGGCTGTCCATGTTCAAGACAGCGAGGTTGGGCGGCGCGCCCGGCTTCATGGCCTCCCTGGGGCTGGATGTGCCGGAGTGGCTGGCCTATGGCCCTGTCGCCATCATCATCGTGCTGACCCTTCATTATTACGCCTATACATACCTGCTGGTATCCTCAGCACTGAACTCCATCAACTCCGAGCTGGAGGAGATGGGTGAGATCCAGGGCGCGGGCAAGGCCATGATCCTGCGGAAGATCACTCTGCCTTTGGTGCTGCCGGCCATCCTGTCGGCCGTGATCCTGACTTTCTCCAAGGCCATCGGCACCTTCGGAACCATCAACTATCTGGGCTCTCCGGTGCAGTACTACACCCTGTCCAGCCAGCTGTACATGAATATCAACTCCCGGGATACGCAGACCGGATTTGCCATGGCGATCCTGATGATTATTATTGCCTCCATCGCCGTGTTCGTCAACCAGAAGCTGATCGGCTCCCGCAAGTCCTACGCCACCATCGGCGGCAAGGGCGGCCGATCCACCCTGATCGGCCTTGGGAAGGTAGGCAGGCCGGTTATCACTGCGGCGCTGTTCGTGTTCTTCGCAGTGGGCATCATCATGCCAATCGTCATCTTGGTCATGGAGAGCTTCATGCTCAAGGAAGGTATCTACTCCCTGGACAACTTTACCCTCCACTACTGGATTGGCGAATCCAATCCCCAGATTATGGAGGGGCTGCCGGGCATCTTCAAGAATGACGAGTTCATCAACTCCCTGTTCAACTCCCTGCGCCTGACTCTCGTGAACGGCGTGTTCGGCACCATCTTCGGCCAGCTGCTTGGCTACATCACTGCCAAGGGCCGCGGCAGGCTCCACGGCAAGCTGGTGGAACAGCTGGTGTTCATCCCCTATCTGATCCCGTCCGTGGCGTTCGGCGGCATCTATCTGTCCATGTTCTCCCAGCCCCAGCAGATCTTCGGCGTGACCCTGGTGCCCGCCCTGTACGGCACCTTCGCTCTGCTGACGCTGGTGTCCGTGGTGAAGCATCTGCCCTTCGCGGCGCGGGCCGGCACCTCCAACATGCTGCAGATCAGCGGTGAGCTGGAAGAGGCGGCCACCATCGAGGGCGCCGGATTCTTCCGCCGGTTCGTGAAGATTGTGTTCCCCCTGTCCAAAGGCGGCTTCATCTCCGGCTTCATGCTGATCTTCGTTTCCATCATGAAGGAGCTGGATCTGATCATCCTGATCATGACCCCCACCACCTCCACGCTGCCGTACCTGGCGTTCCGGTACCAGAACGGCAACTCGCCGCAGGCATCTGACTGCGTGGCGATTGTGATGTTCTCTATTGTGTTCCTGGTGTATGCGATAGCGAATCTCTCCGGCAAGGCGGACCTGGCCAAGAGCATGGCCGGCTGACGCGGACAGAGAACTGAGAGGAGACGACGAACATGAGCAAGATTGAATTGAAACATATCGATAAATTCTATGGCAAGAACCACGTTCTGAAAGATCTGAACCTGACCATCGAGGACGGCGACTTCATGACGCTGCTGGGCCCCTCCGGCTGCGGCAAGACCACAACGCTGCGGGTGGTGTCCGGCCTGGAAAAGCCCCAGAACGGCTTCATCTACATGGACGGCAAGGAGATCGTCAACGCGGCGGAGGCGTACTACGCGCCCCCGTCCCAGCGGAACCTGAACCTGGTGTTCCAGTCCTACGCGCTGTGGCCCCACATGACTGTCTTTGAGAACGTGTCCTTCGGCCTGAAGATCAAAAAGATCCCCTCCGCGGAGATCGAAAAAATGGTTGCCAGCGCCCTGGAACGGATGCAGATCGGCCAGTACGCCAAGCGGTATCCCACCGAGCTCTCCGGCGGCCAGCAGCAGCGTGTGGCCATCGCCCGCGCCATCGTGTCAGAGCCCCGGCTGCTCCTGCTTGACGAGCCCCTGTCCAACCTGGACGCCAAGCTCCGCGTGGATATGCGGTCCGAGCTGAAGCGCCTGCACCACGACACCGGCAGCACCATCATCTACGTCACCCACGACCAGGTGGAGGCGCTGACCATGTCCACCAAGATCGCCCTGTTCCGTGAGGGCGAGTTGGTCCAGGTGGATAAGCCTCTGGAGCTGTACGACAACCCCTGCGATCTCTATACGGCGGACTTCATCGGCAACCCCAGCATCAACTTCGTGGAGGCCTCGGGCACCGCCGGCGCGTCCGGGCTGTCGGTTGACGGTGTCATGGGCCGCCTGGAGTTCTCCCGGGAGGACATGACGCCTGAAGCGCCCGCCTCCGGCGACCTGAAGCTGGTTCTGGGCATCCGCCCGGAGCAGATCACCATTTCCCGTGAGAAGACCGACGCCGCGCAGGTGGAGGCCCGTGTATACGCCGGAATGCCCGCCGGTTCCGAGACCCTGGTCTCCGTCCGGGTCGGTGAGAAGCTGATTACTGTAAAGGAGCTGGGCTCCACCCATTACGCCGGCGATGAGACGGTCTATCTCTCCTACCCGCCCAAGAAGGTCAATGTGTTCGACGCCTCTACCAAACGCCTGATCAAGTACTCCCGCTAAGTGTGCGTTTCCATCATCCGAGCGATCCCGGAGTATCCTGCGGCGTCAGCCGTTGCGATAAAAGAGAGCGATTTGAGGAAGAATGATTAAAGGAGGAAAAGAACCATGTTGAAGCACAAGAAACTATTGAGCGCCCTGTTGGCTGCTGTCATGCTGTTTACTGTGACCGGCTGCGGCGGCACGGATGATGAGGCGGAGGATGCCGGCGCCACCTCCTGGGAGGAAACCGCCAACATCACCGCCACGGACGAGACGGATGAGGAGCTCTATGAGCAGGCCATCGCCGAGGGCGGCGAGGTCACCCTGTACTCCATCTCCTCCCGCTGCACCAAGGTGGCGGAGGCCTTCATGGACAAGTACCCCGAAATCACCTGCACGCCCTTTGATATCTCTACCAACGACCTGCTGGACAAGGTCACCCGTGAGCACGAGGCCGGCCAGTATGTGGCGGATGTGGTCCATATCAAGGACGAGGACGGCTCCCTGTACAATGAGTATGTGCAAAACAAGATTTTTTACATATATCAGCCTGCCGACATCCTCGCCCATATTGATCCCAGCCTGACAGAGACGCAAACCCCTCTGTACATTGAGCTGACCCAGCTGTTCTACAATGCTGAGGCTTATCCTGACGGTTCCCCTGTCACCAACATCTGGCAGGTGACCGAGCCCCAATGGAAGGGCAAGATCCTGATGCAGGATCCCCTGAACAATGTGGGCTGGGGCTCCTGGATTACCGGCTTCTGCGTGGGTGATACCCCGGATCAGCTGGCTGCCGCCTATGAGGAACTGTATGGCGAGGAGCTGGTGCTCTCTGAGGGCTGCGCCAACGCCGGCTACGAGTTCCTGAAGCGCCTGCGTGAGAATGAGCCGATCTTCACCTCCGCTTCTGACGAGGTTGCCGAGGCTGTCGGCACCCCCGGCCAGTCCGATCCCCCCATTGGTTTCTGCGCCTCCTCCAAGCTGCGCAAGAACGAGGATAACGGCTGGGTCCTGGCTCCCGTGAACCTGTATCCCACCACCGGCATACCCGCCATCAACACCCTGTACGTGGTGGAAGGCTGTGAGCATCCCGCTGCCGCCAAACTGCTGATCCGCTTCATGATGGGCGGCATTGATGGCGATACCAGCGGCTACGAGCCCTTCAACACCCTGGGCGGCTGGCCTGTCCGGGACGACATTGAACCCGCTGAGGGCTCTGTCCCCTATGAGGAGATGAACGTTTCCCCGTTCGATCCCAATTCCATCTACACGGAGTTCATGACCGTCCGTGACTTCTGGCAGATGCTCGGATAACAGCACTTCGGCGATCCTGGCTGCTTCACACGGCCGGCGGACGGGAATCCGTCCGCCGGCTCTCCATTCCGGCCCTCTCAGATAAGGAGATATGCGCATGAATCTATTCATTGACAAGAATCACCGGCGGAAGAGCCCCATTGCCATTGCAGGCTTTTTCGCCACCCTGCTGGACCTCTGCATCTACGGGGTTCTGTATACCCTGCTGGCAGAGCCGCTGTACCGGCAGCTTACGCTGCCCAGCACTGCAGCCACCAACGCCGTGCACACGCTGATCATCGCATTGGCGGGGACGGCAATCGGCAGCCTGCTGTTCCTTCTGCGGGACAAGCGGGTGGCGCTGTTCGGGTTTGTGGGGCTGGCGGTGGTTCTGGTGATGTTCTACTTCGCAGCCTGGATGCTGGATACAGACCAGCGGGCAACCATGGTGCAGCTGATTACCCTGTATGGTGTGGCACCGGCCCTGATCGGAAACGCGGTGGCTTGGCCGGTCTATCTCAAGCTGAGAAAGACCCATCCTCTGCCTGTGCAGAAGACTCTGCAGGAGGAGATGCGGGAGGCGGCCGGGACCAAGGCTGATGCCGCCCCCAAAGCGCATCCTGCTGCCCCGGCTGCTGAAGAGCGGCCCCGGCGGTCTCCCCAGGAGGATGCCATGCTGTTGTTTGAGGACGGAGAGGATGCCGGCTGCCACCGCCGGCGGAATACACACGGAAAGGATGAGGATTCCTGATGCTGACAACCGTTTTATTTGATATGGGCGGAACTCTGGAGGATATTTGGTACAACGAGGACACCCAGCGGGCGACCTGCCGCAGGCTGCTGGAGGTCCTGCGGGCCAACGGCCTGGAGCCCGGCTGCCCGGACGATGTGTTCTGGAAGCGGATCACGGACGGCGTAAAGGCCTATAAGCAGTGGAGCGAGGGGAATATGCTGGAGAAAAAGCCGGAGGAGATTTGGCCGGACTGGTATCTTCGGGACTTTGCCTTTGACCGGGAAAAGCTGCTGCCCATCACCGAGGAGCTGGCCAACCTGTGGGAGGTCACCTTCTACCACCGGGAGCTCCGCGACGGCGCGGCAGAGATGCTGCAGGCCCTGAAGAGCCGGGGCTACCACCTGGGCGTTATCTCCAACAACGCCTCGCTGTACAATGTGTTCCGCGTGCTGGAGGACTACGGCATCCGCGGCTTTATGGAGGATGTAACGGTCTCCAGCGTCACCGGTTATCGCAAACCCCATCCGGAGATCTTCCGGATCGCCCTGCGGCAAATGCAGGCAAAGCCGGAAATGTGCGTCTATGTGGGCGACACGGTCTCCAGGGACATCATCGGCCCCAAGCAGGTGGGCTTTGCCAAGGCCGTGCAGATCCGTTCCTTCCTGTCGGAGCAGAAGGATGTGCACGTGGCCGCGGATGCGGCACAGCCGGACAAGGTTATCGGAACACTGATGGACCTGGTGACTTGGCTGGACCAGATCAATCCAGAGCTGGCCCCCGCCCCCGGCGCATAACCACTCATTTAATTTGCTCACTTTACTTTTTTCTCTTTCTTGCGGAGAGGCGCCCCGGCTGAATGGCCGGGGCGCCTCTCCGTGTTGTCATGAAATCCGGGGGCTGTCAGGAGAACTGGGCATCGTATAGGACCCGATAGATGCCGCCGGCATCCAGCAGCTGCTGGTGAGTGCCCTGCTCGGCGATCCGGCCGTCCTGCAGTACCAGGATGCGGTCCGCCGTGCGCACTGTGGCCAGACGGTGGGCGATGAGGAAACAGGTGCGCCCCCTCCGCAGCCGCTCCAGGGCGGCGCTGATCTGCTCCTCGGTCTCCGGGTCCACGTCCGAGGTGGCCTCGTCCAAGATCACGATGTCCGCATTGGAGAGGAAGCAGCGGGCAAGGGCCAGCAGCTGCCGCTGGCCCTTGGAGAGGCCGGCGCCGCTGTCAGTGAGTGCGGTATCATATCCATCCGGCAGGGAGGAGAGAAAGGAATGGATACAGGCTGCCTTGGCGGCGGCCTCGATCTGGGCGCGGGTAGCGCCCGGCACGCCGTAGGCGATGTTTTCCGCGATGGTGCCGCCGCACAGCCAGCCGTCCTGCAAGACGATGGCCAAGCGACGCCGGAGGCCGTCCCGGGTGTACTGCTGGAGGGGCAGTCCGTCAATGGTGATCGTGCCGCTCTGGGGTGTATAGAATCGCAGCAGGAGGGAGACCAGGGTGGTCTTGCCGGCCCCGGTGGGCCCCACCACGGCCACCATGCTGCCGGCGGGGATGTCCGCGCTGAAGTCCCGCAGCACCGGGTGGGCGGGGTCATAGCCGAAGTCCACATGGCGGAAGGAGATGGCGCCGGAGAGCTTGCATGGCTCCCGGGCGCCCGGCAAGTCGCCATCCTCTGCCGGCTGGTCCAGCAGATCCAGAACCCGCTCCGCCGCGGCCACGGAGGCCTGCAGGTCGCTGAGGAGTTCCGCCGTCTCCCGGATAGGACCGGAGAATTTGCGGGAGTACAGCACAAAGGAGGACAGCGCCCCCAGGGACAGTCCGCCGCCTAAGTACAGCAGGGCACCAAAGACACTGACCGCCGCCAGGGAGAGGTTGTTGATGAAGTTGACGGAGGGCCCCAGGGCCGTGCTGGCGCAGTCGGCCTTGTAGTACGTCTCGGAGGCGGCGTCGTTTTTCTCGGCGAACTGCCGAAGATCTGCCGCCTCGACGCCGTAGACCCGAATGGCCCGCTGGCAGCTGACCCGCTCCTCCGCAAAGCTATTCAAGGCCCCCAGCTCCTGGGAGCGGCGGCGGAACAGGGGATGGATATGCTTCATCTGGAGCCGCGTCAGCAGGACGGAGAGCGGCACGGTCAGGAAAAACACGCCGGAGAGCAGGGGGGAGAGCATCAGCAGCATCACAAAGGAGCCAATGACCGTCAGCAGGCTGGTGCCGATCTGGAGCAGATCAGTGGACAGGGCGGCGTTGACCGTGTCCACATCATAGCAGACCCGGCTGATCAGATCCCCCGCCGGGTGGGTGTCAAAATACCGGACCGGTAGCTGAGTGATTTGCTGAAAAGCTGCCTTCCGCAATGTGTAGGATACGGTCTGCCCCACCCGCACCAGGGCGGCGGAGGCGCCGTAGCTGCAAACAGCGGACAGGACAGCGGCTCCGAGACCTGCGGCACAGTACCGCAGCACCGCGGTCAGGTCCGCAGCCCCCGGCCCAGTCCCGATGGCCTCCACCGCCCAGCCCGCCACGAGAGGCACCAGCAGCGCCAGCAGACCGGACAGAGCGGCCAGCGCCGCAGCCCCTGCCAGGGACGACGCCTGGGGCCGCAGGAACCGGCCCATCCGGCGAAACAGATGTCGTTTCATCCGACATCACCTCCCATCTGGAGCTTGGCCATGCGCTGATAGCGCCGGCAGGAGGCCATCAGCGCGTCGTGGCAGCCCTGGGCATCGATGCGGCCGTTTTCCAGGACCAGAATGCAGTCCGCTTCACGCACGGCGGACACCCGCTCGGAGATTATCACCAGGGTAGTGCCGGGGAAATCCCGCCGCAGCGCCTGCCGCAGCGCGGCGGCTGTGGAGTAGTCCAGGGCGCTGTCGGCATTGTCCAGTATCAGGATCTCCGGCCGGTCCGCCAGGGCCCGGGCGATCAGCAGCCGCTGGCGCTGGCCGCCGGAGAGGTTGGCGCCGCCCAGGTCCAGCGGGGTGTCCAGACCCTGAGGCAGCTGGGAGATAAAGGGCCACGCCTGGGCCGTCCGGGCGGCGGCTTCCACCGCTGGCCGTGGGAGATTTCGCAGGAAGGAGATGTTTTCATAGACGGTGCCGCGGATCAGGTCGTCGCTTTGAAAGACCACGCCGAAGCGGCTCTGGAGTGCCCGGCGATCCTGGGCCTTTACATCCATGCCGCCCACCCAGACCACGCCCCGGTCTGCGTCATACAGCCGCAGCAGCAGGGCGGTCAGTGTGCTCTTGCCGCTGCCGGTGGGCCCCAGGATTCCCAGCATCCCGCCTTGGCGCAAGAGGAAGGACGCCGCCTCCACATCCGGCTTGGTACCCTGATAGGAGAATGTGACGCGGTCCATGCCCAGAAAACCGCCGCCAGCAGGCAGGGGCGCTGTTTGCCGCTGCTGCTCCGGGGCCAGCAGGACCTCCTGGATCCGGCGGGCGGATGCGGCGCCCTTGCTGACCTTCACGAACACCTTGGCAAGCCCCAGTGTGGCGCTTTGGATCAGAGTGAAGTAGGTCATAAAGGCGACGATCTGCCCGGGGGGCATCAGTCCCGCGTTGACCCGCAGGGCCCCCACCAGGACTACCAGGATGAGCCCGGCGTTCAGCAGCAGATCGGTTATGGGGTTTGCCAGCGCCATGACCTGCCCGGCCTGCGCCTCTGCCTGCCGCTGGGCCTGGTTGGCTGTGTCAAAGCGATCCCGCTCCCTGACCTGACAGGCGAGGGCCTTTACCACCCGCACCCCGGCGGCGTTCTCCCGGAGGATGCGCACCACCGTGTCCACAGCCGCCTGAGCTCTGGTGTAGTGGGGGATCCCCCGCCGGGTCACCAGCGTAATGGTGAGAAAGGTGAGAAGGCTCACCGCCAGCTGCACCAGCGCCAGAGAGGGCTCCAGCAGAAAGGTCAGCATCAGTCCGCCCAACACCAGCATGGGGGCCCGGATGCCGCCCCGCTGGACCTTGTTAAACATCTGGTGGACATTGTAGGTGTCATTGGTGAGGCGGGACACCAGGGAGGAGGGTGAGAATCGGTCTGCCTGGGTGCAGGAGAGTCCCTGGATCCGGCGGTAGAGATCCTGGCGCAGTACCCGGGTCATCTCCATGGAGACCCAGGCGGCCATCCGGTTGGCGGTAATGTTGCAGCCCACCGCCCCAAGAGCCAGCAGCGACATCCAGCCGCCGGTCCGCCAGATGGCGGCAGTGTCGCCGGCGGGCACCAGCTCGTCGATGATTTCTGCCAGCAGGAGGGGGAGGATCAGCTCCAGGACCGCTGCGGTGAATTTGATGGCGGCACCGGCGGCGACCCGCCCGGCATGGGGGCGCAGATAGCCCAACACGGTTTTCATAGCGCACCTCTTTTCCAATGTGCAGACAATCTCGCAGCACGCCCTTGGCGGCTGTATCACAAATACAGGGCCCGCGCCGGATGAGGAGCGCATCCCGCGCGGGCCGAGCGTCGGCGCTCATGAATACCAGGCGCCCAGGCCGTCTGTCAGGGCATCGTATGCCCGCTTTACCTTGTCGTAATTCTTGTCCCGGTCCAGGACCACGCCCCGGCCAACGCCGTCCACGATCCGCCCCAGCCCGATCTGGTCCAGGCGGCTGTCCAGCTCCGCCAGCAGCGCGGGGGCGGAGCCGGGTTCGGTGGAGCGGCCGTCGAAGATGATGTGGAAGTAGACCTCCTCCAGGCCCTGCTTCTTGGCCATCTCACAGATGGCCAGGGGATAGTCGATGCACCCGTGGGAGGACTTATGGGTGAGGTAGGCCAGCAGATGCAGGGAGGCATGGTTCCGTCTGGCATGCTCGATGGCCTCCAGAAAGACCGGATTGCGGGCGAAGGAGCCGTCCTGCACCGCCGCGTCCAGCCGCACGTCGTCCTGCATGACGCACCGGCCAGCCCCCAGATTGGAGTGTCCGGCCTCGGAGTTGCCGGCCTTGCCGGCCCCCAGGCCCACAAATTCACGGGAGGCCTGCAGGCGGCACCAGGAGCGATTTTCCAAAAGGGCGTCCCAGTAGGGGGTGTGGGCCAGGTGGATGGCGTCGCCCTCATCGCCGGCGCCCAGGCCCCAGCCGTCGCAGATGATGAGGAGCATCCTCCGCCCCCGGCTCCAGGCGTGTCCCTCCGCCAGGGAGCGGCCGGTCATCTCCAGGGGCTGAGGAAGCCCCATGACGTCTAATATTGTGGGAGCCACGTCGCAGAGGGCACCGTCCCGCAGGGAGATGGGGTCCTCCTGACGGGAGTCTATCAGAATAAAGGGCACCAGATTGGTGGTGTGGGAGCCGTCCGGCTTCCCGGCAACGGTGTACAGCTTTTCGATATTGCCGTGGTCCGCAGTGATGGCCACCACGTAGTCCTGGGCCAGGGCAGCATCCACCACCTGCTCCAGGGCCCGGCTGACGTAACCGCAGGCATCCAGCTTGGCGGCGGTGTTCTGGGTGTGGCCGATGACATCACCGTTGGCGAAGTTGGTGACGATGAAGTCGTATTTCCCCAGGGCGCCCGCCACAGTCCGGGCCACCTCCGGCAGGGAGAGCTCCGGCTTCTGGTCAAAGTCGATGCCTTTGGGAGAGGGGACGCACACATCCTCTTCACCGGGGAAGGAGGTGTTTCCCCCGCCGTTGAAGAAAAAGGTCACATGGGCGAACTTCTCGGACTCCGCGCAGTGGAACTGGGTTTTTCCGGCCTCGGAGAGGACCTGGGCCAAAGGTTTTACCACGTGTTCCGGCGCAAAGGCGACGGGCAGATGCTTGAACTTGTCGTGATACAGTGTCAGGATAGCGAAGTACAGATCCTTCAGCTTCCGGCGCTCCACGGCCCGGAAGTCGTCCGCCGTGAACAGTTCCGTCAGCTCGATCTCCCGCTCACCCCGGCGGCAGCAGAACACCACCGCGTCGTGATCCCGGATGCGGCCGACGGGAACGCCGCGCTCAGTCAGCACCATGGGCTCCAGATGATAGTCGTCCTGCCCTGCGGCATAGGCATGCCGGACGGCCTCTGCCAGCTGGGCACCGCCGTGATTGGATACAGACATCAAAAGACCTCCCCTATGTTTCAGGCCGCCATTCACAGTGGGCAGGAGAGCTTCTGTAAACGGACAGCTGAAGAATGTAAACGTTTGCGATTTTCTTGATTTTATTTTAGGATATCCGTCTGTCATTTGTCAAGTCGGCGCCCGCCAAAGAATCTTCGGCAGATTTGGAGAAATCACTATAATGATAATTTTTTCGGAGATATTGACAAGTTTGATATAATTCTATATGCTGTTCAATAAGAAAAGTGAAATTGACGATTTGTTTGATTTTAACGGCGTCAAAATGAAAACGTTTACGCAATGGAACCGGCTCAGGCATGGACCGATGGAAAGGACAGAGATCATGAAGAACGTGACACTGAAGGATGTGGCCAAGGCCGCCGGTGTCTCTTATGCAACGGTATCCCGGGCTCTGTCGGGGAGTAACCAGATCGGAAAGAGCACGCGGGAGCGGATTGTCCGCCTGTGCGACGAGATGGGGTACACGGGGAACTACGTGGCCCGCTCCATGGTGATGAAAAAGACGTATCTGCTGGGACTGGTGGTGCCGGCCATTGAAAATGAGTTCATGTCCCAGCTGGCCTATTATGTGGAGATGAGCGCCCGGGCCAGGGGCTACAACATTATGCTGTGCAACTCGGAGCCGGATTTGAAACAGGAGGAGATGGTGGTCAAACTGCTGCTGGGCCGCCGGGTGGACGGGATTTTGATCGTCCCCCAGTCCCCGGCCACCTATGAGAAGATCGCCCCGCTGCTGGAGCAGATCCCTGCGGTGTTTCTCAGCGAGAATCTGCGGGATCAGCCCCAGAGCTACGTATCTGTGGACAACAGCCGAGGCGCCTATCTGGGGGTGGAGTATCTCTACGGACTGGGACACCGGGAGATCCTGTACTTCGGCTGCCGGAACTCCACTACCCATCAGCTCCGGGCGGAGGGCTATCTGCGGGCCTGCCGGCAATTCGGGCTGGAACCCAGGCTCCATCACAGCGACTTTGCCCGGTCCTCCATCGAGAATGGATATCAGATGGTCAAGGAGCTGTTTGCAAAGCCCATCGACTATACAGCGATCTTTGCCTCTACGGACTCCAACGCACTGGGCATCCTGAAGGCGGCTGACGAGCTCCATATCCGCATCCCGGGGGATCTCTCCCTCATCGGATTTGACAACATCCCCTCCACTGCGCTGCCGCGCATCGACCTTACCACCATTGAGCAGCCAAAAAAGGAAATGGCCGTCCAGGCGGTGGATATGCTGCTGGACAAGATCGAAAAGGGGACCCAGGGTTATGTGCACCAGATTTTGATGCCCAGCCTGGTCCAGCGGGGGACCTGCCGTTCTCTGACATGATGGCAGAGCGTTTTTTCAATTTGAAGAGTGACAGAAAAAACACCGTTCCTGGCGGTGTTTTCTCTTGCGGCCGAGGTGCGGGTGAAAAGAAAATGGACTGCAGCAACTCCAGAGCTTCACAATAATATCTAGCAGGATATCCGCGCTGGTGGCATCCCTCTTGTCCAAAGCGTGATTCATATGCTGTAGCTCTCCCGGTATTTCAGAATTTTCCAGACCAGCCCAGGAGAAGTGCTCTGCAATGGACTGGCGGAACTGGATATTCAGCGTGTTTTCCAGTTTCTTGACCCAGGTGCCTCTTTGTAGACGCTGGCCTTGTTTCACCATACTTTCTATGCAGATCAGCAGGCTATCGGCCATCTCCAGAAGGAGGCATCCATCGAGGGCGCCAGTATGGCTCTTTCTCATAGGTTTGAAGTTCCCCGAGGAAAGGGCTTTCCATTGTTTTGTGCGCCTTGGTTTTTGAGGGACGGCTTTTTCCGGGTCTGCGCACTACGGTCATCCTTGGCGCTGGAAATTTCAGAGATTTGGTCTGGTTAGTGTAAAATTTTTGTTGGCAAAAGAAAAAGGGAAACGGCGAAAACACAGCTTCCCTTGGGACTCCAAAATCAGTAGAATTGTGAAGCGACAAAACACACCTGCTGCAAAGGTGCCTCAAGGCAGCTGTCTGTCTGCTGGATAATGGAGACATTAAAAAAATGTCTCAAAAATTAAAAAAAGGATTGACAAAAGCTGCGGCGTAAAGTATAATCCTTATTGTTCTGTGCGGCGGATGCGTTGTCCCAAAGGATGACAGCATCAAGAAAACGTCAGAATTGTGAAGAGCGAACTGCTATGGATTGGTAAGTGTTTGGGGCAGTAGAGGAACGTTGCTCTTTGTAGCCATCCCAAAACCGCATGCCGAGGGTTCGAATTCTTCTGCTCCTGCCATTGGAATCTTTAGAAGGCAGGATGTATTTGTTATAATAGGACGAGCCTACAAAATGGCCCGGTAGTTCAGTTGGTTAGAACGCTAGCCTGTCACGCTAGAGGTCGACGGTTCGAGCCCGTTCCGGGTCGCCATTTGCTGCTATGGCTCAGGCGGTAGAGCACATCCTTGGTAAGGATGAGGTCACCAGTTCGAATCTGGTTAGCAGCTCCAAAAAATTCCCGTAGCTATGTGCTTCGGGGATTTTTTGTTGCCGTTTTATTTTTGTATATAACGACGGTTAGATACACGATAAGTTACAAACCAAATAGAAGATAGGCAATTTTGCAATTTTTATGCCTGTCGAACTCCATTAAAGGAAAATGGGAGCGAGATTTCACAACGTCAACTCTTGAAAATAGCCAAAAAGACTGGAATAAATTAAAAAAACACCGCCAAAAGTGATTTTGACGGTGTTTTTTATATATTTTTTCCAGTTTACGCTTGACAATGGTTGACAGGCAGTTTATAATAAACTACTGCATATAATGGCGTTTTGTCTGCCCGGCCTTCCTTTTATCAACTGCATTCTATCATGTTCTGCACAAAAATGCAAGGCCTTTTGACAATGATTTATACCAGTTTTATGCGGGGCGCTGCGTAAGCATTCCTCTTTGCTTACGTTTCCCCGGATAAGACGAACCAATACCCTTGGGGACAAAAAAAGAACGGAGTGATGAGCCTATGGTGAAAGTGAAACCGGTTCAGCTTGGCAACAATACCCGCATGAGCTTCGGGCGGATCAACGAGGTCATGGAGATGCCCAATCTCATCGAGGTGCAGAAGAATTCCTACCAGTGGTTCTTGAACGAAGGGCTCAAGGAGGTCTTCCGCGATATTGCGGAGATCACGGATTACACCGGTAATCTTGTGCTGGATTTTGTCGGCTACCGCATGGACGATCAGCCGAAATATACCGTTGCGGAGTGCAAGGAGCGCGACGCGACCTACGCGGCGCCTATGCGCGTGCGTGCACGGCTCATCAATAAGGAAACGGGCGAGATCAAGGAGAACGAGGTCTACATGGGCGACTTTCCGCTCATGACGGACAGCGGCACCTTTGTCATCAACGGCGCGGAGCGCGTTATCGTTTCACAGCTTGTGCGTTCCCCCGGCGTGTATTACGGTATGAGCCGTGATAAGACCGGCAAAAAGCTCTTTACCTCCACGATCATTCCGAATCGAGGCGCATGGCTCGAGTATGAAACGGATCAGAACGATGTGTTCTATGTCCGCATCGATAAAAACCGGAAGATCCCGATCACAACCTTTATTCGCGCTTTAGGCCTTGGCAGCGACGCGGAAATTCTCGAATATTTCGGCAATGACGATCGTATCGTCGCCACCCTCGAAAAAGAGCGCGATACCCGCGAGGCAACGCAGAACACGGAGGAAGCCCTGCTTGCCGTTTATCGCAAGCTGCGCCCCGGCGAGCCGCCCGCAGTGGAGACCGCGCAGGCGCATATCGACGGCCTGTTCTTCGATGCGCACCGCTACGACCTGTCCCGCGTTGGGCGCTATAAATATAATAAGAAGCTTGGTATTTCCGCGCGCCTGGCGGGCAATAAGCTCATGCAGCCCATTGCAAGCCCGGCCACCGGCGAGCTGCTCGCAGAGGCGGGGGAGACAATTACGCGCGAGAAGGCCTACGAGATCGAGCAGGCTGGTGTGAGCGTCGCTTATCTCGATGTGGAGGGCAAGGAGATCAAGGTGATCTCCAACGGCATGGTGGATATCGGCGGTTATGTGGATTTCCCGGAGGACGAGCTGGAGGATATCGGCATCAATGAAAAGGTGCGCTTCACCGTTCTGGTCGAAATCCTCGAAAAGTGTGGCGACGACAGGGACGCCCTCTTCACAGAGCTGAAAAACCGCTGCGACGATCTGATTCCGAAGCATATCACGATCGACGATATTTTCTCCTCCATCAACTATCTCGACTGCCTTGCCAATGACATCGGCACGACGGACGATATCGACCATCTTGGTAACCGCCGCATCCGTTCCGTGGGCGAGCTGCTGCAAAATCAGTTCCGCATCGGTTTTACCCGTATGGAGCGCGTGGTGCGCGAGCGCATGACCACCCTGCAGGCGCAGGACAGCGCAACGGTTACCCCGCAGGCGCTGATCAATATTCGCCCCGTGCTCGCGGCCATCAAAGAGTTCTTCGGCTCCTCGCCGCTATCTCAATTCATGGATCAGCCGAACCCGCTGGCGGAGTTAACGCATAAACGCCGTCTTTCCGCCCTCGGCCCCGGCGGCCTCTCCAGGGACCGTGCCGGATTCGAGGTGCGTGACGTACACTACAGCCACTATGGCCGCATGTGCCCGATCGAGACGCCGGAAGGCCCGAACATCGGTTTGATTTCCTATCTCGCCACCTTTGCGAGAATTAATAAATACGGCTTCATCGAAGCGCCGTTTCGCCGTGTCGACAAGGAGACGGGCGTGGTGCTCGACGAAGTGGTCTATATGACGGCGGACGTGGAGGATGATTACATCGTCGCCCAGGCCAATGAGCCGCTCGACGAAAACGGACGCTTCGCCCGCGCGAAGGTCAACGCCCGTTACCGCGATGAGTTCCTGGAAATTGAGAGCTCGAAGGCGGACTTTATGGATGTTTCCCCGAAGATGGTCGTTTCTGTCGCCACGGCGATGATTCCCTTCCTCGAAAACGACGACGCGAACCGCGCGCTGATGGGCGCGAACATGCAGCGGCAGGCCGTTCCGCTGCTGAAAACGGAATCGCCGATCGTCGGCACCGGCATGGAATACAAGGCGGCGGTCGACTCCGGTGTTACGGTGCTTGCAAAGCGCGCCGGCACGGTCACGCACGTCAGCGCAAAGAAGATTGATATTAAGCCGGACGATCAGAAGAACGATCTGGATATCGATACCTACGACGTGATCAAATTCATGCGCTCCAACCAGGGCACCTGCATCAACCAGAGGCCGATCGTGTCCCGCGGCCAGCATGTGGAGGCACATGAGGTCATCGCAGACGGCCCCGCTACCTCCAACGGCGAGATCAGCCTCGGCAAGAACGTGCTGATCGGCTTTATGACGTGGGAGGGCTACAACTACGAGGATGCCGTCCTCATCAATGAAAAAATTGTGCGCGATGACGTGTTCACCTCCATCCATATCGAGGAGTATGAGACCGAAGCGCGCGATACAAAGCTAGGGCCGGAGGAGATCACCCGCGACATCCCCAATGTCGGCGAGGACGCGCTCAAAGACCTTGACGAGTTCGGCGTGATCCGTGTGGGCGCGGAGGTGCATTCCGGTGATATCCTGGTCGGCAAGGTTACGCCCAAGGGCGAGACGGAGCTCACCGCGGAGGAGCGCCTGCTGCGTGCGATCTTCGGCGAAAAGGCGCGCGAGGTGCGCGACACCTCCCTGCGCGTGCCGCACGGTGAGTATGGAATCGTTGTGGATGTGGAGGAATTTACCCGCGCCAACAGCGACGAGCTGAGCCCCGGCGTCAATAAAGTCGTGCGCTGCCACATTGCGCAGAAGAGGAAGATTTCCGTCGGCGACAAGATGGCCGGCCGCCACGGTAACAAGGGCGTCGTATCCCGCATTCTGCCGCAGGAGGATATGCCCTTCCTGCCGGACGGCACACCGCTCGATATTATTTTGAATCCTCTGGGCGTCCCGTCCCGTATGAACATCGGCCAGGTGCTGGAAGTGCACCTCGGCTATGCGGCGAAGACGCTCGGCTGGAAGATCATGACCCCGGTGTTCGACGGCGCGCATGAAGCGGATATCCGCGACGCGCTGCGTGAGGCGGGCCTGCGTGAGGACGGCAAGACGATCCTCTACGACGGCCGCACCGGCCGCCAGTTCGACAATCCCATCACGGTGGGCGTGATGTACTTCTTAAAGCTGCACCATCTAGTTGACGATAAGATCCATGCGCGCTCCACCGGCCCGTATTCGCTGGTGACGCAGCAGCCGCTCGGCGGCAAGGCGCAGTTCGGCGGCCAGCGTTTCGGCGAGATGGAGGTCTGGGCGCTCGAAGCCTACGGCGCCGCCTACACGCTGCAGGAAATCCTGACGGTCAAATCCGACGACGTGGTAGGCCGCGTGAAGACCTATGAATCCATCGTCAAGGGCCAAAACGTGCCGAAGCCCGGCGTGCCGGAGTCCTTCAAGGTGCTCATCAAGGAGCTGCAATCCCTTGGTCTGGACGTCAAGGTTCTGGATCGGGATGAAAATGAGATCGACCTCAAGCAGAATTTCGATGGCGACGAACCCAGCTTTAACAACGCGGACGAAGAGGCGTTCCGCGAGGTCAATGATATGGATTCCGCCGAAGGCTTCAGCCTGGAGGGCGAGGGCATTGAGCTGGAGGATGCCGCCGGTGATTCCGAGAGCGGCGGCCCGCAGGAGGACGAACTTTTCGAAGAGGAAGAGATCTTCGAGCCTGACGATATGCTCGACGATTACGACGACTAAACGGTTTTGACAGGAGCGGGGATGCCGGCCGGAAAGGGCGGCAGGCATCTCCCGGGGAAAACGCAGGACCCTGCATCCGGTCAAGCCGGTTTCCCAAGCAGGAAAAAGCCCTTTTTCCATTCGGTTTCGGCCCCACTTCCCGGCGCGAAACTAGAAAGAAAGGCATGTGATCGTTCTATGGAAAATATCACCTTCGAATCCATCAAAATCGGTCTGGCATCGCCCGATAAGATCCGCGAATGGTCCTACGGCGAGGTCAAGAAGCCGGAAACAATCAATTACCGCACCCTGAAGCCCGAGCGTGACGGCCTGTTCTGCGAGCGTATCTTTGGCCCCACGAAGGACTGGGAATGTCACTGCGGAAAATATAAACGCATCCGTTACAAGGGGAAAATCTGCGAGCGCTGCGGCGTTGAAATTACGAAAAATAAGGTCCGCCGCGAGCGCATGGGCCATATTGAGCTGGCGGCGCCGGTTTCGCATATCTGGTATTTCAAGGGCATCCCGTCCCGCATGGGCCTGATGCTGGATATCTCCCCCCGTATTTTGGAAAAAATCCTGTATTTTGCTCTTTATATCGTGATTGATCCCGGCGATACGCCGCTGCAGAAGATGCAGACCCTGAGCGAAAAAGAATATGCGGACATGCGCGAGAAGTATGAGGACGAATTCCGCGCCGGCATGGGCGCGGAGGCCATCCAGGAGCTGCTCGCGGAGATCGATGTGGAGGTGCTCGCCAAGGAGCTGCGCGAGGAGCTCGAGACGGCGACCGGCCAGAAAAAGGCGCGCATCCTCAAGCGTCTTGAGGTGGTGGAGGCATTCCATCAATCTGGTAACCGCCCGGAATGGATGATCCTCAACGTCATTCCGGTCATCCCGCCGGATATTCGCCCGATGGTGCAGCTTGAGGGCGGCCGCTTTGCAACCTCCGACTTAAACGACCTGTACCGCCGCGTTATCAACCGCAACAACCGCCTGAAAAGGCTTTTGGAGCTGCATGCGCCCGATATCATTGTCCGCAATGAGAAGCGCATGCTGCAGGAGGCGGTGGACGCCCTGATCGACAACGGCCGCCGTGGCCGCCCTGTGACGGGCCCGAACAACCGCCCGCTGAAATCCCTGTCTGACATGCTTAAGGGCAAGCAGGGCCGTTTCCGCCAGAACCTGCTGGGTAAGCGTGTCGACTACTCCGGCCGTTCCGTGATCGTCGTCGGGCCGGAACTCAAGCTTTACCAGTGCGGCCTGCCCAAGGAAATGGCGCTCGAGCTGTTCAAGCCCTTCGTCATGAAGCGCCTGGTGGAAACCAATAAGGCCAACAATATCAAATCCGCCCGCAAGATGGTGGAGCGCGCGAAGAACGAGGTTTGGGACGCGCTGGAAATCGTCATCAAGGATCATCCGGTCATGCTCAACCGCGCACCTACGCTGCACAGGCTCGGCATCCAGGCGTTTGAGCCGGTTCTCGTGGAGGGCCGCGCGATCAAGCTGCATCCGCTGGTATGCACCGCCTTCAACGCGGACTTCGACGGCGACCAGATGGCCGTCCATGTGCCGCTGTCCGCAGAGGCACAGGCGGAGGCCCGCTTCCTGATGCTTGCGGCCAACAATCTTTTAAAGCCCTCCGACGGAAAGCCCGTCACGGTGCCGACGCAGGATATGGTGCTCGGCTCTTACTACCTGACGCTGGTGAAGCCGGGCGAGCCGGGAGAGGGCAAGTGCTTCCGCGATGTAAGCGAAGCGATCATGGCCTATGACGCGGGCTCGATCGGCCTGCATTCCAAGATTAAGATCCGCATGACCAGGGAGATCGAGGGCGAGATGCGCTCCCAGCTTTATGAAACCACGCTGGGCCGCGTCATTTTCAACGATCCGATCCCGCAGGATCTCGGCTTTGTGGACCGCAGCGATCCGGAAAACGCCTTCAAGCTGGAGGTTGAATTCCTGGTCAATAAAAAGATGCTCGGCAAGATCATCGACAAGTGCATCAAGGTGCACGGCACGGCGGTTACCGCCGAAATGCTCGACCGCATCAAGGCGCAGGGCTATAAATATTCCACGCAGAGCGGCATTACCGTCGCCGTCTGCGATGCGACCATCCCGCCGAAGAAGGCGGATTTCCTCGCCGAGGCGGAGGAGAAGGTCGACAAGATCAATGCAAACTTCCAGCGCGGCTTTATCTCCAACGGCGAGCGCTCCCGCCATGTGATCAAGGTTTGGGAGGACTGCACGAAGAAGGTTTCCTCCGAGCTGACCGCAAACCTCGACCACTACAACCCCATCTATATGATGGTTGATTCCGGCGCTCGCGGCTCCGACAGCCAGCTCCGGCAGCTTGCCGGTATGCGCGGCCTGATCGCCAACACGGCGGGCCGTACGATCGAGGTGCCCATTCGCGCAAACTATCGTGAGGGACTGAATGTCCTTGAATATTTCATCTCCTCCCGCGGCGCCCGGAAAGGCCTGGCCGATACGGCGCTGCGCACGGCGGACTCCGGTTACCTGACCCGCCGCCTGGTGGACGTTTCGCAGGATGTCATCATCCGCGAGGAGGACTGCCACTGCACGGACGGCCTTGAGATTTACGATATCAAAGACGGCAACGAGATGATCGAGGGCCTGACGGAACGTCTGACGGGCCGCTTCCTGGTGGAAGACCTGTATGACGAGAAGACTGGCGAGCTCATCATGAGCAAGGATGAGATGATGAAGGAATCCGACGCGGAGCGCATTGTCGCCTCCGGCGTGACCAGGATCAAGATCCGCTCCCTGCTCACCTGCCAGTCCAAGCACGGCGTGTGCATCAAGTGCTACGGCGCGAACCTTGCCACGGGCGACCCGGTCACCGTGGGCGAGGCGGTCGGCATCATCGCCGCCCAGTCCATCGGCGAGCCCGGCACCCAGCTGACCATGCGTACGTTCCACACCGGCGGCGTTACGTCTTCCGCCGATATCACACAGGGTCTTCCCCGCGTTGAGGAGCTGTTTGAGGCGCGCAAGCCGAAGCATCTGGCAATCATCAGCGAAATTGGCGGTGTAGTATCCCTGCAGGAGATCAAGAAGTCGCAGCACGTCGTCGTGACGGATATGGAAAACCACGACGAGCGCAGCTATCTGATCCCCTATGGCTCCCGCCTGCGCGTGGAAGAGGGCCAGACCATCGAAAAGGGCGAGATCATCACGGAAGGCTCTGTCAATCCGCATGATGTGCTCGCGGTACGCGGTGTGGACGCGGTGCATAACTACCTGATCCGCGAAGTGCAGCGCGTTTATCGGATGCAGGGTGTGGATATCAACGATAAGCATATTGAGGTCATTGTCCGCCAGATGATGAAGAAGGTCCGCGTGGCCGAATCGGGGGATACGACGCTCCTGCCCGGTGCGACGATCGATAAGAGCGAGCTGATCGCGCAGAACGAGGAAGTGCGCGCCCGTGCGGCGGAAACCGGCGAGGCGCTGCAGGAGGCGACCGTCCAGCCCGTGCTGCTCGGTATTACAAAAGCCTCCCTTGCGACGGATTCCTTCCTCTCTGCCGCCTCCTTCCAGGAGACGACCCGCGTGCTGACCGACGCGGCCATCAAGGGCAAGAGCGATCCGCTGCTGGGCCTGAAGGAAAACGTCATCATCGGCAAGCTCCTGCCCTCCGGCACCGGCATGAAGTGCTACAGCGATGTGGAGGTCGTACCTGTCCCGCAGGAGATGCCTGAGGTGCCCGCGGAGATCGAAGGGGAAGCGGTCTGAGCACGGGAAAAATCGGATTTTGCATTTTAGACAAAACTTTTTGTCGTTTTCCGGATTCTTCCTCATGCCAAAGCCCTCTGGGCGCTTGACAAAGCTTATCTCTGCGTGCTAGAATCTTCAATTGTGCGAATCTGTTTTTGTATTTTTTTGGTGTCATGAGGCGGCCCAATCCTGCCTCTGCACGATAGATTAGGCTTGATTCAATATCAGGAGGTGAAAGTAACTTGCCAACCTTTAACCAACTTGTCCGTAATGGACGGGAGACGTCGGAGAAAAAGGCGAAGGCGCCTGCTCTTCTCAAGGGGCTCAACTCCAAGAAGAACATCATGACCGATAAGGATTCCCCGCAAAAGCGCGGTGTCTGCACAGCGGTCAAGACCATCACGCCGAAAAAGCCGAACTCTGCGCTTCGTAAAATTGCGAGGGTGCGTCTGACCAACGGGATCGAGGTAACCGCCTATATCCCCGGTGTCGGTCATAACCTGCAGGAGCACAGCGTCGTCCTCATCCGCGGCGGCCGTGTAAAGGATCTTCCCGGCGTGCGTTACCATATCGTGCGCGGTACCCTTGATACGCAGGGCGTTTCCGGCAGAATGCAGGCGCGCTCCAAGTACGGCGCGAAGCGCCCGAAGGCTGCCAAAAAGTAATCCGGCACTCAGCCGGGAATCCAGACAGACAAATCTTCTTGCAGGCTACAGGCGGCAAGCCGCCTTGCAACCAGTGAGAGTGTATCAATAGATATGCCTCTCATTGGCGCCACGGGAATTTTGTCACTCGAGTACCGATGATATCATTTTTATGAAGGAGGGAAGCGAAGTGCCAAGAAGAGGCCAGATCGCAAAGCGTGATGTTTTGCCCGATCCGCTTTACAATTCAAAGCTTGTAACACGGCTTATCAATAGTGTTATGTATGATGGCAAAAAGGGCGTCGCCCAGAAGATCGTTTACGACGCCTTTGACATCATCAGGGAAAAGACCGGCAAGGAACCCCTTGAGGTCTTTGAAGCCGCGATGGAGAACGTAATGCCTGTTCTCGAGGTCAAAGCCCGCCGTGTCGGCGGCGCGACCTATCAGGTGCCCATCGAGGTTCGCCCCGAGCGCCGTCAGACGCTGGGCCTGCGCTGGATTACGCTTTACAGCCGCCAGCGCTCTGAGCGGACGATGAAGGAACGGCTTGCAAACGAGATCATGGATGCAGTCAATTCCACCGGTTCCGCTTTCAAAAAGCGCGAAGATACGCACAAGATGGCAGAAGCCAACAAGGCGTTTGCACACTTCCGCTGGTAAGAGCACACCTGCGCTGCATTTTGCGTGCGCGGGGGACGGCGCGGTGTGCGCCCTGATTCGGGGGCGCGCATGCACGTCGGCCGCAGGTTTCAATTCTTTAGCGCCGTGCCGCGCGCATGGCAATTGGAGGTTTATATGCCAAGGCAGGTATCATTACAGCTCACCAGAAACATTGGTATCATGGCCCATATCGACGCTGGCAAAACCACGACGACGGAGCGCATCCTGTTCTACACGGGTGTGAACCATAAGATCGGTGAAACGCACGACGGCGATGCGACCATGGACTGGATGGAGCAGGAGCAGGAGAGGGGTATTACCATCACCTCTGCTGCGACCACCTGTTTCTGGAAAGGGCATCGCATCAATATAATCGACACCCCCGGCCACGTGGACTTTACCGTTGAGGTGGAGCGCTCCCTGCGCGTGCTCGACGGTTCTGTCACGGTTTTCTGCGCTAAGGGCGGTGTAGAGCCCCAGTCTGAGACCGTTTGGCGTCAGGCGGACAAGTACCATGTGCCGCGCATGGCCTATGTGAATAAGATGGACATCATGGGCGCCAATTTCTACAATGTTGTCGACATGATGAAGGACCGCTTAAAGTGCAACGCGGTGCCGATCCAGCTTCCCATCGGCTCGGAATCCGAATTCCGCGGCATCATCGACCTTGTCACCATGCGTGCGGAAATGTATTATGACGACAAGGGCCTCGACATCCGCGATGAGGACATCCCGGAGGATCTGCGCGAGCTGGCGGAGAAATACCACACGGAGCTCATGGAGCATGTCGCCGAGCAGGACGAAGCCCTGCTGGAGAAGTATCTCGGCGGCGAGGAGCTTACAATCGATGAGATTAAGGACTGCATCCGTAAATCCACCATTGCCAACGAGATGGTGCCGGTTCTGTGCGGCACCTCTTACCGCAATAAGGGTGTTCAGATGCTTCTTGACGCCATCGTCGATTTCATGCCCGCGCCGACGGACGTCCCCGATATCCGGGGTACCAATCCGGAGACGGGAGACGAAGAGGAACGCAAGTCCTCAGACGACGAGCCGTTTGCCGCGCTCGCCTTTAAGATCGCGACCGACCCCTACGTCGGCAAGCTTTGCTTCTTCCGCGTCTATTCCGGTACGGTTGATGCGGGCAGCACGGTCTATAACTCCGTGAAGGACAATAACGAGCGTATGGGCCGCATCCTGCAGATGCATGCGAACCACAGGCAGGATATCGAATGCGTCTATGCCGGCGATATCGCCGCTGCGGTGGGCCTGAAGAATACGACGACGGGCGACACGCTGTGTGATGCAAAGCATCCGATCATTCTGGAATCCATGGAATTCCCGGAGCCGGTTATCCGCGTGGCCATCGAGCCAAAGACGAAGGCGGGCCAGGAGAAGATGGGCATTGCCCTCGCGAAGCTCGCGGAAGAAGATCCTACCTTCCGCTGCTATACGGACGAGGAGACGGGCCAGACGATCATTGCCGGTATGGGCGAGCTGCATCTGGAGATTATCGTCGACCGTATGCTGCGTGAATTTAAGGTGGAGGCCAATGTCGGCAAGCCGCAGGTCGCCTATCGTGAAACGATCACGAAGGAAGCCGACGTCGACACGAAATATGCGCGCCAGTCCGGCGGACGCGGCCAGTACGGTCATGTCAAGATCCGCATCGAGCCCAATCCGCAGAAGGGTTATGAATTCGTCAACGCCATTGTCGGCGGTGCGATCCCGAAGGAATATATCGGCCCGGCGGAACAGGGGATTAAGGGCGCAATGCTGTCCGGCGTGCTGGCGGGCTTCAATGTCGTCGACGTAAAGGTCACTCTCTACGACGGTTCTTATCATGAGGTCGACTCCTCGGAGATGGCCTTCAAGATCGCCGGCTCTATGGCCTTCAAAGAGGCGATGCGTAAGGCCGCCCCGGTGCTGATGGAGCCGATTATGAAGGTAAGCGTTACCGTGCCGGATGAATATCTGGGCGACGTCATCGGCGATATCAACTCCCGCCGCGGGCTCATGCAGGGCATGGAGACCCGCAACGGCGCAACGCAGGTCAATGCCTTTGTGCCGCTGTCGAATATGTTCGGTTATGCGACCGACCTTCGCTCCAAGACGCAGGGCCGTGGTCAGTATGTGATGGAGCCAAGCCACTATACTGAGGTGCCGAAATCCATTGCAGATACGATCATCAGCTCCCGTGCGAAGACGGTCGAAGAATAATTTTGCCAAAACACTTGAAATCTCTTTTGGGAATTGATAGAATACCCCTGAACAGCCTGTTTTTATAAAACAGTAAAATGAAAGTTTCGAAGATAAAAGGAGGAACATCCAATGGCAAAGCAGCATTTCGAAAGAACCAAACCCCATGTAAACATTGGTACCATTGGCCACGTCGACCATGGCAAGACCACTCTGACGGCGGCGATCACCAAGACCCTTGCAATGAAGGGCGAAGCCGATTTCGTTGATTATGCGAATATCGATAAGGCTCCTGAAGAGCGCGAGCGCGGCATCACGATCAACACCGCTCACGTTGAGTATGAGACCGCTACCCGCCACTATGCACACGTTGACTGCCCCGGCCATGCCGACTATATCAAGAACATGATCACCGGCGCGGCGCAGATGGATGGCGCGATCCTTGTTATCGCGGCGACCGACGGCCCGATGGCGCAGACGAAGGAGCACCTTCTGCTTGCCCGTCAGGTTGGCGTGCCCTATATCATCGTTTTCATGAACAAGTGCGATCAGGTCGACGATCCGGAGCTGCTTGAGCTTGTTGAAATGGAAATCCGTGAGACGCTCGACGAGTATGAATTCCCGGGCGACGACACCCCGATCATCCGTGGTTCCGCTCTGAAGGCCCTTGAGTACAACGGAGGCGATGTTGACGCTCCGGAGATTAAGTGCATCTGGGAGCTGATGGATGCTGTCGATAGCTATATCCCGACGCCGGACCGCAAGGCGGACCAGCCCTTCCTGATGCCTGTTGAGGATGTCTTCACCATTACCGGACGCGGCACCGTTGCCACCGGCAGGGTTGAGCGCGGCCAGCTGAAGACCGGTGAGGAAGTTGAAATTGTCGGCCTGAAGGATGAGAAGAAGAAGACGGTTGTCACCGGTATCGAAATGTTCCGCAAGATCCTCGACTATGCCGAGGCTGGCGACAACATCGGCGCGCTGCTTCGCGGCATTCAGCGGAATGAAATCGAGCGCGGCCAGGTTCTGTCCAAGCCCGGTTCCATCCATCCGCACACAAAATTCCGCGGCCAGGTTTACGTCCTGACCAAGGATGAAGGCGGTCGTCACACCCCGTTCTTCAACAATTACCGTCCGCAGTTCTATTTCCGCACCACTGACGTTACCGGCATCATTGCTCTGCCCGAAGGCACTGAGATGTGCATGCCCGGCGATAACGTCGAGATGGATGTTGAGCTGATTACCCCCATCGCCATCGAGGAAGGCCTCCGCTTCGCGATCCGTGAAGGCGGCCGTACGGTTGGTTCGGGCGTTGTCATCAAGATCAACGAGTAAGATTCTTTGAAATTATTGCGGCAGGCGATGCCTGCCGGGGCAGCCCAGGCAAGACGGGAATGTTTTGCCTGGGCCATTTTTTCTATTGTATGGATCTGATGCCTCTGCCTTGAATTTTTGGCTCTGCTATGTTATGATAATCCCATACAGAATGGTGAGAAATCCGGATGCCTGCCCGTAAAGAGGGAAAAGCATCCGGTTTCCATATTCTCTGCGAACTCTGTGTGAAAAGCGGATAATCAAGATTGGGAGCAGGGGGAAACGCCTGACACTCTTGGCGCGGCATGGCCGGAATCCGGCTTCGCTGAAGTCCTCGAACTTTCCCGATGTTTGTGAAAAGGATGGTCATGAAGGATGGGAATTCTGTATTTGGTGATTCCGTGCTATAACGAGGAAGCAGTCATTGAACATACGGTGGAGGAGCTCACGCCGATTCTGGAGGATTTGCGTCAGAAGGCGAAGATCGCTTTCGAGAGCCGGATTTTGCTGGTGGACGACGGCAGCAAGGACACCACCTGGGAGAAAATCGAGGCGTTGCATCAGGTGAATCCCTTTGTCTGCGGTTTAAAGCTTGCACATAACCAAGGCCATCAGAACGCGTTGATGGCAGGGCTGATGGAGGCGCGCCAGTATTGCGACTGTGCGGTATCCATGGATGCGGATCTCCAGGACGATATCCACGCCCTGGAGGAGTTTATTGATAAATTCAATGCGGGAACGGATATCGTTTACGGTGTGCGCAATAAAAGGGATTCGGATACCTGTTTCAAACGGACGACCGCGCTTGGCTTTTATAAGGTGATGAACCTGCTCGGCGTGGAGACCGTTTATAACCATGCGGACTACCGCCTGATGAGCAGGCGGGCGCTTGACGCGCTCTCTGAATACAAAGAGGTGAACCTCTTTTTGCGCGGAATCGTCCCCCTGATCGGGTATTCGACGGATTATGTGTATTATGACCGCAGCGAGCGCTATGCGGGGGAATCGAAGTATCCGTTGCGCAAGATGCTTTCCTTTGCGATGGATGGAATCACCTCCTTCAGCGTGCGGCCCCTGCGGATGATTTCCGTGGCAGGTATCCTGATTGGTTGTCTGAGCGTGCTGGGCCTGCTATATGCGCTGATTTCCAAGCTTTGCGGCGTGGCGGTCAGCGGCTGGACGGCAATCGTCTGCTCGATCTGGCTGCTGGGAGGGATCCAGCTTTTCTGCACGGGCATGGTCGGGGAGTATATCGGCAAGATTTACAGCGAGGTCAAGGCACGTCCCCGCTATCGGATTGAAACCTTCCTCAAGAAGTAAACCCTCTATCAAAAAAGATTTTTACATAGTTTAGGCGGTGCACAATGACTCAGGAGCAAATACAGGCCCTGCGCAGGCAGGTTATGGAAAAAGAATTTTCACGCATGAATCCCATGCAAAAGGAGGCCGTTTTTACAACTGAAGGCCCCCTGCTGATTCTGGCAGGCGCAGGCAGCGGAAAGACGACGGTGCTTGTCAACCGGATCGCCAATATCGTGAAATACGGCTGTGCGTATTTTTCACAGGAGGTTCCGGAAGCCCTGACGGACGAGGAAACCCGGATGCTGGAAGAATACCGCGACGGTACGCGGGAGTATACCTATGAAATTGCAGATCTTCTGGCTGTCCGCCCTGCAAAGCCGTGGCAGATCCTTGCGATTACGTTTACCAATAAGGCCGCCGGCGAGCTCAAGGAGCGGCTGGAGGCGATGCTCGGCCCGGAGGGGCAGGATGTATGGGCAAGCACCTTCCACTCCGCCTGTGCGCGTATCCTGCGGCGGGATGGGGAGAGCCTCGGCTATACGAGCCATTTTACGATTTATGATACGGATGATTCCAAGCGCGTCATGAAGGAATGCCAGAGGTTGCTGGGGATCGACGACAAAATGCTCTCCCATAAGACGCTCCTGCATGAGATCAGCCATGCGAAGGACAGCCTGATCCCACCGGAGGAATACCTGAAGGATGCGGGCGACGACGTGCGACTGCGGAAGATTGGTGAAGCTTACCGGCTCTATGAGAAGCTGCTTCGGGATGCGGACGCAATGGATTTCGACGATATCATCGTTAACACAGTAAAGCTCCTGGAAGAGAATGAAGAGGTGCGCACCCGCTATCAGAACCGGTTCCGCTATGTGATGGTAGACGAATATCAGGATACCAACCATGCGCAGTACAGGCTCACCAGCCTTCTGGCCGGCGGCAGCAGCAACCTCTGCGTGGTCGGTGACGACGACCAGAGCATTTACCGCTTCCGCGGCGCGACGATTGAAAATATCCTCTCTTTCGAGCAGCAATATAAAAATGCGCGGGTGATCCGCTTGGAGCAGAATTACCGCTCTACCCAAAATATCCTGGATGCGGCCAATGCCGTCATCTCCCATAATACGGAGCGCAAGGGCAAGAATCTGTGGACAGCCAACGGTCCCGGGGAAAAAATTGTGGTGGACAATGCCTTCGACGAGCAGGAGGAGAGCACCTTTATCGCGGATACGATTATGGATTCCGTCAAGGGCGGGAGAAAATGGAGCGATCACGCCGTGCTCTACCGGATGAACGCCCAGTCGAACGCAATAGAGCGCACCTTTGTGCGCATGGGCATGCCCTACCGTGTGATCGGCGGGCACCGCTTCTATGAGCGCAAGGAGATCCGCGATGCGCTCGCGTATCTCTCCGTCATCAGCAACCCGGCGGACAATATCCGCCTGCGCCGGATCATCAATGAGCCCAAGCGCGGCATTGGCGCGACGACCATCAACCATGCGGCCCAGATCGCGGCTGGGCTGGGGCTGAGCATCTACGAGGTGATTTCCCATGCGGATGAATATGAGCAGCTCGTGCGGGCAGCGCCGCGCCTGCGGGCTTTTACGCAGATCATCGACGGCCTGATCGAGGCGGCGGAAGACTTGCCCCTCAACGAGCTGTTTGAAAAAGCGATGCGGGATACAGGGTATCTCGACTCTCTGGCGCTGGACCGGGAGACCTATCAGGACCGTCTGGAGAATATTCAGGAGCTTTCCTCCAACCTGCTGCGCTACGGCGAGGAAAACGAGGATGGCGACTTAAACGGCTTCCTCGAAGAGGTCGCATTGATGACCGATATCGATAATTATAATGAGGAGGCGGACACCGTCGTCCTCATGACGCTGCATTCGGCAAAGGGCCTGGAATTCCCCGTGGTGTTTATCCCGGGCATGGAACGGGGCATTTTCCCCGGTATCCAGTCCCTGTATGCCGCCAGCGAGATGGAGGAGGAGCGCAGGCTTGCTTATGTAGGCATCACCCGCGCCAAGGAGCGGCTGTATCTGACCCATGCGCGCACCCGTATGCTCTACGGCAGCACAAGCCACAACGCGCCGTCGCCTTTTCTGGAGGAGATTCCGGAGGAACTGACCGAAGAGAAGCGCAAGGTCGTGCTGCAGCAGCCAAGGCCTGCCATGCAGCGCACCGCAAAGCCGAAGAAAACCTTCGACCATTCCTTTGGGCCTGCGGTGCCAACGCATGACGCCCCCGCAGGCTCCTATCGGGTGGGCGATACGGTGGGGCACAAGCTCTTCGGCACTGGCGTTGTGCTCTCCGCGCAGCCGATGGGCAACGATACGCTGCTGGAGATCGCCTTTGATAAGGCGGGCACCAAAAAGCTGATGGCCAATTTCGCGCGGCTGTCAAAGGGATAAACATCAATACCAAACCTGCTTTCTGCATGTTGCCGAAAGCAGGTTTTTACTTTTTTACCGGCTTTATTGACAATGAACATAATTATATGTATTCTTTTTTAGAAGAGATGATTAAAAGAGGGAGTGTTTTGATGAAAAAGTTTGGCAGGCGGATTCTATGTTTTCTCTTGGCGTTTGCGATGCTGCTGGGGTGCGCCTCGGCAGCACTTGCGGCAGATTCCTGTGCGTGTGGGACGGCCCCGCTGATCGTTGTCACCGGCATGAACGCATGGCCTCTGGTATTGAATGCAGGTACGGATCAGGAGAAGCAGGTATTTGCGCCCGATACGCAGGCGATTCTGAAGCTCGTCGGACAAATCGCGGGCCCTGTGGCGCGGTTTGCCGTGACAAAGGATTATGATAAGCTCGGCGATGATGTCCTGCCGGCGATCTATGCGCTTTTCGAGCCGCTTGCCTGCAATCCGGACGGAGGCAGCCGCTATGCCGTCACAACCACGGTATATCCGGAATCCATGGCGCACTATCCGGAGTTTGTCAATGAGGAGGGCTATCTGACCAACGAGCCTGCGCTGGTACGCGCTGCCGCGCAGAAAATTGGAGCCGATCATGTCTACTATTTCAATTACGACTGGCGGCTCGATCCCATGGAGCATGCGAAGGAGCTGCGCGCCTATGTAGAACGTGCCAAGCAGGAGACCGGCCATGACAAGGTGAATCTGGTCGGATCCAGCATGGGCGGCACGATCATTGCCTCCTATCTTGCGCAATACGGCAGCGGGGATATTGATACTTTCACGATGCTGTCCTCCGCCTTCACGGGCACGACGATTGTAGGCGATCTCTTCACCGGGAAGATCGAATTTCACAAGGACGCGCTCATCCGCATCCTGAAGGAGGTTGCGGGGCAGCAGGCGGTCAATGTGCTGCTCGACGCACTCGATCAGGCGGGTGTCATCGATGTTTTGTTGCCGGTGCTCGATGAGCTGGTGGTGCATTTGAAGGAGCGCGTTTATGATGAGGTGTTTCAGGATACGTTTGTGACGATGCCGGGCATTTGGGATCTGATTGCGCTGGAGGATTACGAGGATGCAAAATCGTATCTGCTCGACCCGGAGGAGGATGCGCAGCTCATCGCCCGGATTGACGCTTATCATTATGGGGTGCAGGAGAAGCTGCCGGAGCTGTTCCAGGCGGCGATGGAGCGGGGAACGAAGATCAATGTCGTCTCCCACTACAACCTGCAGGGCGTGCCGCTCACGCCCTCCTATCGGGAGCAAAACGACAATGTCATCGATACGAAATATACCTCGGGCTATGCGACCTGCGCTTTGTTAGCCGAAACACTGCCGGAAGAGTATCAGCAGAAAAATACCAGCTGCCGGGACGCTTCGCATCATCACATATCCGGCGACCGGATCATCGACGCTTCCACCTGCCTGCTGCCGGAGCAGACATGGTTTTTGAAGGATCTCAAGCATGTGGGATATATCTATGATACGCAGGTGATGGAATTCATCCTCTGGCTCTGCCTGTCGGATGCGCAGCGCACGGTACAGGATGCAGGGGCTTACAGCCAGTTTATGCAGGTCGATCCGAAGACCGGCGCGCTGTCTCTCATTCAGGCGGGGCAGCCGGAAGAGCCGGATACGCAGGAGCCTGCCACAGAAGAGCTGAAGGAGCCGGAACCCGCCCCAGGTGAAACGCCCTCGGAGGAGCCGGCCTCCCCGCTTACGCCTCCTGAAAGCACAGGCCGCCAGCAGGAGGAGCCTGCGGGGGCGATTGCCGATACCGGAGAGCGGGCGCTCGCCCTGCTTCCCTTGGGCCTGGTGGCCGCTGCAGCCGCGGGATTGACGCTCACGAGGAAAAAGCATACAATATAAAAGGACAAATCACGATTGTCAGGCCGCCGCAAATGATTTTGCGGCGGTCTGCAACAAGGCGGGGGATTTCGATGGATTTTCAAAAGGCAGTCGAATTGGTGCGGGAGACGAAAACGATTGTGCTGGACCCGGAAGCGGCGCATCGGATCACTGTGAAGGGGGAAGCCGATTACGTCACACAGGTAGATTTCAGCGTGCAGGCGTATCTGAAGCAACGGCTTTTAGCGCTTGCCCCACAGGCAGGCTTTTTGGCGGAGGAGCAGGAGAACCCTGACTATAGCGGCCAGCCCGCCTGGATTCTCGACCCCATCGACGGAACGACAAATTTAATCCACGATTACCGCATGAGCGCTGTTTCTCTGGCTTTTTATGACGGGCGGGAAGTGGTATTCGGCGCCGTCTACAATCCGTTTACAGAGGAACTGTTCACGGCTCAGCGGGGAAAAGGCGCTTTTTTAAATGGCAAGCTGATCCGGTGCACCGGGACGCAAGCGATCGGAGCCTGCCTGGCGGCGATCGGCACAGCCCCGTACGATAAAGAGGAGGCCGCACAGAATTTTGAGCGGTTTCAAAAGGTATTCCTCGCCTGCCAGGATATCCGGCGCTCCGGCTCGGCGGCGCTCGACCTTTGTTATGTCGCCTGCGGGCGGATTGACGCATATTTTGAGCGGCATTTAAAGCCGTGGGATTATGCAGCCGGGCTGCTGCTCGTGCGGGAGGCGGGGGGCTGTGTAACGGACTGGCAGGGGAAGGCGCTGGATGTGACGAGAAGGAATGATGTTCTGGCGACAAACGGGAAGGTGCAGGATTGGTTCCTGAAAACGCTGTGAATGCATAAAATAAGTATATTTAATTAAAAAATTGGCAAAGCATATTCTGATGCCCTGCCGATTTTATTGCTGCGATTATTTGAGTGCTTGTTCTACAAACGCCGCAATCGTTTCTAACGAAGCGTCTGCGTCGAATGAAGGATAACGCGGATGAAAAAGCCGAATAAACATGACAATCCCCGGAACCCTGTTGAGTTCCGGGGAGGCTGTTTTTTACAGTTGAGCGCCTTTAACTGGACTATTATTTCATGTTGAACCACTTACAAATATAAATGGCAGATGCATCATAGCTGCCTGAGGGAAAGTTTGCGGATTCATTTTAATTGCTTCTTATATCCACACTTGGGACATACACCATTTTCGTTCAGCGCGACACCGCATAACGGACAGCGAGCAATCTCATTCTTCGGCTCGAATTCTGCCGAGCCTGCGTTGACACCGCTGGTAAAGGTGATCTTGGCAATGTTCAGCTTATCCTTCAGCAGATCGTAAACGATTTTGATCATGCCTTCAACAGTCAAGGTTTCCTTCGTAACAACCAACCGGCACTCCGGATACGCAGTTGCAAGCTCCGTTTTGAAAGCGGGGCCCTTCATCTTGTTGGTCGGCGCACCGTTTCGAATGCCCTGTGCCTCGTAAACGTTAAGAATTGCGGGCAGCAGAGGGTCGTCTTCTCTCAAAATCAGTGCGTGATCGAAGTTCTTCAGCACTTCCCAAGCGGTTTTCTGGATTTCATTGCAGGGAAAAACCATATTAACGCCGGGTTCGATGGAATCTTCAACCTCGATTGTCAGGACTCCCGTATGCCCATGCAAATACTGAGCTTCGCCCTTGAAGCCATAGAATCTGTGTGCATATTGCAGGTCTAGTGTGGTGATACTTCTCATTGTCGTTCTCCTTATATTTGATTTACGGGATTACGCGCCCGTATGCGCACATGTTGAGTGAGCCGCCTGCTTCGTAACCTTCTTCATTGGGATTCCAATTAGGCAAAATTCCATATCCACGATGTATGGCTCATTTCTTGCATACCGGGCAGATGCCTTTGAACATAATATCATGACCACTAAACTCGAAACCGTGGGTATCTTTGATTTTTTTTTCCAAATCCTTGATATACTCCATCTCCACATCAAAGACTTGGCCACACTTTACGCATCTTGTGTGATAATGGTCATGGCATCTGTGATCGAACCGGTCAGCACCGCCCGGAATTTCCAGCTTTCGGATTTCTCCATTTTCAGACAGTTGATTCAGGTTTCGATACACCGTCCCTCTGCTGATATGGGGGTGTTCGTTAACGATCGCATTATAGATTTCGTCTGCTGTAGCATGGCACTTCAGCTCGTTTACTGCTTC
This sequence comes from uncultured Oscillospiraceae bacterium, assembly GCA_900549825.1. Classification (GTDB taxonomy): domain Bacteria; phylum Bacillota; class Clostridia; order Oscillospirales; family Acutalibacteraceae; genus Fimivicinus. The sequence continues at coordinate 76,790 of URQB01000006.1, read as the reverse complement.
AAGAACCAAAGCGCGTTGAATTGTGTTGCGTTTGATCATACGGAATGCTCCTAATAGTAATTAATCTCAATAAGTACAATATCACAAATAATAGATGTTGTCAATAGCAGCGGAAAAGGTTTCGGGTATTTTTTACAATGCAAAACTCCGCCAGGGATTTCTCCCCGGCGGAGTTTCGTATGCTTTTGGCTTGCATCTTTGTCCCATATCTCGGTGGCAATCTTTTTAATCAGGATGCGATCTTAGCAACCGATTATGATAAAAATAGAAAGCTCCTGATACTCAAGCGGATGATGAGCTCTGTAATAGCCTAACATTTAGCAACAATTTACGCCATATTCTATATTTATTCATATTATTTGATCTCTTGGTAAGGATAGGCGCTGCGGTCGAAAATTATCTTTTCGTCCTCTGCCTGCGGGAAGAGGTAGCGCATTCCATCCCGCAGGCCGTAGGGAGCGAGATCCGAAACATCTGAATCGATCTTAAAGGGTTCTGTTTCCTTCCAAGCGATTGCCGATGTACGGGTGAAAAGAGCCTACATCGGACGGAGCGAATGGGTGGAAGAGCTTTCAGATGTTTTTTGTTTTCGAAGGAGAGACGCTTCTCCAGAAGCGCAAGGAAGACCTCCTGCGTGATATCCTCCGCGTCCGCGGTGTTTTACAGATACGCAAAGGCTGCGCGGGCCACTGCTTTGGAATCATTCGACACAGCGTCCTGCAGGAAGCCATTGAGATCGGATGACTTTTTCACGGGCCTTTCAACTCCTTTCGCTATCCATACAATCCAAAAGCCAGATTTTTTTCAGGGCAGTTAAAAATGTTGAGACATAGGGGATGGAACCCATGAGGCTGTTGCTTCAAAGTGTGTGAAATCCTTTATAAGCACAGGGAATTGCGCAAAACTTTTCTGTTTGTGCTTCGCTTTTCCTGCACCAGAATCCGCCAGCGTCATAGTATGGTATTGAAGTTTTTACAAAATTTCAATCTACTCATAGGAGGAAACACTATGGCGGACAACAGATCCTGCTGCAACACTGCGGATGTCGTCAGCGGCGGCATCCGCGAGGCTGTGTGCATCGATACCAACCGCGTGTACGATTCATGTGCGGACAAAGACTGCTTGGCGGATATGCGCGTCTATTTTACCGATCGGGCGCAGTGCATCATTGACAATGCGACTTCCGTTCGCTGCCGTTCGTGCAAGATCATCAACTGCTTTATCGACGTGGAGGCGGTTCCTTTCAACCGCGGCTACTATTCCGTTGACATTACCTTCTTCTTCAAGGTATATCTCGACGCTTACACCACGCCGATGAATCCCCCCTGCACCGTTGAGGGCCTGACTTCTTTCTCCAAGAAATGCATCCTCTTCGGTAGCGAAGGCAATGTACGTATTTTCTCTTCGGAGTTTTCTCCAGACGAGGCAGACGAACAGTTCCTTCCCACCAGCGCGAATCCGAAGGCGAAGGTTCAGTGCGTCGATCCGATTTGCCTGGATGCAAAGCTCTGCCGCCCGTGCGACTGCTGCGAGTGCGAAGGGTGCTGCTCTGCGCCATCCTGCATCCGCAGGTCGTTTGACGGGGATTTCAGCGTCGCCAACCCGGAAAAAGCGGTGCGCGTAACGCTTGGCCTGTTTACGATTGTACAGCTTGAGCGCGATGTTCAGATGCTGATCCCGGCGTATGATTTCTGCGTGCCGGAGAAGGAGTGCTGCCACGATATGGAGAATGATCCGTGCGATGCTTTCAAGCAAATCCGCTTCCCGGTCAACGAGTTCTTCCCGCCCACTGAGTGCCGGCAGAAGAAAAACGAGAGCTGCGGCTGTGGCGGCAGGGAGCGCGAAAATAACTGTGGCTGCGGCGGCAGGGAACGCGAGAATAACTGCGGCTGCGGCGGCAGGGAGCGCGAAAATAACTGCGGCTGCCAGCGCTGACCCTGGAAGGCTGTGTAGAAAACGGCCCTTTCGGCCGCGGAGCGTAAAATCAGCCGCCCTGACTGGGCGGCTGGATGGATTGACGTGTAGTCAAAAAAAGCATATTGCTCACATGCACAGCCGCCGCGCCTTCCCGGCGTACGGCGGCTGTGCGCGCTTGAGTTGTAAAACCATTCTGTTCCCCGCCGCAATTTCCAAGGAAAGGGAAGCGATTCATCTGCATTTTGCGGATGAGCTGGAATGCTTCCGCCCTGCGGGAACGCGCCTTCGGCCTAAAACTGGACGAGCTGAGCTGCGCCGCTGGGCCGGATGAGGAGCCGCCTGTTCGAACCCATCAAGAGCAGAGCGCGGCCAGGCTGCTCCGGCAGCGGGGTGCGGGGAATCATTGCGGATCCCGGCTTTTTATTGGGACGATATCAAAGCGGAAATAGGCATTGTCCTCATACCATAAGGGGAAATTGGTGCCCCAGACATTGTCGTGCAGGATGTAGGAGATGCCGTTTTGCTCGATGGACTCGAATTGATTGTCAAAACGCAGGATTTTTCCCTTGCCCAGGCCGATCAGGGCGGCATGGCGGTTTATAAAGCGGTATGGTCCAAAATGCATGTCCCATACAGCTGACAGGTTGCGGTTCCCGTTTTTGACGACGGTCATCGGGTCTACTTCGGTATCGATTTTTGTATAACGGATTTCCTCCTGCGCACAGGCGGGGTAAAGCCGGAAGACGGTGCTCTCCGTCAGCCGGTTGGCCGGTTTGCCGGCCCAAATCACCTCGATCTTCATCTCTCCAGCGTACAGGGTGTAGATGAGTTGGACCGTTTCTGCCGCGCCAAGCTTGTCATGGCATTCCGGCGCAATGGAAAGATATACGCAGATGCGCAGCCCATTTGGCAGGGCTTGGACACAGCCCTGCCGGAACCGGTAGGGGAAGCGGCCCTGTGGGTATTTGGAATCTGCATATTTTAGAAGCGGCCTTGCGAAATCACCGAGGGACCAGCTTGCGGTCTCCTTCCGGTTGCGCGTGTAGTGCGTCAGCCAGAAATCATAATTTGTTTTGCCGTAGGAGTAATATTCTACAGCGGGGCGGTTGTTTTCACGGATGACTCGATCCGCGCCGCAGGAAAGGGCGCCGATCCCGCCGTATTCGTTAACGCGGATCGACCAGGTTTTGAAATGATAATCCACATTTCGCTGCAATTCTTCCCCTGAAACAGGGACGAGCTGCTGCGGCTGCAAAGCGGCGAGCGCCTGCTCGGCCTCGCTCTTTAAGGCGGCAGGCAGCTTGCTGACCGCATGCGTGAGGTAAGCGCGCTGCTCCTCCCAGCTCTTTTCCATGGCGCGATAGGAGCCGGGCCGATATGTGCCGGTATGCCTGAAAAATAAAGTCAGAAGATTTTGCGGGAATCCGCGCAGAGGATGGCGGAGTTCTACGGTATCCTTCCGGCGCGCCTGTTCAAAGTCCGGGCGGAGATAGTGCTCGTAGTCGGCAAAATAGGTTTTCATATCCAAGCCCCAGGTGTGCTCGGCCGCGCAGAGTAAATGATCTGCGAGCTGTTCATAGGCCGCATCCGTCTGTGCGAGCCGCCCATCGGCCAGCCACTCATTTTTCAGCCGGATGAGTGTGCGCAGCCCGGCGGTTTTATAGGGGTCGGAGGCCGCGCCGTGAATCCAGGTATCACCGATTTCTGCGGTTACCACGGGGAGCCGGTCCTTCGCCCGCCAGATCATTTCCGCAAAGTCGTCGAGCCGGCCTGCGGAGACCTGTGCGCCGGGATATTTCTTTTGAATCGCTTCAAAACGCGCGCGCACGGCCTCTGCACCGGATGCACCGCGGTTGTCGAGCGTGTGGTCAAAATAGAGCACGCTCCCAGTCAATTCGCTTGCAAAAGCTCCGCCGTAATCTCCGGAATAGATGATAACGACCTCGCTTTCTCCGCATTTCCAGAGGAAGCAGGGAGGGACGTCCGGCAAGGCGGACGCGCCATTGACGCCGATGTGCAATAGTTTGATCCCATGCTTTGCAAGCAGGGGCACGAGGCCGATTGTATGCCCGGGGACATCCGTCATCTTGGCGGCGATGGTTTTGCGCCCTGTGATCGCGTCGATCCGGTCCACAATGGAAAGGCCATAATCAAGCGTGTCCGCGTCGAGCAGCTCCGTATGCGTGGTAAAGGGCATGGCGTGCGGCGCAATATTACCGCTGCGCAGGCCCTGCAGGAGAGCCTGCCTGTTTTGTTCGCTGCCGTTTTCCAGTGCCTCCTTGATTAACCAGGAGCCCGTTGTCCAGACGAAGCGCTTTATGCCGTCCGCGTTGAGCTCGTTTGCGATCGAGACAGCGTTTGGGATAAATTCATTGAGATATTTTTGCCGGATCTCCTCCGCGTAGTCTGTGAAGCCCAGATCCAGATGGGTTTTTGAAACGACGATCACTTTCTGCATCCTGATGCCCAGCCTTTCCTCATATGTGCCGGCGGCTTTCGCCGCTCTCCTCCGATTGATCGGTATTTGTCTGTTTTCAGCATAGCATACTGTCCGGCGCCTTACAAGGGGAGAAATAAAGCCGCAGGTGAGATTTATGTGGATGTTATCTGTGTTTTTCCAGCGCAGGCGGGAGGCTTCCTCCGTGGAAGGATCGTTCACAAGCGCAATTTGGATCCAGCCCCGCAGCCTCGGGCCGATCGAGGGGTTGCCGTAGCTCTCGGAGAATGCGGAAACGCCATCCAGATACTCCCAGGAAAGACACATCGATTTGCCATATGCTTGCGCTTGAAAACGCGCCGGGAAACGGCTGCCCAGGAAGCCGGGAAAAAGCTGAAACGTCACGCGGATTGACAGGGGGAGACGGTTGACAATGCAGATGAATTTCGCTATTCTGAAATGGTAACAAGCGTTTTTCGGGGGGATTACATATGACGGAGATATTGGAACGAGCAAGAGAAGCGCTCCATAAGCACCACTCTACCTGTGTGCTGTTGACGAAAGACGGGCGGCTTTTAGAATCGTCCCTTTCCGGCGTATCGCCGCTGACGGATTGGCTCCAGAAGGATCCGGAGCTGTTGCGCGGCGCAGTGATTGCCGATCGTGTTGTAGGGAAGGCAGCAGCCCTGCTGATGCTATACGGCGGCATAAAGGAAGTTTATGCGGATGTCATCAGCGAGCATGCGGCAGTCTGCCTGGGCGGGCGTTGCGTCCCGTTTTACGAGGGGGAACGCGTGCCGTATATCGTCAACCGGGCGCGCACCGGCATGTGCCCCATGGAGAAGCTTTGCCTGGATACCAATTTGCCGCGCGAGGCTTATGAACGCATTTTAAGAAAGCAGGAGGAAATGGCGCGCCAAAGAGAAGGAGTGCATTGACGGTGCGGCCCGGTTCTGCTATAATAACAACGTAAAATGCCGTTCAGAAGAGCGGTTGCCCGGGCAGAAGCAGGGGCAGTACAGGCAAAAATATACATACAGATGATCGTCAGCAGCGAATCAAAAGCGCCAACCAGGCCGCGGCTTCCGCAGGAGCGGAGGCGGTTTGGTTGGCGTTTTGTCGTTTGCATACGTATCTCTCGAAAGGAAGATTTGACGAATGAAGCAATCCCCCACAAAGAATTTGGTGATTACCGCTTTCTGTATCGCCCTGTGTATCGTTCTGCCGATGGCATTCCATGCCCTCGGGGCTGGTGCAACGTTCCTGCCGATGCACATTCCCGTGCTGCTGTGCGGCTTTTTGTGCGGCTGGCAGTATGGCGCAGTCTGCGGCCTCCTTGGCCCGCTGCTTTCCTCCCTGCTGACCGGGATGCCGCCGATCTTCCCCATCGCTCCGGCGATGATGCTGGAGCTGTGCGCATACGGTGCTTTAACCGGGCTCTTTTACCGGAAGCTGGGCGGGAACCTTTATCTCTCGCTGATCGGCGCGATGCTGGGCGGGCGCGCAGTGTCCGGCATAGCAAATGCGGTGTTGCTTGGCATTGCAGGCAAGCCTTATGGCTTCACCGTCTTTTTGACCTCGGCGTTTGTCACTGCGCTGCCGGGGATTGTGATCCAGCTGGTGGCGATTCCGCTGCTGGTAGCGGCGCTGCAGAAGGCAGGCCTGGTGGAGAAGCCAAGGAAACTGCGCCCGGCTCCGCCGGAAGACAAATCCTGAATATGGGCAATAGGCTGTGGTTGCGGTCAGCCTGCTCGACGGTGAGACGGTCCTGCTTGCGACGCACCTGATCAGCGAGGCCGATCATTTCATCAACCGCCCTGTGATCCTGGAGAACGGTAAAACGGAACGCGACCGCCTGATCGATGAAATGCGCACTGCAGGCCGGATGCGGAAGAATTTGATGCGGAGGTTCAGCGGCAACGATAGGGAGCGTTACTGCAGGATTTTTGGCAGGGAAGGTGTGGAATAGCCGGTACGGCGTGCTTTGATTCCTGAAAAGCGCTTGCGGAGATGAGCAGCACCCATAAAACAACTTCACATTCATTTCTGGAAGCGGCATAGCGTTGACTATGCCGTTTCCCCGTTTTGCAGGTCATTCAGCATGGCGGCGGGCAGGATTCCCACAAGGTCATAGGATATATCTATCCTCTGTTCCCTGTGCCCGTTCACTTCGATTTTCTCCACAAGCTCATTCCAAGGCGGGCGGTTAAAATTCGCGCCTGAGAATCCGTCGTCCACGAAGTAAACCGGGTTCTGGAAATGATTGTCCCTTGCGTACTTCCCAATCATGGATTTTTGATTCACAATGCTGTTGCTGTCCCCCTGTAATTCGTCGTCGCGGCTTAAACGGCAGTAGAGGGCTGTTATTTTGTCAGACTGCCTTAACGTAGCTTCTTCTCCTTTCATCGGCGGGCAGTCTGCCAATACAGGATTGCTTTGTGGGTATTATAGCGACCGCGCATTTCATCAACATCTTTTTTCTGTTCCCGCTCTATCAGGCGAAATACCTTGAATGGCAGGCTCCTTTCCCCGTCGTAGTTCCCCGTGAAACGGTAGAGCGTCCTGCCGGATTGTACCGTCACTTCATGCTATGGAGGCTCCTGAAACAGCGGATTATCCACTACGATATGACCGTCTTTGATTTTTCGTTTCCGTTCCATTCCCTTCCCGTCCTTTCCGAAGATAAAACTGAATAGCAAGCATAGGAAACGGATCGCCGTTTCCGTAAAATCCCCGCTTTGCCGCCCTGCGCCTGACGGAGGATTTTGCTTGTTGGGAAGTATCCCAAACCCTCATTTAGAAAGCCCCTTGAATTGCAGAAGCAGCCGCTGTTCCAGCCGCCAGACTTCTTCCATGACGCGCTTCATCTCGTCCATGTCGGAAGCGTAAATCCGCCCTGTTTCGTTGATACGCTTTGCAATCTGGTTGACGTTCACGCCGAGCTTTTGAAGCTGCGCCGTATGCTCCTTGACCGTCTGCATATCCAGCACGATAATGAAACCGTCAATGAGCATTTTGCGGGCGTAGGCAGATCAATTGATTGTCGGTATCTGCTTCATCTTTTCCGCAATCAACACCCGTTCTTCCTCTGTGACACACACGATAAGCTGTACGTTCCGTTTCCTGTTCTCCATGTAGATTTCCTCCTTTCACTAACAAGACGTTTTCGGGCGGCGTTCCTGCCCGCTTTTTACAAGATTTCTGAAAGAATCTTCTTTCACTTCCTACTACGGAGGACATGCCGGATTTGCCAAAGATTCGGGAAAGTTTTTTGAAAAAGTATTGCGTTCAACGCCGAGTTGTGATAGACTAACCGTGGTAAATTTGAACTTTTCGTGTTTTTTAGAAAAAGGACTTGACAGGCATGATTGAATCCGGCATAATCAGACAGACAAACAGGATAAGTCTGTTCTTTTTTACTATTCTGAATTATATAGAGACAAAGATACAGGCGTGTCCTGTTCGTGGAATTACCACGGACGGGATACGCCTGTTTGCGTGGAAGAAGGTCTTTCTTCTATTTTTTTTCAACAGAAGTTAGCAATGACTAACTGCTTGCAGCAACATTGGTTGGTTTTACGGAACAGGCTACGTCCTGTCTCCTGAAACATAAATTCAAATTTATTACAGAAAGGATGGTTTTGATATGATGAAACATCACAAGAAGCGGAGGAGGCTTTTGACAGTGCTTTTAGCTCTTGCATTGGTCTTTTCTTCGCTCTCCATGCCGGCGTTTGCGGCGAGCAGCCCGCCTACGTCATATTCAAGTGCTTCTTCGTTCTCCATGGTTAGCGGTGCAGTACAGATTAAGTTTGCAACTTCCGCACAATCATGGATGTCAGGAATTACGGGAAGCAATAACAATGGTTCGGTTGTCGTTGATGGCACTACCTATACCTATAATTCATCAAACTATTTCAGCGCAAACCAGTATAAAAGCGCTAGTTCAGGAACTAACTGCTATATTGCACTGGGAGTACCTTCTTCCGGTTTGGGTATTGCTGTGATTACCGCCAGCGGCTATGACCCGCTCACAATGGCAATTAGCAATTCCGACCCGTATGCGTCTATCATAACAGGGCTGACCTTGAGCGATGAAAGCTGCTCGCTTTCCGCAGGCGTGACAAAAATCTTGACAGCGACGGTTACTCAAACCAACGAGATTGATGTCAGCAGTAAGATTACATGGTCTTCCGATGACGAAAGTGTGGCAACGGTATCCGGCGGGGCTATTACTGCCGTGTCAGAAGGCACAGCAACAATTACTGCGACTGTTGGTAGCGTCTCGGCAACCTGCACGGTGACGGTGGGCGGCTCTGCGACTTATACCGTAACCGCTTCAAGCACAGAAAATGGTTCGGTGACAGCGGATAAAACTACAGCAAACGAAGGAGACACCGTTGCTTTGACTGTAACGCCGAGTGACGGATATGAATTAAGCAGCTTGACCGTAACCGACAGCAGCAGTAACACAGTCACGACAACAAAGAACAATGACGGAACCTATTCCTTCACCATGCCTGCGTCTGATGTGACCGTGAGCGCAACGTTTACCACTTCGTCCGGCGGTGGAGGTGAAGAAGAAGGGGGCGGCACGACCGAAAAAGAAACGGCAAGTATGACGAACTACACTTTGCCGACGGGAACGGACGCCTATTATGCCCTATCCTTCGATAAGGACGATTACGTTTCTACCGTTACCGGCGTACTGTGCAACGGAGAAGCGTGCAGCGCCGGAAGTTCTAAAACCTATCTCAATGGCACGCAGTATTACCTTGACACAACAAACAACCAGATATGTCTTGCCAGTGAGTCGTGGTCTGTCGGTGTTTCCACCTTCCAGAGCGGCGATGTGATTACCCTGCAAAGCAGCAAGTACGAAGACATTACGCTCAAAATCGTGGTTGCGGACGGCACGACAACTTTTGAAGTTTACGACGGAGAAGAGGGCGACGGGTATACCCTGTACGTCCGGCTTGTCGGCAGCTTTGAAGCGGCGATTGTAAGCCAGAGCGATTATGACGCAGTAAGCGGTGCTTCCACGAATGTTTCCACCAACAAGAACAGCGACGTGGAAGTACAGGTAGCGTTGGTGAAGACTGGAACAGAGCCGACCAAGGACGACTGGAAAGCGGCTTCGGAAGCGCAATATGAAGGGACTATCAGCGTGACGACAGGCACCGTCTATATTACGCCGGAGGGCAGCGGCATGGTGGGCGTATATTCCACCTACGACAGCAGCTTAACGCTTGCAGGCACGCCGACCACCGCAGGAACCTATCAGATTTATGTAACCGTAACGGACGACCAGGGACGGGAGGCACAAAGCAACGCCCTGCCGTTTGTCATTTATAACCCGGACGAAGTCTATCTGGAAAAGGTGCTGACAACAGAAAACTGCACCCAAACCTCAAGCGGCGAGTACATGTACGACATGGAGCCGTGGACAATCGTGAAATTTGTTGACAATAGCGATACAGAAGGTGCCACAGATAATGATGAAACATACGGGACAGGCACCGTTACCGTTCCGAAAGACATCGTTGCGTGGTACGGTTCCCACACCAGCGGCACCTATGGCTACTTAGGCTACGCAGTCGGCGAAGGGAACGAGGAAACACAGATACTTGTGATTCCAAGCGGGTGCGACCTGACGATTGTCAACATGAATATCCTGAGCAGCGTGAAAATCATCGTGGAGAGCGGCGCGGAGCTGACCCTCTTAGATTCCGTGGTGAACGGGACGATTGAGGTCTACGGGACGTTCTCGATGAACTATGACAGCTTCGAGGGAGCATTTACCAGCGGAGCTTCCATTGACGGACAGATTATCCTGAAAGACGGTTCGACGCTGGAAAATGCAAGTATCTATTCCAATGTGAACTCCGTGGACAACGGGGATGGCGCACTGTCTGTTACGGACGCGGTTGTCGTTGTGGAAGGAAACGTCACCTTGAAAGGCGAGGTATATATCCGCGGCGATGAAGGCGGGACGGAAACTTCCACCAGCCAGACCGGGCTTCTTGTGAAAGGCACGCTGACGCTGGAAGATGACGCGACGCTTGCCGTATACAGCGGCGTGGGCTATTACGCATTAACTTCAAACGGCGGCTCTGCTATTGTGTTAGAAAATGGCACGATTACCGGAAACGGCAAGCTGATAGCCATAGGCGGCGCAGGCAACTTTGGAAACGGCGGCAATGCCGTGGAAGGAACGGGAACCATCTCCACCAGCGAAGCCTATTTGCAGGGCGGTTCGACCTTTCAGCCAAAAGATGGCTTAAGCGCGGGAGTTGCGAAAACCGATGGCGTGGTCATAGCCTGCACGACGGACAGAAAACTGACGGACGGCATAAGTTATTCTTCTGAATCCGACAACCCGAATACGCCTTACTGGACAGGGACAACCGCGCCGGACAGTGAGCTGATAGCAAAGTACATCGTCGAAGAAAACAGCGGCGAGCACGGCAACCTTGTCAGGACGGAAGGCAAAGCCGCGACCTGCACGGAAGAGGGCAACTATGAATACTACCACTGCGAAATCTGCGGGGCGTATTTCTTAGTTGTTGAAAACGAAAGTGACGCTGACTATACCTTCACAAATGATAGCGGCACGACCGTATATCTTAAAAACGCGACTGCCAATGATACCACCATCGCCGCCCTCGGTCACGATTGGGATACAGAAAATCCGGTTTGGACGTGGACTGAGACGGATGGCGGTTATCGCGCGACCGTGACATTCATATGCAAAAACGATTCTTTACATAAAGAAACTGTGGAAGCCACAGTAACAAGCGAAACAGATGAAGAAGGTTCAACTACCTACACAGCAACGGCAACGTTTGGAGAGACAACCTACACAGATACGAAAGTTGAAAGTGCAAGTGGTGGCTCCGGTGATTCCGGGAACACCGGCGGCTCTGGAAGCTCCGACAATTCCGGCGGCTCCGGCAGCTCTGGTAGTTCAGGAAGTTCCGGCAGCTCTGAAAGCTCCGGTAGTTCAAACGGTTCTGCTGCACAGGACAGACCGCTTGACAGTGTTCCGAAAACGGGGGATGAAACGAACTTCACTCTCTGGATTACGCTCATGCTGATTGCTTTTGCAGGCATGACGGGAACCGTGATAATCGGCAGAAGACGCAAGGGGCAGAAAGAAAAGTAAACACGGAAACATGTTGAAAGGGAGCGGATAGGCAATGCTTATCTGCTTCCTTTTTTGTGAAGAAGAAAATGGAAGATTAGCAAAACAGAGAACGCCTGTCAAGGATAAAATGAACGCTTCGCGTCCCTGACAGGCGTTCCCTGTTTTGCTTATGGGCACTTAAGAGGGCGAAAGCAGCAGACCGCTTCCGCCCTCTGAATATCATGGGTGGTATGTTCGCATTCAGGACGCAAAAAGCCCTTGATTTTCAAGGCTTCCCAGACGCGATACGGGCGGTGGTAATGGTTTTATACTCCCGCCCTCGAAAATGGCGTTTAACTGCGTAACATTTCCTGCTGTCTGCGTGGACAGTTAAGGGAGCGAAAAGCCCGTAATCATGCGTTGTTCAGAGAGCGAAAATGGCACAGACGATATATTCCCCATGCCGGCGGCAAAACGACGTTCTAACATTCCACGGGATAAGAGCAAAGGAGAGAGAAACAACCGCTTCTCTCCCCCTGTTTTCACGCAATCCGTATGGCAGCTACCCTGTTTCAAGTTTGTGTCCTGATACTGTTTTATGAGTTGCTGACTGAGGCGGGCGCTTTTTTGATAAAAAATTTATATCATTATATTCATATGGGAATGATATGAATTAAACTATGTGCTATACTGTGCTTACAATCTGGAAAAAAGGAGGAAGGCTCTCCATGAAAATATCGACCAAGGGCCGCTATGCGCTGCGCGTGATGATCGATATCGCCGCCAATTCCGACGGGCGATGTATTCCTATCAAGGAGATTTCAAAGCGGCAGGAGATCAGCGAAAAGTATCTCGAGCAGATTTTTACCGTGCTCAGCCGATCGGGCTTCCTGCGCAGCACGCGCGGCGCGCAGGGCGGCTATACGCTGACCCGCGACCCGGCGGAATATACGGTGGGCATGATTTTACGGGCGCTGGAAGGAAATCTGGCGCCGGTGGACTGCGTTTCACAAGGGCAATTGCCGGGTGATCCGCCTGGCGGATTGCCTTGCCCGCGTGCGGAGCAGTGCGTCACTTGGGAGGTCTGGGCGCAGATCCGCGACGCGGTCAACAGCGTGGTTGACCACATCACGCTCGCGGATCTGGTGCAGCGGTACCGCGGAAAGCTGGATATGCAGCAGGAAGGAGTGATAACAACATGAGAGATTCCATTGAAAGATACGTCTATGCGGACAATGCGGCGACCACCGCCGTATTCCCGCCGGTGGTGGAGGCAATGCTTCCTTATCTGACCGAGCATTACGGCAACCCCTCCAGCCTTTATACACTGGGGCAGACGGCGCACAATGCCGTGGAAGCCGCGCGCGGCCAGGTCGCCGCGCTGCTGGGTGCGCAGCCGGAAGAAATCTTCTTTACTTCCGGCGGCTCGGAAGCGGATAACTGGGCGATCCGGGGAGCGGCAGAGATGCAGGCGAAAAAGGGAAAGCGCCATATCGTCACGACGAAGTTTGAGCACCATGCCGTGCTGCACACGGTGGAGCGGCTCCAAAGGGAAGGCTTTGAAGCGACCTTCCTCGACGTGCATGAAAACGGGATTGTACGCGTGGAGGAGGTTGCCGCCGCACTGCGGGACGACACCGCGCTTGTGACCATTATGTATGCAAACAATGAGATCGGTACGATCCAGCCGGTTGCCGAAATCGGCGCGTTATGCAGAGAACGTGGTATATTGTTCCACACGGATGCCGTTCAGGCGGTGGGGCACGTGCCGGTTGACGTGAAGGCAGAACAGATCGGTCTGCTCTCCCTCTCCGGGCATAAGCTCCACGCGCCCAAGGGCGTAGGCGCGCTGTACTGCCGCAAGGGGCTGCGATTCCCCAATCTCATCGACGGAGGTGCGCAGGAGCGCGGCCGCCGCGCCGGGACGGAAAACGTAGCCGGAATCGTGGCGCTCGGGAAGGCGGCCTCCCTGATGCGGGAGGGGATGGCGGCGCGCATGCGCTATGTTGCCTCCCTACGCGACCGGCTCATCGACGGCGCGCTGCGGATCGAACGCTCCCGCCTAAACGGCGACCGGGAGCGCCGCCTGCCGGGAAACGCGAGCTTCTGTTTTGAGGGTGTGGAGGGGGAAAGCCTGCTGCTTCTGCTCAATTTTCAGGGCATCAGCGCTTCCTCCGGCTCAGCCTGTACCTCCGGCTCCCTTGACCCAAGCCATGTGCTGCTCTCGATCGGCCTGCCGCACGAAATTGCGCATGGCTCCCTGCGGCTGACGCTTGACGAAAAGAATACAATCGAGGATGTAGACTACATTTTAGAGAAGCTCCCGCCGATTATTGACCGGCTGCGCGAGATGTCCCCGCTCTGGGAGCGCATCCAGAAAGAAGAAGCAACCCATTGATTTTTCAGGAAGGACGGTTATTCCGATGCAATACAGCGAGAAAGTCATCGAGCATTTCACGCATCCGCACAATGTCGGCAAGCTGGAGGATGCCAATGGCGTCGGCGAGGTCGGCAACGCGAAATGCGGCGATATCATGAAAATGTACCTGAAGGTGGAAAACGGCGTCATTGAGGACGTAAAATTCAATACTTACGGCTGCGCCTCCGCCATTGCGACCAGTTCCATTGCCACGGATATGATTAAGGGCCAGCCCCTGGAGGACGCGCTGAAGCTTTCCAACAAGGCAGTCGTTGAGGCGCTCGACGGCCTCCCGGCTGTTAAAATCCACTGTTCCGTTTTGGCGGAGCAGGCGATCAAGGCCGCGATTGCGGATTATTATAGAAGGCAGGGGATCGATCCGGAGCCGATCGTCGGCAAGCTGGAGGATCCGGAGGAACATGAGGCCTGCCACATTGGCTAACATTTAGAAAGGGTGATTTTGGTATGGCAAAGATTGCAAAGAACCTGCTTGAACTGATTGGCAACACGCCGCTTGTGCAGTTGGACCGCTTTGCGCGCGAGGAGAAGCTCAACGCCCGCATCCTTGCGAAGGTGGAGAGCTTCAACCCGCTGGGCAGTGTGAAGGACCGCATAGGCTATGCACTGATCGCGGACGCGGAAGAGAAGGGCCTGATCAGCAAGGATACCCTGATCATCGAGCCGACGAGCGGCAACACGGGTATTGGCCTCGCCTATGTGGCTGCGATCAAGGGTTACCGGTTGATTTTGACCATGCCCGAGAGCATGAGCCAGGAGCGCAGGAGCCTGCTGAAGGCGCTGGGCGCGGAGCTGGTGCTGACGCCCGCCGCGAAGGGGATGCAGGGTGCGATCGACAAGGCGAATGAGCTCAAGGCGGAGCATCCAGACTCCTATATTCCCGGCCAGTTCGTTAACCCCGCCAACGCCGGGGCGCACAGACGCACCACCGCGCAGGAAATCCTGCGCGATATGGACGGAAAGGTGGATTTTTTTGTTTCTGCCATCGGTACAGGCGGCACGATTACGGGTGTCGGGGAGGTGCTGAAAGCACACGATCCCTCTACGCGTGTGATTGCGGTGGAGCCGGCCGCCTCTCCGGTCCTCTCCGGTGGGAAGCCGGGCCCCCATAAAATCCAGGGGATTGGAGCGGGATTTGTACCGAAGGTACTCAATACGGAAATCTATGATGAGATCATTCCAGTGGAAAACGACGATGCCTTCGCGGCCTCCCGCCTGGCTTCCAGGACGGAGGGCCTGCTCGTGGGTATTTCTTCGGGTGCGGCGCTGCATGCCGCAGAGGTGCTTGCCAGACGGCCGGAAAACGCGGGGAAGACGATTGTCGTCCTCCTGCCGGATACGGGAGAGCGGTATCTTTCCACAGAGCTGTTTCAGCGTGACGAATAAATCAGGGCAGAAGTCGAAAAAAGCCGCCGGAGACACTTCGTCTCCGGCGGCCTTCGTGATTAATCAATGCGACAGTATGTGAAGCAGGATGGAAAGGCCGTAGCCGAAATCACTGTGATCTCCAAAATCGTAATACGACGGCGAGGCCACGCTGAACAATAAAATGGAAAGCACGATCCAGACGATCGTAAGCACAGTGCCTGCGATAAAGCCGATCAGCGCCCATTTGCCGATGGAATGTGCGCAGCACGGTTTTTGATCTTTCCAGACAAGGTAGAGGATCAGGCCGACAATGGGGAAGAAAAAGGCGAGCGCGTTGTAGCCGGCGCTGGGACGATCCTGCTGCTGATCATACGGCTGTTGACCGTAGCCATAGTTATCATATTGATTCTGATACGGAAACTGCTGGTTTTGATAAGGCGGCTGCGCACCGGAAGGCGGCGCGGGCGGGGTAACGGTAACGCCGCACCGCGAGCAGACAACAGCATTGTCTGCCAAAGGGGCACCGCAATTTCTGCAATACATAGAAACGCTCCTTTTTACTTTTCAATATTATTGATTGCTCAATGATATCCCTCTGTCTGTATCATAGCATGCACTGAACAGAAATTCAACCGGTTTGAGCGAATCGGGCAGCTATTTGCCGAAAAGAAACGGTTTCGGGCCGTTCAGAAACACAAATATTTCGGCTTGCCTTACCATCCGCTGATCCCGCCGCGCTGCAAGGCTCCTGCGAGCTTTTCCCGCAGCGGCGCATATTCCGGCTCCAAAGTATCGAGGAGCTCTTTGACGCGCTGGCGGTGCGTCGCGCCGTCCGCCGGGCATCGGCTTTTGACAACCGGAAGCTGTTTGCGTTCCACGAGAGAGGCGATTTCCCGCTCCCGGCTGAAGATGAGCGGGCGGATCATCGTTAAATCCTTGCGCGAAAGGTATGAAACGGGGGAAAAGCACTCGACCACCCCGCCGCCGAGCAGGTTCATCATCAGCGTTTCCGCCGCGTCATCCATATGATGGCCGAGGGCGATTTTGTTGCACCCGGCGGCCTTTGCCTCATCGTGCAGCATGCCGCGCCGCATTCGGGCGCACAGGCTGCACGGATTTTTTTCCTTGCGCGTTTCAAAGATGATCGTGCCGAGCTCCGTGCGCCGCAGGCGGTATTCGATTTCGAGTTCTTTGCAAAGCTGTTCAATGGGGGAATCGTCCGTTTCGATTCCGCCGAAGCAGGGGTCGAGCGTGACGGCCACAAGCTCGAATCGCGCCGGATAAAAGCGGCGCAGGGCGCTCATCCCTGCGAGGAGGGCGACGCTGTCCTTCCCGCCGGAAACGCCCACGGCGATCCGGTCCCCTTCTTCAATCATATGATAGCGGTCGATTGCGCATCGCATCTGGCCGAGTAATTTTTGCATCGTACGGCCCCTTTCGGAGAAATAAGCTGGTTTACCGGCTTTCCGGCGCGTCGCTGCGCCCGGCGAGGTAGTCGAGGGATACGTCGAATAAGTCTGCAAGACGAAGGAGAACAGAGAGGGTTGGTTCATTATCTCCCGCCTCGTATCGCTGGTATTGCCGTTCGGTTATATGAACCTTTTTGGCTACTATGACTTGCGTCATTCCTTTCTTTTTCCGAATCATTTGCAAACGCTCTGAAAAATTCATATTCACTTCTCCATGCATAAATTTATTGTTGACATGACGAATTCGTCGTGATACAATAACAACATAAAACGACGAATTCATCGTGATAAATGTTTGATAAAAGGAGAAATACATGATGCAGAATATCCTCAGCCGCTTTTATTGCGGCAACCTTCGCCCTGCCGACAAAGAAGTCCTGCCCAAATCTCCCTATGCGAAATGCGCTGGTGACCTTGAACGCTGCACAGAGAAGCTGGAGCAATGTTTAGGAGCGCAGGAGAAGGCGTTGTTTCGAAAATATGTAACCCTCGACGGGAGGCTTGACAGCATCGAAGTGGAGGAATATTACATCGACGGCTTTTGCACCGGCGCGCAGATCATGCTGGAAATCCTCACGCGCCAGAGCGAAAATCTGCGGCCCTTCGATTGAGGATACATGGCTGGTATTTTATCTATTATACTGTATTTCCCTGTAAAATGGCAAGCCTTGCATATGTATGCGTTTCACTGGTGCGGCTTCGTTTTTGTTGGTCGTTTTGAATTATGAGTTGGAAAATTGGAACGCGCTCAGGCCGCACGGGCCCTTCCTTTTCCGCTCGGCTGGAAAAGGAAGCAAAAGGGGCCGTGCTGCAGGGGGTCCGGGGCACAGCCCCGGCGTGCTTTCTTTTGCTTCATTTTCTTTCCACGAGGAAAGAAAATGACGTCGCGTACAGCGAAACCAGGCTACCACTTCCTACAAGATCAGACTTTTCGACCGCAGCTCTTATCTTACTTTTATATGAGTCCCATGAAGCAAACATTTATTTTTCAACCTCTTCAAGGCGCGCCGCACAGCCTGTTATTCGCTTTGCGGCGCGCTTTTTCTTCCCCTGCGCGTAATCCCGCCCCTTTTGGGAAAAATAGAGTGTAAATTTCCGGGCGTTTTCCAACCGCCCGGCAAAGGACGGGATTCTTTTGAAACGGGACACCATACGGCGCACAAGGCCGCGCGTGCTGAAAAAGCAGATCGAAAAAGACCTTCATACCCTGCGGCGGGTTTATTCAAAAGCATTGCGCATCCATGACGATACCGCCATGGGCGAATGGCTGTGCGATAATTTCTACCTTCTGGAGCGGGAAGGAAGAGGCGTGCTCTCCCAGCTCAAAAGCGTGCCTGCCCTGCCGCTGGATGCGGACGGCGTTGTGCGGATTTATGCCCTGTGTCTGTGTGCGGTGCGGGAAAATGCGGCGCTTTCTGATCAGATCCTGGAGAATCATTTGCATCGGGCGGGCTTGTGCTGCGCGGAGGTGGAGTTTGTGCCGCTGTTCCTGCGCGCCGCCCTGCTGCATACTGCCCGCCTTGGATGCGAAGAGGCGGGGGAATCGTCGGGTCAGATGCTGAGCAATGCAATCCTGACACTGCGCGCAATGCAGGATTGGGATTTCGACGCTCTGTTGGAGAGCTTGAGCCCGGTGGAGCAGATCCTCGCACAGGACCCGGCGGGTGTTTATCCGCAGATGGACGAGGCGACCCGCTTTCGCTACCGCCGGTTGGCTGCGCAGGCTGCTCGAAACGCGGGAATCACCGAGCAGGAGGCGGCCGAAGCCGCGCTGCGGCAGGCTCAGGCGGGGGAAACGCCCGAAGAGCGCCATGTGGGCGCGTGGCTCCCCTCCGGGCCATCCTACCGGCGAAGGGGAAGGACCGCGCTGTTTATGGAGGCATTTTTTCCGTTGGCAGTTGCTGCTTGTATTGCCGTTTTGGTGCGCGCATGGTATCTGATTCCGCTTTTATATTTTCCAGTATGGGAGATCCTGCGGTATCCGATTGAAGCGGCGCTTTCGCATGGCGTTGCGGTGCAGACGATGCCGCGGATGAACCTGGAGGGGACGATTCCGGAGGAGGGGGCAACGCTGATCGCTGTCTCCACGCTTCTGCCCGGCGCCTCCCAGGCGCGCAAGATGGGGCGGCATCTCGAGCAGCTCTGGCGCACGAACGGGCGCGGGAGCGTCAAAATCTGTGTACTTGCCGATCTTAAGGGCGCACAGTCACCTGCCATGCCGCAGGACGCGTCCGACCTTGCGGCGAACAGGCGGGAGATCGAGCAGCTCAACCGCAGGCACGGGGGCGGGTTTGTCCTGATCGTGCGCGAGCGCGTCTATTCCCGTACGCAGGGGGAATACACGGGCGAAGAACGCAAGCGCGGCGCGATCGAGGCGCTGGTGCGCTATCTGCGCGGGGAGGAGATTTCCTTCCGAACCCTCTGCGGAGATACGGAGAATCTGCGCAATATCCAATATATCCTTGCGCTCGATGCGGATACGGTCCTCCCGCTCGACGCGGCCTCCCAGCTCGTAGCAGCGGCGCTGCACCCGCTCAACAGGCCGGTCGTCGATGAGAAGAAGGGCGTCGTTACGCAGGGCTATGGTATCCTTGTGCCGCGGGTGGAGACGGAGCTTTTTTCAGCGGGCGCGACGGGCTTCTCCCGCGTGATGGCGGATGCAGGCGGGCTTGTGGCCTACGATACCACCGCATCGGAACGGTATCAGGACTTCTTCGGGCGGAGCATCTTTTCCGGCAAGGGCCTGATCGATGTGGATGCGTTTTACCGGGTGCTGCCGGGTGCATTCGAGCCGGAATGCGTTTTGAGCCACGATATCCTGGAGGGCGGCTTTCTGCGCGCGGGCTTTGTCAGCGACGTGCAGGTGGCGGACGGCTTCCCGGGCCGCGAGGGAGCCTTCCTTGACCGGATGCACCGCTGGGTGCGCGGGGACTGGCAAAACCTGCCCTTTCTCTTCAGAAGAAAAAAAGAAAAAGGCGAGCAGCGGGGCAATCCGCTGGGTGCGCTTGCACGCTGGCAGCTCTTTGACAATCTGCGCCGCTCCTTTACGCCGGTTGTTGCGCTTGCCTGCCTGATTGCCGCCCTTTTCGTGCCGATGCCCGCGCGGCTGATGCTGGTGCTGGGCGGCGTGCTCTGCACGGCGGCGGGCAGCCTATACGGCGTTTGGCGCTCTGTGCTCGCGGGTGGGCCGGGCATGTTTTCCCGGCTTTATTATTCCCGTGTTACGCCGGTGGCGACGGGCAATTTGCTGCGCGCGCTCGTAAGCGTCTTAATGCTGGCGCAGACCGCGTTCGTCTGCCTGGATGCAATCATTCGGGCTCTCTGGCGGCGCTTCGTCAGCCATAAGAAGCTGCTCGAATGGGTCACGGCGGCGCAGAGCGATGTTGCCCAGCGGACAGGAGCGCTTGTAAAACGATACCTTCCGAGTCTGCTGACCGGTTCCCTCCTGATACTCCTTGGGCGAGGGAGCCTGTGGCTATGTGGATTTTTATTCCTGTGCAATTTCCCGTTTGCCGTTTTTTCCGCGCGGCGGGGCGGTGGGAAGACGAAGGAGCTAAGCCCGGAGCAGCGCGACCGGCTCACCTCTTATGCGGCCGCTGCGTGGCGCTATTATGAGGAATTCTGCGGCGTTCAGGACAATTACCTGCCGCCGGATAACGTGCAGGAGACGCCCGTCCATCGTGTCGCACACCGGACCTCCCCAACGAATATCGGCCTTGCCATGCTCTGCATGCTTGCCGCGCGGGATTTTTCCTTTATCGACAGCACCATGCTCTGCGAGCGCATAGACGGGATGCTGACCAGCATCGAAAAGCTGGAGAAATGGCACGGTAACCTCTATAACTGGTATGACACGGCTACCCTGCGTATTATGGAGCCACGCTACGTCTCCACGGTGGACAGCGGCAACTTTTTCTGCTGCCTGACGGCACTGCGGCAGGGGCTGCTGGAATATGCGGCCGAGGAGCCAGCCCTTGCAGACCAGGCAAACCGGGTCGGGAAGCTTTTGGAGGAGGGGGACCTCTCCCCACTCTACAACCCGCGCCGCAGGCTGTTCCACATCGGCTTTGACGCGCAGGAGGGGAAGCTGACCGGCTCCTATTACGATCTTTTGATGAGCGAAGCGCGCATGATGAGCTATTACGCCGTAGGCAGCCGTCAGGCACCCAAAAAGCACTGGGGCGCGTTGGGCAGGATGCTCGCGCGCGAGGGACGTTATACGGGCCCGGTCTCCTGGACGGGTACAATGTTTGAATACTATATGCCCCACCTGCTCCTGCCGCTCTACGACGGCACGCTCGGCAAGGAGGCGATGCGCTTTTGCTCCTACTGCCAGAAGCGCAGGGTGCGGGGAAAAAACATCCCGTGGGGTATTTCCGAGAGCGGGTTTTATGCGTTCGACCCGCAACTGAATTATCAGTATAAGGCGCACGGTGTGCAGAAGCTCGGCCTGAAGCGTGGTTTAAACGACGATCTGGTGATCTCGCCGTATTCCACCTTTTTGCTGCTGCCGTTTGAGCCGGAGGCTGCGCTCAAAAACCTCGATGAGCTGGAGCAGATGCAGATGACGGGCCGCTGCGGATTCTACGAGGCCGCCGATTTCAGCCCGGAACGCGTGGATGGGCAGGAGTATGCCGTGGTGCGCAGCTATATGGCGCACCATGTGGGGATGAGCATGATCTCCATCTGCAATGCGATCAAAGGGTTTACGATGCAGAACCGCTTTATGCGGGACGACCGCATGGCGGCGGCGCGCTGCCTGTTGGAGGAGAAGATCCCGACCGGCGCCTCGGTCTTCCGCGATGTGGAGCTGCGGGAGACGCCGCAGCGCGCCCAGCATGTGGTACCTGCGGTGCGGGAGATCGCCGCGCCGAACCCCGTGCAGCCGCAGATGCATCTGCTGACCAACGGGGAATGGAGCGTAGCCGTCAGCGACTGCGGGACATCCGTCTCCCTCTACCGGGAGTCAGATATCACCTGGCGCGGCGGCGATTTGCTGCGCAGGCCAAAGGGGATCTTTGCGATCGCGCGCACGCAGGAGGAAACGCTGCCCCTGTGCCGCGCGCTCGATTACCGCAGCAAGGCGGATTTTGGCGCACAGTTTTCGCACACGCAGGTGCTCCTGACGGCCCGGGCGAAGACGCTCGCGGGAGAGACGCTCATCCAGATCCATCCGCGCCTGCCCTGCGAGCACAGGCGGTATACCGTCAAAAATCTGGGCAAAGACCGGCAGCGCGTCTCACTTTTAATCTATCTGGAGCCCTGTCTTGCGCCCGCGCGGGAGGCAAAGGCGCATCCGGCCTTTTCCAAGCTGTTTCTGGAGCATTCCTATGATGAGGGCAACAGGCTCCAGCTCTTTTCCCGCCGCCCGCGCGGCGACGGTGAGCCGATGTGTCTGGCGGCAGGGCTGCTGGAGGATGTGCCGTTCCATTATGAAGGGGCGCGGGAAAAGCTGCTCGACTTCCCGGATGGGATTTTTACCCTGCGTAACGCGCCTCTCAAGCTCGGTGATGGCATCGGCGTGGGCGACCCTGTATGCGCATTCTCTATTTCACTGGAGATCGAGCCGCGTGCAGAGCGGCACGTGACGCTCCTTTTGGCCGCCGCATCCACGCGCGCAGAGGCGACGGACCGGCTGCTGCGCTCCCGGCGGGAGGGTCGGATCGTGGCAGGCGCGCCGAACCCGTTTTATGCAAACAGTCTTGATGGAATTCTCGCGGCGCAGGTCCTTCCGCAGATTTTTTACCCGCCGCAGGAAACCAACGAATACCTTGCCGCCGCGCAGGAGAACGAAGCGGGCGTGCAGGCGCTGTGGAGCCTCGGCATCTCCGGCGACCATCCGATCCTCTATATCCGGATTCAGAATGCGGAGGACGTCGCGCGGGCGCTGCCGCTCATTCGGCTGAACCGGAAGTTGCGCCGCAGCGGCATCCCGACGGATGTCGCCATCGGCTACCGGGAGGGCGGGGCGTACGATAAGCCGGTGCTGGAGGCACTCAAAGCCGCGCTGCGGCGTGAAAACTGCTCGGAGAGCTTCAACACGCCCGGCGGGATCCATGCAGTGGATCTGGAAATGCACAGCATGCAGGGCCTTCTGGCGCTGCAGACGGCGGCGCGGTATATCGCCCCGTCTGCAGCGGAACGCATGGAGCTGCCTGTCTTGCCGTTCGTCCCCTTCGCCGTGTTCCCCGTTTTGCCTGCACAGCGGCGGCTGGAGATGGATTTTTGCGTCAAGCGAGGCGGCTTCGCGCAAAACGGGGCTTTTGTTGTAACGGAGAAGCCGGACGCCCCCTGGTGCCATGTGCTCGCAAATCTCGATTTTGGCACGCTGGTCGAGAGCGGCGCGCTCGGCTGCACGTGGGCGGTCAACGCGCGGGAAAATAAGCTCACACCATGGTTTAACGATACGCGCACCGGCAACCGCGGCGAGCTGCTCCTCTTACGCATGAAAAACGAGGTGTACGACCTCGTGCAGGGCGCTCGGGCAGAGTTTTCGCCCGGCATGGCGCTCTGGCGGGGAAAAGCGGGGAAGGTGGAAACGGCCGTCACCGTCACCGTGCCGGATACGGGAATGCTGAAATCCTGTGAAGTGGAGTTTTATAATAACGGAAAGGAGCCGATCGAGGTGGAGATCGTCTATTATACGGAGCCGGTGCTCGGCGTGGACCGGCAGAACGCGCGTTTTCTCAAATCCCGCTGGCAGGACGGCGTGCTCAGCCTGTACTCACCGTGGAATACAGCTGTGCCGGGCTATATGGCGCTCACAGGCGGGGACGGGAAGGATGCCTTCTGCTGTTGTGGCCGTGCGGATTTCTGGCGCGGCAAGTGGGGAGAGAAGCGGATGCTCCCGCTCGATGACCCGTGCGCGGCGGTGGGGCGAAAGCTCGTTCTGCCGCCGAAACGCAAAGAAAAGGTGCGATTCGTGCTCTCTTTTGCCGCGCAGGAGCAGGCGGCAAAAACGCTGTTATCCATTTCACCGAAGCAGGTTCTGCACAATTCGCTCAAAATCGATACGCCTGACAAGGCGCTCAATCATATGATCAGCTCGTTTCTGCCCGCACAGATTTTGAACAGCCGCATTTTCGGCCGCACAGCCTTTTACCAGTGCGGCGGGGCGTGGGGCTTCCGCGACCAACTGCAGGACGCCTGCTCGGTCATCCTGCTGCGCCCGCGCCTCGCGCGCCAGCAGATTCTGCGCGCGGCGGCCTGCCAGTTTCCGGAGGGCGACGTGCTGCACTGGTGGCACCGGCTGCCCGGCAAAAGCGGCCTGCGCGGCGTGCGCACGCGCTACAGCGACGACCTGCTGTGGCTGCCCTATGTGACGGCTCAATACGTCAAGCAGACGGGAGACGGCTCCCTGTTGCATCTCAAGATCCCCTATCTCGAAGGGGAACGTTTAAAAGAAGGCGAGCACGAGCGCTATTTTGAGCCGCGGGTATCAAAAGAGCGCGGGACGCTCTATGAGCACTGCCTGCGCGCGGTCGAGCATGCGGCAGAATTTGGAGCACACGGCCTTCCGCTGATCGGCGGGGGAGACTGGAACGACGGTTTCAACCGCGTCGGCATTCAGGGCAGGGGGGAGAGCGTGTGGCTCGCGCAGTTTATGGCGATGACGCTCGATGAGATGCGCCCGGTCTGCCGGCTGATGGAGGACGAGGAGTCGGAATCCCGCTTTGCACAGCGGGCGGAGGAATTGCGCAAAGCTGTTGATGAGAACGCATGGGACGGCCGCTGGTACCGGCGCGCCTACTATGACGACGGCACGCCGATGGGCGCAAGCGGTGCGGCCGCCTGCGCGATCGACAGTTTGCCGCAATCCTTCTCCGTCTTGAGCGGGATGCCAGACGCAGAGCGGCGCCGTCTCGCCCTCGACAGCGCCGTGGAGCGGCTCGTGGACCGGGAGCAGGGGCTCGTCCGGCTTTTTACGCCATCCTTCACAGGAGGCGGCAGATCGCCCGGCTATGTTGCTGCCTATCCGGCAGGCATCCGGGAAAACGGCGGGCAGTATACGCATGCGGCGGTATGGCTGTGTATGGCCCTGCTGCGGGAAGGGCGTGTAGACGAGGGGTATTCGCTCTTAAAGCTTCTGAACCCAGCTGAGAAGTGCGCGCAGGACGCACAGGCAAAACGCTATGTCCGGGAGCCCTATGCGCTGGCGGGTGACGTATCCACCGCGAAGGGCATTGAAGGGCGCGGCGGCTGGAGCCTCTATACAGGCGCCGCGGGCTGGTATTACCGGACCGTAGTGGAAGACCTGCTGGGGATCCGGCTGCGCGGCGGTGCGGTCGAATTTGCCCCGCAGCTTCCCGCCGGCTGGCATGGATACAGCGCAACCCTGACGCTCGACGGAGCCGTGATCGCCATTACGGTGTCGGATACCGCGCCGCGGGGGCTCACAGTGGATGGAGAACAAGCGGAGTGTTTCACTCCGGATGGAAAGGAGCACAGGCTGGTGTATGGGATCGATACCCGCCCGGCATGATTTTTGGGCTTTATTTTTCTGCGCCTGTCCTTTTTGACTGGAAGCATGTGCCGAGGTGTGCTATAATAACCTCACAAATTGAGCGCATTGTTGCATAAAGGTGCCGGGGGCTTACTGATTTGGGCTGAAATGTAATTCTTGATCTTATGAGAGATCGCTTCGGCCCATGCGAAGAACCTTCGGATTCAAAGAAAGGATGACACAACGGATGAACGATTCAGTAGATTTTGCTTGCCTTGCGCCCGGCGTACGGTTCTGTACGGTGCGGGCCAGCAAATTTAAAACCTGCCGTATTTCCGTTTCGATCGCGGCGCCGTTGCGAAAGGAGACGGCTTCAGCAAACGCGATGCTGCCCTTTTTGCTGCACCGCTGCTGTGAGAAATACCCGGATTTCACCACGATGAATGAAAAGCTTGCGGAGGCCTATGGCGCGCGCATATCCGCCGGTGTAGAGAAGGCAGGCGAGGCGCAGGTGATGCGCATCAGCCTGACCTGTATCGCAGACCGTTTCGCCTTTGACGGCGACGGGGCCGTAAGAGGCTGCGTAAAGCTCCTGTGCGAGCTTTTATTTCATCCGCATGCGGAAAACGGCGCGTTTGCCGCGCAGGATGTCGAGCGGGAGAAGCGGCTGCTGCTCGAACGCATCGAAAACGAGCGCAACGATAAGCGCACCTATGCGCTCAGGCGGTGCGAAGCGCTCATGTGTGAAAACGAAGCTTACGGGATTAACCGCTACGGTACGCCGGAGGATGTGAAGCGCCTGACCCCGCAGGGGCTGTATGAAGCGTGGAAGGTGCTTTTATCGAGCGGGCGGATGCAGTTCAATCTCGTCGGCGAGGCCGATGCGCAGGCGGCCCAGTCGCTGCTGAAAGAGGAGCTGTCCCACATTGGGCGGAAAGCATACTCCGCGGATGCGTTTCAAACGCAGATCGTCCCGCGCGCAGAAAAAACACGGCGGGTCGAAGACCATCTCCCCGTTCAGCAGGGCAAGCTCGTGCTGGGCTACCGGATGGGTTACGCAGAGATGCCGGACGACATTTCCGCGGTAAGCGTGATGGTCAACGTTTTCGGCGGGAGCCCGCAGTCGCTTCTGTTTCAGAATGTGCGGGAGAAGCTGAGCCTCTGCTACTACTGCTCGGCCCGCCTGTTCCGCCAGAAGGGTGTGATGATGGTGCAGAGCGGCGTGGAATTCGGCAATGCCGAGCGCGCGGTCACGGAAATCGGCAGGCAGCTTGACGCCGTGCGCGCGGGAGATTTTACGCAGGACGATTTCGACGCTTCCGTCAAGAGCCTGGCGGACGACTATGAGCGCATCGGCGGCACGCCGGAGGAGCTGGACGACTGGTATGCCTTCCGCCTGCTGGAGGAAGCGCCCGCCGCGCCGCAGGCGCTTGCGGAGAAAATCCGCAAGGTCACGCGCAGGCAGGCTGTGGAAGCGGCGCAAAAGATCACGCTCGATACGATCTATCTGTTGATGGGGGAGGAATCCGACAAATGAGCCATCCGGTCAAAGCAATCCATTCCGAACTGCTGGACGACAGCTATTACAGGATCGATCATCCATCCGGATTGACGATCTTGGTCATGCCGAAGGCAGGCTACTCCTCCGCCTATGCGCTGTTCGGCACGAAATACGGCTCGATCGACACGCGCTTCAAGCGCAGTGACGAGGCGGATTTTACCGAGGTGCCGGAGGGAATCGCGCATTTTCTAGAGCATAAGCTCTTTGAAAGCGAGGATCTCGACGCCTTCGCCCGCTATGCAAAGACGGGCGCGTCCGCCAACGCGTATACGTCGTTTGAGCGCACCTGCTACCTCTTCTCCTGTGCGGGCGATTTCAAGGCGTCGCTGGAGATTCTGCTGGACTTTGTGCAATCCCCTTACTTTACGGAGCAGACCGTGCAGAAGGAGCAGGGCATCATCGGGCAGGAGATCCGGATGTATCGGGATGAGCCGAACTGGCAGGTGATGTTTAACTGCCTCAGGGCGCTCTACCGGGTGCATCCTGTGCGTATCGATATCGCCGGGACGATCGACTCTATTTCACACATCACGGCTGATCTTCTCTACCGTTGTTACCACACGTTTTACAATCTCAACAATATGGCACTTGCCGTTGCGGGCAATGTGACGGTGGACGAAGTGCTCGAGGTGGCGGACCGGCTGCTGAAACAGGCGGAGGAGCTCTCCATCGAGCGCAATTTCCCGGACGAGCCCGCAGAGGTCGTCCGGCCCTATATTGAGGAAACGCTCGATGTGGGCGCGCCGCTTTTCATGCTCGGCTTCAAGGAGACCTACGATACCCCGGAGCGCCCCCTGCGCGAACAGCTTCAGACGAATATTTTGCTCGAAATGCTCGCGGGGAATACCTCTACGCTCTACCGCAGGCTCTTTGATGAGGGGCTGATCAATACGCAGTTCGGCGCGGAGTATTTCCACGGTTATGGCTACGCAAGCGTCCTGTTTTCCGGCGAGTCGAAGGATCCGCAGAAGGTGGCGGACGCCCTTCAGACGGAGATCGAGCGGGCGCGCCGGGAAGGGCTTGACAAATCAGCCTTCGAACGCGCGCGCCGCAAGCTCTACGGGCGCGTCGTGATGGCGTTCAACGATATTGAGGAGCTCGCCAATGACATGATTTCCGCTGAATTCCGCAGCGGCGGGCTGTTTGACGAGGCGGTGCTGCTGCGCGAAATCACACTTGACGAAATCACGCAGAAGCTGCAAACAACGCTTCAGAAGCAATACAGCGCGCTGTCTGTCGTGAAAGCATAAAAAAAAGCCGCTCAGGCGGCTCTACATAGAGAAAATGTTTCTTTATTTGTAGGAAAGCGTTTACAATTCTGAAACAGCATCCAGTTAAAATGAAGAATGATCACACAAAGGAGAGCTTGCCATGCATGACTTCACAGTGGTGGAGTTCCCGAAGCTGGGCTGGAGCTTCAACGTTCCGTCCATCCTTGCGGACTTCACGATCCCCGGCATCAACCTGCACCTGACCATCCGTTGGTACGGCGTTATCATCGCCTTCGGCTTCCTGCTTGCCGTACTGTTCGGCGGCCGGATGGCATATAAGTGGAAGATGAGCCTTGATAAGATGGTGGACGTCCTGATCTTCGGCACCTTCGGCGGCATCATCGGCGCGCGGCTGTTTTACGTCGCCTTTGAATGGGAGCAGTATAAGGACCACCTCATCGATATTGTAAAAATCTGGGAAGGCGGCATGGCGATCTACGGCGGCATCATCGGCGGCCTGCTGGCGGCCTGGGCGGTATGCCACTTCAATAAGCTCAATTTCCGAAATCTCTTAGATATCGGAGCGATGAGCCTCCTGCTCGCGCAGGGTATCGGCCGATGGGGCAATTACATGAATCAGGAGGCCTTCGGCTGCAATACCGATCTCCCCTGGGGCATGACGAGCAGCAAGGTTGTCTCCTACCTGACGGCGCATCAGGCGGATTTTGCCGCGAACGGCATCACGGTCGACCCGACGCTGCCTGTGCATCCGACCTTTTTGTACGAATCCATCTGGTGTATCCTCGGCTTTTTCGTCCTCTATCTCATCTGCCGGAAATACCGAAAATTCAGCGGTCAGATCATCCTCTGCTACGGTGTATGGTATGGTTTGGAGCGCATGGTGGTCGAAGGCCTGCGCACAGACAGCCTCTATATCCCCGGTACGAGCATGCGCGTTTCCCAGTGGCTGTCCGGCGCGCTGGTGGTGGTCTGCGCCGCGCTGCTGATCTATTTCCTCCTCCGGGCAAATAAGAATCCGCAGCCAATCGAAGGGATCGATTATTATATTGACAACGACGGAAAGCGGATCGAGCTGGTCAACGGCAAGCCGGCTTCCAGCGGCTCGGAGGAAGAGGCTTTGGTGGCAGATGCGCAGCGGGAGGCTCCTGCTGATACGGAAATTCCGGAAGAAGAGGCTGAAAAGGAGGCGGACGGCAATGGCGATCAGAATTGACGGCAAATCGGTCTCCGCGCAGGTGCGCGCGCGCGTCGCGGAGGAAGTGGCGGCACTGCGGGAGAAGGGGATCGTTCCGGGCCTTGCGGTGATCATCGTAGGCGACGACCCGGCCTCCCGTGTCTATGTTAATAATAAGAAAAAGGCCTGCGCCGAGGTCGGCATCCATTCCGAAGAGTTCGCGCTCCCGGCGGATACGACGCAGCTGCAATTGATGGCGCTGGTGCATCAGCTCAATGAGCGCAAGGACATCAGCGGCATTCTCTGCCAGCTTCCGCTGCCGAAGCATCTGGATGAAAAACAGGTGATCGAGGCCATCGCGCCGGAGAAGGATGTGGATGCATTCCATCCCTCGAATGTGGGGCGCATCATGATCGGGGATTATCACTTCCTTCCCTGCACGCCTGCGGGCGTGATAGAGCTGTTGCACAGTGCGGGGATTTCTCCGGAGGGGAAGGCGTGCGTGGTGATCGGGCGCAGCAATATTGTCGGCAAGCCCATGGCGATGCTCCTGCTGCACGAAAACGGGACGGTCACAGTCTGCCATTCCCGCACGAAGGATCTCAGGGAGGTCTGCCGCAGAGCGGAT
Source organism: uncultured Oscillospiraceae bacterium (assembly GCA_900549825.1). GTDB lineage: Bacteria > Bacillota > Clostridia > Oscillospirales > Acutalibacteraceae > Fimivicinus. The sequence goes on along the minus strand of URQB01000006.1, from coordinate 46,998 downwards.
ATCCTGGTCGCCGCTGTTGGCAGGGCAAAATTCGTCACCGCGGATATGGTGAAGCCCGGCGCAGCGGTGATCGACGTCGGGATGAACCGGGATGAAGCCGGCAAGCTCTGCGGAGACGTGGATTTTGAGGCGGTCGAGCCGGTGGCAGGTTATATTACACCCGTCCCGGGCGGCGTGGGGCCGATGACGATTGCCATGCTCATGCAGAATACCCTCATGGCCGCAAAGCTGCAAAACGGCCTCGCAGGCTGATGATCGATTTTTATTTTAGGAGGAATCTCTGATGGATATGAACAAAAAGCTCTATAGAAGCCGCAACGACAAGATGATTTCAGGCGTGTGCGCCGGAATCGCCAATTATTTGAATATCGATCCCACCCTTGTGCGTGTGATCTATGCGGTGCTTTCCGTATTCACGGCATTTATGCCCTGCCTGATCCTTTATATCGCGCTTGCGATCGTGATTCCGCAGGAGCCGATGGTGGAGGGCTGAGCCTCGACGCGGTAAACTGAAGTGCAATAAACGGCGGGCCGCTGTGCATCAGCACAGCGGCCCACGGCCTGTTTATTCCGTTTCTGGTTTCGAGCTGCCTTCCAGCGTCCAGTGGAACATCTCTTGGAAATCCGCGAAGCATTCGGGGCAGATCCAGTAGGTTTCGTCAGGCGTGCAGTAGCCCTCGTGCAGGTCGCCCTCGTATTCGCTGAAGGTGGCCCAGCAGAAACAGCAGTGGTCATGGTCCCAGGTGGGGCTTGGCCTGCGGTAAACCGCTTTTTTGAGAGGGACATGCATTAAATATTCCTCTTGATATTGCAATCTCCAGTCATTTTCTTCAATCATTGCAGCATCCCTCCGTTTTGTAAAAAAAGTTCAAAGATTTTCTTCTCATAGCTGTTGTCCGCAAAGCTTGTCATAGCCGGTCAGGGCGATCTCCTCCAGCGCGACGCTTTCCCGCCGGATGACCGGCAGTTCAAAAACGCCGTCGCTCTCGAACTGGTTGCGCAAAAACATGGGGTCATTTCGAAATGTAGCGCTTGTCATAATCACCAACCTTTCGGAATACGAACATTTGTTCTAAATTTATTATATGACAAAATTTTCATTCTGTCAAGCGGCAAAGAAAACTTCCCGCCAAAGATTGACACACCTTGCGCCATGTGCTATAATGCTTCATGCCGCGTGTTCCGGGCAGGTATTTTTATGCCCAAAAGCGGAGTTTCCCGCCCGAGAGCAGCGAGACCGTAATAAAGGAAGGTAAATTATGTACGCAATCATCGAAACCGGCGGCAAGCAGTACAAGGTGGAAGCGGGCGATACTGTTTTCATCGAGAAGCTCAACGTCGAAGCGGATGCCGAGATCACCTTTGACAAGGTAGTCGCAGTCGGCGCGGAAGACGGCATCAAGGTTGGTGCTCCCTATGTGGAGGGCGCGACGGTCACCGCCAAGGCCATCAAGAATGGCAAGGCCAAGAAGATCACCGTCTTCACCTATAAGCCGAAGAAGAACGAAAAGCGCAAGATGGGCCACAGGCAGCCCTATACGAAGGTTGAAATCGCCGCCATCAACGCGTAAGCGATGATTACGGTGCAGTTTTATTCCCAGGCAGGGCTTCTCGCGGGCTTTTCGCTCGACGGCCACGCCGGCCGGGGCGAGGAGGGGGGAGACCTCCTCTGCGCGTCGGTTTCCTCTGCAGCCTATATGACGGCGAATGCCATCACGGATGTCATGCACATTCAGACGCACGTGGAGGTGGACGACGGCCATATGCGGCTGCTGCTCTCCCAGGATGAGGCGCAGCGTGCACAGACACTGTTAAAAGGGTTTGAGCTGCACATGGTCTCCCTGTCGGAGGATTACCCGAAAAATGTCAAAGTGAAATACGGAGGTGTACGAAATGCTTAAAATAAACCTGCAGCTGTTCGCACATAAAAAGGGAATGGGTTCCACCCGCAACGGCCGTGATTCCGAGTCCAAGCGCCTCGGCGCGAAGCGCGCGGACGGCCAGTTCGTCCTTGCGGGCAACATTCTCGTCAAGCAGCGCGGCACGCACATCCATCCCGGCAACAACGTCGGCCGCGGTTCGGACGATACGCTGTTTGCCCTGATCGACGGCAAGGTCAAGTTTGAGCGCATGGGCCGCGACCGCAAGAAGGTCAGCGTCTATGCTGTCGAGCAGTAATGTTTAAAATTTTTGTGTGCAATTTTTGCATGCGAACACACAGGCAGCCATTGCAGAAAAATTTTTTTGCAATGGCTGTTTTGCTTTTTTCAGGGCATACTAAATTGGAAAACGCCGCTTTGGGAGAACGGAAAACGCTGCTTTTTTACGGCCGGAGCGGTTGAAAAAAGTCGAAAAAAGGAGAAAAAACATTTCCAGCCGTAAATTTGACCCATGGAAAGTATTTTATAAAACCTGTTCAACGCGTCCCTGCGGATTCGTAAAAAATTGTACATAAAATCTCTTTTAATCATCCGCCTTTGGTGGTATAATAGCAAAGGTTTAAAAGTGAAAAGGGGAGTGTGCCGATTGGAGAAATTCGTCATTCACGGAGGCCGCCCGCTTCGTGGAGAGGTTTCCATCAGCGGGGCCAAAAATGCAGTCGTTGCCATTTTGCCAGCCACAATCCTTGCGGATGATGTGTGCCGGATTGAAAATATACCGAATATCAGCGATGTTACCTATATGGTCCGGATTTTGAAGCAGATCGGCGCGCGGGTGCGCGTCATCAATAAGCATACACTTGAAATCGATACCACCACCGTCAATTCTTTCACCGTTCCCGATGAGCTGACCAAGCACATGCGCGCATCCTACTATTTAATCGGCGCGCTACTTGGCCGGTACGAAAAGGCGCGCGTATCCATGCCAGGCGGCTGCGATCTTGGCATCCGCCCGATGGATCAGCATATCAAGGGCTTTGAATTTTTAGGCGCGGATGTCAGCATCGAAAACGCCATGGTCAATGCCCATGCGGAGAAGCTGATCGGCAGCTCGGTCTATATGGACGTCGTCTCCGTAGGCGCCACGGTGAATATCATGCTTGCGGCTGTGAAGGCACGCGGTCTGACCGTGATCGAAAACGCGGCAAAGGAGCCGCACATTGTCGATCTTGCCAATTTCCTCAATTCCATGGGCGCGGATGTGCGCGGCGCGGGCACGGATGTGATCAAAATCCACGGCGTCGAGAAGCTGCATGGCTGCACCTATTCCATCATTCCCGATCAGATCGAGGCGGGCACCTATATGGTGGCCGCAGGCGCGACCAAGGGGGATGTATTGATTAAAAATGTTATTCCGAAGCATTTGGAATCGATTTCCGCAAAGCTTGAGGAATGCGGCCTGGAGGTTACGGAATACGACGATTCCATCCGGGTGCGCTATGTTGGCAAGCTCAGCAAGTGCAATATCAAAACGCTGCCCCATCCGGGCTTCCCCACCGATATGCAGCCGCAGATGTCTGTGCTCCTTGCCATCGCGGAGGGGACCAGCATTGTCTCTGAAAACGTCTCGGACAACCGTTACCGCTATGTAGCGCAGCTCACGCGCATGGGCGCCAATGTGCAGGTAGATGGTAAGGTAGCCGTCATTGAAGGCGTGCAGGAGCTGACAGGCGCGCCTGTGAAGGCGGACGACCTGCGTGCGGGCGCCGCGATGCTGATTGCGGGGCTGACAGCGCAGGGAATGACAGAAATTGAAAATATCCAGCATATTGACCGTGGCTATGAGGACGTTGTAGAGAAGTTTTCCACGCTCGGTGCAGATATCGTGCGCCGCAATTATCCGGATGCCGCGATTGAGAAGGCGGTCTGATATGCTCCGGCTTTTCAAACAGCATGTTGGAAACATAGCCGGATGCGCATTTGTGTTTGAAGGGCAAAAAGATCAATCAGGGGGCGCACGCGCCCCTTTTTCTTTATGAAACGCATGAGGCGGTGATGATATGGCGCGTTTTTCTCCGCTGTTTTCTTCGAGCAGCGGTAACAGTATGTACATAGCGGCCTCCGGCAGCAGTATTTTAATTGACGCGGGAATGTCGGCCAAGCAGCTGGAGCTGGCCCTGCATCGGATCGACGCGGACCCTGCGCAGCTTCGCGCGATTTTTGTGACCCATGAGCACAGCGACCATGTCAGGGGGCTTCGCGTATTTGCCGCGCGCCACAAAATCGATGTGTACGCTTCTGCCGGGACGCTGCAGGCGCTGGACGAAGCGCAGGTTTTAAATGGAAAATTTTATGCCGGGGTCATGCCGAAAAGCGGCATGGAGGCAGGCAGCCTGTTTGTGCGTCCGTTCCCGATTTCGCACGATTGCCGGGAGGGGTTCGGCTATGTGGTGGAGCTGCCCGGGGAACGCCGCATTGCGGTCGCCACGGATATGGGCGTAATGACCGAGGAGGTGATGCGCGCGATTTCCGGCTGCGATCTGGTGGTGCTGGAGTCGAACCATGATGTCCGGATGCTGGAAAACGGGCCGTACCCATATCCGCTCAAGCGGCGCATTCTTTCAGACCGCGGGCACCTCTCCAATGACGCCTGCTCCTGTGTGCTGGAGCAGCTCGTCGGCCGGGGTACAACGCGCTTTTGTCTGGCGCATCTGAGCAAGGAAAACAATATCCCCCAGCTTGCCCGTCAGACGGCGGTCGCCGCCCTGAGCGGCATGGGCGCGCAGGAGGGCAGGGATTATCTGTTGCAGGTGGCGGAGCCGGTGTGCTCCGTGCCGGTTACTGTATTTTGACAATTGAAAAGGAAGGAACTGGAAAGGGAAAAGCGGTTGCCATTGCGCTTTTCTCTTTTTTAGAAGGGAAGGCAAGATGCTTCGTATAAAAATCGTATGTATCGGCAAGCTGAAGGAGCCCTATCTGCGGGATGCCTGTGCGGAATACTGCAAGCGGCTTTCCGCTTTTTGCCGTCTGGAGATCGACGAGCTGACGCCCGCCCGCGTGCCGGATGCACCGTCGGATGCGCAGATTGCCGCCCTCCTCACGGAGGAGGGGGAGCGGATGCTCGCACGAATTCCATCCGGCGCGTATGTGTATGCCATGTGCATTGAAGGGAAGCAGCGTCCGTCAGAGCAATTCAGCGCGGAGCTGCAAAAGCTGGCGGTCGGGGGCGTGAGCAGCGTCTGCTTCCTCATCGGGGGCTCATGGGGTTTGTCCGAGGCGGTAAAGGCACGCGCGCAGGCGAGGCTGTCCATGTCGCAGATGACCTTCCCGCACCAGCTCGCCCGCGTGATGCTGCTCGAACAGCTTTACCGCGCCTTTGAAATTGGCAGCGGCGGGAAATATCATAAATAGGGAATACAGATGAATGGCGTATTCAAGGTGGCGCTGAACGGCGAAGCGGGGCCGAGACGGCCTTTGCCAGGGGCTTTACAGGCCTTGCATGAAGAGAATTTTTGGGCGAGTATCAGCCTGAGCGGCATGCAAAAATATGCCCTTTTTTTATTTTCCCTGCGGGCGTGCTTTATGAAATCCACCAAAATTGCAGCAGACGCACGTTTGCCGGCTTGACTTTTCACCGCACATGCGGTACGCTAAAGACACAAATAAAAAAGGCATTCATGACTGACGGATGATTGTGGGAAAAACCACAGTGGAATGAAACGCCTGTTTTGCCGACCGTCTGGGCAGCGTATGGATAGGGTCCATATGCTGCTCTTTTTGCCTGCCCGGCAAGCAGGCACTGATTTCTGGAAAGGAGACGCGCGCAATGGAATATACGGCTTGGGAGGGCTTTCAGCCTGGAGAATGGCAGGAAAGCATCAATGTACGCGATTTTATTCAGAAAAACTATACACCGTATGAGGGGGACGAATCATTCCTGGCGGGGCCGACGCAACGCACGCAGGAGCTGAACCACAAGCTTTCCAACCTCTTAAAGCTGGAGCAGGAATTCGGCGGCGTATTGGATATCGATACGGAAACAGTTTCCTCCCTGACCAGCTATCGCCCCGGTTATCTCGATCAGGAGAAGGAGCTGATCGTCGGCCTGCAGACGGACAGGCCTCTGCGCCGCGGCGTCAACCCATTCGGCGGAATCCGCATGACGCGCGATGCGTGCGAGGCTTACGGCTATCACCTTTCCAACAGGGTGGAGGAGGAGTTCCGCTTTCGTACCACACATAACGACGGCGTGTTCCGCGTGTATGGCGAGGAGACGCGTAAGGCGCGCCACTGCGGGATCATCACGGGGCTGCCGGACGCCTACGGCCGCGGCCGCATCATCGGGGATTACCGCCGCGTGGCGCTCTATGGGGTGGATCGCCTGATTGCGGAGAAGAAGAAGGATAAATCCAAAATCGTGGAGGGCGTGATGGATGTCGATTCGATCCGCCTGTCTGAAGAGCTGTTCCAGCAGATCACCTTTCTTGGTTATCTGAAGGATATGGCGCTGCAGTACGGGTATGACATCTCTCTCCCCGCCAAAACGGCGCGGGAAGCGGTACAATGGCTCTATTTCGGCTATCTCGGCGCGATCAAGGAACAAAACGGCGCAGCGATGAGCCTTGGCCGCACGAGCACCTTCCTTGATATCTATTTTGAGCGTGATTTGAAAAACGGCATCCTCGATGAAGCGGGGGCACAGGAGCTCTTCGACGATTTTGTGATGAAGCTGCGTATGGCGCGCCACCTGCGCACGCCTGACTATAACGAGCTGTTTGCGGGCGATCCGATGTGGATCACGGAAGCGCTCGGCGGCATGGGCGAGGACGGGCGCACGCTGGTGACGAAAAGCTCCTACCGGATGCTTCATACGCTCTATAATCTCGGCTCCTCCGCAGAGCCGAATCTGACGGTGCTATGGTCCGGCAAGCTGCCGGATGCGTTTAAGCGGTTTGCCGCGAAGGTATCATGCGATACGGATGCGATTCAGTATGAGAATGACGACCTGATGCGCCCGATTTACGGCGATGATTACGCGATTGCCTGCTGCGTATCCGCCATGCAGGTCGGCAAGCAGATGCAGTTCTTCGGCGCGCGGGCGAACTTTGCCAAGCTCCTGCTCATGAGCCTCAACGGCGGCAGGGATGAAAAGACCGGCATGCAGGTCGGCCCGGAGCATACGCCCTATGAAGGGGAGTATCTGGAGTACGATAAGGTGCTGGAGCTGATGGGCGTCTACCGCCCGTGGCTTGCGAAGACCTATGTCAACACGATGAATATCATCCACTATATGCACGATAAATACGCCTATGAAAAAACGCAGATGGCGCTGCATGATACGCAGGTGCATCGATTCATGGCCTTCGGCGCAGCAGGGCTTTCCGTACTGGCGGATTCGCTCTCCGCGATCAAGTATGCGAAGGTACGTGTGCTGCGCAACTCGAGCGGTATGATCACCGGCTTTGAAACGACGGGCGAATACCCGGCCTACGGCAACGACGACGACCGCGTCGATCAGATTGCCTGCGAGCAGGTGAAGCTTTTTTACGAGGAGCTGAAGAAGAATTCCACCTACCGCGGCGCGGAACATACGCTCTCGATCCTGACCATCACCTCCAACGTGGTCTATGGCCGGAAAACCGGCGCCACGCCGGACGGGCGCAAGGCGGGCGAGCCCTTTGCGCCGGGTGCGAACCCAATGCACGGACGTGAGAAAAACGGGGCGCTGGCCTCCCTCAATTCCGTGGCGAAAATCCCTTATGAATACTGTCGCGACGGTATCTCCAACACCTTTTCCATCATCCCGCAGGCCTTGGGCAAAACGCTGGAGGAGCGCTGTGAAAACCTTGTTTCGATTCTGGACGGCTATTTTGCAAAGAACGCGCACCATATCAATGTAAATGTGATGAACCGCGAGATGTTGGTCGATGCGTATAACAACCCGGACAAATACCCGAATCTGACCATCCGCGTCTCTGGTTATGCGGTCAACTTCCATAAACTGACGAAGGAACAGCAGCGGGAGGTCATTTCGCGGACCTTCCATCAGGCGATCTCATGACAGGGCAGGTGCATTCCTTTCAATCCATGGGCGCGGTGGATGGGCCGGGCGTGCGGTTTGTCGTATTCCTGCAGGGGTGCCCCCTGCGCTGCGCTTACTGCCACAATCCGGATACCTGGGACCCTCAGGGTGGGGAACCATATACACCGCAGGCTGTCTGCGAAAAAATCCTGCGTTACCGGCCCTATCTCAGGCACGGCGGCGTGACGGTCTCCGGTGGGGAGCCGCTGATGCAGGCGCCGTTTGTGGCGGCGCTTTTCCGTTTGCTGCACGAGCAGGGGATTCATACGGCGCTGGATACCTCCGGAATTGGAAATCTGGAGCGCGCGCGCGAGGTGCTGGCAGATACGGATCTCGTTTTGTGCGACCTGAAGTTTGCAGATGCAGACGCCTATCTTGCGCATTGCGGCGCGTCGTTTGGGCAGGTGCTGCGCTTTTTGAAGCTGACGCAGGCGATGGAGGTGCCGCTCTGGGTGCGGCATGTGGTCGTGCCGGGCCTGACGGATGGGCCTGCCCAGGTGCGGCAGATCGCGCGCATTGCCGGACAATTTGACAACCTGCAGAAGCTGGAGCTCCTGCCCTTTCGCAAGCTCTGCGCGGAAAAGTATGAGCGGCTGGGGATTCCGTTCCCGCTGGCGGACACGCCGGAGATGGGGGAAGAAGGCATCCGAGCGCTTTATGAAACACTGTAAAGGGAGGGCCTTGCGCCAAACGATTTATGGTAAAAGAAGCCTTCCCCTTGATTTGTTTGCCAAAATAAAACGAAACTTTATCCCCAGCGGTTTACATGCGCTGGGAATACAAAAACGCCGCCGCAGAAGGTAAACTGCGGCGGCGTTTTGATTCATTTTTATGAAAAAAAGAAAAATTATTTCAATGCGTCAGGCCTTTTATACGAAATCAGGCAGCATTCTGGGATACTTTCTTCCTGCGGCGGCGGGCCGGACGGGAAGCCGTTGAACAGGGTGCGGAAGCTGCAGCTGGTTTTTTGGCTGCAGAAGAAGCTTGTGAAGCCTGCCGTGCATGTGCTTGTGTGGAAGGCTTTGGTTGAACAACAGAAGCAATACCCTGCTTTTTGAGCATCCGGCGCCGCTTCATCCTGCGGATGTTGACCACTACCATGCGGGCGAGCCTGTCCTCAAAACGAATGAATTTATCCTCATGCAGAAAGCCCCAGATCAGGAACGCCACAACGGCGATCTCAGCAATGGTGCGCAAGATGAATCCGATTGTCATAACGATAACCTCCTTGATGTCGGCGGAACGTTTGTTCTTAACAACTCCCATTATAACAGCTTTTTCGTGCTTGTCAAGACAAATGTTCGGATAATTTCAAACAGAGTCCCATTCTCGGGACAGCGGAGATTCATTTCTGTCAAATTATAATCCTTCTATTCTGTATTTTTACTATACCACAATATATGGAATTTGTCAAGCCGAGATTAACTACATGTAGAGATTGTAAAGATATCCGTGGCTGGGAAATGCAGGGAGGCATTCTGTGGCATCAATACCGGGTGAAGAAGGGGGCGCTATAGCCAATTGGAAAAAAACTTCCGTTCCCTGCGATTTTGGGGTATATTATAAGGGAATAGCGGCCCGTACGCATGCGCTTGGCGCATGAAAATATCCGGGAAAATGCTGTACACGTTTGGGAACTTATGATATAATTAATTCCTGTTTATGGATTTTTCGGCGCGGTATTCCGCCGCGCTTGATTATGGTACCGGCCTTGTGAGCCGGAGAGGAAGGGAATGTCTGAGATGGCACAAGAAATTTACAGAACGCATACCTGCGGGGAACTGACAGAGCAGAATCTGAAGGAAACCGTCCGCCTGGCCGGGTGGGTGGATACAATCCGCGACCACGGCGGCGTGGCCTTTCTCGATTTGCGGGATCAGTACGGGATCACCCAGGTGGTTGTTCATGACGATGCGCTGCTGAAGAATCTCCACCGGGAGACGGCGATCACTGTTTCCGGCAAGGTCGTCGCCCGCGATGAGGAGACGGTCAACCCCAAAATCCCCACAGGCCGGCTGGAGGTCATGGCTGATACGCTGGAGGTGCTCGGCCCGTGCGTGCCGAACCTGCCGTTCGACGTGCAGGAATCCACCGAGACACGCGAGGAGGTGCGCCTGAAATACCGCTTCCTCGACCTGCGCAACCCGCGGGTACACGAAAATATCCTCTTCCGCTCCAAGGTCGTCAGTTTCCTGCGCCGCAAGATGGAGGAGCTCGGCTTTACGGAGATCACTACGCCGATCCTTACCTGCTCTTCTCCGGAGGGTGCGCGCGACTATATCATCCCCTCCCGCAAGCATGAGGGCAAATTTTACGCACTGCCGCAGGCGCCGCAGCAGTTCAAGCAATTGCTGATGGCCTCCGGCTTCGACAAATATTTCCAGATCGCGCCCTGCTTCCGCGATGAGGATGCGCGCGCGGACCGTTCTCCCGGCGAATTCTACCAGCTCGATTTTGAGATGGCGTTCGCCACGCAGGAGGATGTGTTCAAGGTGGCGGAGCAGGTGCTCTACGATACCTTTTCAACATTCGGCAACGGCCGCAGGGTTTCTCCCGCACCGTTTCGGCGCATTCCCTATGAAGAGGCCATGCTGCACTATGGGACAGACAAGCCGGATTTGCGCAATCCACTGCTCATCGAGGACCTTTCCGATTTCTTTGTGGATGTAGATTTCAAGCCCTTCCAGAAGAAGCCCGTGCGCGGCATCAATGTGCCGGGCTGCGCGAAGATGCCGAAATCCTTTTTTGAAAAGATGCTCGCCTTTGCAACGGAAATCGGCATGAAGGGCCTCGGCTATCTGACGCTGCTGGAGGACGGCTCCTTCAAGGGCCCGATCGCAAAATTCCTCACGGACGAGAAGAAGCAGGAGCTGATCGAGCGCCTGTCCATGAAGGCGGAGGATACGCTCTTCTTCATCAGCGATGGCAAAGCGGTCGTTGACCGTCTGGCAGGGCAGATCCGCACGGCGCTCGGCGAGCGGATGGGGCTGATCCAAAATGACAGCTTCGAGCTGTGCTATATCACAGATTTCCCGATGTATGAGAAAAATGACGAAGGCAAGCTCGATTTCACGCATAACCCCTTCTCTATGCCGCAGGGCGGCCTGGAGGCCCTCGAAACGATGAATCCGCTGGAGATTAAGGCCTACCAGTACGATATTGTCTGTAATGGCGTAGAGCTTTCCTCCGGCGCGGTGCGTAACCATCGGCCGGACATCATGGTCAAAGCCTTTGAGCTGGCCGGTTACACGGCCGAGGATGTGGAGGCCCGGTTCGGCGCGCTCTATCATGCCTTCCAGTATGGCGCTCCGCCGCACGCGGGCATGGCGCCGGGCGTCGACCGTATGCTGATGCTTCTGCGGGATGAAGAGAATATCCGCGAAGTCATTGCGTTCCCGATGAATGCGAATGCACAGGATCTCCTGCTCGGCGCGCCCGGTGAGGTGACAGAGCAGCAACTGCGCGAGGTGCATATCAAGCTCAGAAGGCCGCTGGAAAACCGCGTGTAAAGAAGCTTTGCTTTACAGAAAACAGCAAATTGATTGTACCAATCATAGATTATAGGAGGAATTTCCATGCAAATCACAGGCGAGCTGGTCCAATATCTCGAAAAGCTGGGGCGGATTCAATTGACGCCGGAGCAGGAGAATGCGACGGAAAAGGATTTGCAGGAGATTTTATCCTATATGGAAACGCTCAACGAGCTGGATACGCAGGGCGTTGAGCCGCTCTCACACTCCTTCCCTGTGACGAATGTATTCCACGAGGACGAGGTCATTCCGTCCATGGACCGTGAGGCGCTGCTTGCCAACGCGCCAAACCAGAAGGACGGCTGCTTTCAGGTGCCGAAGACGGTGGAATAAGAGAGGGAAAGGGGAACGATAAAATGGAGATCATGGCAATGACGGCGCTGGAGTTATCCCGGCGCATCAAGGGTGGCGAGCTCAGCGCGCGCGAGGCGCTTGACGCGCTGTATGCGAAAATCGACACGTGCGATAAAACCTACAACTGTTATGTTACCCTCTCTCGCGAAGAGGCGTACCGGGAGGCGGACGAGGTACAGAGGCGAATCAATGCGGGCGAACTCAAAGATGCGCCGCTCGCGGGCGTGCCCGTGTCCGTCAAGGACAATATCTGTACAAAGGGGATTCTGACGAGCTGCTCGTCCAAAATCCTTTCCAATTTCAAACCGGCTTACGACGCGACGGTCATTGAGCACATGCGCAAGGCGGGCATGGTAATCGCGGGCAAGCTCAATATGGACGAATTCGCCATGGGCAGCACGACGGAGACCTCCTTCTACGGCCCGACGCGCAACCCGTGGAACATTGACCGTGTGCCGGGCGGCTCGTCCGGCGGTGCGGCGGCCGCTGTTGCTGCGCGCGAGGCGGTGGTTGCGCTCGGCTCCGATACGGGCGGATCGATCCGTCAGCCCTGCTCCTTCTGCGGCGTGCCGGGCCTGAAGCCGACCTACGGCGCGGTATCTCGCTTCGGCCTGGTGGCCTATGCTTCGTCGCTTGACCAGATCGGCCCGGTCGGCAGGGATGTGGCGGACTGTGCCGCGCTGTTTGAAATCATCAGCGGAAAGGACCCGCGGGACGGCACCTCCATGGAATTCCCCGCCTTTGACCGGCAGGCAGTCATGCAGGGCGATTTGAACGGTAAGCGCATCGGCATCCCGTCGGACTATTTCGGAGAAGGCATCGAGCCGGATGTGAAAGCCCGCGTGCTGGAGGCGTCGAAGCAGCTGGAAGCGCTCGGCGCACAGGTGGAAACATTCGATATGCCGATCGTGAAGTACGCCGTGCCGACGTACTATATCATCGCGTCCGCCGAAGCGTGCTCGAACCTTTCGCGCTATGACGGCATCAAATACGGTTATTCTTCCCCCAATGCGGAAAACCTGATGGAGACCTATATTAAGAGCCGCAGCGAGGGCTTCGGGATGGAGGTCAAGCGCCGCATCATGCTGGGCAACTTCGTTTTGAGCTCCGGCTACTATGATGCGTACTACAATAAAGCATTGCAGGCAAAGAAGCTCATTCAGAAGGCCTTCTTTGACGCCTTTGAGCAATACGATATGCTGCTCGGCCCCGTAGCGCCCACCACGGCGCTGAAGCTGGGTGAATCGCTCTCTGATCCCTTAAAGATGTATTTGGGCGATATCTATACGGTCATGATCAACCTTGCCGGCCTTCCGGCGGCCTCCGTGCCGTGCGGCTTTGACCGGGAGGGGATGCCGGTCGGGCTTCAGCTCATCGGCAGGCCCTTTGACGAGGCGGGAATCCTGCAGGCTGCAAGGCAGTATGAGCAGGCAACGCAGTTCCACAACCAGTGGCCCAACACTTGCGCGGGAGGGAAGCAGGCATGAAATACGAGGTAGTCATCGGCCTGGAGGTCCATACGGAGCTTTCCACCAAAACGAAGATTTTCTGCAACTGCACAACGGCCTTCGGCGGCGAGCCGAATACGCACGTCTGCCCGGTGTGCGCCGGGATGCCCGGCACCCTGCCGGTTTTAAACCGCGCCGTTGTCGAATATGCAATGCGTACGGGCCTTGCGCTCGGCTGCGATATTACCCGCTATACGAAATTTGACCGCAAGAATTATTTTTATCCCGACTTGCCGAAGGCGTACCAGATTTCACAGCTCTATCTGCCGATCTGCACCTGGGGGCATGTTCAGGTGCAGGGCAAGGACGGGCCGAAGGAAATCCGCATCAAGGAAATCCACATGGAGGAGGATGCGGGTAAGCTCATCCATGATCCCTTTGAGGATTGCACGCTCGTCGATTACAACCGCTGCGGCGTGCCGCTGCTGGAGATCGTCAGCGAGCCGGATCTGCGCTCCGCGGAGGAAGCGGTCGAGTATCTGGAGAAGCTGCGCGCAGTGCTCCAGTATGTTGGCGTATCGGACTGTAAGATGCAGGAGGGTTCCCTGCGCGCGGATATCAACCTCTCCGTGCGCCCCGCCGGTTCGCAGGAGCTGGGCGTGCGCACCGAGATGAAGAATATGAACTCCTTCCGCGCGATCGCACGCGCCATCGAGAGCGAATCCCGGCGGCAGATCGACCTGCTGGAGAGCGGGGAGAGGGTCGTCCAGCAAACCAGGCGCTGGGATGACAACAAGGGCGAAAGCACGGCCATGCGCTCCAAAGAGGATGCGCAGGATTATAAATATTTCCCGGAGCCGGATCTCCCGCCGATTTCGATCAGCGACGAGGAGGTGGAGCGCGTGCGCGCCTCCCTGCCGGAGCTGCCGGAGATGAAAAAGAAACGCTATATGGAGGAGCTCGGCCTCTCGGCCTACGATACGGATATGATCACGGGCTCCGTCTATTTCGTGCGCCTGTTTGAGCGCACGGCAGAGGTCTGTGGCAGCCCGAAGGACGCTGCCAACTGGATCATGGGCGACCTGATGAAGCTGTTAAACGACACGGGCACCCTGCCGGAGGACATGGCCTTCCATCCGGATTCTCTCGGCAAGATCATTGTGATGCTCGCGCAGAACAAGATCAGCCGCCAGTCGGCGAAAAAAGTGTTTGAGCAGGTATTCAAATCAGATGTCGATCCGGAGCAGTATGTCAAGGATAACAATCTCGGCGTGCTGACAGATACAGGTGCGATCCGCGCGGCGGTCGAGCAGGTGATCGCAGAAAACGAGAAGTCCGTCAATGAATATAAGGGAGGCAAGACGCAGGCCTTCCAGTACCTCATCGGCCAGTCGATGCGCGCGCTGCGCGGCAAAGCGCAGGCGCAGGAGGTCACGAAGCTGCTCAAGGAGCTGCTTGGAGAGTAAAATACCAGAATTATCCGGACAAATCAGCGGCCGGTAAAAACGGCAGGAAACGCCGGGCATGCAAATGCATGCTTGATGTTTCCTGCCGTTATATTTTGGGGCACGGATGGAGCCAGCCGCCGGAGCTAAAACGGGCGGCGCCCATTCCGATTGCCGCACTGCATCATGCGCCTGCAATGGCAGCGGTATCAAACGGCCTCCCTTTTTACCGGTTTCCTATCAACCTGTATTTCGTCAAGATCTAGCTGCTAAACGGGGAATTTCTCCAAAAAATTTCAAGTTTTATCTTGTGTTTCAGTTCTATACGATATACTATAATATCATACATCGGCATATAATTTGGAGGAAGCAAAACGGAAGGTGTGATGGGAAATCGGATGCGATCCTCCCGGGAGAGAGCGGCGGATTGCATCCATATCAATAGAGAGAGGAAGAAAACGATGACAATCAAAAAAAAAATCGTTGTGTCCGTCTGTGTCATCGCGGCCGTGCTGGCGGTCGCGCTCGTCGTGCTTTTTGCCGGGAATGCCCTGCTGCTGCGCAGAAATACGCAGAAAGTCTCCATTCGAGCGGAAAATTTTGCACAGCGGGAGGGCGCCGACCGCATTCATTTCCTGAATACCGGCTCGTCGGATGCGATCCTCATCGAGTCAAACGGCCATTTTGCGCTCGTGGACGCAGGCGAGGACAGCGATTATCCGCAAGACCGCCCCAATCTTGCTTACACAGGCTATGAGCAGGTGGTTCTGCAATACCTGAAGGATCACGCGGCGGATGAAGACGGCAAGGTGACGCTCGATTTCGTGCTGGCAACACACGCCCATTCCGACCATATGGGCGGCTTCGACACGGTGATTGCCGACCCGGATGTGACGGTGAAGCGGGCGTATCTCAAACCATACCGTCCGGACAATATCCGCAATGTGGAAAAGCGCAGATGGGACAATCAGGAGGTCTATGACCAGATGGTGGAGGCGCTGAACGCGCGCAATGTTGAAATTGTTTCGGACCTCCCGGAAAAGGCCTTCCAACTCGGGGATTTTACCGTCCGGTTTCTGAATACGGAGCTTGACACAGTGCATCAGGGGATCGATGAAAACGATAATTCCGTGCTGACGCTGCTCGAAAAGGATGGCACCAGAGCGCTTTTGACGGGCGACCTGAACAACCTCAGCGGGGATGAGACGCGCCTTGCACCGGAGATCGGCAAGATTGATCTGCTGAAAATCGGGCACCACGGCTACGTGTTTTCCTCCTCATGGAAGTTTTTGAAAACGCTGAAGCCTTCCGTAACAGTCTCGACCAACAGCCGAGCCAAGATGATTTATCCCACGGTGAAGTGGCGGCTGGCCCTGACCGGGTCGGCGCTGTTTACAACGGTAGATTACGATGGCGTGATGGCCTCCTTCCCGGATGGCGGCGGACTCGTCATGACGGATCACATCATGAGCGAAGCGGAGATGGCGCTGACGGTTGCGGCACAAAAATAGGAATGGGTGCTGCTTAAAACGGCTGAATGCCAAATAAGGCGTAATATCGCGGGAATTTTTAAATTTTACTTGCTATTTTATTTGCAATGTGGTAAACTAAAGCCTAAAGAGGATGACTAGTATGAAAGAGTGGGGCAACCCGCTCTTTCTGCTTGTCTCAGCCATTTTGTAATGTACCCGCTGTTTTGGCCGCCGCACGGCTCGAAACGACCGCGGGAATTTTTGCGGGAAATGAGGAATCTTTTTGGCATCGAAGGGCAAGGGCGGCAATACTGTGGCTGCCGTATGGGCGCTTGCGGAACCGATCGCACAGCAGCTGGGGCTTACGCTTTGGGATATCCGCTTCGTTAAGGAGGGCGCCTCCTGGTATCTGCGCATTTTTGTGGATAAGGAGGGCGGCGTAAGCGTGGACGACTGCGTGGCGATGAGCCATGCGCTGGACGGCCCGCTGGATGAAACGGACCCGATTGAGCAAAACTATTATTTGGAGGTTTCGTCGCCCGGTCTGGAGCGGGAGCTGACACGGGATGCGCATTTTCAGGCGCTGTTGGGCGCGCGGATCAAGGTGCGCCTGATCCGCCCAGTGGACAATGTGCGCGATTTTGCGGGCGAGCTTGCTTCCTATGAGGACGGAATGGTCACGCTGCTGCTGGAGGATGGCAGACAGCTGCAGGTGCAGAGAAAAGAAACATCCTGGATCCGGTTGGACGATGCGGATGCGTTTTAAACCAAAAGCAGCTTTGATATGGAAAGGAATGGTCACAAAATGAATACCGAGTTTTTTGAGGCGGTCAAGGTCCTGGAGAAGGAGAAGGGGGTTCCGGCGGAGCTGCTCTATGAAAAAATCCAGACCGCCATTATCGTGGCAGTGCGCAAAAATTACCATGATAAAGACGTTGTCTGCTGCGAAATCAAGCCGGAGGAAAGCGAGCTGAATGTTTTCCTGCACAAGACGGTGGTCAACGAGATTTCCGATCCCGACACGGATATCCTCACAGAAGAGGCGCAGAAATATAAGGCCAATGCCCTGCCCGGCGATATTGTGGAAATCCCGCTGGAGCCTAAGCAATTCGGCCGGATCGCCGCGCAGACGGTCAAGCATGTGATCCGTCAGGGGATCCGCGAGGCGGAGCGCGGCCAGGTCATGCAGGAATTCCAGAGCCGCCAGCAGGAAATCACCACCGCCAAGGTTACCCGCGTCGACCCTGTTTCCGGCAATGCGACGCTGGAGATCGGCCGCGCCGAAGCGGTGCTCCCCAAGGGCGAGCAGGTGCCCGGAGAGACGATTACGGAGGGCGACCTGATTAAGGTGTACATCGTAGACGTGCGCGAGAGCGAAAAGGGCGGCCCGAAGGCGATCATCTCCCGCACGCATCCGGGGCTGGTCAAGCGCCTGTTTGAGACGGAAGTGCCGGAAATCTACGACGGAACGGTGGAGATTAAGGCGGTATCCCGCGAGGCCGGCTCCCGCACGAAGCTTGCGGTCGACAGCCGCGACCCGAATGTCGACGCCGTGGGCGCCTGCATTGGCCCGCGCGGCGCACGCGTCGGCAAGGTGGTGGATCTGCTCGGCGGGGAGAAGATCGATATCGTCAAATACAGCGAAAATCCCGCGGAGTTTATTGCGGCGGCCCTGGCCCCCGCGGAGGTGCTCAGCGTAGAGATAGAAGACGGCGCGGCAAACTCCTGCCACGTGACCGTGCCGGATACACAGCTTTCCCTCGCCATCGGCAATAAGGGGCAGAACGCCCGCCTGGCGGCGAAGCTGACCGGCTGGAAGATTGATATCAAGCCTGAAAGTGGTTTTTATGAGCCGAAGGCGGAGCGGGAAGAGGCAGAAGAAGCCTGATTGAGGGCTTTTGCATCAGGCGAAAAGGGGGATGGGAAATGCAGAAGAAAAAGATACCGCTGCGCAAGTGTGTCGGCTGCTGTGAAATGAAACCCAAAAAGGAGCTTGTGCGGGTCGTGCGCAGCCCGGAGGGCGAGATTTCGCTGGATCTGACCTCGCGTAAGCCCGGCCGCGGCGCGTATGTGTGCCCTGATCCCGAATGCCTTGCGAAGGCCCGCAAGAAAAAGCAGCTGGAGCGCGCCTTCCAGTGCAAAATACCGGACGAGGTCTATGACCGCATGGAGGAGGAGATGAGGCGCAGTTGAAAAGGTTCATTTTCAATTTGAGGTTTGGCGCTTTCCGTCTGAGAAGGATGGACGGAATCCGGCTTCGCCGGATCGCCCAAAACTTCCAGGAGGATGTGTATGATGGATGACAAAGCGCTGGGGCTCCTGGGGATCGCCAGAAGGGCGGGCCGCTTAAGCCTTGGGCACGATGCCGCAAAGGGCGCCGTCCTCGCGGGAAAGGCCCGGTTATGCCTCATCAGTGCGGACGCATCCGAACGGCTGGAACGGGAATTTACCCGTATGACGCAGGGCGAAACAAACATCCCGCTCAGGCGCGTCCGGTATACAATGGAACAGTTCCACCGCGCGATCGGCGCAAGGACGGGAGTCCTCACGGTGGATGACGACGGCTTTGCAGAGAAGCTGCTGACAGGGGAGGATAATGCGTATGATGATGAATAAATACAGAGTCCACGAGGTGGCAAAGGATTTCGACAAGCCGAGCAAGGCGGTGATCGACCTGCTGGGAGAATACTTCGAGGAGCCCAAAAAGCATATGACGGCGCTTGAGGAGAGGGAGCTCGACGTTATTTTTGAAACCTTTACCCAGCAGAATGAGGTGGAGAGCTTTGACGCATACTTTGCGATGGGCAAACCTGCACAGGCAGAGCGGCCCGCGAAGCAGGCGGAGAAGGCGGCACCTCCCGCGAAAAAAGCGCCAGCGCAGAAGCAGGAAAAGAGCGCGCAGCAGCCGGGCGCCAAGCAGGGCCAAAAGCCGCAGCAGAACGCTCCGGCGCAGAGAAGGCAGGAAAATCAGAAGCAGCAGCCTCAACGCCCGGCGCAATCCCGCACCAAGGGCGCGGCGCGCACGGTCAATACCCGCACTGCGCAGGTGGAGCTGGATAAGTACAATGAGCGCTATGAAAAAATCGCGCCGACCAATACGCGCGGCGCGGGCGATCAGAGCGTCCACAAGCAGAAATTGAAGCAGCGCTCCCAGCAGTATCGCCGCCAGGGCATGCGCTCTCCGCGCAGGGAGTCAGAGGCGGAGCGCCTCAAGCGCATCGCCGCGGAGCGCGCGAAGAAGCCGCAGCTTGTCATCAAGGTGCCGGATGAGATTTCCGTGGGCGATCTTGCCGCCATGATGAAGCGTACCGCCGCGGAGGTTATCAAAAAACTGATGACGCTCGGCGTGATGGCCACGGTCAACGAGATCATCGATTATGATACGGCCGAAATCGTAGCCTTTGAGCTGGGCGTAAAGGTGGAAAAGGAAGTCGTCGTGACCATCGAGGACCGGATTATTGACGACAGTGAAGACGACGATAAGGACCTTCTGCCGCGCGACCCGGTCGTGGTGGTGATGGGGCACGTCGACCACGGCAAGACCTCCCTGCTCGACGCGATCCGCCATACCTCCGTGACGGAAGGTGAAGCGGGCGGTATCACGCAGCATATCGGCGCGTATCGCGTCTCCATCGACGGGCAGGATATCACCTTTCTGGATACACCTGGCCACGCGGCCTTCACCGCGATGCGTGCCCGCGGCGCACAGGCAACGGATATCGCCGTCCTGGTTGTCGCGGCGGATGACGGTATCATGCCGCAGACAGTAGAAGCCATCAACCATGCGAAGGCGGCTAACGTCTCGATCATTGTTGCAATCAATAAGATGGACCGCCCCGGCGCAAACCCGGAGCGCGTCATGCAGCAGCTGACGGAGTATGAGCTTGTCCCGGAGGAGTGGGGCGGCGATACGATCTGCGTCCCGGTTTCCGCCAAGGCGCATCAGAATATCGATAAGCTGCTGGAGGCCATCCTGCTCGTTGCGGAGATGAAGGAGCTCAAGGCCAACCCCAACCGCGCGGCGAAGGGCATCGTGATCGAAGCGCGCCTCGACAAGGGCCGCGGCCCGATCGCTACCTTGCTCGTTCAGAACGGTACACTCCATTCCGGCGATATCATTGTGGCGGGCACGGCAGTCGGCCGTGTGCGCGTGATGACGGATGACCGCGGCCATAAGGTGGAAGAAGCTGGCCCGTCCGTGCCGGTAGAGATCATGGGCCTTGCGGAAGCGCCGCAGGCAGGCGATGCGTTCGACGCGGTTTCCGATGAGCGGCTGGCCCGGACACTGGTCGATCAGCGCAAGCAGCAGGCGAAGGAGGAGCAGTTCAACGCAGTCCAGAAGGTAACCCTCGACAATCTCTTCGCATCCCTTCAGGACGGCCAGATGAAGGATCTCAATATTATCATCAAGGCGGATGTGCAGGGCAGCGTGGAGGCGGTCAAGCAGAGCCTTGAGAAGCTCTCCAACGAGGAGGTTCGCGTGCGCGTCATCCACGGCGGCGTGGGTGCGGTCAGCGAATCCGACGTGATGCTCGCTCATGCGTCCAACGCGATCATTGTTGGCTTCAACGTCCGTCCTGACCCGGTGGCGGCGAGCCAGGCGGAGCGCGACGGCGTGGAGATGCGCATGTACCGCATTATTTATGACTGCATCGAGGATGTGGAGCATGCCATCAAGGGCATGCTTGCGCCAAAGATCCGCGAGGTGGAGCTTGGCCGCGCAGAAGTGCGCAGCACGATCAATATCTCCAGCGTGGGCCGGATTGCAGGCAGCTATATCACCGACGGCAAGGTTCAGCGCAACGCAAAAATCCGCGTTGTGCGTGACGGCATCGTCGTGGCGGAGGATGAGATCGCTTCCCTTCGCCGCTTCAAAGATGACGTCAAGGAGGTTGCCCAGGGCTACGAATGCGGCATCGGCCTTACAAAATTCAACGATATCCGGGAAGGCGACATTCTGGAAGCCTTCATTCTGGAAGAATACAGAGACTAAAGGCGGCCGGCACGTTGGCGGGCCGCAAGCAAGGCGGGGCATTTTTCTGCCTTGTGAAGGAAGGATATAAAATGGCAGGATACCGAATTGACCGCGTATCGGAAGATATCAAGCGGGAAATCATCGCAATCATGCGCGAGCTCAAGGATCCCCGCATTCAGGGGATGCTGACGGTCGTGCGCGTGGAGGTCAGCTCCGATCTTTCTTTTGCCAAGGTGTATGTCAGCGCGATGGAGGGCCTGGAGACGGCGAAGCTTGCCGTCAGGGGCCTGACGAGCGCAACAGGCTATGTCCGCCGCGAGGTGGGCAGCCGCCTGCACCTGCGCAAAACGCCGGAACTGAAATTCATTGCGGATGACTCCATTGCACATGGTATGGAAATAACAAAAAAGATCGAGACCCTGGTAAAGGAGGAAGAGGATGCGAATTGATGGAAAGGCGGCCGCCCGGCTGCTGGAAGGTCAGGACGATCTCCTCATCCTCACCCACGGCCATCCGGACGGGGATACGCTTGGCTGCGGCTTCGCGCTGTGCCGCGGGCTGCAAAAGTGCGGCAAACACGCGCGCGTGGAATGCGCCGACGAGATCCCCGGCAAATACAGCTACCTCTGGCGGGAGGTCAAGCGGGAAGAATTTACCCCCCGTTTTATCGTCGCCGTGGATGTGGCAGACCCGAAGCTGCTCGGCAAGGAAATGGAAGCACGCTATGCGGAGCATGTCGGGCTGTGTATTGACCACCACGGCTCGAACACGCTCTATGCGGCGCACACGCTTCTCGACGCATCCGCAGGCGCGGCCTGCGAGGTGATCTTTGAGGTGCTCAGGGCGCTTCAGGTGGAAATCGATGCGCAGATCGCGGACTGTATCTATACAGGCCTTTCCACGGATACCGGCTGCTTCCGCTATTCCAATGCAACGGCGCGCACACACCGGATCGCGGCCGATATGATCGATTGCGGTGCGGACGCCTCCATCATCAACCAGGTGATGTTTGAGACGAAAACACGCACCTACGCCGCGCTGGAGCGGCTTGCCCTGGATTCCCTCGAAACCTATTACGGCGGCCGCGCGGCTCTTGTTATGGTCACGCAGGAGATGTACCGCCTGAGCGGCTCCGATGAAAGCGAGTGCGACCCGATCGCTTCTCTACCGCGCCAGATCGAGGGGGTGCTCGTCGGCGCGATGCTGCGTGAAAAGGTGGACGGCACGTTTAAGGCTTCTATACGTACTCACCGGCCCGTTGATGCGGCCGAGCTTTGCAGGCGCATGGGCGGCGGTGGCCATCCGCGCGCGGCGGGCTGCCAGCTGGAAGGGCCGCTGGAGCACGCCAAGGAAGAACTGCTCAGCAATATCAAAGCGGTTTTGGAGGCGTAAATGACCGGGATCATCTGTCTGGACAAACAGGAGAATATGACCTCCTTTTCCGCTGTGGCGCGCACGCGCCGGCTGGCAGGGGAGAAGAAGGCGGGGCATGCGGGTACGCTTGACCCGATGGCAACGGGAGTCCTGCCGGTGTTGCTCGGCGGGGCTACCCGTTTTATGGAGTTTTTACCGGTGCATGATAAGGGCTACCGGGCGCGCATCCGGCTGGGGGTGACCACCGATACGCTCGATACGACGGGCACGGTGCTCACACGCAGCGAGGTGCGCGTGACGAAAGAGCAGCTGGAGCGGGCGCTCTGCGCCTTCCGGGGCGATATTTTACAGGTGCCGCCGATGTATTCCGCCCTGTCGAAGGACGGTGTGCGGCTCTATGAGCTCGCGCGCAGGGGCGAGGAGGTTGAACGGCCCGCGCGGCCTGTGACGATCTGTCGGCTGGAGCTCACGGAATTTGACGGGCAGGAATTTGAAATCGATGTGCTGTGCTCCAAGGGTACCTATATCCGCTCCCTCGCGGACGACATCGGCCGTGCGCTCGGCTGCGGAGCGGCGATGTCCGCTTTGCGCCGGACGTATGCCGCAGGGTTTTCCCTGGCGGATTGCATAACGCTTGATATGCTTGCGGAGTTTGCGCAGGATGGTGTGGTTTCTCAATGCGTTATCCCGCTGGAGCGGGCGCTGGCGGACTATCCGTCCTTATCTGTGACGCAGGCGCAGGCTGTGCGATTTGCAAACGGCGGTGCGCTCGACGCAGGCAGGCTCCATTTTACAGAGAAACGGGACGGCCTCTACCGGGTTTACAGCCCGGGGCGGAGATTTCTCGGCTTGGGGGAACTGCCCGTGGATGGAGACGAGCTGAAGGTACGGCGGGTTTTACAGGAAACCTGATGCAATTGAAACAAACGCTTCTGGAAGGAGGAAATCCCTGTGCCATATGTGACGGATTTTCATACCCTGCCGCAAAATGGGACCTCATTGGCGCTGGGGAATTTTGACGGTGTGCATATCGGCCACCGCGCGGTGATCGGCGAGGCGGTGCAGATGGCGCGCCGGTGGGGCCTCCTGCCCGGAGCGGTCGTATTTCAGGAGCATCCGCAGAAGGCCCTGCGCGGGCAGGCGCCCGCCCGGCTCTGTGATGATCAGATGCGCCTGCGGGCCTTTGAGGCGGCTGGGGCAAAAGCAGTCTGCGTGATCGATTTTGAGGAGGTCATGTCCCTCACCCCGGAGGCATTCGTCGAGCAGATCCTGGTGTGCCGGCTGCATGCGCGGGCCCTTTCCTGCGGATACGACTACCGCTTCGGCGGAGGATGCACTGGGGATGCAGGCAGGCTGCGGGAGCTGTGCCTGTGCCATGGAATCCGCTTCTCCATGGCGGAGGAGGTGGATTTCGGCGGCCTCCCTGTGAGCAGCACGCGCATCCGCGCGGCGCTCGAGCAGGGCAGGACGGAGGAGGCAAACGCCATGCTCGGCCGGCCCTTCTGCTATGATTTCACCGTGGTAGGCGGCGACCGGCGCGGCAGGAAGCTGGGCGCGCCGACGATCAACCAGTTTTTTCCCGAGGGCTTTGTCGTGCCGAAATTCGGCGTTTACGCATCGAAAACACTGGTGGAGGGCCAGTATCACCCCAGCGTGACCAATATCGGCCTGCGGCCTACGATCGGGACGCAGAGCCTGCGCAGCGAAACCTATATCATGGATTTCAGCGGCGACCTGTACGGGCGGAAGATTGAGGTTTCCCTCATGCACTTTTTGCGCGGCGAGGTTTGCTTTGATTCTCTTGACGCGCTGCGCGCGCAGATTGCGGCGGACGCGCGGGCAGTGAGAAATTTGGTTCAGGTGGAGGAATAATCAGAATGCAGGATTTACAGGCGGTGCTGTTTGACTTTGACGATACCCTGCAGGATCGGGAGGCGGCTTATCGGAGCTACTGTTCGGCCTTTTTGGATGAATGCTTCTCCGGCCTCACGCCGGAGGACAAAGCCCGGCGCATCGATGAAATGGAGGCGCACATCGAAGGGGGCTACCGCAAGCGCGAGGAATATTTCCCGGAGATGATTGCGCTGTGGGGGTGGGAGGACCATCCGCCGGTCGATGCGCTCTGCCGCCATTTTAACGAGCATTACGGCGAGCATGTTGCGCTGTTCCCCGACGCGGTGTCCACTATACAGGAACTGAAAAGGCAGGGCTATCTGCTCGGTATCGTCAGCAACGGGCCATCTGTTTTGCAGAATAAAAAGCTCGATACGGCCGGGATTCGCGATCTGTTCGACGTGGTCGCCGTCTCCGGGGATTATGGAATCCACAAGCCGGACAGGCGCCTTTTCGATCTCGCGGCGCAAAAGCTCGGCGTGCCGAATGAAGCCTGTGTTTTTGTGGGCGACCATCCGGTCAACGATATTCAGGGCGCGCTCGGCGCAGGGATGCAGGCCGTCTGGATGGATTACGGTACCTTTGCCGGGCAGAAAACAGAAGGAGTGCCGGAAATTACGCGCGTTTCTCAGATCGTTGAGCTGTTGGAGAAGTGGGAAGAAGGCGCGCAAGCCAAATGAACCGGATGCTTTGCCGACGGATCACCGGCCGGCAGAGACGACCGGCCCGATACACAGCAAATTCTCTTTTCGTAAACCTTGCGGTTCTGGCCATTTTTTTGCTTCTTTCAGCGCTGCAGTTTGTCGTGGAGCCTGTATGGTTTGGATCTGTATGATCTGAATACTCCATCTTTTTGACGCGGCTGGAGATATTTATGTAACTGCCCGGATGCCAAAAGAAATTTGCATCAATGATGCAGGGTCCTGTATGCATTTATATGCGGGATGAGGAAAAAGAAAGGAATTAGCCCTTTACATTTTTCCGGCTGTATGATAAAATAAACAAGTATTCTGCCCTGTTCTCGGCATTTGGATGAAACCGCAAAGCGGTACGCCACCTGCCTTCTGCTGGGAGCCCGGCGAAATTTTAAATGAGGTGACAATCATGACCAACGAAGAAAAAAAGGCAATCATGGCTGAGTATGCGCTCCACGAGGGCGATACCGGCTCCCCGGAAGTGCAGATTGCGGTGCTCACTAAGCGCATCAACGATCTGACCGAGCATCTCAAGGTGCATAAGAAGGATCATCACTCCCGCCGCGGCCTGCTGAAAATGGTCGGCCACAGGCGCAACCTTCTCAAGTATTTGCAGGATAACGATATTGAGCGCTATCGTGCAATTATCGCACGGCTCGGCATCCGTAAATAAGGCCGTATTGAGGCAGGCGGGGAAGCCTTTTCCCCGGCCTGCCTTCCGTCTGTTACCACGCATTTCCGACGAAATCTGATTTGTTTTGCATCCATTTGGGCAGGTGCATGGTTTAGCAGTGAATCGAGCGCATGGCTTTGACTCGTGCGCTGGATTTATTGCTAAGCGTGCTGCCTCCCGTGGAAATATATTTTTTACGAGGTAGAGACATGTTTGAACAGTACAAAAAATTTGAAACAGTCCTCGCCGGCCGCCCGCTGACGGTGGAAACCGGCAAGATGGCGCAGCTCGCAGGCGGATCCTGCCTGATCAGCTACGGCGAAACCCAGGTGCTTTGCAACGCGACGATGTCCGATAAGCCGCGCGACGGCATCGACTTCTTCCCGCTTTCCGTTGATTTTGAGGAGAAGCTCTATGCTGCGGGCAAAATCCCCGGCTCCTTCCAGCGCCGTGAGGGCCGCCCGAGCGAGAAGGCGATCCTTGCCTCCCGCGTGATCGACCGCCCGATCCGCCCGCTGTTCCCGAAGGATATGCGCAACGATGTGGGCGTCGTCGCGACCGTTATGTCCAGCGATCCGGACTGCTCCCCTGAAATCACGGCGATGATCGGCGTATCCGTTGCGCTGAGCATCTCCAATATCCCGTGGAAGGGCCCAATCTCCGGCGTTTCCGTCGGCTATATCGACGGCGAGTATATCATCAACCCCACCGCCGAGCAGCGCGAGCGGTCCGAGATGGCGGTTACCGTCGCTTCGACGGACAAGCTCGTCGCCATGATCGAGGCGGGTGCGAAGGAAGTGTCCAACGATGTGATGTTTAACGGCATCATGGCTGGCCATGAGGCGAATCAACAGATCATCGAATTCATTAAGGAAATCCAGAAGGCAGTTGGCCGCGAAAAGGTTGATTTCCCGTCGAACGATCCATCCCACGAGCTGTTTGAAGCGGTCAAGGCGCTTGCCATTGACGATGTCCGCGCAGCGCTCGATACGGACGATAAGCGTGTGCGCGATGAGCGCCTGCTTCCCGTCTATGATAAAGTCCATGCAGAGCTCGATGAGCAATTCCCGGAGGAATGCGATAAGATCGACGACTGCATGTATAAGCTCCAGAAGTTCGTCGTGCGCCGCTGGCTGCTCGATGACGGCAAGCGCGTCGACGGGCGCGGCATCGATGAAATCCGCCCGCTGGCGGCAGAGATTGATGTGCTTAAGCGCACGCATGGCTCTGCGATGTTTACCCGCGGCCAGACACAGGTGCTCACCGTGACGACGCTTGGCCCGGTGGGCGACGCTCAGATCCTCGACGGCATCGACGATGAGGAACGCAAGCGCTATATGCATCACTATAACTTCCCCTCCTACTCGGTGGGTGAAACTCGCCCGAGCCGCGGCCCGGGCCGCCGCGAGATCGGTCACGGCGCTCTCGCGGAGCGCGCGCTGCTGCCGGTGATCCCGAGTGTAGAGGAGTTTCCGTATGCGCTGCGCCTGGTCTCTGAGGTGCTCTCCTCCAACGGCTCCACCTCGCAGGCGTCCATCTGCGCTTCCACGCTGTCCCTGATGGCGGCGGGCGTGCCGATCAAAGCGCCCGTTGCGGGCATCTCCTGCGGCCTTGTCACCGAGGGCGACCGTTTCATGACGATGGTCGATATCCAGGGCCTTGAGGATTTCTTCGGCGATATGGATTTCAAGGTGGGCGGCACAAAGAAGGGCATCACTGCCATCCAGATGGATCTGAAAATCGACGGCCTCACGCCGGAGATCATCAGGGAGGCGCTTGATAAGACCTATAAGGCCCGCCTCTATATCCTTGATGAGATCATGCTCAAATGCATCCCCGAGCCGCGTAAGGAGCTCTCCAAGTACGCACCGAAGATGCTCACGACTAAGATTTCGGTGGATAAGATCAGCGAAGTCATCGGCAAGCAGGGCAAGGTCATCCAGAAGATTTGCGCGGAATGCAACTGCAAGATCGATGTGGAGGAGGATGGCAACGTATTCATTTCCGCCCTCGATATTGACGATGCGAAGCGCGCCCTGCTCATGGTAGAAACAATTGCAAACGATCCGGAGCCCGGCTCCATCTATAAGGGCGTTGTCACCCGCATCATGTCGTTCGGTGCATTTGTTGAAATTGCGCCCGGCAAGGAGGGGATGGTTCATATCAGCCATCTGGACGTCAAGCGTACAGAGAAGGTGGAGGATGTCGTCAATGTCGGCGATGAGGTGATCGTAGAGGTGCTGGGCATTGATGATCAGAACCGCCTGAACCTGTCCCGCCGCAATGCGCTCATCAAGGTGGAGGGCCTTGTGCCGGAGAACACCATCTCCGATGCGCCCCGCCGCCCTGCGCCGCGCAGGGATAACAACCGGGGCGATCGCCGCAACGACCATCGTGGAGGCCGTCCGCCCCGCAGGGACTAAGATCAGATAGCCTTTACAATAATCATGGGCCCGGAAAGCTGTGATAAGCCTTCCGGGCTCTTTTTTTGTGTGGATAGGGATTTAGGTGTTCTCCGAATCCTGTGTTTTCTTTTCCTCCAGCGCCTCCCTCTGGTTATTTAAAAAAAGCAGAAAGGCCTGATGGGTGCTCATGTAGGCGTCAATCAGCTCTGCCAGCCGCTCTTCCCCCGCGGGCGTGAGCGCGTAGCAGATACGGTTCCTGCCGTTGATGACCTTTGGTGTTTCACGGATTTCGCCATACTCCAGCAAGCGGTAAAGGTGGGGGATGATGCAGCCTGCCGGGATGTGAATTGCTCCTTCCGTGCGCTGTTGAATGAGCTTGGAGATGTGGTAGCTGAAGCTTGCGTCTTCACTGAGGCAGGCAAGGGTCAGCAGTTCGGTGATGGATTTCAGCATTTGTTCGTTGGGATCCATTGCGTACTTCCTCCTTTTTAAATATCTTCCCAGTGCGTAAAGCCTGATAAATGCCTGACGGCGAAATCGATACAATGGCAAATAAATTCGCTCCGGCTCATATCATAACGATTGGCCAGAAGATCGAGCTTGGAAATCTTTTCCGGTTCGATTCGGATGGTAATCGGCTCTTTGGAATAGGGCTTTGGGATAAAAGTTGCCATTGTATCTCACCTCAGTAAACAGTATAGGGGATATCTGTTAATCAATAAAGATGTGAAATTGATTAAATGGATGGGCTGTTGCGGTACGATGCCAGATTTAGAGGCGATAAAAATATTCCTGAATCATAATATAAAAAGGACACTTCTTATTATAAAGAAAGTGTTCTGTCAATGTGGGCTATCTATGCGACTGTTTGTATCATGTATTCGTTTTACGATAGCACTAAATGGATAGCTTGTATGCGCGGGCCTTTCCTTATTTATCGCTTCCCTGGCGGGAAGCCCCCTGCAGCACGGCACTGTGGCAGCTTTTCATAGAGCAGTCACAGCACCACGCGTTCGGCGAACCTTCCCAAACTCAGTGTGATTTCGAAGAAAACGCATGCTCACAGACGGCTTCAAACACATGGAAAGGTTCGTTTTTGCCCTCCGGGCAAAAATCCCCTCACACGCACGCAAAGAATGGGAGAGAATGCTGCCTGATTTTATCTTTTCGTTTCTCCGATAGAACTGCTTTCTGGTTACGGAAGGTGCCTTACGGGAACAGTCACCAACTGTATCACATGAACCTATCGGTAGGCCAAGGCAGCAAGCTTCACGCACTTCCTGCGTACACGTGAAGGAATTTTTCTGCGTAGCAGCAAAACGAGCGCCCAAATTGTTTGAGCGCCAGTGCGCATCGCCTTTGCGATGCAAACGCGAGCGAGTTTTTGGGCGGCTCGCCGAATGCGTGGTGTTGTAGCTAATCTATCAAGGGCTGCCGCAGTGCCGTGTATGGAGTCGAGGAGCGCAGCCCCCGCGTGTTTTCTTTTGCCTCGTTTTTTTACACGAGTAAAGAAAATGAGGTCGCGTACAGCGAAACCGGGCGATCTCTTCAATCAATATCAGACCTACCGGCCGCCTCTAACCCCCTTTTCTCCTAATCTTCGTCTCAAATATTGTATGATTGACAAATAAATCCCATCTGGATATAATTGGTATGTGGCACTACCGTGCCCGGCTGGCAGTTAGCGCCCTCGCTTCTTGTGCATTCCTTTTGTACAGGGAGGAGGCGAGGCCGATGGAGTACATCATTATTACGTTAGCAGTGATTTTGCTGCTCATTCTGGCAATAAAAAAAGACTAGCTGCCCCAGTCCAAAGGCTCAGCTAGTCTGAACAATGATGGACGCTAACGCCGGAGCGGTAGTGTCACATTTTCTATCTTCATTTTATCCTTAGATTTTGGAAATGTCAATAGGTATGCCGATGTTCGACAAGCTTTCTCTCAAAAACTGAGCGATTGACAAATAAATACCATCTGGTTATAATTGGTATGTGGCATTACCGCTCACGGCAGGCAGTTAGCGCCCTCGCTTCTTGTGCATTTGTTTTTGGCACAGGAAGGAGGTGAGGCGGATGGAGTACATCATTATTACATTAGTAGTGATTTTGCTGCTCATCATTGCAATAAAAAAAGACTAACTGCCCAGTCTCCCAACAACGCAGTTAGTCTATCATTAGGGGGACGCTAACGTCGGAGCGGTAGTGTCACGCTTTCTATTCTCATTTTATCCTTAGATTACAGAAATGTCAATAGGGGATGCCTATATTCAACAAGCTTTCTCTCAAAAACTGAGCGATTGACAAATAAATTTCATATGGATATAATTGGTATGTGACACTATCATTCCCGGAAGGCAGTTAGCGTCCTCGCTTCTTGTGCATTCCTTTTGTACAGGGAGGAGGTGAGGCCGATGGAGTACATCATTATTACGTTAGTAGTGATTTTGCTGCTCATTCTGGCAATAAAAAAAGACTAGCTGCCCCGTGTCCAATGGCTCAGCTAGTCTAGTCATTCGAGGACGCTAACGCCGGAGCGGTAGTGTCACACTTTCTATCCTTATTCTATCCTCGTGTTCGGGAAATGTCAATAGCCCTGTTCATATTCGGCAGCATCCGTCTCAAAAATTGTATGATTGACAAATAAATCCCATCTGGCTATAATTGGTATGTGACACTACCGTTCCCGGCAGGCAGTTAGCGTCCTCACTTCTTGTACAGGTCTTGTGCAGGAAGGAGGTGAGGCCGATGGAGTACATCATTATTACGTTAGTATTGATTTTGTTACTCATTCTGGCAATAAAAAAAGACTAACTGCCCACTTCTCCAAATGATCAGCTAGTCTAATCGAATGGGGACGCTAACGCCAAAGCGGTAGTGTCACACTTTCTATTCTTATTTTATCTCCGCATTTCAGAAATGTCAATAGCCGTATTTCATCTTCGGCAAACCGCTTGCAGTCCTGCGGGAAACAGCGTAAGATAAAGTCAATCAGAAAGAGAAAGAACGGCCTTGCCATGCTTGAAAAGACCGGGAGCTCGCAAACGAAGAGCAAATCATGGACATCCTGCGCCGCTGCGATGGCTGCCGTCCCTGTGACGGCGCATTACTGCGGTGAGGAGGATGCGTATGAATTCGACGAGTCCTTGCTGGAACGGACAGCCGCACGGAAACGCACCATACATACGGTTACGGCGAAAGCACTGAACAAGAGCGGAAGAGATCATAGCTTCGTGAGCTCGTAATGGCGGCGATATTTTCTGCTTTGTATAGAGGAAAACGCGCGGGAATGGTGTTTCCACAGTTCCACGCGCGTTTTTATTGTTAATTCAGCCCGGTTTCGCCTACCGTTTGAAACAGCTTGTCTACTGCTGCACGCAGCCCTGCGTCTTCTGGTTTTTGCAGGCCGGGGTCATCCTTCAAAATCATTCTCGCCGCCTGCTGTGCTTGCTTCAATTCGTCCAGATCCGTGACCATATTGGCGATCTTCAGGGCGGGCAGACCGTGCTGGCGCGCACCGAAAAAATCACCGGGGCCGCGCATTTTGAGATCCGCATCCGCAATCTGAAAGCCGTCCGTCGTGTCGCACATCGTCTGCAGCCGCTGCCTGGCCTGCTCATTTTGTGCATCGGATATGAGTATGCAGGTGGATGGATGCTTCCCACGCCCCACGCGCCCACGCAGCTGATGGAGCTGCGAAAGGCCGAAGCGCTCTGCGTTTTCGATCACCATGACTACTGCGTTCGGCACGTCCACACCGACCTCGACGACTGTGGTGGAGATCAGGAGCTGGATCTCATTCGATGCGAAGCGGCGCATGGTTTTCTCCTTGTCCTTCGGTTTCATACGCCCGTGCAGCAGGCCGAGTTGGTAGCCGCGGAATGGACCCTTTTGCAGCTTTTGCGCATATTCCTGCGCGGCGGTCAGCTCCGTTTCCCCCTCTTCGACGAGCGGGCAGACGATATAGGCTTGGAGGCCCTGATCGAGATGCTTTCTGATATAAGCATATACCCGCTGGTGCAAACGGCTTCCCACAGTATAGGTTTTGATCTGCTGCCGCCCGGGCGGCAGCTCGTCGAGGATGGAGATATCCAGATCGCCGTATATCATCAGCGCGAGCGTGCGGGGGATCGGCGTGGCGGACATGACGAGCAGATGGGGATTGCTGCCCTTGTCCGCGAGCGCGGCGCGCTGGCCGACGCCGAAGCGGTGCTCTCGGAAGCCCGCGCGATGCGCGACCGCGCGCTCGGGCAGCTTGCCGACGCGATCGACGTGCGCCGCGACTTTCAGGCGGCCCGCGACCTCACGCGCGAACTGATGTTCGTCGAGCGCTTCCTCGCGCAGACGAAGTGACGACAGAAAGGAACCTACACTGATGGCGCTCTTTCAAATCGCCGAGCCCGGACTTTCCGCGGCACCCCACGAACACCGTCTCGCGGTCGGGATCGACCTCGGGACCACGAATTCGA
The DNA here is from genome assembly GCA_900549825.1 of uncultured Oscillospiraceae bacterium. GTDB lineage: Bacteria > Bacillota > Clostridia > Oscillospirales > Acutalibacteraceae > Fimivicinus. The sequence continues at coordinate 14,308 of URQB01000006.1, read as the reverse complement.
TCGTCGCGACCGTTCGGAGCGGCGAACCCGAGTGCATCGCGGACGAGGCGGGCGAGACGCTGCTCCCGTCCGTCGTGCGCTACCAGGCCGACGGCACCGTGACGGTGGGCCGCGAAGCGCGCGAGCACGCGCGCGACGACGCGAAGAACACGATCTCGAGCGCGAAGCGCCTGATCGGCCGCCGCCGCGAAGACCTCGCGAACCTGCCGAGCCTTCCCTACGACATCGTCGACGAAGGCGCGATGCTCGCGATCCGCACCGCGGCGGGCGTGAAGAGCCCGGTCGAAGTGAGCGCCGAAATCCTGAAGTCGCTCGCCGCGCGCGCCGAAGCGCGCCTGGGCGGCGACCTCGTGGGGGCCGTCATCACGGTGCCCGCCTACTTCGACGACGCGCAGCGTCAGGCGACGAAGGACGCGGCGCGCCTCGCGAACCTCGACGTGCTCCGTCTTCTGAACGAACCCACCGCCGCCGCACTCGCCTACGGGCTCGACAACGGTGCGGAAGGCGTCTACCTGGTCTACGACTTGGGGGGCGGCACCTTCGACGCGTCGCTCCTCAAACTCAACCGCGGCGTCTTCGAAGTGCTCGCGACGGGCGGGAATGCGTCCTTGGGCGGCGACGACTTCGACCACCGCATCTTCTGCCGTTTGGTCGAGCGCCTGGGCGACGAGGGCGTGCACCGCATCCTGTCGCCTGAAGAGAAGCGCCGCCTGATCGACGCCGCGCGCGCCGCGAAGGAGGCGCTGACCGACGCGGAAACCACCCGGATCCGCGTGGAGTTGGACGACGGCCTCGTGGTCGACGAGGAATTGACGCGCGACGAATTCGAAAAGATCACGGCGCATCTGGTCCGCAAGACCCTCTGCGCGGTGAAGGCCGTCCTCAAAGACGCCGAACTCGAACCTACTGAGATCAAGGGCGTCGTGCTCGTGGGCGGGTCGACGCGCATGCCCTGCGTGCGCCGCGCCGTGCGCGAGCTCTTCGGCGTCGAACCCCTGGTCGACATCGACCCGGACCGCGTCGTGGCGTTGGGCGCCGCGATGCAGGCGAACAAGCTCGCAGGCAACACCGCGGAAGGGGACGACTGGCTCCTTTTGGACGTCACGCCCCTCTCGCTCGGCCTTGAAACGATGGGCGGGTTGGTCGAGAAGATCATCCCGCGCAACAGCGCGATCCCGACCGCGATGGCGCAGGACTTCACCACCTTCAAGGACGGGCAGACCGCGATGGCGCTCCACGTCGTGCAGGGTGAGCGTGAAGTCGTGGACGCGTGCCGGTCGCTCGCGAAGTTTGAACTCCGCGGCATCCCTCCGATGGCGGCGGGCGCCGCCCGCATCCGCGTCACCTTCCAGGTGGACGCCGACGGGCTCCTTTCCGTTTCCGCGCGCGAAACCACGACGGGCGTCGAAGCCCGCGTCGAGGTGAAGCCCTCCTACGGCCTGACCGACGACGAAATCGTCCGGATGCTCCGCGACGGGAACGGCAGCGCCGAAGCCGACATGCGTGCGCGCGAACTCCGCGAGCAGCAGGTCGAAGCCCGCCGCATCATGGAGTCCGTCGCGAGCGCCTTGGCCGAAGACGCCGATCTCCTCTCCGCGGACGAGCGCGCCGAGATCGACCGCTTGGTCGAGGAGTTGACGCGCCTTGCCGCCACCGACGACACCCAGGCGATCAAGGCCGCCTCGGAGGCTCTCACGAAGGGCACCGAGACCTTCGCCGAACGCCGCATGGACCGCTCGATCCGCGCCGCGCTCCAGGGGAAGTCCTTGGACGACGACCTCTTCGCGGACGACGAAGAAGAACCCGCAGAACCCGCCAAGCATTGACGAAGGAGACCCTTCATGCCAAAGATCACCGTCCTCCCTCACGCCGAACTCTGCCCGGAAGGCACTTCCTTTGAGGTGCCCGTCGGCGCCAACCTCGCCCGCGCGCTGCTTGAGAACGGCATCAAGATCGAGCACGCCTGCGAATTCTCCTGCGCCTGCTCGACCTGCCACGTCTACGTCCGCGAGGGGTTGGAGACGCTGAACGAACCCGAAGACAACGAGCTCGACCACCTCGATGCCGCCTGGGGCGCCGGGCTCTACTCGCGGCTCTCCTGCCAGACGACGGTGGGTGAGGCCGACATCACGGTCGAGATCCCGAAGTATTCCCGCAATCACGCGAAGGAGCACTGATCATGAAGTGGACCGACACGCGTGAGATCGGCGAGACGCTCGCCGACGAATTCCCGGACGTGGACCCGCTCACGCTCTCCTTCGTGAAGATGCACGAGATGATCTGCGCGCTTCCCGACTTCGACGACGACCCGGAAGGGAGCAACGAGAAGATTCTCGAAGCGATCCTGACGGTGTGGTTGGACGAACGGGACTGACGGACGAGACGGAAGTCACGGATGGAGGAGCCCTTCAGGGGCTTCCTTGAGAACCGGAAAAAGCGAAAGGAGGTGAGCGCTTGCTCGCCTCCTTTTCGCTAGGGTGGAAGGTGAAGGGGAGAGAGGACGTCCGGCATGGCCGAGGGTATGTCGCCCGGACGTCCTCCCTGAGGAGACGGTTACCCGAAGAGGATCATGTTGACGATCAAGGTCGTCACGAGGCCGAGGATCATCGGGATCCAGGTGCGGCGCACGATCGCGACGGGGCTCACGCCCGCGGCGCCCGCGACCGCGATGATGACGCCCGCCACCGGGCTCATCGCACGGATCATGCCGGAGGCGAACTGCATCGGCGTGACGAGCGCTTCGACGGAGCCGCCCAACCCCGCGGCGACGTCGGGCGCCAGGGCCGCGAAGGACGAGTAGGCGCCGACGCCCGAACCCGTGAGGAAGGTGACGATCGAGACGATGCCGGTCAAAAGCACGGTCATCGCGCCCATACCGGCGCCCACGCCCTGGGCGGAATTGATGATGATGTCAATGAGCCCCGAGGTCTTGAGGCCCGTCGCGAAGAATTCCGCGCAGATGATGAGCGCGACGATCCCCGCGAACATCTTCCCCATGCTCTGGAACATCGCCATCGCGTCCTTGAAGATCTTCTTCACGTCGCGGCAGCGGATGACTTCGATGATGACGACGCCCATCCACACCATGAAGAGCGCGGCGATCGTGTCGAGCTTGACGGACGAAACGACGAGGTTCGAGAAGATGATGAGAAGCGCGATGGGAAGGACCGGGAAGATCGCGTACCACTTCGGGGCGGCCGGCGCGTCCGACTTCTTCACCTCCACGACTTCGCTGTAGACGTCGTCGGCCTTCCGGTCATAGTGGCGCTGCACGAAGTAGTGCGCGGCGCCCGCGACGATGAGGGTCGGGACCGCGATCGGGAGCTGGTACTGCACGAGGTAGATGATCGGGTCGAGGTTCGCGACCTTGGCGGCGAGGCTCGCCGTCCCGGCGGTGGGCGCAAAGGTCATGCCGGCCGAAGTCCCGATGACGGCGGCCGCCGATGCGGCGGAGGTGCCGACGGCTTTGAGAATCGGGAAGAGCGCGACCAAGAGGAGCATCGCGAGGCCCGCCGCGGACGGGATCACCATGACGAGGATCTGCCCCACGACGTAGCCGCCCGCCAAGACGAGGTACGGGGCCCTGAGGGCCGCCAGGGGCTTCACGGCGACGTCGACCAGCGCCTTCGCGGCGCCGATGCGGTCCATGTAGGCGGCGAAGCCGCCCGCCGTCATGATGAGGAACCCGGTCCCGGCGCTCTGCTTCGTCGCGATGTTCTTGAACGTCGCGAAGATGTCGAAGAGCCAGAAGCCGGAGGGCTTGACGCCCTTCGGGAGGAAGGAGGCGTCACCCATCAGGGCGACGCAGATGAGGATCGCAAGCCCCGCGAAGAGCAGCACGAGATGCGTCTGGAAGCGCTTCACGAGCGCCCAGCCCGCCACCACGGTGACGGCGACGGCGATCCAGGGAAGAAGTGCGGACATGAGGTTCTCCGATGTGTGGTCTTGGGACTAATGGTCTTGATGAGAGGGTTCCTTCGGTCAGAGGAAGGCCGCGAACTCGCGCTCCAGTGCGGCGACGGCCGCGCACTTGTCGGCGACGCTCGCCGCAAGGCGCTCACGGCGCAGTTGAAGTTCCTCACGCGCTTCGCGCAGCATCGCGTCGACTTCCGCGGGGGCGGCGCTCCCGCTCGTCCTGCGGGCGGCGACGATCCCCTTCGGGTCGAGGGCGTCGCGGAATTCCGCTTCGCTCATGGGGAGGTCGGCGGGCGCCTCCGGGAATTCCGCGCGGACGACGTCGCCGTAAATGCGCTGCATCTGGGCGTAGGGGAAGGCGAGCGGCAGCACGTTCTCGGCGCGGGCCCAGGAGACCATCGCGCTCGCGACGTGGTGGCCGATCCTAAAGGGCAGCCCGTAGTTGCGCATCAATCGGTCGGCGATCTCCTGCGAGGCGGTCCAGTCGCTGTTCAGCTCCTCCAGGGCGCGTTCCGGGTTGATGCGAAGGGCGTTGAGAACCTTCAGGAAGCGCTTCAGCATCCCGACCGCCGCGCGGGCCATGCGGGTGTTCTTCTCGACGCTCTTCCCGTCGGTCATGCCGGGGACGACGTTGTGGGCGCGCATGTGCACGGCGTTCATTTCCGCCAAAACGTCCGACGCGTCCGCGCGGCAGTTGTTCATGAGGCCGGGGTTCCTCTTTTGCGGCATGGCCGACGACACGTACGTGTTCTCGCCCCCTTCCTGCAGGATGATCCAGGGGCGCGGCTGCGCGTACTGAACCATGATGTCGTTCACCATGCTGCCGACGTGGATTGCGATGCTCCCGGCGACGGACGCGATTTCGAGGACCGCGTCGACCGGCGCCTGGCAGGTGGCGTCGAACGCGTTCCGGACTTCGCGCGCGAACCCGAGTTTGGCCGCCATCGCGGCGCGGTTCAAGGGCCACCCGGTGCCGTTCAATACGGTCGCCCCCATGCTCGACATGTCGTATCGGACGAGGCACTGCGCCAGGCGTTCGCGGTCGCGCAGGAACGAAGCCGCAAAGCCCAGGAGGTAGTGCGCGTAGCTGTTGGGCTGCGCGGCGACGCCGTTCGTGTAGTTGGGAACGATGGTGTCGCGGTGCTGCTCGGCGAGATCCAGGATCTTCGCGATCACGTCGTCGAGGGCTCCGGCGATCTGCGCCGCCTCCTCCCAGTCGAGCGCCATGCGCATCGTCGAGAGGATGTCCTGGGAGGAGCGCCCCGCGTGGATCAAGGTCACTTCGGGGGACGTCGCCGCGATGAGAAGCGGCTCGTAGGCGATGTACTTCTTGACGCGCTTCGTAGGATCGACGGCGGCCGCCTCTTCGACGGCGCGGATCCCGCGGGCGGCGAGGCGCGCCGTCGCGTCGTCCAGGAGGCCCTCGGCGCGGTTCACGACGACGGTCGCCTTGTTGATGGTCGAAATCCAGAAGAATTCGTCGCGGGGCTGGGTCTTCGCAGCGGCTTCGGGCTGGGTGTTCTGCACGGTCCTCTCCTCTGAGGGTGGGTTGATGTCCCCGAGTTTCGCTGAAGGCGAGGTGGCCGGACAACGGCCTGACGCGCAAAGTCACTTTGCGCAATACGCAAAGCAAAGGAGGTTAGAATGATCGGGAGAAACGCGAAGAAAACCGCGGCGGCTGCGGGCTTCTTTGCATGAGAAACACCGGCTGGCGGCGGTTCGCGGCCGGAAGAATCCTCGGAGGAACGGATGTCCCGAATCGACGACCTCAATGCCTGGCGCGCCTTCGTCGTCTTCGCGAAGGCAGGGACGCTCTCGGGCGCGGCGAAGGTGCTGGACGTGGAGGTCTCGAGCGTCTCCCGCGCGATCGCGGCCCTGGAGAAGAGCCTGGGGTGCGAGCTCATCCGGCACGCGGCGAGGCCGCTCACGCTGACGGACGCCGGAAAGACCGCCCTGAAGCGGATCGAACCGATCCTGCGCGCCCACGAATCTTTGGTCGAATCCCTCATGGAGGACGCCAAGGCCCTGGAGGGCCGCATCCGCTTGTCGAGCGCGCCGGGCTTCGCGTCGCGGCGGCTCGCTGGGATTTTGGAGCGTTTCTATGCCGTGCATCCCGGAATCACGATCGAGATTCTGAGCGGCCTTCAGGCGGCGGACGTCCAGAAGGGTCTCTGCGAGGTGGCGACGTTGACGGGCATGCCGACGCTCCCCGGGCTCGTCTGCATGAGCCGCGGGCGAAACGTCTATCTGCCGGTGGCGAGCCCCGGTTATGTCCGGCGCCACGGGATGCCGGTTTCGCCCGATCAGCTGCGTGCGCATACGGGCTTCATCTACGCGGGGCCGGTGCGTGCGGAAACGAAGGAGCTCTTTCGCGGCGGGCGCCGCGAGGCGGTGCAGTTCGGACAGGCGATCCGCTCGACCGACATCCTTGCGATCCGCGATGCGTTGCTGAAGGACATGGGCGTCGCGGTCGACATGCCGCTCGTGCAGATCCACGAAGACCTCCTGGACGGGAGGCTCGTGCCGATTCTCCCGGGTTGGTTCCGTCCGCCCGTCGAGTGCTTCATCGCCGCGGGCCGCGCCGCGTGGCACATGCGGCGCGTGCGTGTCTTCTTCGAGTGGTATGCGCGGGCGATGCAGGAGGTCTTTGCGTCCTACGAAGCGAAGGTCTCGGCGATCGTGGGGCTCCCCCACGACGAGGTTGCGGTGGACCGCAACGAAATCTTCAGAACTTGATTTGCACCCGGCGCAAATCTACTTTGTGGTCGGTCCTGTTTTGCACACAGTTGTGTCCGTTTAGGGTTGAGGTCAAACGGACAGGGAAACGACTCAGCCTTGCCCGATGAAGACCAAATCCGCAATGGATCCCAATCAGGAGAAGACCATGAACCATTCCCATCAGGCCGTCGTGAAGCCCCTCGCAGGGGCTGTGTTGGCAGCGCTGCTCCTCGCCTCCGGCGCGCAGGCGGCCGACGTTTCCGTCTACGGCATCATCGACCAGGGCGTCAAGTACACCCGCGACGGGCACGAGAATTCCTTCGAAATGAATTCCGGGCAGATCAACGGCTCGCGCTTCGGTCTGCGCGGCAAGGAAGAAATCTCGTCGGACCTCAAGGTCTACTTCAACGTTGAGGCCGGTTTCGATGCGGACACGGGTGCGTTGGGCGACGAAGACCGCTTCTTCAACCGCAATTCCATTGTCGGGCTCGAAACGCGTTGGGGCGACTTCAAGATCGGCCGCACGGCCGGCCTCGTGTCGGGCAATTCGGGCGGCATTTTCGCCGGCCGCGTCTCCCCGTTCGGCATCACCTGGCAGGAAGCTCAGTCGACTCAGGTGCTCTCGGGCGCCGTGGGTTCCCGCGTCGACAACAGCATCACCTATGCGTCGCCCCGCATGGCGGGCTTCCAGGTGCATCTGCAGGCTTCGAACGGGATCGATTTGGACGACTCCGTCCGCTCGTCCTACAAGGACCGCTATGCCGCGGCGGGCGTCACGTACCGTGCGGGCGGCCTTCGCTTCGTTGCGGCCGTCGACCGCATGTTCACGAAGAATGCTCAGGCGCCCGGGACCGCCGGCTACCGCGGCGACGACTGGATGACCTACAACATCGGCGGCTCGTACGATTTCGGGATGGTCCGCATCCACGCGGGCTACCAGTACGGTGACGGCGTGACGCGCGTCGGCAAGATCAGCTCGTCCGTCAAGGGGGCGTGGAGCGCGACCAACGAAAAGAACACGACGGGCTTCGACACCCATGGGTTCGTGCTCGGCGCCAACATCGATGTGGCTGGGGGTGAGCTCAAGGTGGCGACGGGCTACATCAAGGGTGAACGCGACTGGAAGCGATTCCGTGACGATGGGTCCTTGAGTTACACCTACGATCAGGAGGTCGAGGGCTATCAGTTCGCGCTGGGCTACCTCTATCCGTTCTCGAAACGCACGGACTTCTACGTTGCGGGCGCCTACGTCCACGGGAAGGATGTGACGGACAGCATCAACTACCTCTCCACTGGGAACGTCGCGGCAAAAGACGCCACTAAGTCGCACCTCAAGTCCTTCATCGCGGGCATCCGCCATTCCTTCTGATCCATGCGAAAAGCCCCCGCTCGAAAAGCCGGGGGCTGAAGAGGAACTCATCATGCAATGGGAAAAGCATCTGACCGCGCTCGCGACCCTCGCGACGTTCGCCGTGGCGGCGACGGTTTCGGTCCCGGCGGCCGCGGCCGACTACAAGGTTGCGCCCTCGGTGACCGCACCGCTTGAGAAGAGCCCCAAGGTGGCGCTTCTCATCGGGAACTCGTACTCCTTCTACAACTGCGGCGTGCATACGGCCCTCCGCGGCCTCATGCAGAAGGGGGAACCGAAGGAATCGATGAAGACAAGGCTCCTTACGATCAGCTCGGGTTCGTTGAGCTTCCACGACGTGGCGCAGTACCTGTCGCCCCATGAGCAGGACCCCTACGCGGACGTTGAGGACGGCAAGCTCAAGCATCCGATGTTCGACGTTGTGCTGCTTCAGGGGCACTCCGCCGCGGCGACGTCGAAGAAGCGCGTGCCGTACTTCGAAAAGTACGCCAAGGCCCACGCTGAGACGATCCGTGCCGCCGGGAGCACGCCGCTTCTCGTCATGACCTGGCCGAAGAAGGACAAGCCGGAAGACATCCGCAAGCTCGCCGACACGACGATCCGCATCGGGAACGAAGCCGGGATGCGCGTCGTTCCGGTGGGGCTGGCCTTCATGGAGGCTATCCGTCAGAAGCCGGACCTTGAGATGTACATGCCCGACAAGAGCCATCCGTCGATGGCCGGCACGTACCTCTACGGCGCGGTGCTCTACGCCTCGCTCTTCGGGCGCACGCCCGAGGCGATTCCGTACCTCGGCGAATGCGAAAAGCCGCTGCCGGAAGAAACCGCCGCGTTCCTGCGCGGCGTGGCCTGGAAGACCGTGAAGGACTTCTACGGCTGGAAGTAAGGACGAAGCACTTCCAAAGCGCCCACGGCCGCTTCAGACATGAGGCGGTTGTGGGCGATTTCGTCGGCGAGCCGCTCGGGCGGGAAGGCTTCGATGCGGTCGACTTCGCCGGGGCGGGGAGAAAGGGGAAAGCCGACGGGCACTTCGGTCGCGAAGCGCACGGTCTTCTCCAAAAGCAGTCCTTCTCCTGGGAGTACTTCCATGCGCACGCCGCCCGGGATCGTGCGGATGGGCAGAAGCGCGACGTCGAGTCCCGCCTCTTCAAGCGCTTCGCGCGCCAGAGCGGCCTCGGGCGTTTCGCCCGCCCGCACCATGCCGGCCGCGAGCGAATCCCAGAGCCCCGGGCCGATCCGCTTCGTCGCGGGGCGAAGCCCCAAGAGCACCGCGTCCCCTTGGGTGGCCGTCAAATGCACAACGTGGGTGAGCGCGCCCAATGCTCGAAAGAGCGACCGGTCGGCGGCGGCCAAGGCGTCGCCGACGGGCTCGATCGAAGAGGGGGTGATGCGGAGCGCGAAAAGCCCCAACGCCTCCCCCGTGGGTTCGGGAGCGAGCCCCCGGGCGATGAAGACGCGCTGGACCTCTTCAAGAAGTCCCGCACGGCCTTCAGGCGTGCCGGGGTCGGGGAGACGCAGGGTCTCCCCGTCGACGGCGGCCAAACCGGGCTCGACGAGCGCGCGGGCGGCATCCGGTCCCACGAACCCGATCGCGGCGCGCCCCAAGCACAAAGCCCCGAAGGACTCGGGGCTTTGCAAGGGTCGGGACCGGTACGCTTGGAACCAGGTCCCGACGTCGTGAAGGCCTTCGGGCATCAGAGGCCGGCTTCCGGACGCATGTGCGGGAAGAGCAGCACGTCGCGGATCGACGCGGCGTCGGTCAAGAGCATGATGAAGCGGTCGATGCCGATGCCGCAGCCGCCCGTCGGGGGCAGGCCGTACTCGAGCGCGCGGATGTAGTCCGCGTCGTAGTACATGGCTTCGTCGTCGCCGTGGCTCTTCGCTTCGACCTGGGCGCGGAAGCGCGCGGCCTGGTCGTCCGGGTCGTTGAGTTCCGAGAAGCCGTTCGCGGTTTCGCGGCCGGCGATGTAGAGCTCGAAGCGCTCGGAGATGTCGTGGTTTTCGTCCGAGGCGCGGGCCAGGGGCGAGATTTCCGTCGGGAAGTTGATGATGAAGGTGGGCTCGATCAGCTTCGATTCGGCGGTTTCCTCAAAGAGCGCCATCTGAAGGGCACCCAGGCCGACGTAGTCGGGCTGCGGGGCGCCGAGACGGGTGAGCTCGCTTCGGAGGAACTCTTCGTTTTCGAGGTCGCCCATCGTGTACTGCGGGGCGTGCTCGAGGATGGCCTCGACCGGCGTCACGCGCTTGAAGGGCTTCGAGAGGTCGATCGTGTGGCCCTGGTACTGAAGGACGGCCGAGCCCGTCGCCTCAATGGCGACGTGGCGCAGGAGCGCTTCCGTGTAGTCCATCTGATCGACGTACGTCCAGTACGTCGCGTAGAACTCCATCATCGTGAATTCGGGGTTGTGACGGACCGAGACGCCTTCGTTGCGGAAGTTGCGGTTGATCTCGAACACGCGCTCAAAGCCGCCCACCACGAGGCGCTTCAGATAGAGCTCCGGCGCGATGCGCAGGTACATGTCGATGTCGAGCGCGTTGTGGTGCGTCACGAAGGGCTTCGCGTTGGCGCCGCCCGGAATCGGGTGGAGCATCGGCGTTTCGACTTCGAGGAAGCGGTTCTGCAGCATGAAGGCGCGGATCGCGGCGATCGCCTTCGAGCGCACGAGGAAGCGCGAGCGGGATTCCTCATTCATGATGAGGTCGACGTAGCGCTGGCGGTAGCACATTTCGGTGTCGACGAGACCCTTGTGCTTGTCGGGAAGCGGACGGATGTTCTTCGTCATCAGGCGCACTTCGTGCGCGCGCACCGAGAGTTCGCCCGTCTTCGTACGGAAGAGCGTGCCCTTCACCGCGACGATGTCGCCCAGGTCGAACTGCTTGAAGGCGGCGTAGGATTCTTCGCCCACGGCTTCGCGTTCGATGAAGTACTGCATTTCGCCCGTGAAGTCGCGCACCGTCGCGAAGCTCGCACGGCCCATGACGCGCTTCAGCATCATGCGGCCCGAGACGGCCACTTCGGGCTTGGCGGCTTCGAGTTCTTCGGCGGAGGCCTCACCCCACTTCGCGCGGATGTCGCCGAAGAGGTCGGTGCGCTTGAAGTCGTTCGGGTAGGCGACGCCCGCCGCGCGGAGCTTGTCGAGCTTGCCGCGGCGTTCGGCGATGAGACGGTTTTCTTCCTCCGCGATCTGCGCGGCGGACAACTGGGTTTCGTTTTCAGCCATGTGATTTCCTTCTTGGGGGCGGGAGGCCCGTAGGGGGGCCTCCCGCGCCCGGTCAGCGGGAGCCTGCGGCGGTCGTCATTCGGCCTTGGGGCCGATGCCGAGCTTGAGACTCGCCTCGATGAACTGGTCCAAATCGCCGTCGAGAACGGCGCCGGTGTTGCCTGTTTCCACGTTCGTGCGGAGGTCCTTCACGCGGGACTGGTCCAGGACGTAGCTGCGGATCTGGTGACCCCAGCCGATGTCGGACTTCGACTCTTCGAGCTTGTTCTGCGCTTCCATGCGCTTTCGCATTTCAAGTTCGTAGAGCTTCGCCTTCAACTGCTGCATCGCTTTTTCGCGGTTGCGGTGCTGCGAACGGTCGTCCTGACAGATCGTGATGATGCCGGTCGGGACGTGGTGGATTCGGACGGCGGATTCCGTCTTCTGGATGTGCTGACCGCCGGCGCCCGAAGCGCGGAACACGTCGACCTTGAGGTCGGCGGGGTTGATCTCGATTTCGATCGAGTCGTCCACTTCCGGATAGACGTAGACCGACGTGAACGAGGTGTGGCGGCGCGCGTTCGAATCGAACGGGCTCTTGCGCACGAGGCGGTGGATGCCCGTTTCGGTGCGCAGCGTTCCGAAGGCCCATTCGCCCTCGATGTAGAGCGTGGCGGACTTGATGCCCGCGACGTCGCCCGCACTTTCTTCTTCCAGGGTGACCTTGAAGCCCTTGCGTTCCGCGTAGCGCATGTACATGCGCTCCAGCATGCTCGCCCAGTCCTGGGCTTCCGTGCCGCCCGCGCCCGCCTGGATTTCCAGGTAGCAGTTCGCCGGGTCCATCGGCTGGTTGAACATGCGCTTGAATTCGAGCGAGGCGACTTCGCGTTCGATCGCCTCGACGTCCTGGCCCACGGCTTCAACCGTGTCCCAATCTTCTTCCGCCATGGAGAGCTCGAAGAGCTCCGCGGCGTCGTTCAGGCCCGCGGTCAGACGCTGGAAGCTGCCGACGATGTCGTCGAGGAGCTTCTTTTCCTTGCTGATTTCCTGGGCGTGTTTGGGGTCGTTCCAGAGGTCGGGATTCTCGACCTCACGGTTCACTTCTTCGAGTCGGCGCGCTTTGCGATCGACGTCAAAGATACCCCCGAAGTTCGATCAGCCGGCGGCTGAGGTCTTCCTGAAGATTCTGGATCTGGTTGATGCGTTCGACTTCCATGGGTGGGAAACCTCGTTCAGTACTTGAATGGGGTTGAAATGGGGGCGCCGGGCCGCCGGACTCACCCCAAGTCGGGAGTCGACGGGGCCGCACCCCGAAAATGAAGCCGTCATTATAGCGAAGCGGCCCGGAAATCCTTGGATTTTCGGGCCGCGGGTGAGGTGTCCGGAGCGCCGGACGGCGTTATTCGGCGGCTTCGGCCGCCTCGACGACGAGCTCGACCGTCCTGCGGCCGTTCCAGGCGTTGATGACCGGGCGGTACGCGAGCCGCACGGTGCCGGGAAGGGCCGCCGTGCGCCGGAAGAAGATGGCGCCGAAGCGCTCGGTGCCGAGCTCCAGCGTGAGTTTGAGGTGCGCGTCCTTCACGATCTTTTGGCTCAGAACCCGGAAGGTGTTCGCAAAGAGCGGAGGCTCGAACCCCTGACCCCAGATCTGGCGGTCGGTTTCCATCACGAGCCGCTCGGTGATGTCGGTCGGGCGCAGTTCCCCGTCCGTCATCACGGTGTGTTCGAACGCGTGCGGGTCGGCCAAGGTGCGCACGGCCTCTTCAAAGGCCGCCCGGAAGTCGGCGAGGCGCTCGGGCCGCAGCGTCAGCCCCGCCGCCATCGCGTGCCCGCCGAATTTGAGCACCGCGTCGGGGAGGCGCTTAGCGACGAGGTCGATCGCATCCCTGAGGTGCACCCCCGGAATGCTGCGCCCGGACCCCTTGAGGTTCCCGGACTCGGAGGGCGCGAAGGCGACGACCGGACGGTTGGTCTTCTCGCGGATGCGCGCGGCGACCAAGCCCACCACGCCTTCGTTGAAGCCCTCGTCGTAGATCGCGAGCGCGGGCGTTTGCTCGAGGTCCGTCCCGGCGATCGCGGCCAAGGCCGTCTCCTGCATCTCGGCTTCGAGTGTGCGCCGCTCCTGGTTCGTGTTGTTGAGGCAGTCGGCGAGGTAGTGGGCGCGCTCGGGGTCGTCCGCGAGGAGGCATTCGATCCCGGTTTCCATGGAGGCCAAGCGCCCGGCCGCGTTGATGCGCGGGCCCACGGCGAAGCCGAAGTCGGCGACGCTCGCTTCCTTGGCGTCGCGGCGCGCGACCGAGAAGAGCGCGAGGATCCCGGGGTGCGTGCGGCCCTGGCGGATGCGCTTCAGGCCCTGCGCCACGAGGATGCGGTTGTTCTTGTCGAGACGCACGACGTCGGCGACGGTGCCGAGCGCGACGAAGTCGACCAATTGATCGAGCCTCGGCTGCGTCGTCTGGTCGTAGACGCCGCGCTCGCGAAGGAGGGCTCGGAGCGTCAAAAGCACGTAGTACATGACGCCCACGCCCGCCAAGGCTTTCGACGGAAACGCCGAATCGGGAAGGTTCGGGTTCACGATCGCCGCGCACTTCGGGAGTTCCGGCCCGGGGAGATGGTGGTCGGTGACGACCGTGTCGATCCCCATGGCGGCGGCGCGCGCGATGGGTGCGGCGCTCGAAACGCCGTTGTCGACCGTGAGGATGAGGTCAGGCCGGGGGTTCATCCCCGCGATGATGTCGACCAAGGCGTCGGTGAGGCCGTAGCCGTGGAGGACGCGGTCGGGGACGAGATAGTCGACGGTGAGCCCCATCGCGCGGAGGCCTCTCAGGCCCACCACGCAGGCGGTGGCGCCGTCGCAGTCGTAGTCGGCGACGATGATGACGCGTTCGCCCCGCTCACGCGCGAGCGCGAGGCGCTCGGCCGCTTCGCGGGTGCCTTCGAGCATCGCGGGGGAGAGAAGCCCCTTCCATTCCTGTTCGAGGTCTTCGCGGCAGGTGATGCCGCGGGCGGCCAGCGCGCGGGCGATCGGGGCGGAGTGGCCGCACTGCTGGAGCGACGCCGCGGCGCGCACGTCGTAGGGTCGGGTGAGGATGCGGGTCAAGGCGAG
>URQB01000005.1 GCA_900549825.1 uncultured Oscillospiraceae bacterium | reverse complement strand
GATTCTCGACCGCTATGCGGACGAGCTGGGGCTTGAGGTTGAGATCAACGTCTGAGTTTGTTTTTATAATTTCAAGAGGGGCGAGATGCAAAACATTCGGTTTGCATTTCGCCCCTCTTGATTGTTGAAAAAGATAATACCCACCCGTAAATTTCAGGAAGTTGTGGTTCCTTCTCGCATCAAATCCGTTTCGATAGATAGGCAAGCCGCAGCATCAATTACGCCGCCGGAAGCACATTTTCCTTCCAGCGATTTTATTTTTCTTGCGTTCGTTCGCAGTTTTTGTGCAATCTCCAAGGCGGACAATTCAGGAAATTTTGATTGAATAAGCGCCGCTACTCCAGTAACATTCGCTACTGCAATTGATGTTCCATCAGTAAAAGAACCGTCCCCATCCGGCAATGTAATCAGCACTTTTTCACCGGGTGCTGCAACATCGACGTTTTCACCATAACCAGAATATTCATATAATTCTCCTGTATTGGTAATAGCGGCAACAGAAATTACGTTATCAAGCTCAAAACATGCTGGATAAACCGGCGATTTTGTTAAATCACTGCGTGTTTTTCCTGATGAACAGATAAATAATATATCCGAGTATCGTTTCATCGTATCTTCAAGCTTCTCGTTATAGTTCAGGCTGTCCCAACTACAGTTGATGATCTTAACGCCCATTTTATGGGCATATTCGATTGCCTCAATCGCACTGTTCATGCTGCCGGATGTACTCCGCATGAACTTAAGCGGAAGAATTTTCACATTGGGAGCAACTCCGGCCACAGCGCCCGTTTCATGAGATGCAGCGATTATGCCTGCTATGCTTGTTCCATGATAATCATGCAGATACGAATCGTAAACTTTATTGTTTTTTTCTAGAAAATTCCACCCCTGCGTATCGTCGATATAGCCGTTCTGATCATCATCCATTTTGTTGTCCGTCACTTCATTGGAATTACGATAAATTTGATCTTTAAGTGCAGGGTGGTCAATTTGTATTCCGGTATCGAGGATGCCAATGATGACGGAAGGAGCCCCCTTGGTGATTTTCCATGCTTTCACTATATTCATGTCCACCCCGCGTTTGCCCTTGCTCCCATCAACTGTTTGCCCGGTATTATGCAGGGCCCATTGCTCCGGGAATCTTTTAGGCATCGTTTTGTAATATTGCTGATTCAGATTCCACGCAATCAATATTCCGCCGGCAATACAGAGCGTCATGATTCCGCCAGCGATCAGCAACATCTTTGCTTTAAAGCTCATACAACACTTCACCTTTTTCGTTATAACACACGAGACGAACGTTTGGAGCGCCATACTGATAATATTTTTCGTCTAATTCCACCAAATAGAAATCTTTCGAACCAATTTTAGGGTCATCGTTTCTCATGAATGTCTGTTCCAGCAAGTTGTCAATATAAAATTCAATCTTTACAATATCAGAATTTATAAATTTCCCATACTGGACATTTCCATAAGATGAGACGATCAGGTCGGAAATCCCGGCATCCGGCCGGAATTCCCCTTCGCCATAACTCGATATTTTTGTTTTGCCAAAGTCAAAAAAGCGATTTTTTGCACGCACACATCCGATCGCCTTTCCCTCTTCCTGATCAAATACAATAAAATAATCGCCACTTTTTCCGCGAAGTACCGTGGGATTCGAGTAATTATCGCCTATTTTTTCATGTGCCTGCAACACCTGTGCCATATCGGTTCTAATCCTGTCAGGTTCTTGAGCAGGGTAATAAGTTCCCAGTACCTGAATCGAAATAAAAACTATTACGATAATGAGTAATCCAACTAAAATAAATATTTTTATTTTTTTTAATTTCACTATAATCAAACTCCTTGGAGATCGATAATACCCAATCAGTGCCATGCACTACCTGGGCTATGTCGGCTAGATGCTAAAATACTCCGATGTATTGCTATTTGATACAGAGAAATCTGATATTAGTCCCGCTCCCACGCTAATTGCTATAGTACCGGCTGAACTCACAGACATAGAGCCCCCCGTAATTCCCGGTCTGGAGTGTTCATATTGAACTACCAGTTGAGCAGTCAAATTTTGCCTTCTCTCCTCGAACACTGCGCAAGTAACCATGCCGCCATCTATGACAGCATCTACATTGTAATTTGAATCCCACGCCAATTGTTTGAAACTGAATTTCACTCCATTTCCGGCATAAGGGGTATATGAAACGCCTTTCATGACGTATTGATCGTTTTGTAAATTTGTTTTATACATAATAATACCTCCATACCCCGTTGCACTTAGACTCTTATTCCAGCCAAGAGCAATGTGATCTGTGCTGACAGTCCAAACCGGCCGCTTCTGCCAGGAAAACTCTGCACCGACAAGATAAATCACTTCTTGCCTTTTAGATATTACTTTTTTTACCTCGGCTATCGCATGCGAATCATTACTTTGATTTTGAACAAGGGTGGCAATTTCCAGCTTATTTGTTCCAATTGTACCGGATGAGGTGACCAAATCATCGCTTTCAATCGAAAGCGGAGCCACATCATTTTCCGCTAACGCCATACGAAGGAGCTTAATCTCCTGTTCATCACGGCCATATTGATTGGCCAATTCCTTGTCGGACAGGTTACGCAATTTATTTAGATTAGCGGATATCTCAGAGATTTGTTCTTCTGTATAGCCGTCCTTTAAGAGCTGCTGCCGACTAGCATTTGTATAGTATTCAATGCTTGTCAGTTCATCAATCGTATAAAGGGAAGTTTCAAATTGTATTGCTTCCCTTGCGTACAGATTGAAATCAGATTTCTCAAGAAGCGGCATCGCAGCTTCCGGGAAACCGTCTGCGATAAGTTCTTTTTTTGTCTGAGCAATCGCATGTCTTTCAGAAAGCTCCGCGGCATCAACAGAAAAACTCATTGATGCAAAGATGACAATTGCAAGAGACAGGGCCAGAATTCTGGATAATAATGTCTTCCTCATGACTTGCATCTCCTTGTTTAAATAGACATGATATAATCTGGATCTTTTCTCATTTCATTGCTTCTCGCAGCCATTACCCTACCTTGCCGCTCTTTCAGCAAATCATTTGTTCCAGTACAGTTGAACAACGGGATAATCCATGAGTAAGCACCGGCTAACTAATAGATTATTTTATCATATCTGCTAATAATAGTCAACCAAAAAGATACGTTTCATCCATCATAATCGATATATCCCTCTCAATTTACCAGTATAGTCCTGCTGAAGAATGACAAGGGCCGCCCGTCGCTGATGAACAGCAGCCCTTTTTTTATTCATTATTTTATTTTCGCAGACTTCTTCCTTTTCATTGGATATGCCGGATCACATCGGAAAACCTGCGCGGGCGACCCGCTCTTCGGCACCACGCTTGACGAGCTGAAAGCGCTCATGCATCCGGCGAATTTCGTCGGTCGTGCTCCGCAGCAGACGGAGGAGTTCGTGGCGGAGCAGATCCGCCCGATTCTCGACCGCTATGCGGACGAGCTGGGGCTTGAGGTTGAGATCAACGTCTGACGCCGAGCCCAAACGGGAAGCAAGGGCTCAGAACGGCCCCTTCATAAGAAAAGAAAGGCAGTGGAATCCGCTATATGCGGATTCCACTGCCTCTTTCGTTTTATCTTTTTTATTCGCCCTGCGTTCCGCTCAGCTTCTCCGCTGCGCGCACCTGCGCGGTGAAATCCTCCGCCTCGTCTGCTTTTGTGAGAATCACCGCAGGAATCGCCCCCAATTGCCATGCGAGCGTCAGGTGCCGCTCCAGCCTGTGCGGATTGAAATCCTGCTCTTTTTTAAGTTGCCAGCGCACCTCCCCACTCAGCGCTTCGGATGAATCCGCACACCTTTTCATTTCATGTGCCGCGCCACATCGGAAAAGCCGCGTGGACCGAGCACCTTGTATAATACGTCGGAGATAAATTTACACAATGTTTTGGCAATCTTATTCCATGTCTCCGCCGATTCGGATGGGCCCTCCATCAGCCCCGCGTCCGCAAGCGCTGTGCGCAGCCGGGCTTCCGCCGCCTTTGCCTGCGCGTCGTCGGCAATGGTGGAGGCGAGCATTGTGTTAACTTGCTCCATTGCCGCATATAATTCGTCCCGCTGCGCCTGCGGCAGGGCGACAACCGTACCGTCCGCCTCCGCCTGCTCCAATACCGGGATCACATCCCTGCGCAGCTTTTTTGTGTTGCGCGTGCCGTTGAACTGCGGGAAACGCTCCGGAAAACTGTGTACACTCATGGGTTCCGCACGCAGCAGGAGCGTGGCCGCCAGCTTCAGCGCAGCATCGTTGCCCGCGATGCCCTCATGATCCTGATTGCGGTAATACCAGGTCTGCTCCGGCAGAACGCCCGCTGAAGCGTCGACCGTGCGGTCCGGGGAGAGATGATGATGAGACGGTTCCTTGCAGAAGGCGCCATCCTGCTGGTAGCCATCCGGGAAGGTCTTTCCCAGCTGCGCGCTCTTCGCATGCATCGCGGTGGAATATACCTCGATAATCTCATCTGTGGAAAGATACGGCGTGGAGCCGACCAGCCCAAAATAAGGATAATTGACCGCTCCAAATGGCATTCCATAGCCGCACAGGTTATAAATCTCAATCCCGCGCGACACTTGTCGAGGCACCTCGGTTTCCATACGCTTCTGCGCCTGATAATAGCGGTCGGTCTTTTCCCGCAGGGCGGCGTGTGCCTCATCGCTCAGATATTGCTCCCGCAAAGCCGGATATTCCGCGCTTGGCACCAGTGCCCACATGGACGGGCAGTTGACCACGAGCGTATCGAGCACCTTGGAGAGTGCCTTATCCAGCAAATCGTAGATGACCTGCTTCGGAATGATGCGCACCAATACGCTCACAAGGTAGCTCAGCGGCTCGTCTTCGCCGATCAGATCCGGGAACAAATCTGTATAAACGTAGTCATCCGTGATGATATTGCTGCCCCTCAGCAGGTCGCTGACAATGGAGGAGCCGTCGAGCGCCGCTACGACGTTGACCACCTTGTTGATATCCTGCGTTTCCGGATACGCGCTGAAATAGGCAGTGGCCACTGTGCCGCCGAGGCTGACGGGCAGGAGATTTACCTTGTCGTGCCCGGTCTGCTCCTTCACCATCTGGATATAGTCGTTGAGATCCCTCGCCGCCTCATATGGTTCTCCGAAGGCATTGAAGGTGAAGAAATACACATGGTCCTCCCCCGCCACCTCCGTCAGCGGCTGAACGGGCACCATCCGGTAGAAATACTCCCGATCCTCCTCCTTGCAGTCCGCAAAGGACTGATAATACCGCACGGTTTCAATCTTGTTCGCCAGCGTGCCGTCCGGATTTGTCCGGTTGACGGAGAGCATCTCCGAGAGGACGTCGGAGGCTTTGTCCGTAAAGCCGCAATCCCTCTGCGTAATCAGCATTTTCACCAGCGGCGCCGCCAGCTCCTTGATCAGCTCATTGACATTGAAATAAAGCGGCCAGGAGGTGATTGCATTCCCCTGCTCGTCGACCGCCCGGTTTCCGTCCTCATCGAGCAGGAAGGCACGGGACTGCCCGATTCCCGGCAGGATGATCGTGGGGCAGTAGGGGCAATCGCCGTGGCAGTCCGTGTTGGCCATGCCGCCGTTTCCCTTTTGACAGGTCGAAACCGTTTTTCCCTCAGGGGCGGGCGCCTCCGTCTGCTGCGAAACGCCGGTCAACTCCTCCACAGCTTCTTCGACCGTCGCGGCCTGCTGCGCCTTCGCGCCAATGGTCACTCCTGCCTGCACGCTCTCCCGCAAAACAGGGCTGCTCCCTGAACCCGCCGCCACCACGGAAAGGGTCAGAAGAAGCGCCATTCCCATTGAGACGGCTTTTCTCCAAGTCCTTTTCAACCCATTCTCCTCCTTTTCTGTCGTTATGGAAATATGTCTGAGCAAGTTTTAGGATTTTCCATCATTTTTTCTCATGGATTGATACAGATGAATTGTATCATGAGCGCTTCAAAATTACAATAGGGTTTAATAATTGTGACCGTTAAAAATAACACGCACGGGAAAACCCGCGCGCGTGTGTTTCAAATTCTATTTCACTTGTTGTTTCAGCCCATATTTCACCGCGATCCGTTCCAGCTTCCGCAGGAACGGCCGCGCCAACAGGAGCAGCAAAAGCAGGTTGCAGACCGCATGCGCAAGATCAAGCGGCAGAGAGGCCGTACCGGCGGCAATCACCGCCCGCAGGGAAAACGGCCCGAAAAAGCCGCCCGATACCGTCCATAAATTCATAAACCAGCCAAACAGAAAGCCCCAGAGAAACCCATACGCCGAAAGCACAATCAAATGCTTCTCCAAAAACCGGCGCAGCAGGCCGGACAGCAGCCCCATCATCCCCCAGGCCGCCATCTGCCAGACCGTCCAGGGGCCTTGTCCCAACAGCATATTGGAGGTCAGAGCTGTCATCGCGCCCGTCATAAACCCTGCCTGCGGGCCGAATACGATCCCCGTCAGGATAATCAGGCAGGAGGAGGGCTGCACACTTGGGATACCGGCAAACAGGACCCGCCCCGCGCAGGAAACCGCCGAAAGCAGGGCAATCAGCACCACCGTCTGCGCCCCTGCCCTGCTGCGCTCAAAGACGGAAAAGAGCACCAGCAGCAGACCACATACCGCGAGCAGCAGCGCGGGCAAAAAAGCGCCCTCCTCCTTCTGCAGGAAAACCGCCAGCGGCGCCGCCGCCAGGCAAACTCCCCCAATCACTACACCTGCTTTTCTCGCCCACATAATGACAGCACATCCTCATATAAAATCGCATCGCTGCCAAGGGGAGAAAGTGCCTGTCCGATGGCAGTGGTGTAATACCGGCTTCCCTGAAAAAAGCTGCGCGGGCAGGCGGCATCCGCCACCGCGCCGTCGAAGAGCATCGCGCACCGGTCCGCAAAGGCTGCAGCAAATGGAATATCATGCGTGGCAAGCAAAACCGGCATCGAAAGCCGGTGCAGCACTTCCCCCAAAAACGCCTTCGCCGCCGGGTCGAGCCCTTTCGTCGGCTCGTCGAGCAGCAGCACATCCGGGCGGCGCAGCAAAAGCGAGGCAAAAGCCGCCCGCTGCTGCTCGCCCCCGCTCAGATCATAGGGGTGGCGGCCTAACAATTCTGTCAGCCCAAAGGCCTCTTCCAGCCGCTCCTGCTCTTCCAGGGTGCGTCCGCCCCGTTCCCGGCTGTCCTGAAGGGCTTCTTCCAGCGTATCAGCCAGAAAACAGGATTGCAGGCTCTGCGGCAGATAGCCGATCCGCAGATTCTTCGCGCGCTTCACCCGACCCGCGCGCGGAGACAGCAACCCCGCGGCAAGCTTTAACAGCGTGCTCTTCCCGCTTCCGTTTCCGCCGAGCAGGCAAAGAATTTCATTTTCATATAGCTCCATACGCAGGTTTTGAAGCACGGGTTCCCCTTTTTCATAGGAAAAACACACATCCCGAAACGCCAGTACCGGTTTCCCGGATGGCAACGGTGCCTGCCCGGGCCCTGGTATGATCCGCCCTGCCTGCAAAAGCGGGCGGAAGCGCTCCCTCAATTGGGGCGGCGTCAGGGCAAGCGGCTTCGCTTCATCCAGCGACAGAGCGCACAGCGGCACCTGCGGCACGAAAGGCAGGAAGGCTTCATCTCCCCGGCTCCACACGCTGCGGAACACCTCCTCCGGCACGCCGGTGTATTGAATCTCCCCGCTTTGCAGAAGCACCAGACGGTTGCCGAGCGCCGCAGCCTCGTCGAGCCGGTGCTCAGCCAGCACAATTGTGATCCCGAGCTCTTCATGCACACGGCGGAGCATATCAAAAAAAGCGCGCGATGCAATCGGGTCAAGCTGCGCCGCAGGCTCGTCGAGCAAGAGCAGCTCCGGCTGCATCATGAGCGCGGCGCAGAGGGCCACGAGCTGCTTCTCCCCGCCGGAGAGCAACTCGGGTCCCCGGTGGAGCAAAGGCTCCAGCCCAAAAAAACTCACCGTCTCCGCCATACGACGGCGCATCACCTGCGGCGGCAGGCCGCGGTTTTCCATCGGAAGGGCCAGGTCCCCCAGCACGCTGGTTGTCAGCAGCTGTGCTTCCGGATTCTGGAAAACGATCGCCGTCTCCTGCGGAGAGAGCGAGGCTTCGATTTTCCCCACTGAGGTGCCGCAGGGCGCGAGATCCGGCTTCAATACTTCAAGCAGGGTGCTCTTCCCGCTGCCGGACGCGCCGCAAAGGACGACAAAATCCCCCTCCTGTATTTCCAGGGAAATATGCCGCAGGGCCGGCTCTGTTCCCATCGCATAAGTAAAACCATAATCCCGCAGGGCAATCAACGGCTGTTTGTCAGACAAGGATCTCCCTCCTTCTGCGCGCCTCAAGGCAGCATAGCATCCGGCTCCCGGCCTCCAGCAGAAACGGGTACCCGCACATCAGGCAGAGCGCACCAAGCCCCGCCGCCTGGACGAGGTCAATGCGCGGCGCGTCAAAGGCAGGGAAATACAGCCATTTTCCCGCGCCCAACAAGCGCAGGCCGAAAAGCGATGCCAGCGATGCCAAAAGGAAGCACAGCGCACCCGCATCCCGGGGCGTAAAGCGGAATGCGCTGTAAAAGGTCCGGCTTTGTCCGCCGTATCCGCGCGCCCGGAGCGTACGGGAGGATTGCATCCCCTCCTCCATCGTCCAGTCGAGCAGCGCACCGAGCAATTTCCCCGCATGGCGCAGGCGGGCGGGCAGGCGCGCCCCCTCTTGCCGGTGGAGCTGCCGCAATTCCCGTGCACGGCGGGTGAGCAGCGGCACAAAGCGCATCGCCATGCTCAAAATCAACGCGCTCGTATGCATCAGGCGGGAAAACAGGAACAGAACGCGCTCGCTATCCAGCAAAATGTTGAAAGAGGGGAAAACCATCAACAGCGCCGCGACCAGCAGCAGGTTATGCGCACCGTAGAGCAGCGATTCCAGCGTCACCGGGCGCTCTCCCAGATAAAAGAGGATATGAAGCCCCTCGTTGTTGATAAGCGGATTGATCAAAAGAAGAAGCCCGCCAAAGAGAAGCGCGCCGCCAAAAAGGCGCAGGGCTCTGCGCCTGCCCGCCGTCCGGCAGGCAAGCGGCACCATCCAGATGAGAATAACGACGCTATAAAACAGGCTGTCAAACAGAAAAAGCGCAGCAAAAACACCGATATAATACAGGAGCGCCGCCAGCGGGTGCTGCGCCTGAAAACGCAGCTTTGGCCTGCGGGCGGCGTTTTTTTCATACAAATTCTGTTTCATCCGCTATCACGATTTCCCGCCGGTCACATGCGCGCGGATTTTGTCAAAGGATTCCTGGCTGATGACATGCTCCATCCGGCAGGCATCCTGCGCTGCGGTTTCAGGGCTGACGCCGAGCGCTGTCAGGTATTCCGTTAAAAGCTTATGGCGCTCATAAATCCGCTCCGCAATCTCGCTCCCGGAGTCCGTCAGGCCGAGAAAGCCCTCGTCATCCATCGTGATATGCCCCGCCTTACGCAGAATGGACATCGCCCTGGAAACACTGGGCTTTGTGACGGAGAGCGCATGCGCAACGTCGATCGAGCGCACGCTGCCCTTTTCATTTTTCAGCATGAGGATCATTTCCAGATAGTTTTCGCCGGATTCCTGTATTTTCATGGCGAACCCCCCTTTTTACGTCGTGTATTTATCGTATTACATTTTGTGCTTCTTTGCAAGCGGGATTCATTCAGCCAGCCGGGAGAAAAGAAAGGTTCTCAGGCGGGCCGTATCTCCGTTAAAGACATAGCCCTCCATCCCGCACCGCTGCGCGGCCCGGATGTTTTCCTCCAAGTCGTCAATAAAGAGGCATTCCTCCGGAATAAGCGCATATTTTTTAAGCAGACAGGTGTAAATACCCGGCTCCGGCTTCGCCATTTGCAGTGCGCCCGATATCACTATCCCTGCAAAGCCCCGCAAAGCGTCGTAAAAATCCAGATGCTGCGAAAAATATACCGATGCATTCGACAGAAGATATAGCGGGATTCCCTTTCCCTTTAAGTCTGCAATCAGCTCCGGCATTCCATCCACATAGGGCATATGGCGATACCAATCGCGGAAAAAAGAGCGCGCCGCGGGATGCAGGCGGGCGGGCAGCAGCTCCAGCGCCCGCGCGGTATAATCTTCATAAGAGATTCTGCCAGCATCCAGCAAGGCCCAGTCATGAAAAATAGCTTGCCGAAGGGCCATGTGATCCGTCTCCTCCGCGCAAAACCGGCTGATCAGCTCATCGGCATCATAACGCGCGATGACATTTCCAAAATCAAAAATCACGTTGCGGATCATGGCCGGCCTCTCCCTCCTGTATGGGCTCTTCAAGCCTTCGCGTACATTTCTCGGGCAAATGCCTCCATCTGCTCCAGATCCCTTGCATTCGGATGCCCTTTGGCCCTGTCAAACGCCGCCAGCATTCCCTGCGCGCGCGCATCGCCCGGATGGCTCTCCAGCATTGCCGCATATTTTTCCCGCGTGCTTTCCGGCATCCCGCCGGGGCATAAAAAGCCGCCGAGCACATGGTTGTCCGCCGGAATCAGTGATTTGACGCGCTGCAGGATCCCATCGAAATAATCGCCACTCCCAAAGCCCGCCGTGCCGAACAAAACGATTTTCCGGCCGTGCAGGCTCTGGAGCAGTGCCTGTGTCGCGGGCGGACAGGTTCCCTTGTCTGTCCAGAAGCCGGTGAAGACTAGCTCTGGCAGCGGCTCCGCAGCATTCGGCGTAAAGGCAAACGCGTTACACTCCTGCGGCGGCAAAGCCCGCCGTACTGCCTGCGCCAGCTGCTCCGTATTGCCGGTAACGCTTTCATAATAAACGCCATATTCCAATTGAAACGCCTCCTGAAAATAAAAAAAGGGATGAAAGGGCCCGCAGCCCCTTCACCCCACTGTCCGCTTTTTAAAGGAACACAAGCCGGCCGGGCAATCAGTCGTCTTCCTCGTCCCCATCTTCACAGTCGTCGCAATCGCATTCAAAATCGAATTCCAGCTCCGTGCCGCAGTTCGGGCATTCGATCTCGCCATCCTCCAGGATGCTTTCATCCAGGTAGATCGTCTCATGGCAGGCGGGGCACTCGACTTCGTACATCTCGCCGTCATCATCGCAGCAGCCGCATTCGTCGTCATCCTCGCCGAAGACGAATTCCTCGACGTCCGCGAGATCCTCATCGACAGCGTCGACCTGCTCGCCCAGCTCCGCGACCTCATCCTCCAGATCGGAGACGGTAAGCGCCATATCCTCGAGCACTTCCATGATCGCGTCAAACATTTTGGTTTCCGCCTTGTCCTGTGCAAGGTCGAGACCCTTTGCAAGGCCCTTGAGATAGGCCACTTTTTCCGTAACTGTCATCATGATAATCTCCTTTAAAGGTTATAAATTGATCCGGCCATGCCGCATAAGCCCGGAACAGGATCCCATTTCAATATACCCGCCCGAAAGGACGCTTATGCACGGCTCATATACTCGCCAGTGCGGGTGTCGATATTGATCATCTCGCCCTCGTCGATAAACAGCGGCACGCGGATCTCCGCACCGGTCTCCAGCGTAGCGGGCTTGGTGGCGTTGGTCGCCGTGTCGCCCTTGAAGCCGGGATCGGTCTTGGTGACCTCGAGCGTGACGAACGTCGGCGGCTCTACGCCGAATACATTGCCCTTGTAGGACAGAATCTTGCAGACCATATTCTCCTTGACAAACTGGAAGGTATCCGGCAGGTCGCTTGCGTTGATCGGGATGAGCTCATAGCTCTCCGGGTCCATGAAGTAGTAAAGGTCGCCGTCGTTATAGGAATATTCCATTTCCTTGCGCTCGATATAAGCGGTCGGAAATTTATCTGTGGGATTGAAGGTGCGCTCCGTGACGGCACCGGCGATCACGTTGCGGATCTTTGTGCGCACAAAGGCCGCGCCCTTGCCGGGCTTTACATGCTGGAACTCAATGATCTGATAGACGTTGCCATCCATCTCAAACGTAACGCCGTTTCTGAAATCACCTGCTGATATCATACCTAGATTCCTCCGATTAACGTATTATAGCTTTGAAACGATATTAGTTTATCGTACTTCCCGAAAATTTTCAAGACTTATCTGCGAAAACCTGCCTCATACAGGCAAAACGATCAATGCCTTGGGCGTGTTCGTCAGATTTTCACAGCCGTCCCGCGTGACGAAGGCCATATCCTCGACTCGGACGCCGAACCGGCCGGGCAGATAGATGCCCGGTTCCACCGTGACGACATGGCCTGGGGCCAGCGTCTGCTTCGATGCCGGGGAAAGGACCGGCTGCTCATGGATCTCAATCCCAACGCCATGGCCTGTGCCATGGCGGTAATCGTCACCATAGCCTTCGCGGGTAATCAGCTCCCGTGCCGCGCGGTCCGCATCGGCGCAGGCCACGCCGGGCCGTATGGTATCGAGCGCCGCCCTTTGGGCGCGCAGAACGATATCATACACCCTTTTCTGTTCCTCTGAAACCGCACCGACTGCGACCGTGCGCGTCATATCGCTGTGGTAGCCGCCCACAACCGCGCCGTAATCCATCGTGATGAAATCCCCACGCGCGATTTTGTATTCGGAAGGGACGCCGTGCGGCATCGACGAATGCACGCCGCCCACGGCAATTGTCTCGAAGGAAAGCGCCTGCGCGCCATGGCAGAGCATGTAATGATCGAGCTCCAGCGCGATCTCCCGCTCTGTTACGCCGGGGCGGATCACAGTGAGGATATGCTTGAACGCCTGCTCCGCAATGCGCTGTGCACGAACGATCAGCTCCTTTTCCTCCGCGCTCTTAACCATGCGCAGGGAATCGATGCATTGATCCAGCCCATCGCCTGTATCCAGTTCCACGTCCGGCAAAAGCGCCTGGTAGCGCGCGGCCTGGCTGAGCGTGACGCGCTCCGCCTCCAGCATCAGCCGTTTGATCCCGTTCGCCTTCAAAAGCGCGGGCAGCTGTGCGGAGAGATTGGTCAGCTCCTCTACCTCACAGCCGGTCACCGTGCGGCGCGCCGCCTCAATATAGCGGCTGTCCGTCAGGAAAATACTCCCGCCGCGCGATACGATCAAAACACCCGCCGAGGACGGGAATCCGGTGAAATACCGCCTGTTTTCTTCGCTGACCACCAGCGCCGCCTGTGCCTCAGGCGGAAAAAGCTCCGCCAGCGCCTGCAACCGTTCCCGCATGGTGCGACCACCCTTTCTTACCGGGAGACTTCTCCCGTCTTATCATATGCGGCCAGCGCCTCGATCGCCAGCCGGTATCCAAGCTTGCCGAGGCCCGCGATCTGCCCGATGCACACCGGGGCGATCACGGACGTATGGCGGAACGCCTCGCGCGCGTGGATATTAGAAAGATGGACCTCTACAAAGGGCTTGCCCGTCGCGGCGATCGCATCGCGCAGGGCGTAGCTGTAGTGCGTATAGGCGCCCGCGTTGATCACGCAGCCGTCATACCCCTGCAGCAGCACGCCGTGCACGGCGCCGATCAGCTCGCCTTCGCTGTTGGACTGAAAAAAATCGATGGAGAGCCCCTGCTGCCCGGCAAACGCCCGCAGCCAATCATTGATATCGTCGAGCGTCTCCCTGCCGTAGACGGACGGCTCGCGCAGCCCGGTCATATTCAGGTTCGGCCCGTTGATCACACGCAGTTTCATCGCGATACCTCTTCCTTTCTATATCAAAGCATCATGCATCCAAATCGTAAAAGCCCATGGGGTGCCGGCGGTTAAATTCCTCCAAAATGGGCTTTTCCCGCCTGCGCCGGTTTTCAAATATCCTGACATTGCGCTCCTCCTTGCGGGCGGGATCGACGAAGACCGTCACGGCGCCGCAAAGATTGCCGCCCCGGATATCGGTCAGGAGCTGATCGCCGACGACCGCCATCTCCGAAATGCGGAGCCCCATGCGCCTTGCCGCCCGCCAGAAGCCGAAGGGCAGCGGCTTTGCCGACATGCCAAGCGCCGGAACGCCCGCCAGCTCTGAAATCTTGCGCGCGCGGGCGGGCAGGGCGTTGGAGACGATCACAAGCCGGATCCCGCTCTCCTGCATCATTTTGATCCACTCCGGCACACCCTCGATAAAGGTCTGCACGCTGTCATAAGCGATGGTATTGTCGATGTCGAGCGCGAGGCCTTTGACTCCAAGCTTTTTGAGCTGCTCCGGCCTTAGGTCTGTGACACGGCGTACGCGGTAACGCGGCATTAAAAGATTTTTCATCAAAACGGCTTTCCTTTCTTTTCTGCGGCAACGGCGGATACGGGCTTTCTATCACAAATGAAAAAGCGGGCCACAGCCCGCTTTTAAAAAACAAATCACTTATACTTGCGCTTACGAGCAGCCTCGGATTTCTTCTTTCTCTTCACGCTGGGCTTTTCGTAGTGCTCTCTTTTGCGGACCTCCTGAATGACACCGTCGCGCGACGTCTGTCTTTTGAACCGTCTCAGGGCGCTATCCAAGGATTCATTTTCTTTTACTTTGACCTGGCTCATCTGTAATTCCCTCCCTCCGGCAAATCGCAGGGGTTGTTTTCCTTTACGGATACTTTGTTATTATACAATACTCCCCTAGCGCTGTCAACCACTTTATCGATAGAATTGCATAAAAATCGCTGCCTAAAAATTGGGGGAATCAAAGACGGACAGTCCGCTATCAGGACTGTCCGCTCTGTAAAAAGGCCTGGGCATTCGCCCGAATATAATCCGCCGCGAGGGATTTGACCCGCGCCAGATGGAAGGCCTCTGCAAACGCCCGGTCAAGCGCCTCGATCCGCTCCTGATCCAGGGATACCTCCTCGTTCCCCTCGTCGAACATCTCATATTCCTCCGCCGCGATGCGTGCCTCCTCCTGCGCGTCCACATGCAGAAGCGCCTGCGGCGCAAGAGCAAGAAGCGGCTCTCCGTTGATGCGGAAAAAACGGCTCAGCTTCTGCGCACCATCCTCGCAGACATAAGAAAGGGCATACATTTCCCGCTCCGGCTCCGTGCAAGCCTGAAATGCCGCAGTCAGATCCGCCTGCTTTTCCAGCCGCTGCTGCAAACGGCACACCACGCCGTCGAGCAGAGTATTCTGCTGCGCTTCAGCGATCACTTCCGCCGTCAACTCCGCGTATTCCTTTCTGAGCCGCGCCTCATACTTCAGCTTTTCCTCGAGCTCCGCCCGCTTCTCCCCTCTCTTTCGCGCTGCTGCCGCCGCCTTGCCCCAGACGAAGAAGGCCGCCACAGCCAGCGCAACGAGCAGGAGCCACAGATACCAGTATTCTGCAAACACATTCATCGACCGATCATCCCTTCCAAGCCATTGCCATAAGCGCTTTTTCTTCCGTGTCAGCCTTTCTCAGGAGGCTCCAGAAGAGCCTTATAAATATCGCCCTTTTTCAGGCCTGTTTCACGGGCCGCCTGACGGGCCGCCTCGCTTGGCGATTGCCCGCCCTCCATCCTCTTGCGCGCGATTCTGACCGCCTCATCCAGTGTGGCCGCATCCTGCCCGGGCTTCTCGGCGCCCTCGATCACCAGGACGATCTCCCCGCGCAGGCCGCCGTCCGCATAATCCTGGGCCGCCTGTCCGAGCGTCGTGCGGATCACCTCTTCATGCACCTTCGTGATCTCCCGCGCGATCGCGATGCGCCGATTCCCCAGCGCGGCGTAAAGATCCCGCAGCGTAGCGGACAGCTTATGGGGCGCTTCATAAAATACCATGGTGCGCATCTCCCCGGCAAGGGATGCAAGATGCTCCCTGCGGCCGCGCTTGCTGACGCTGAGAAACCCCTCGAAGGTGAACCGGCCCACCGGAAGGCCAGATAAGGCGAGCGCTGTCACGAAGGCTGCCGGGCCGGGCACGGCGCGCACAGGAATCCCCCGCTCGTGGCAAAGCGCCACCAGATCTTCCCCGGGGTCGGACACCGCGGGCATTCCTGCATCCGTCACCAGCGCGCAGCTGTCTCCTGCGAGCAGCCGTGCCGTGATCTGCTCGCCCCGCTCGCGGCGGTTATGTTCAAAATAGCTCACCATCGGCTTTTGAATCCCAAAATGGTTGAGCAGCTTCAGCGTCACCCTTGTATCCTCAGCGGCGATAAAATCGGCAGATTCCAGCGTCTGCACCGCGCGCGGGGAAAAATCACCCAGATTGCCGATCGGCGTGCCGACCAGGTATAAAATCCCGCTCAATCGTCTTCCTCCCTGCCTGCCTCATAAATTGCGCGCATCCCGGGCGAACATACACCGGAAGCATCCTCCATCACAAAAAGCGGCTCCACGCGAAGGCCCGGCCTCCCGCCCCTGCGCCCCTCCAGCAGAAAGAGCCAGGGCGCGCATTCCGCCCGCTGCGCAACAAAACGCAGCCGCTTGGGTTCAAGCCCCTGCGCGCGCATTTCGCATAGCACGCCGCACAGCCGCTCCGGCTTGTGGCAGATGCAGAACCGGCCTCCGAAGCGCGTCAGCCGTGCGCCCGCCCGTACCGCATCTGCAAGCGTGCACTGCGTCTCCTGACGCACGATACGCTGGTGTTCCTGCGCGCAGACTGCCCCGGCCTGCGGCGGATAATATGGCGGATTGGCCGTGACGAGATCGAAAAGCTTTTCGCCCGCAGGCGGCCTCCAATTCCGCAAATCGCCGCAGACGGCCCGCAGGCGGCCCTCCAAATGATGGGAAAGAATGCTTCGCCGGAACTGATCATACCCCGCCTGCTGAAGTTCCAGGCCAGTCGCATGGGCAAGCTTTTCCTCCCGGCACCAAAAAAGCGGCAGGATGCCGCAGCCTGTGCCCAAATCCAGCGCACGCTCGCCCAGGCGCGGCGCGGCAAAATCGGCCAGCAGGAGCGCATCCACCCCGAAGCCGTGCGCACGGGAGACGATTACAAAAAGCCCCTTCCCAACCGCTTCCAGATGTTCCCCCGGCAGCAGCAGCGCACCGCCTGTCAAAACAGGATCTCGCATTCCGGCAGTGCCTCCCGCAGGGCCTCAACCTGTGCCTGCTCAAGCGGATTTCCCGTCAGATCCAGCGTTTGCAGGGAGGAGAGACGCTTTAAAAGGGAGAGATCTCGAATTTTATTTTCCGCCAGATACAGGTGCCTGAGCTTCGTCATGCCGGAGAGCGCGGAAAGATCAGAAATCTGGTTTCCCGCCAGCGACAGGTCGCTCAGCAGCGTAAGCCCGCTCAGCGGCGTCAGGTTAGAGATCCCATTCTCATTCAGGGAAAGCGCGATCAGATGGGTGAGGCCCGATAGAGGTGTAAGATCACTGATCTGATTTTCTGAAAGCAGCAAAACATTCAGCCCCGTCAGGCCTTTCAGGCGGGAAAGGTCGCTGATCCGGTTGGATTCCAGATTCAGCTCGCGCAGCTTCGTCAGCTTTTCCAGCGGGGTGAGATCGGATATTCCATTGCTGCACAGGCCAAGAGTCTCTGCCTGCGTGAACTTCTCAAATCCATCCAGCGCGCCAAGCTTCGCCCCGCAGAGGGAAATCTCCTGCGTGCCCTCGTATGGAAAGAATTTGCCCGCGGCTGTCATCCCCGTTTCGCTGAACTGTGCTTTCGGCGCTTCGGAAGAGCCTTGCGGCTGCCCGCCGCCTTCCCGCCCGCAGGAGGCCAGCAGCATAAGCAGGCAGCAGCTCCCGGCGGCGAAAAGCAGCCCTTTTTTCAGTAATCGTTTCCATAAATCCTGCATACTTTGTAAATTCCTTTCCAGATAATACCGGAGCATGAAGGCATCCCTAGCATGCGATTTCTTCTCTTATTGTATACGCCGCAGGGCGAAAAAGCAACCGGCCGGAATGCCGTTTCTCAAAATAAAAGCACTGCCGCCATGCCGATTTGCAGCTTTTTATATAAAAAATACCGCAGGGCGATGATACATCGTCCTGCGGTATTGCGCGCAATCTAAAATTTCCCCGCTCGATTAGTCTTCCTGATTCTTCTTGCGCGTCATGATGAACGCAGCCGCGGCCGCCACAGAAACGAGCGCAAGCGCGGAAATCGCAATCGATTCGCCGGTCGGCGGATTCTCAACGGGAACCGTAACGACCGGCACAGTCGGCGCTTCAGTCGGGGCGGCGGTGGTCGTTTCCGGCACGCAGTGCTCCTTGAGCCAGTTGCTGTAGTAGGTAGCGAGCTTCACCTGCATCACGCCGAGGTTCGGACCGTCCTGACCCCTATGGATGGAAGCGTCGACATAGTTGACATACATCTTGATGCAGTCGACTGTCTGTGTAATCATACCCGGGTTATCCGCATAGACCCAGTAGATCTGATCGAGCATCGTTTTCACTTCGGCATCCGTCATCTTGCTGATATCCCCGATGATCACGCCGTTTTCCGCCGCATTGACAATCGCCTTCGCAAGGTTATCGCTCTTCGCGCCTGTGACGATCAAACCCACGGTGCTGCCGATAAAGTTGGCAAACGCTTCCGTGCTGCCGAAATACTTCTCGGCGAGCGCCTTGACAGCGTCTGTGCTCGGGGCGGCTATCTCCGCATTCTGTCCGGCTTCCGGCTTGAGAACGTCATCCGCGGCAAAAGCTGCAATGCCGCTCATGGACAACACCATGCAAAGCGCCATCAGAAGGCTGAACAGTTTTTTACCCTTTGTCACTTACTTTTCAATCCTTTCTCTTTGATCTTTCAGCTATCATACAAGAAGAACTCTCCCTGTATATACCATTTTTATTCTACAAGCTTGCCGCTTGTTTGTCAATCGATTCTTTGTAATCCTTTCATTCGGTAACTTTTACCTGTAACGGCTTATTTTTTCTCTGATGATTCCGGCTCGGAATACGCAAACTATCTTAAACCTGCAATAAACTAAAAAATGTGCGGAAAGGAACTGACAGATAAATGGAGAAACCGAGGAACAAAAGAACTCAGCCAGCGCTCCCCCCTGAAGTGCTCGCTGAGATCTGGCAGACAGCTGAAAATGGAATTCCAACCGACGTGCTGGGCAGTTACACAGGCACGGCCCAGCAGAAAGAACGACCGGTTCAGGATGCGGACGACCTATAAGCAAGTTTCCCCACGCCCGATCGATTCCAAAGAAAAATACCGCAAGGCAGTCTCCTCAGCCCTGCGGTATTTTATCATGCCGTTCGGTTATTTCTCAATCCGTTTGCCTCTCTTGCAGGTCAGAACAAAAGCTGCGGCTGCGGCCGTCGAAACGAGCACAAGCGCGGAAACTGCAGTGGAATCACCGGTATCCGGGCTCGCTTCCTGCGAGGAAGGCTGTTCCCCTGCAGGCGCCTCATTCGTCTGTGCCGGTTCACCTGGGTCGTCTGTGAGACCTGCTGTGGGCTCATCCGTGGGAGCCATTGTAGGCTCGTCTGTGGGAGCTACCGCCGACTCTGTCGAAGGCTCAGTCGGCTCCGTTGAGGGCTCGGTCGGCTCCGTTGAGGGCTCAGTCGGCTCCGTCGAGGGCCTGGTCGGCTCCGTCGAGGGTTCAGTCGGCTCCGTCGAGGGCTTGGTCGGCTCCGTCGAGGGTTCAGTCGGCTCCGTCGAGGGCTCGCTCGGATCAACCGGCGCATCCGGTCCTAGACCCGGTACGCAGTGCTCTTGCAGCCAATTCCAATAATAGGTTGCAAGCTTCTTCTGCATTGTGCCAAGCAGAGGGCCGTCCTGACCGAAATGGATTGCCGCATCGCACCAGTTGACAAACATCTTGATGCAATCAACCGTCTGTGTAATCGGGCCTGGATTGTCTGCATAGACCCAGTAAATCTGGTCGAGCATCACTTTAACCTCTTCATCCGTCATCGTGCTGATATTGCCGATGATGATGCCATCCTCAAACGCCCTCACGATTACCTCCGCCAGATGATCGCTCTTCGTGCCTGTTACAATTTTCCCTACCGTACTGGCAACGAAGTCCGCAAACGCCTGTGTGCTGCCAAAGTACTTTATCGCAAAATCTTTCACCTCTGACGGCACCGGAATCTCCACCGCAGCCAGCGGATCTGCCTGCTGCTGAGGTTCGCTGTCACTGGCCGCGTAAGCGGCAACGCCGATCACAGACAATACCATACACAGCGCCACTAGAATACTGAGCAGTCTCTTACCCATTGTCATTCTTTTTCATCCTTTCTCTATAAATCTTTATCCAAAACATATTATTTTGGATATATTTTTATCCTAGCACCGCCCTCTTTTATTGTCAACAGAATCAAGATTCAACATTTACCGACCGAATATCATACAATCCGGCAGCGCCTTTTGCAGGCGCTCCACCTCTTCCTGCGTGAAGCCGGAGCCCAACGTCAGGGAAACCAGGCTCTTCATCTGCATCAATACCTGCAGGTTCTCCTCCCCTTTGATCTCATTTCCTGCAAGAGAAAGATGTGTCACGTTCTGAAGCCCTGCGAGCGGCGTAATGTCCGTAATCTGATTGTAGGACAGCCGAAGGCTGGCAAGGCCTGTCAATCCCGCAAGAGGCGTCAGGTCACTGATCTGGCTGTGGGACAACTCGGCAACCGTCAGGTTTTTCATGCCGGATAAAACCCCAATCTCATCAATCGGGTTATTGGATAAATTGATGCTCTCCAGCGCTGTAAGCCCTGCCAAAGGCGCGAGATCAGAGACCTGATTGCCCGCGATATTCAGAATCTTCAGTTGGGGGAGGCTCTCCAGTACCGATACATCCGTAATCTGATTCTCCGATACATCCAGATTGATAATCTGCTTCATATCCTTCAGGGCGGAAAGATCCGTCAGGCCGTTGTTGCACAGGCTCACCTTGGACGCCTTCTGAAACCCGCGGATCGGGGATAAGTCCTCAATTTCGCTCAGGCACAGCGCAAGGTTTTCCGAATCCTGCGGCAGCGTTTTGTTTCCGATCCGGATATCGCCCGTCTGCCTGCCACAGCCCGCGATACCAAACAGCAATAAAGCGGCCATCAAAAGGGCGCTTCCTCTTTTTATCATCAGAGGGTTCACATACCTTTCTTCATAGAATTAACATCCGGACAGAAGCGGCTCCCGCCAACTGCCGTTATGCCTGTTATCTATCTTATCAGATTCCTGAAAAAATACAATTGCCTGATCCATCAAAGCGTAAAAAAGACCGCTCCACTTCTGGAAATTGACGTTGCGCGGCAGAAATGGTATACTTATCTCATTACCGCTTTTTCCGGACGGTGTTTCATATGCCCGCCGGCAAATTTTGAGGAGGATGAGCTATGAGTAATTTTTCCGGCAATGCCCGCCGCATTCCGCTCGACGGCGTTTTTAACTGCCGCGATCTCGGAGGATATCCATGTGCGGACGGAAAGGTGACGCAGTTCGGCCGCTTTATCCGCTGCGGGATTCCGTTCGGGCCGATGGGGCCGGACCGTGCGCGGCTCGCCGAAATCCCGGTGAAAACGGTCATCGACCTGCGCGGAAACGGGGAATCGAAGGTTGCGCCTTCCGCCTATGCAAAAGAGCCCGACATCGTTTATCACCATTACACCCTGCTGGAAATCAACCCCGCCTATGTGGACAAGGTGGAAAGCCAACCGCTGTGGGAAAGCTACGTCTGCAGCCTGACAGATCATAAGGAAAATATGGCGGAGGTCTTCCGTGCGATCGCTGCCGCTCCCGAGGGCGCCGTCCTGTTCCACTGTGCGCTCGGTAAGGACCGCACCGGGATCGTCGCGGCGATGCTTCTCTCGCTGGCAGGAGTGGACAAACTGGATATCATCGCAGATTATCAGATTTCCAACACCTATCTCCAGCCCATGTTCCGGACGATGGTGGAGGATGGCAACGATATCTTCGATGAGGAGAAGAATCCGCATCTGAAATCCGACCCGGATACAATGGAAAAATTCTGTCACTATCTCGAGCAAGCGTGCGGCGGCACGCGCGCCTATCTGGAATCTATCGGCGTAACCGGTGAAGAGCTTGACGCGATCGTGCGGAAGCTGACGGACTGACCCGATCAAAAAACGGCGTTCCCGGCAATCGGATCAGCGGCCGGGAACGCCGAAGCAGATAAGCACGATCGTTGCATCTCTCCGGAGAATTTTTTCAGAGATTTTGCAAAAAGGGCTTGCAAAAGCAGGAGGTTCTGATTATAATATAAAAGCTGTGATTCGCACTGCGTTTTTCGCTGGCGATCGGCGTGAAAACAGAATATTCGCTACTGTGGCTCAGTTGGTAGAGCAGCTGATTCGTAATCAGCAGGTCGGCGGTTCGAGTCCGCCCAGTAGCTCCAGAGGAAACCGCGTAGCTGTGTGCTTCGCGGTTTTTTATTTTGGGTGAAAATGGTTCCGGATGATATCCAAAAATGATTGAGGGCCTCATGATAGCGCGAGAGCGGGCTTCCCGGCATGTTTTGCCCGCTCTGTTTATAAAATTTTTGCTTTGGTCCCCCAGCCACACCGGCGGGTATGAATCCCCCTTAATAAGAACATTTTGAAAATGGTGAGGGCCCGGACGCCGGATCAAAGAAGCTGATTATTTTATGCAGGCTAAAACGTAATACCCTTTCTTTTTATATAACGTCTCGCAGTTATCGAAGATCTCGATCAGCTTTCGAATGGTGCTTTCCGCTCCATGTTTCTTTTGGATCACAACATAAAACGTTCCGGCTGCATTCAAGTGCTCATAGGCCCCTTCATACATTTCATTGATCACCGATTTCCCGGCATGGATCGGAGGATTCAACGCTATGGTATCGAAACACCGACTGATATTTTGAAAACAATCGGATTTCACGATGTCTGCCGCCAGTTGATTGGCTTCACAGTTTTTTCTGGCGCATTCCAATGCCCGCCCGTTCAAATCCGCCATCGTAATTTCCAAATCATACACCTTGCCCATCACGATACCTATGACGCCATAACCGCATCCCAAATCCAAAAAGCTCCCGGATCGCTTTGGCATCGTATGAAGCAAAAGGCTGGACGCATCATCCACGTGGCCGGGAGAAAACATCCCTGTATCACTGATAAATTTAAACTTCTCAGCGCCGAAATAATAAGAAAACGTCTGAATATTCGACTGCAGTGAATGATCCTCAATAAAATAGTGGCTCAGATGGTTACCCATGTATGAATAAACCTCCTCCAAAGAGATAAACATGATTTGCCCAACCATAAACCTGTCTCCCCACCTAATTTGATATTATAAGCTTGATGGGCTTTCCAAATCAAGCCTGAATCCGGGTCCCGGCAAATAGATGGGCAAGCCCCCTCTCTTTTCAGCTGATATGACAAATGCAGCCAGAGCCCTGCCCGGAATTTGCGATCTTCTTTTCACATCCAATGGTGAAGGACAACCTCACTCTTTCCTCCAATGAAATTGGCAGGGCTACGGCGGAGAAAAGGAAGGAATTCCGCCTTGTGATCTGGTGGATGCACGGCATTTACGCCGCCGGGAAGACGGTGGATGAGACCTTCGGTCTGATTGAAACGGTGGAAAAGGCGGCGCAGGTCTATATGCTCACCACCCACCTGCCGCGGATCAACACCATCCGGGATAACAGAGCTTCGGCTGCTTGCGGAAACCTCCGGCGTGGAATATCGTAAGGACTTCCAGAACGCGGGGCGCCACCGGTGAGCGCCGCCCTTTTCCCCACCGATATACATAACAGCGCACCAGCTCATGCAAAGCCAACATAAAACCCCGCCTGCTCCGGAGCAGGCGGGTTTCATTCTGCCTATTGTTCTGTTCTGCCGTTCCCCTTCCGGAGAAGAGCATTATTTCTTGTATTTTGCCTCATACTTGGCAAGGCCGCCGTTTGCATCGTACAGCCGCGCGGTCTCCTCACAAACTTTCAGGGAAAGCTCGATGCAGTCCTCGCCGATGTTATCCGGCGTATCCTTCCTGGTGTGATAATACGTCTTGGGGTCATGATTGACGCCGCAGAAGCCCGCAGCCGTCAGGCCATACATAGAAAAACCCTCCGCATCGATCGCGCCGGGATAGATTTCCGCGCGCGGCATGTCGATGCCGACATTGACGCCTGCCTCGTGGATCAGGTCGCCCACAGCTTCGCTGTCCCACACCGTCCAGGTGCAGCCCTTCGTGTAAACCTGCAGCTGCTCAACCTCACGCATCGTGTCCATTGCCACATAGACGGTCTCCACATCCTGCAGGTCTTCCTTATGGCGTTTTGCATACGCCTTCGCGCCGCGCAGGCCCGCTTCCTCAGAGCCGGAGATCAGGCAGCAGACCTCGGTATTTTCAAAGCGGAAATCCTGATCGGCCATCTGCTTGAGCACGGCGATCGCAATATAGCAGGCAGAAAGGTTGTCGTTCGCGCCGTCGACAATGACGCGCCAGTTGATGAAGAATAGAATCAGGATGCAGAACGGAATCAGGCACAGCGCAATGATGCCGAGCACCTTCCACGCACCCGCCATCTCAAACGAGCCGCCCGCGGAATGGATGGCCGCTGCCAGATTGAAGCCGAAGAGGGTGAACATGCTGATGATCGCGCCACCGATGACCGGCACCAGCGCCGCGAGCTGCCCGTGGAGCGAGAACGTCCATTCATATGCAGCGTCCGCATGGCCGCCGAAAATGATGCGGCGCTTGACCTCGCCGGAGGGCTTGCGGCGCGCCATCACGTTGCGGGATACGCGTTTGGGGAACAAAAAGTCCACAAACGAACGGTACATCAAAAATTCAAAGACAAACATCAGGATCGATACAAAGGTCAATACAATGCCAATGATCGGGAATACGATCCCCTTCGGGGCCAGCCAGTACATAAACACAGATATCAGGGAAAAGAGCCCTGCCAGAATGATGAATCCCATAAACGCATGCGGATGCAGGTCAAAGTCTTCCATTTCGACCTCGTCTGCGTACTTTTTGAGCTCATCCCGGAAAAATTCCTGCGCCTTGCGCTCGCTCTCCGTGCCGGGCGCACGGTTTTTGTAGTGCTCGCATACATAGCGGATGCCGTCCGTCATGTATTTCAGGATCGTGCTTTTTTCAGTCGTCGTCTCTGCCATGTTTTCCTCTCCCTTAGCTAAAAATTATAACAACCCTCTTGTGAGGCCGTCCGGCACCGTTCAAATTGCATCCCCAGCCTCAGTCATCGACATTGCCGAAGATGGATTTGCCCGCCTTCCAGCACAAAATGAAATCCGAAACCGCCCCGGAGGGTAGTGTCCAGCCTTTGCTCGTAAAAGAACCCACGCCGTCGCAGGGTGGGCTTCGACGGCTCAAACAATCAATAGCTCTCTTTCAGGCCCTCTTTATCAAAGAGGTATGTGGTTTCCAGAGCCAGATTGAGGCCTGCCTCGATCATTTTGGGGTCGAGATTGTCCGCCGTATCCAGACGGGTGTGGTAATAGCGCGCCGGCGTCGGATCCATCGCGGCGAAGGTCGCGCCGGGAATGCCGGCCTGAGAGATCGCAGCCGCGTCTGAGGAGCCGAAGAAAACGCTCTTGAAGGGCAGGTCGAGCCCCGCGTATTCGCCGGCCTTCTTCATCAGGTTGCACACACGGATGTCGTTCTTGACCGTACCGGTCATATCGCGGCTGTAAATCGCCATGTCATCGTAGTCGCGCATAGTATCGTAGCCGATAAAGATCGTTTCGGTTTGCAGGCATTCGTCGTGATGCTTTTTGGCATACGCCTTCGCGCCGCGCAGGCCCGCCTCCTCCGAACCGGTCAGCACCGCCCGGACTTCCGTATTTTCAAAGCGAATATCATTGTCGGACAGATACTTCATCACGGCCATCGCGTTGACACAACCGGTCAGGTTGTCGTTCGCACCGGGAACAACGAGCTTCCAATGGGTAAAGAATAAAATTGAGATATAGGACGGAATCCAGACCAGCTGCACATAGCCCATGATCTTCCAGAATCCGCCGTCAAATGCAGTCATCGCATGGCCGGTGGCAACCGCAGCGATCTCGCAGACGAGGGTGACGACCAGGCCCACGATTGCAATCGCGATCACAGCTACGAGAAGATGGCCGCCGCCGAGGTATGTATAGCGCCATTCATAGGCAGAGTCGCAGTGCCCGTTGAAGATGATACGGCGCTTGACCTCACCCTGCGGCTTGCGCACCGCAATGACGTTTGCAGAAGTCCGTTTTGGAAAAAATGGATCAAGAAATTCCTTATACATTAAAAATTCTGCGATCATGCAGATCGCACTCACCAGCGTCAGGATCAGAGAAATCAATGCAAACCCAAGATTATACAGGATCACGCTGGCGATCATGCAGATGCCGACGATGATGACCCAGCCCATAAACGCCTTCGGGTGCAGATCAAACTCCTCGAATTCCACGCTGTCGGTATATTTGCGCAGTTCGTCCGCCATGTGCTCCTGTGCCTTGCGCTCCGCCGGGCTACCAGACTCACGGCCGCCGACCTCATTGCAGATATACTTGATCTCCTTGACGCAATAATTGACACATTCCTTGACCTTGGCCTTGTAATTCTGAATGTCTTCTGTCGCTTTCATGTGTTGGATTCAACTCCCTCTCTTCTCAAAAATATGGTTATAGTTTATCACATATCACCAAAAAAGTCGAGGGTTTTGACCCCAAAACTTCGTTTCCCTGCACATTTTTTTGAATGCAGAATAAAAAATCTATAAATTCCATTGAATTTCAATTCTATTTGCATTTTTCTGCAAAAAAAGATGCATTTTCAACATATAGTATTTTTTTTGCGTCATTTCTATTCAAATTGCATAATCGACGCTGGCACGGCCTTCCCTGCACTTTGCCACAAAGGCAGAAATTTTCCGATGCGCCGGGTGAGACGTGTAGGCGGCAAGATCCTCCATGGAATCGAATTCGCTGATGAGCACCGCATCATAGTTTTTCGGATTGGGATTTTCATTGAGATGCACTTCCATCCGGCGGATGAAAGAGATCGTTTCCGGGAGCGCCTCGAGCAGCCCCTTTACTTTGCGCAGATTTTCCTCTTTGGGCACCCCTTCGGCCACTTCTTTGAATTTCCACATAACAATATGGCGGATCATCCTGCATTACCTCCTGTATCTGTTTTCTAATATGACAGCGCGCGGACGGAAGCTGCGCGCTAAATCAGCTGTAAGGCGCGTAAGACCGTTACCCATAAAAA
Organism: uncultured Oscillospiraceae bacterium; assembly: GCA_900549825.1. Taxonomy (GTDB): domain Bacteria; phylum Bacillota; class Clostridia; order Oscillospirales; family Acutalibacteraceae; genus Fimivicinus. The sequence goes on along the minus strand of URQB01000005.1, from coordinate 114,982 downwards.
GATGGTGACGCTCGAAAACAGGGTTGTCGTCAGCACCAGCTGCCCGGCCAACACATCGTCGCTGCCCATATTCTGCGCCATCACATAGCTGGAAATCGCCGTCGGCGCGCAAAATACGATCAGAATTGCGCCCAATTCCTCCCCGCGGAAGCCGAGCCATACGCCCAAGGCTACGAAGATGGCGGGAACAACCACAAGGCGCAGCATCGTTGCAACGCTTGCCAGGCAAAGGTTACCCTTGAGCCGTTTCCAGTCAAATTGTCCACCCAGCAGAAGCAAGGCAAACGGCGTTGCGATCTGCCCGATATCCCCCACAGCGCGGCTCAAAAAGAGCGGTAATGGAATCTGAAAAACGGAAAAGAGCATGCCGAGGAAGGAAGCGATGATCAGCGGGTTTTTGACTACATCCAGCGCGGCACGCCCGATATGGAGCTTTTGCCGCCCCCCTTCGTCAGATTCCCGGAAAAGCGTGAGGATCACGACGGCAAGGAAATTGAACTCCATAATCACAAAGGGCAGCAGCATGGAGATGGCCGCCACGTGATCCTCACCGAACAGATTGATCGCAAGCGGCAGGCCAAGCAGGAGAAAATTGCTGCGGAAAACACCCTGAATAAACGCGCCGCAGGTTGGTCTCCCCTTCAGGAAACGCGGCACAATCAGGCAGAGCAAAAGCGCTGCTGCCAAAACGCCGAGCACCGTAAACAAAACGAGTTTCGGCCGAAAATCCGCGCTGAAATCCGCATCATAGATATTACTGAAAAGCTGAAGCGGAAACGCAACCTGAAAGCAAACCTGATTCGCCTTGCTGATGAACGCGTCGTCCACCATGCCCAGCTTTTTCAGGAGGAAGCCGACAGCTACCACCAGAATCAGCGGCGCGACCGTGTTGAAACTATAAAGAAAAAGCGCCATGCGGGCCTTCCTTTCTCTTGCATATCAATTGCGGGCGATGGCCATGGGCAAAGCCCTATTTTGATATCATATAACGAAAACGTCAGGTTGTAAATGGTTTTAAGGTTTGGTTTATGGTAGAATAATCTTACGAAACACACGAAATCGAAGATTTCTGCGTTTCGGAGAACATTGAAGCATTGATTCGGGCTTTCGCCCTGCGGCTTTGCCGCCCATTGCGCGCAAGCGCAATGGAATCACGGTAGAATAATCTCATTGTCAAAATCGATCTGGAGGAGTTACAGTGGAAATCAAAACATCGGCCGTCATCGGCATGGGCGCGACCGGCGCCATCTATGCAAAGCGGCTGTTCGATCGCTATGGGGAGCGCTTTTTTGCGATCGCGGATCCAGAGCGTGCACAACGCCTACGCCGAAACGGCGTCACGCTCGACGGGGAAGCATTCTTCCCGCGCGTATGCGAGCCTGAGCAGGGCATTGAAGCGGCGGACCTCATCCTGATCTGTGTGAAAAACTATCAGTTGGAGGATATCATTGAGATAATCCGCCCCTTTACCGGCAAGCATACGCTTCTTCTCCCGCTCCTCAACGGCGTGACGGCAACGCACCGGCTGCGCGCCGCCTTCCCGGATACAACCGTATTCTGCGGCCTTGCCATGGCGCTCGATGCCGTCCGTACAGAAGCGGGCGTTGTCCATTCCTCCGACGGCGAAATCTACTTCGGCATGGAGGATACGATGCGCTTCCTTCCCCAGGTAACTGCCGTGGAGGATTACCTGCGCGGCGCCGGCCTGCAAACGCACGTCTTTCCCCACATGCAGCGGGCCGTGTGGAAAAAATGGATGCTCAATGTCGGCCTGAATCAGATCTCCGCCCTGACCGGCGCAACCTACGGCGATTTTACCCGTCTGCCGGAGTTGATGGAGCTTGCAAAATCTGCGATGCGGGAGGTCATCCATCTGGCACAGGCGGCCCAGATCGACTTGTCCTATGAGGATATCGAGACAATCCCTCCCATCGTCGCCACCCTTCTGCCGGAGGGGAAAACCTCCATGCTGCAGGATATCGAGGCAGGGCGGCGCACGGAGCTTGACTCCTTTTCAGGCGCTGTGCTGGAGCTTGGCCGGCAGTACGGTGTGGATACGCCCTTCAATCAGATGCTCTACCGGCTGCTCCGGGCAAAAGAGCAGGTCGGGATGAAGCCTATTTAAAGAGAACACCGTACCTAAATAATGAAGCTCCCTCTTCCAATCAAAAAGGGACGGCAGACCGAGCAGATTGTTTGAGAACAATCTGCTTTTTCTTTTTCCCTGGAAGCTATTTTTTCTATCCAGATCGGGAGATCGAGCTTCACAGTTTGTGAAACGCTTCTCAATATGATTTCACCCGATTCGCCACATTTGCTTTTGATAATGAAAAATGCTTGCAGATTCTCTTGACAAGCGCAAAAAGTATGATATAATACCTCTTACAATTGATCCATGCGGATGTAGCTCATCTGGTAGAGCGCCACCTTGCCAAGGTGGAGGTAGCGAGTTCGAGCCTCGTCATCCGCTCCATGTTCTTGCAGCAGACACGATGTGTCTGCTGTTTTTTCTTCCCCGCAAGCCGGCAAAAATGCTGTCAGATGGGCCTCCGGCGAGGACCTTTCTTCATAATAAAAGCAAAATAGGGAATCTTAATCACAGGTCTGCCCTCCACATTTCCGCAAAAAAACGCCGGCCATCCATTGTCTGGAGCGGGAGGCGCAATCCGGCGGGGCGCCCCGCCGATCAAGGCCGTACCGCTTTTGCGGTACGGCCAGGCTTTCGCCAAAAAGAGCGGCTTCCACAGCCTTGAGGGCTTCCTTCCCTTATTTTTAATTGACAAAGTGTGGCCGGGCGCATAGAATAAAAAGAAAGAATTTGTCGGTCTGGCGGTCATTGCGCCGCACGCCCCGAATCTGGAGGTCTTATGGTATGCAACGAAATAGTAAATTGCGCCTGATCCTCGGCATCGTGCTGATTGTGGCATTGGCCGCGCTGCTGATCGGATATTTCGTCATATGCAAACCAGCGGAAAAACCTGGCCCTTCAATGCCAAGCGTCTCTTCCCCGGCATCGTCCTCTACGGAGCTTCCCACCGGCCTTGCAAAGGCTGACCCCACCACCCGGCCAGCCGCCACGTCCAGTGCCTCTTCTAAAAAGGCGGCTTCCTCTGCAAGTCAAACCACCTCCGGCCAAACGGAAGGAAGCTGGATTACGCCCATGACAGTAACAATTGATCCTGAGAAATGGTATCTGACGTTAGTCAGCATCAAATACCGCCTGCCGGAGAACTATCAGCCGGAGCTCACCTACCCGGTCGAGGGAATTGACCGCCCGCTCGATAAGCGCGTCACGCCTCATTATGTGGAAATGTACAACGCCGCGAAGGCGGACGGCTGCACGCTGACGCCTTATTCCGGCTGGCGTTCGATCTCCAGGCAGAAATCCAATTATGAAAATAAGGTTTCTTACTACATGCAGCAGGGAAATAGCCGCTCAAAGGCGGAGCAGCTGGCGGCCGAGTGGATTCTCCCTCCCGGTGCGAGCGAGCACAACATGGGCGTCTCTATGGATATCGTCAATACGCAGGAGGGCTTCGAAAACACGAAGGAATTCAAATGGCTGCAAGAGCATGCCGCAGACTACGGCTTTATCCTCCGCTATCCAAAGGATAAGGTCTCCATCACAAAGGTGGCCTATGAGCCATGGCACTGGCGTTATGTCGGCGTGGAAGATGCAAAGAAAATCAAAGCGAGCGGCAAATGCCTGGAGGAATATTTAGGCATCTATAACAGCTGATTGTATCGAAACTGTCCAAAAAGCCTGCCCGGGATGCGACGGCGCGCATTCCCGGGCAGGCTTTTTGCACTTTATTGACTTTTCCCATATAGCGCATAAAATCTCCATTCATCTGATATGTTTTGCCCTTATGTATTCCGTTTTCAGAATGGTATCATTCAATATTATCATATTTTCAGCCATTCAGATAAACGGATTCCCGCTCCGTTCCCTCTCAGGTAAAGCCACATTTCTCAAGGAATTTCTGCGCCCCCAGATTCATTGCAAGCGTATTCGCACAGATGCGCTCCAGCCCTAAAAATTCAAATCCGTATGAGCGTCTTGCAATTTTCACGGGTCAATGTATCAAGGTAAATATCTTTTGCCTTGCGTTTCATATAGGCCTCCAAAATATGAAAATGATCATCGCGGTGTGTATTTTTGTATTTTTATTTCCTATTTCTGCTGGCGGTAAGACCATTCCTGCTCAAAGCGCAGGGCACCCTCCACGCTTCGGCGCCCCCGCTCATCCAAAGAGCGGTATTGCCGGATCAATTCGATTTCATGCGGTGTATAGAGCCCCGGCGGAGAGGGATTGTCCGTACGGCCCAGCAGGTAGTCCGTGCTGACGCCAAAATACTCCGCCAAAGCGCAAAGCGTTTCATTGCTCATCTGCCGCTTTGCACTCTCATATAGCGTATAAGTTGACCGGGAAATATTCAAATAATCCGCTATTTCCTTCTGCGTTTTCCCATTGCGGATTCTCATCTCACGAACTCTGCGGTCAGGCAAACCATCACCCCTGAAGCCAAGATAGATTGTATCCGGTTAAAGCATATCATCTGCTTTGGAAGAAAACAAATCTGGTTTCAAAAAGCATCAAATATTAGTATTATATTTCTAAAATATATAATTATGTGCTTTTCTGCAACGCAAAAAAAATCTCCGACCCTCTTATAGAAGCAGGATCGGAGATGTCTGTCATTCCGTTTTTCAGGCTTAAGACGCTTTTCTGACAATGGCGATCGGCGTCTGCTGGGAGGCCTGGCCGAGCGGGTTGTCTTGAAAGATTTCCTTACACAGCTCGATATCCACCTCCGGGGAGGATACGCCGAGGATTTCGCGGCCGATGTCGTTTGCATCCATCACGACGACGGCCTTGCAGCCCGTATATTCACGCAGCGTTGCCGCGACCTGATCCGGATCCTTTGGCGCAAGCTTCGCATAATGGTTGTAGGGCGGGAGCGTATAGTCGCACGGGCCGTCGATCGCACGGCCGGCATCGCCGACGATTTTATAGAATACGCCGCGCTTGCCAAAAGGCTTTGTGACGGCGGAGCAAAAGGCCGCCAATAAAATCTTGGGCACACCGATATCGCGGATGGCAAGCTCCATCGTCCACGGGCTGCCCAGCCCGATCCCATAGGGAGATTTATACACGAATTTGCACAGGAAATTGGCGAGCCGTGATACCTTGATCTCATCGATGTCGAAAGCGCGCCCCTGGCTGATTGCAATGATCTTTTCGCTGATGAAGATCATATCGTCCGGCTCAAGGTAAGGCTTGACGTACTGATCCATGATCTCGGTCAGGCTGTCGCCCGCCATGACCACATGGGTTTTGACCGGATAGCGCTGGTAGGTTCCCCCGCTCGTTTCGATCTCCAGGTTTTTCTTTTCATTGGGCTTGAGTGCACTCATATCCATTGGTTTTGAACCCCCGTCGTTTTTTGATACGCTCTATTTTATTCCACTGTGACGCTTTTGGCAAGGTTTCTCGGCTTATCAATATCACAGCCGCGCGCCTTGGCCGCATAGTAGCCCAGCAGCTGCATGGGAACCACCTCGATCGACGGCATAAACAGCGGATTGGTACGGGGCACATAAAAAACATGATCCGCCTGCTGGGCGGCGGCAAAATTGCCCTCCTGCGTAACGCAGAGCACCTGCGCGCCGCGCGCCTTAACCTCCCGGATGTTGCTCACCGTCTTATCGAAGAGCCGCTCGCAGCAGGCGAGGGCCGCTACAAAGGTGCCCGGCTCAATCAGGGAGATCGTGCCGTGCTTGAGCTCTCCCGCAGCATACGCCTCAGAATGGATATAGCTGATCTCCTTGAGCTTGAGGGAAGCTTCCAGCGCTACCGCATAATCAAGGTTGCGCCCAATAAAATAGGCATGGTCCAGGTAGCAGAGCCGCTGGGCAAACTGCTCGATGACCGGCGCCTGATCCAGCACCTTCTGGATTTTGCCCGGCAGCGCCATCAGTTCATTGAGCGCATGGCGGAGCTTTAGCGTATCGATTCTGCCGAGCGCATCCGCAATATAGAGAGCCAGCAGGTAAATAAGCGTCAGCTGGGTGCTGTAGGCTTTTGTCGTGGCGACGGATATTTCCGGCCCGGCCCAGGTATAGAGCACATCGTCGCTCTCGCTTGCGATCGTGCTGCCAACCACATTGACGATCGACAGCACCCGCGCGCCGTGGGACTTTGCCTCGCGCAGAGCAGCCAGCGTATCCGCCGTTTCCCCGCTCTGGCTGATGATCAGCACGAGGGACTGCTCATCGACAAGCGGCATCCGATAGCGGAATTCGGAAGCGATATCCACCTCCACGGGAATCCGCGCCGCCTCTTCGATCACATACTTTCCCACCACGCCCACATGGTAGGCGGAGCCGCAGGCAAGGATGAAAATCCGGCGGAACGCCCTGAGCTCTTCCTTGGTCAGTGAAATTCCGTCCAATACGATTCTTCCATCGTTTCCAATGCGGGGGGAGATGGTCGCGCTGATTGCCTGCGGCTGCTCCATGATCTCCTTGATCATGAAATGCTCATATCCGCCCTTTTCCGCCGCAGCAACGCTCCAGGTGATGGTTTTCAATTCCTTTTCAATCCGGCTCCCCTGCGCGTCATAAACGGCCACATCGTCCCTGCGCAGCAGGGCGATCTCCCCATCGTCCAGCTGATAGATCCGGCGCGTATAGGGAAGCACTGCCGTGATATCGGAGGCGATAAAATTGCCGCCGTCGCTGAGCGCGACGATCAGCGGGCTTGCGCAGCGCACACAGGCGATTTCATCCGGATACTCCTCGCTTAGGATGCCGAGCGCATAGGATCCCTCCAGCTGCGCAACCGTCAGCCGGATCGTCTCCAGCAGGTCGCCCGTATCGTTTTGCTCGAGCAGATGGGCAATGACCTCCGTATCCGTTTCGGAGGCGAATTCACAGCCCTTTTCCTGCAGCTGCGCCTTCAGGGCCGCATAGTTTTCTATGATCCCATTGTGTACAATCGCAAATTTGCCGGAACTGCTGCGGTGCGGATGGGAGTTTGCATCCGAGGGCTCTCCATGCGTTGCCCATCGCGTATGCCCGATCCCCGCGGTGCCGCGAAAACAGCGCCCGCCGTCAATCTTATCATAGAGAATCTCCAGCCGGCCTTTCGATTTTGCAATATCGATCCGCCCATCTTCCAGAATGGCGATGCCTGCCGAATCATAGCCGCGGTATTCCAGCTTTTTCAGCCCGCCCAAAAGGATTGGGGCGGCTTGCTCTCCACCAATAAAACCAATGATGCCACACATGTGCTTCACTCCTTTTTGGATGTTTGAAGCTTCTCCAGCCGGAAAAGACCTCGCGTTCAGTATATACCGCATTTTGTCTTCCTGCAATCCGGCTGAGCGCACGCATGCTCGCACCTTCTCCAGTATGCGCCGATTTACGACTCCTTATAATAATTTTTCAGATATTCGCCCGTTTCCCGGCACTCGCCCGCAATCGCATACAGTTTTAAAATACGATTTTTCATCTGAAGATATGCATCGCCCTGCAAAGTTTTCAATTGCGGACGCAGCTGCAAGATCTGCGCCCGGATATAGGCAGACTGCTGCGTATATTCCTCTCCCAATTCATACAATGTCATCAAACCAGCCATCCTTTCCTCAAAAAAGCGGGAGTTTTGGCGCATCAGACGGGCCTTTTTCAATGCCAAAGCATTCCCGTTCAAATGATTGAACCTTTCAATTTTCCTGTTCCACCAAGCCCAATTGGCGCATATAAGAACAAATGTTCTTCCATGGTTCCAAGTATACACGCCTGTCCCAAAAAATGCAAGGTGCTCACATCCCCGATCTGCAGGCAAAGTCCCAATGATGGGACTCATGTAAGTTCCACCCCCTATGCAGGCACTTTTCTTCCGGAATTGAAAAAGAAGCCTGCGAAAATGCAAAATCCGGTTTACTTTTTAAACAAATCATATTATACTGAAACCGTATCTTTTGGGCAGAGCGGACAAATTTGCAAACCGCATGAATCAGAAAGGATGAGGTTTATGGCGAGCCTGCCGAAATGGCTTGAAACAGCTCTTTTTTATGAAATCTATCCGCAATCCTTCCGGGATACCAATGCAGACGGTATCGGCGACCTGCCGGGCATTCTGGAAAAGCTCGACTATATCCAGGGGCTCGGGTTCAATGCAATCTGGATGAATCCGTGCTATCTTTCCCCCTTCGGCGACGCCGGCTACGACGTACAGGATTATCAGCAGATCGCGCCGCGTTACGGCACAATGGCGGATATGGAAAAACTCATCGCTGAAATGCACCGCCGCGGGATGCACCTTCTGCTTGACCTGGTGCCGGGCCACACCTCCGAGGAGCACGAGTGGTTCCTCAAATCGAGCCAGAAGGAGCCCAATGAATACTCCGACCGCTATATCTGGACTTCTCCCGATACCAAACAGGTTTTTGGCCTGAACAAAACCCGCGGCACACGGGAGGGGCTGTATCACTATAATTTCTACCCCATCCAGCCCTCCCTGAACTACGGCTTTGCAAAGGTCACGCAGCCATGGCAGACGCCCGCCGGAGCGCCCCCCGTTCAAAAAACAATCGAGGGGATCAAGGATATCATCCGCTTCTGGCTGAACAAGGGCGTGGATGGCTTCCGTGTGGATATGGCCTTTTCTCTCGTCAAGGATGACGGCCCCGGCCGCCCGGAGACCGTCAAGGTCTGGCAGCAGATTTTCCCGGATATCAACTGCGAATTCCCGGAGGCCGCGTTCGTCTCCGAATGGGGCGTTCCGTCCGAAGCGATTCCGGCGGGATTTGCGATGGATTTTTATCTGCAGATGAATGCGCAGGGCTTTTCCAAGCTCTTCGATTTCGGCGATCCAGAGGATCTTGACGCAACCCCCTTCTTTGACCCGCGCGGCAACGGAGACCCCAAGGCTTTTGCGGATGAATACACGGATTTCCTCGCAAAGACGAAGGGGAAGGGATATATTTGCCTGATCACGGGCAATCATGATATTTTCCGCCGCCCGAAAAGCATCAGCGATCTCGACATCAAGCTCTCCTACGCTTTTATTTACACCATGCCCGGCATTCCGTTTTTATACTATGGCGATGAGATCGGCATGCGGCAGCAAAACGATCTGTACCCCGTCGAGGGCAGCATGTTCCGCACCGGCGCGCGCACGCCCATGCAGTGGGATACGGGCAAAAATGCCGGTTTTTCCACAGCGGATGTGGACGATCTCTACCTGCCCATCGATCCGGATGAAAACCGGCCCAACGTCGCGCAGGAGGAGCAGGAGCCGGACTCCATCCTGAATTTCATAAAATCGATCCTCGCTCTGCGCAAAGAGAATCCTGCCCTGGGCAATACGGCGGATTTCCGCGTCCTGTTTGCACAGGAAAACACCTATCCGCTCGTCTACGGGCGTGAGGGCGGTGGTCAGAAGCTTATCGTTGCCGTCAATCCCGCGGCGCGGGCCTGCGAGGCGGAGCTTCCATGTGCGGTGGGCGACGTATTGTATGCGCTGGGAGGAGCGGCGGCAGTCATTCCCTCCGCTTCCGGCTGCACGCTGAAAATGGAAGGTGAAAGCTTCGTCATTTTTCTGGCATAATCATTCATCACGCGCACCTCCAGCCGGCTGATCACCCGATCAGCTCCGGGTCGGGGTGCGCTTTGCTTCTGCAGGCCGAAGAGAGGCTTTTTCAAATTGAGAAAAGGAGAGCATACTATGAAAGCAAAAAAGGGTATCTGCATGGTGCTGACGATATGGATACTACTGACTGCCGCCCCCGCCCCGGTGTTTGCTGCGGACGATTGCATCTGCGGGAACGACCCCGTCATCGTCGTCCCCGGCTACACGTCGTCGTCGCTCTATCTCCATTATGGTACGCCGCAGGAGGAGCAAATCTGGAATCTGACGGCGGAAAACACGCTCCCTGTCCTGTTCCAATATGCGCCGCAGATTGCCGGAGGAATCGGGAAAGCCTTTGCCGGAGATTGGGACACTCTTGTAAAAGGGCTCAGCAAAGCCTGTGCCGAGCGTTTTGAAACGCTGCGTATGAATCCGGATGGCAGTTCCGTCTACCCGGTCTCCGTCTACCCCGATCGCGCCGAAGACGCCCGTATGAGCACCCTGAAGGCGCGCGGGCAGGAGCAGTATATCGCGGAGGCGCAGATCAGTCAGACGATTGCGGATCTTGTGGGGGAAGACCACGTATTCACCTTCACCGTCGACTGGCGGCTGGGGCAGGTCGACGCCGCAAAGCGGCTCGACGATTTTATCCAGCAGGTAAAAGCGCTCACCGGCCACCGCAGGGTCAACCTGCACAGCATTAGCCACGGCGGGCAGCTCGTGGGCTTCTATCTCTTTTATTACGGCTGTAAGCAAGATGTCAACAACGCCGTACTGAACGTCCCCGCCCTGTGCGGCTCCTCCATCGTCGCGGACCTGCTTTATAATGAGGGGATTTCCTTTGATGAACATACGCTCATGCAAATGATCCAGGCCGGCTTCGTGATGGAAAACGACTTTGACTGGCTCTTTGATCTCATCCCCCTCGATATGCTGGACGAACCGGCGCGGGCGCTCATCTGGGATGGGCTCTGGCCGATTCTGCGCTACTGCGGCAGCGTATGGGACCTGCTGCCCGAAGCGGACTACCGTGTGCTGCGCGACCGCTACCTTAACCCGGAGGAAAACGCCGCGCTGATCGAGAAGCTGGACGAATCCCATTTCAACGTCATGACCCATATGGGTGAGGGGCTGCGCCGCGCCCGCGATGAATACGGGATCAGCGTTTCCATCATGTCGAGCACGGGAAACGGCCTGGCTACGGGCTGTCAGAACAATTCCGATTTTATCATCGACACGCAGTATACCTCCGGCGCGTACTGTGCCAAAATCGGAGAGCGGTTTCCAAACAATAATCAGCCGAAGGGGACTGTCTGCGCCGACCCCATCCACAACCACATCTCCCCCTCCATGGAGGTGGATGCTTCCTGCGCCTTTCTGCCGGAGAACACCTGGTTCATCGAGGGGCAGTTCCACGGCATGAGCTACTGGGATGATTACAGCAAATCGCTGTATTTGAAACTTTTGCTCACGGATGATTTGGAGGACGTCCGCTCCGACCCGGCCTATCCGCAATTCGAAATCTCCCACAATACGGCGGACGATCTCCACATCCAGTTTAACCGCAGCCGCTCCTGTTATCTGACTCCGGAGGATTCGGCCCTCATCGTGACCAATCTCTCCAAGGAGTACGGCCTGCGCATCCGGCGGATCGTCTGCAGCGGGACGCAGATCGGCTTCTCCTTTGGCCGGGAGCAAATCCTGGCGCCCGGCCAAAGCATGGAAATCCCGATGACCGGTACGATCCCGAATGTAAAGCGGCTCTATGCGCCCGTGATAATCGACTATGGTCATTGCGGCCCGGTCTGCCTACCCAAAACCCGGACCTTTGGCGTAAGCATCGTGGGCGGCACACAAGAGGCGCCCGATACGGGAACCGGAGAAATCATCCGGCCAGCCCTCTACACCGTTTTGATGCGGCTGCTGTCCGCCGTCATCCGCTCCTTCCTGCCCGGATAAACGGCAAATGACGCATACATTGGCGCAGCATGCGGGCTGTCCAGGCCTTGCAAGCGGTTTTTATGAGGAATCACCCTTTCCGCGTTGAAGGCTCCTTCAATTTTGAATAGGATGTAAAATTAAGAAGCCCCCAATTGACACTTCCAAATAAATCAAGTATACTGGACTATACACGAAAAATAAGAATGTGTGTGTTTTTAGTAGGAGGAGTTAATAGATGAAGTCCATCAAGGAGACGGTGTCCTCGTTTGCCATCCGGAAAGCACTCAATTATGCCCGGAAGGACCCGGACAAAAATCTGATGAATCTCCTGAACCTGGTCGAAAAAGCCGATATCAAAAAGGTCAACCGCGTTACATATGAGAACCTGCACAAGGTACTCAACGACCCAGATAACAACTGGACGCGTTTTATCAAGCGGATTCTTTTTGACGTGGACCCCGGCGTGCTCGACAAATTCGTGCCCGTTTTCATGAATATTGCGCTCAACAGCTATTCGCTGCGTACGCAGGCGATTGAAAAATACCACTGCAATATCCCATGGGCGATCCTGATCGATCCCACCGCCGCCTGCAACCTGCACTGCAAAGGCTGCTGGGCCGCGGAGTACGGCAAAAATTCCACGCTCGGCTTTGAAACGCTCTCCCGCGTGGTCAAGGAGGGTAAGGCGGTCGGCACCTTTATGTATATTTTCTCCGGCGGCGAGCCCCTGGTATGCAAAAAGGATATTATCCGCCTGTGTGAGGAAAACCCGGACTGCGCATTCTTCGCCTTCACCAACGGCACGCTCGTCGACGACGATTTCGTCAAGGAAATCAAGCGCGTGGGCAACTTTGCGCTGGCCTTCAGCATCGAGGGCTATGAAGATGCGACCGATATGCGTCGCGGGGAAGGGACTTACCATCAGGTCCTCGCCGCGATGGACAAGATGAAGGCTGCGGGCCTTCCGTTCGGCTATTCCGCATGCTATCATTCCAAAAACGTGGAAGAGGTCTGCTCCAGGGAATATTTTGAATTCCTGATCGATAAGGGCGCTCTCTTTGCCTGGTATTTCACCTATATGCCCGTCGGTAAGGATGCTGTGGTAGATCTCATCGCCAATGCGGATCAACGCAAGAGGGCTTATGAGCTGATCCGCCAGGCCCGCAAGGAGCAGCCGATCTTCGCGCTCGACTTCTGGAACGACGGCGAGTATGTCCAGGGCTGCATCGCAGGCGGCCGCCATTACCTGCACATCAATGCCAACGGCGATGTGGAGCCCTGCGCATTCGTCCACTATTCCAATGTCAACATCAAGGATTGTTCCCTGATCGAGGCGCTGCAGTCCCCTCTGTTTATGGAATATTACAAGGGCCAGCCGTGGAATGAAAACCACCTTCGCCCCTGCCCGGTGCTCGACAACCCGGAAAAGATCAAAGAAGCAGTGGAGCGTTCCGGCGCGCATTCCACCGAAATGCTTGCGCCTGAGAGCGTAGACGACCTGATCGCCAAGACGAAGCCCTTTGCAGAAAAATGGGCGCCTGTTGCGGACATGATCTGGAACGATACGGATACGGAGAAGCACAACAATCCGACCGTGATGTATCAGGATAAAAAATAGCCGCAAGATGGCTGAACATTGGAACAGCAGGGATCTCTCAGACAGGGCAGTCAGCCGTAGGGTCTGCTTTGTTACTCGCTTCGTAATAAAAAATGAACAAACAAAAGCAGGAGCGCCCGCGTTTTCATTGAACGGTCCGGCCATGCCTTGCGGCATAATGAATTTGTGCTATAATATAGAGAAACGGTTATACTCGAGGTTCCTCAACCTGGAAAGTTTTTCAATACGACAATGGAGTTCAGGGCTGTGGGCAGCTTCAGGCGGCTCTGATGGAGATGGAGGGTTTCAGATGGATTTTAATTTTCATATGCCTGTGCACGTGGTTAGCGGGGAGGGGGCCGTTGCGCGCAACTCCACTCTGCTGCGCACGCTTGGCAGACGCTGCCTGATCGTCACAGGCGGTTCCTCCGCAAAGCTCAGCGGCGCGCTGGCCGATGTGACGGCTGCGCTGGATCTGTGGGAGATCGGCTGGTCGGTCTATGACGGGATCGGCCCGAATCCGCTGGTTTCCGCCTGCCATGAGGCGGGGGTGGTCGCGCGCCGCGTCCGCGCGGAGTTTATCATCGGAATCGGGGGCGGTTCGCCGCTTGACGCGGCCAAGGCAACTGCGATTTTTGCGGCCAACGAGGCGCTCTCCCCCATGGATATCTTTCAGAGGGAAGGCGCGAATCCGCCGCTGCCCTTGGCGCTCATCGGTACGACGGCGGGGACCGGCAGCGAGGTGTCGCCCGTATCTGTGCTGACGATTGATGAGAGTGGCCGCAAAAAGAGCATTTCCGGCGCGGATTGCTATGCACGCATCGCCTTTGCGGACCCGGCTTATACGCACAGCGCGCCCTTCCGTGTGACGGTTTCCACCGCCCTTGACGCCTTCGCCCACGCGACGGAGGGCTGGTTCAGCCCACATCTCAGCGATCCGGTGAGGCTCTTTGCGGTGAAGGGGCTGCCAATGCTTTGGAACGGCCTTGTCTGGCTCGATAAAAATACGCATCTGCCGGATCGGAAGATGCGCGAGCGGCTTTATTATGGCTCCCTCTATGCGGGCATCGTGCTCAGCGCTTGCGGAACGGCGTTTCCCCATCCGCTCGGATATGTGCTCACGGAAGATTTCGGCATTCCGCACGGGCGCGCCTGTACGGCCTTTCTGCCGGCGTTTCTCGAGCGCGGTAAGGAGTTTGAGCCGGAGCGTGCGGAGGCATACTATCAGGTATTGGGCACGGATGATGAAACGCTGCGCGGCGTCGTGGAGCGGCTGACGGATGCGTCAGCCGTGCATATGACTCCGGAGCAGGTGCGGCAATATTGCTCCCGCTGGGGGGATGTCAAGAATTTCCGCGTTTCTCCCGGCGGGTTTACAGCGAATGATGCGGGGGCGTTGCTGACCAGGCTGTTTGTTCGGTGATGCTCTGCTGGACAAGGACGGTCAGGGCCATAAAATCTCCGGTGTGTATTCCGTCCTGCATGGTTCCAGCAATATCGGCCTGATTGCGGGCAACAACGGTATGATTAAGAATCTCCATTTGGCCGCCAATCAATGGCTTTTTTTCTTCTCCTGATGCTTCTCTGCATGGTGAGTCTCCTGTTTGAGGCCCTCGCCCCGATCTGTAAGATCCGGCTTTATTGTGAGGAGCGGGAGCATGCCTGCGTTGCGCAGGCAGAAGAGCCGGAGGCTGGAGAGCGGCCAAAGCAGGTGCTCTATACCATCTCACTCACAGGATGCACTGGAAAATATATGCGTTTTCTCTTGCGGCTGACACGCGGGTTTCCATTCATATGCAGGATAAGGCCTGTCGAGCAGATAGCCCAGCTTCTCCGCGAGGGCGAGGGAAGCGCGGCTGTGTGCATCCCAGCTCGGATACAGGCCGCGATCCAGGCAATCCAGGATCAGCCTGGCCCCGCATGCCGTGGCAAGGCCCCGCCTGCGGAAATCTGCCCGCGTATCGATTTCAATCTCGATGCCGCCCCGGTAAACGGTGTAGGAGGAGGCGCCGGATACCGGTTCTCCCTGAAACACAGCGGCTATGCCTGCCCCGCGCCGCTCATAATCGGAATAATCCATAAACTGAGAGCAGAGGTCGTGCGACCATTCGGCCCCTCGGAGCAGGTTGAAAAGCTGCTCGTCGATTCTCCTCAGCTGAAAGCTGGGATCAGACAAAATGGCGAGTCGCTCCAGCTCCCCGCGGCGAAACAGGCTTGGCTCTTTTTGGGTTGCGTAACGTGTGATCCGCTGCGCTTGCCCGCCGAGTGTCCGCTCGATCTCCTGGCACCACGCTTCGTTTCGCGGCACGAGGATGAAAAAATCATCTTCCCGGCCCTCTGGCCTGTGAAGAATCAGCTTCGCATTTGGCGCCCCTGCAAACAGGCAGAAATCGCCCACCATGATTTTCGCTGAAATCGGAATGCGGGGATGATCTGCCCAAGCCGAGCCCATACAGCCCTGCAGGAAAGACCATATGAAAGTTTCCGACCAGCCTGTAAACAGGGCCTCGATTCGCGCAGGATCAGAAATCGGAAAAATGCTCATCATATGTGCCTGCCTTTCCAAACTGATGAAAAAACAGCCTGCTTTTCGGCGCACAGGCTCCCGCGCCAAAAGCAGGCTGTTGATCTGTATCGTAACATGGGGAAAGCCTTATTTAAATTGGATCTGCTCGATCAGGGCAGGAAAATCCGCCTCCTTGAAATCCTCCCAGCCGATCGCCCAGCAGGTGATAAGATAGGTCTTCCCCTTTTGATTCAAGCAATAGAAGGCTTTCACAGTCCCTTCTTTGGCGACGGTATCTTCAAACTGGAAATAAGCAGCGCCGATTCCCCGGATGGAAACGGTTTCCACATCGGAAAGCTTTTGGCCGAGCCCCCCATCCCGGTAGGTATCGTGAAATTTTTGCAGATAGGAGACCGGATCAGGCTCCAGGCTGCCAAGGGTGATGATATCCATCTGCGCAGTCGAGCCGTTGTGCTTTACGGCGTTTTGGCTGTTGCCGCCCTCCCAGCCGGAGGCCTTTTCGATTGCAAAATATTCCCCGCTCATGAGCTCTGCGGCGGTGGTTTTCACCTCTGCAGTAACAGAATCGGCAGACGGTGTGTTTTGCGGCTCCTTTTCCTCTCTGGAGCAAGCTGTCAGCAGGCCGGTCAGAGTGAAGACGGCCAGCAGGAAACAAAGGTTTCGCCTCATAATGAAACACCCCTTCCCTCTATCAACTGCCTTGATTATACCACAATTTTGCCATGGTGTATAGTATGGCGGACAGCGCAGCCACAAGTTGTAATACACTGTTGTGCAAAGAGCCTGTTGCAGAGGTGCAAAATGCGGGCCGTAGCGTAGGGCCCGCAAGTGCTTTTTCAGGGCGCGTTGCAAAACGGTTCATTTTGTGGCGCGCATCGGAAGAGGTGATTCCAGCTTATTATTTGAATTGGATGCTGTTGAAGATCGCATCAAAATCCGCTGTTTTAAAATTTTCTTCACTTTTGGCCGTGCCGGAGAGCACAAATATTTTACCCTTGCTTTCCACGATATAGAAGACAGAGGCAAGCGTCGTATCGTCTTCCGTCTTGACAGAGGACGTGAATTTGCTGGCCGGATTCCCGGCAATAGTGGTCTCGGTAATCTCACCGGGTGTATTCCCGGCCTGCACCAGGCTGTTTCGGGCGGTTTCGGCATATTCCTTGCGGTTGCTGGTAACGGCGCTCTTATCCATGATGGAGATTTGGAGCGTTTCCTCCTTGTTTTCGAGCAGCGGGTCGGCTGCGCTGTTTTTCATCTCCCAATCCTTGGGGATCTCCATGCGATAGCCGGCAGCCTCGATCGTCTTGCCGGAGGATGCAAGGTAAGGGATGGTCAGGCTCTGCGTCGCGCCCTCTTTTTCGTTGCCGGATTCATCGGTAGCCTTCGGGGCGATGACGACCGGGTTCCCGTCAGTGTCCGTAACCGGGTTTCCGTCCTTGTCGACCACTTGCTCATAGGTCGCGCCGTCGTTCCCCATAATGGTAGGCCCCTTCTTTTTGCAGGCTGCAAGGGCGCAGAGCACAATCAGACATACCAGGATCAGGCAGATGATTCGTTTCATAAATAGGGCCTCCAGTCATATTTGTTTGAAAAATGTCGTATGTTTCTTTCAGTATAACATCAATGTATGGAAAAGTCAATTTATACGATTTATTTTTCCGATTCATCTTCTTTTTGTTCTGAACGACATTTTTATACATACAAATACAGAGGAAGAATCGGATTGTCACGGCTCTGAATTTTTTATGAATAGAGTATGAATGATTTTTTAATTTTGAATGAGTCAATTGACTTTGCGGAAAATCATGGTATGATTAAGACAATAGAGAACAGCCGGTAGCCGCCTGCCGCTTGGAAGCAACGGAATCTTCTTAACTGGGTCCGCTGCGCTCCGGGCCGGCATCGTTACCTGCTGCGTCACTCTCGTTTCATCATAAAGAATCACTGTTCCGGCAGGGCCGGTGAAGGGGAGTAGCTTGGCAATCGCTTGTCAACACCCGGCGCATATGTGCCTGGCGGCGGTCCATGAAAATGGGAGCAAGACCTTCAGCAGATTTCTTTCTGCTGGAGGATTTTTTGATTTTTTGGGCAAAATCCGTCTGGGGACGGTTTATGATAGATAGCTGTTGGAACACAATAGAAGGAAGGCAGAGGTACCGATGAAAAAATACTATCTGGAAAATATCTCGGATGTATTTTCAGCAGTGGAAAGCACGCCCAAAGGCATCAGCGGCAAGGAGGCCTCGCGGCGCTTGGAGCGCGACGGCAGGAACAGGCTGGAGGAGGCCAAAAAGCAATCGCTTCTGCGCAGGTTTATCGAGCAGCTTCTCAATCCAATGATCCTCGTGCTGATTGGTGCGGCGGTCGTATCCGCCGTTACGGCGTCGCTCAGCCATGAGAAGGAAGGCTATGCAGATGTCATCATCATTCTGGTAGTTGTGATTCTCAACGCCGTTCTGGGCGTATATCAGGAGAGCAAGGCGGAGAAGGCAATCGAGGCCCTCCAGAAGATGGCGGCGGCAACCAGCAAGGTGCTGCGGGACGGCGAGCTGATCACCGTCAAAAGCGAGGAGATCGCCGTGGGAGACGTACTCGTGCTGGAGGCGGGCGATGCAGTCCCGGCGGATTGCCGCCTGTTTGAATGTGCGAGCATGAAAATCGAAGAGTCCGCACTCACGGGCGAGAGCGTACCGGTGAGCAAGCTCATCGATCAACTAACGCCCAACGGGCAGGATGTTGCGCTCGGCGACCGCAAGAATATGGCCTATATGGGCAGCACAGTTGCCTACGGCCGCGGCAGGGCTGTCGTCACGGCGACGGGCATGCACACGGAGATGGGCAAGATCGCCACCGCTATCACCCAGGCGGAGGACGGCGAGACGCCGCTCCAGAAGAAGCTGACGCAGCTGAGTAAAATACTGACCTGGCTGGTGCTGGGCATCTGCGTCTTTATCTTCGCGTTCGGCCTGCTGCGCGGGCAGGATTTCCATCTGCAGGCGATTCTGGATACCTTCCTGA
This sequence comes from uncultured Oscillospiraceae bacterium, assembly GCA_900549825.1. GTDB lineage: Bacteria > Bacillota > Clostridia > Oscillospirales > Acutalibacteraceae > Fimivicinus. The sequence continues at coordinate 96,261 of URQB01000005.1, read as the reverse complement.
TCGCCGTCAGCCTTGCAGTCGCGGCGATCCCGGAGGGGCTGGCGGCCGTGGTTACGATCGTGCTCTCCATCGGTGTCACCAATATGTCGAAGCGCAACGCCGTCATCCGCAAGCTCACCGCGGTGGAAACGCTGGGCTGTGCGCAGATCATCTGCTCGGATAAGACGGGGACACTGACACAGAATAAAATGACCGTTGTGGATCATTACGGCGCGGATGAACCTTTGCTTGCACAGGCGATGGCGCTCTGCACGGATGCGGAGGCAAAGGCCGATGGGAGTGTGGTAGGCGAGCCGACGGAGGCTGCGCTTGTTTCTTATGGCCTATCGCTTTCCCTGAATAAAAATGAATTGAAAAAGGCTTTCCCGCGCGTAGGCGAGGCGCCGTTCGATTCCATGCGGAAGATGATGTCTACCGTCCATCAGGCGGAGAAAGATCCGTATGTTCAGTATACCAAGGGCGCGCCCGATGTGGTGCTCAGCCACTGCACAAAAATTTGGGAAGGCGGCAAGGCTGTCGAGTTGACACAGGAAAGGCGCGAGGAAATCCTGCGCCAGAATAAGGCGATGGCGGATAAAGCCCTGCGCGTGCTGGCGGCGGCCTTCCGCCCGTATGACAGCCTGCCTGCCTCCTTCGAGCCGGAGCAGCTGGAGCAGGAGCTCGTCTTCATCGGCCTGACCGGCATGATCGACCCGGTCCGCCCGGAGGCGAAGGCTGCTGTGGCGGAATGCCGCGAGGCGGGAATCCGCCCGATTATGATTACGGGTGACCATCTCGATACCGCCGTGGCAATTGCAAAAGAGCTTGGAATCGTCGAAGATGCCAGCCAGGCGATTACCGGCGCACAGTTGGGCGAGATGGACGAGGAGACGTTCGAGCGCCAGGCGGGCCAGTATTCCGTCTACGCCCGTGTGCAGCCGGAGCATAAAGTGCGTATCGTAAGCGCATGGAAAAAGCGCGGCATGGTCACCGCGATGACAGGCGACGGCGTCAACGACGCACCTGCGATCAAAACGGCAGACATCGGCATCGGCATGGGCATCACCGGCACGGATGTGACAAAAAACGTGGCCGACATGGTGCTGGCGGATGACAATTTTGCCACTATCGTTTCCGCCGTGGAGGAAGGCCGGCGGATCTACGACAATATCCGCAAAACGATCCAGTTCCTGCTTTCCTCCAACCTCAGCGAGGTTTTATGTATTTTGGTGGCAACCATCGGGCTTGGCGCGCTCACGGACGGGCCGTTCACGATCCTTTTGCCTGTCCACCTGCTCTGGATCAACCTGATTACGGACAGCATCCCCGCCATCGGCCTCGGCATGGAGCGCGGCGAGCGCGATCTGATGAAGCGCAGGCCCCGCAATTCGTCCGACGGCATCTTCGCGGGCGGGCTTGGGCCGGAGCTTTTGTACCAGGGCATCCTGATTGCGGCGCAAACGATCTTTGCCTATGCACTCGGCTACAACAACGTAGACGATGCAACGGGGCTGCACAACCACGCGATCACAATGGCTTTCCTGACGCTCTCGATGTGCGAGGTGTTCCACGCCTTCAACATGCGCTCACAGCACGGCTCTGTCTTGGCTATGGGCCTGCGCGGCAGCCACAACTGGGTGCTCTACGGCGCAATGGTGCTCTCCGTGCTGCTGACGACGACGGTGATTTATGTGCCGTTCCTGGCCGACGCCTTCCGCCTTGTCCCTCTGACGGCGGCGGAGTATTTCGAGGCGATGCTGCTGGCGTTTCTGATTATCCCAATCGTGGAGATCGTCAAAGCGTTCCAACGCATGTATGATAAAAAGAAGGAGCAATAACTGGGCACTGTGATATCAAAAAATGCGCTGCGGGTTCGCGGCGCATTTTTTATTTTAAAATTAATATATAGTATGAATCATATTATATATATTGACAAATTATAAAATAATATATAGAATGAAGATAGCCCATATAATGGGTAAATGAATGGAAGAAAGATGAATAAATGAAAAAAGAAAAGAATTTTTGGAACTATATCGATCGTGCTTATAACCGTTATGTTAGCAACACAGGCGTCTGCTCTGGGCTCGTCAGGTGAGGGAGGGCTATTGCCCTCGGAGATTGGCCAAACCAATGATGAAATTTTGGCGGAAGCGCTTGCAAATCCAGATCTAACGCCGGAGCAAAAAGAGCAATTAAAAGAAAAATGGGATTTGGCAGACCGGTTGGTATCAGAAGAGTGGCCGAGCACGCGTGCTGGCAGTACTGCCGTTTGAAACGTCGATGCCGTCATGCAGGAGGATAATACCAAATGCGCCCCAGCTACGGTTCAACAGATTTTAAAGTATATTAAGAAAGCAAACTCATCGCAAACGGTACCTTCTCAGACCACGATTCAAAATGCGGTTGGGAGAGGTCCTGCGATGCAGACGGTACTGAATTATTTAAATAAAACGCAAAGCAGAAATGCCTACATTCGCCGCCTTGTTTCTGACGAAGCAGACCTCCTAAATTGTATTCGCGTTATGTATCATACAATAAACGCACCGATTATTTTCACGTTAGCTTCCTATGATACTGTCAATTGGCCATACAAAACAGATGGACATTATACGAATTTAGTGGGATATTCAAATCCAAACCGTGATAATCCCAATCAATCTTTAAACTCATATTATATTGTAGATCCTTACTACTTCCCTAAGTATGGACATGGAAATTATGCGAATGGAAAATTCACTAGAAGTTTCGCACAACTCTGGAAAGTAAATACCAATAAAATGGGTGCAGGTCAGAATGCGATCGGATATTAACGGGAGGGGGGATCGTCAGAGATGCGTAACAGATGGCTGGCGGCCGCCGTGTCCCTCCTGGTTTTTCTCCTTTTTATGGACGGATGTGATAGAAACGGACAAAATCATCCAGATCAGACGACGGAGTTGGAACAGGAATCCATCTCAGCAGGCCCTGTTTCTGTGGAAACCGCCCCTTTTGTCTTGCAAAATCCCAGGAAGCCGAAGCGGATCACTGCCCAACAGGCCCAATTGGTGTTTGACCGCTCCTCCGCAAAAGGCGAGGCGAAAAACATTCGCTATCTGAGCCATTTCAGCGGCGATCTTTTTTGCACGAGCTATGCGGGCCTGGATGGAGAACCGGATTCCAACGCCAGCCGCTTTGCGGTGTATGACGGCCGGACGCGGCGAATGACGCCGGTCGGCCGGATCGCCGATACAGGCGTTTCCAGCGGGGATGCGGTTTTCATGGCCGGGCGGTATTTCTACACCTGGTATGGCAGCGCGGATGCTGGCGGCGTCGATATCAACAACCTGATCCGCATTGATACGAGGGAGAAAACCTTCACCATTGTGGAGAAGCGGAAAAACGTGACCGCGCTGATCAACCTCAGCAAGCTGTCGGAAACGGAATTCATCGGCTACGTCCCCAGCCAGAAGGGTGATTCCGTCGTCACAGAGATCGAGAAATACGATGGAACAACGGGAAAGCGCAAAACAATCCTTCAAAATCAGTTTTTCTATCAGGAGGGCGAGCAAAATAGCAGGGGCACGGTTCTTGAGGTTGCCTGCGCCGCCGACGGCAAGCTCTATGGCCTGGGCAGGCAGAAAAAGAACGGGGAGGATCACTGCTACCTCTACACCTATGACGGCAGCGGGAAGCTGCTTTCCCAGACAGAGGAGCCGGAGATTGGCAAAGAAATCGGTAGTCCTCTGCACATGGATACTGTCGGCAACCTGCTGATCGTGACGGATTATAGTAGTCTGCGCGCCGCGCTCTTCCTCCGCCAGGGGGCGCATTATGTCCGCGTGTTTGGGGCGGAGCAGTACGATTTTGCGGGAGGGTTGGAAACTCTTTATGACAGCGCAAAGACCCCGTATTTGTATTTTCAGAAGAACAGCCTCTCCTGGCCGGAGGAAGCGGGCAAGTCGATCTTCTACGCGGTGCATACCCAAACAGGGGAGATTACGAAGCTCCAGGCGGATATCGACCCGAAATACCCGTTTCTTGACCGGATTCATATGGATGAGAATGGGAACCTGCTGCTGATCTATCTTCAAAAGATGTATGATCAGGATTTCAAAGCTTATAAGATAAGTGGGGAGGCGCTGGAGAGCAGCCTTGCACAGTAAGGAATCAAATTTTATAAAAAAGCCCGGCCGGGATTCATTCCCAGCCGGGTTTTCTATGATAGGTTCCTTTTTAGCCAAATGGGTTTTACCGCTCTTCCCGGAAGTAATTCACCCCGCAGCCCGCAGGCTGCGCGTTTTCCTTGCTCTTCCGAATGGAGGTGACGATCAGCACGATGGCCGTCACGAGGAAGGGGAGCATATCAAAGATCGCTTCGGGGATCGAAATAATGCTCTTTGGAATGTAAAATTTCAGAATATTGAACGCGCCAAAAATGAACGAGCCGAAGATTGCCTTGAACGGGTTCCAGCTTGCAAAGATCACGAGCGCCACGGCGATCCATCCGAGGCCGTTGACGCAGTTGGTCACCCACACGCCGCCGCACAGCACAAGCGAGATATAGGCCCCGCCGATGCCGCAGATACCGCCGCCGAGCAGGATGTTGACATACTTGACGCGCGTGACGTTGACGCCCGCCGCGTCCGCCGCGCCGGGGTTTTCGCCGACCGCGCAGAGATTGAGGCCCTTGCGTGAGTGAAGGATATAAATGCCCATGACGACGCACAGGAGAATCCCAAAATAAACGAAGGGATTGTATTGGAAGAAGAGCTTCCCCACATAGGGCAGATCGCTGAGCACGGGGATTTGAACCGCCTGCACGGTATTTGTGATTTTATCCGACAGCTTCAGCACATCGATCCCGGCCGACTCACGCAGGAAATCGCCGAAGAAATCGGCGAAGCCTACGCCGAAGATCGTCAGGGTAAGGCCCGTTACGTTCTGATTCGCTTTGAGCGTAACGGTCAGGAATGCGTAAATCAGGGCGGAGAGAATACCTGCGACAAAGGCGCCGAGCACGGCGAGCAGGATATTTTGTGTGACAAAGCCTACATAGAATCCGGCGATTGCCCCGATGGACATCATGCCTTCTACGCCGAGGTTCAGGTTGCCCGCCTTTTCTGTGGTGATCTCGCCGAGCGTACCGAACATCAGGGGCGTGCCGGCTAAAAGCGCGGCGTGCAGAAAGTTGACAAGAGTGTTCATTTCGCGTTGCCCCCTTTCTTCCGAAATGCAAAGGAGTAGCGGATGAAAAATTCACATCCCAGGATGAAAAACAAAATTACGCCCTGCAGGATGTCGGAGGCATAGGAAGAAAGGCCGAAGGCAGTCTGGATGACGCCGCTGCCCTTTTCCAGGATGCTGAAAAAGGCGGTGAAGACGAGGATGATGATAGGATGGAGCTGGGCAAGCCAGGCAACGATGATCGCGGTAAAGCCCACGCCGCTCGCTACGCCTGTGGAGAGCGTAAAGTCCGTGCCGGTCACCTGCAGCATGCCCGCAATGCCGGAGATGGCGCCGCTCAGGATCATCGTTATGATCATGACGCGCTTCACGTTGATGCCGGCATACCGGGCCGTGGCCTGGCTTTCGCCGACCACGCTGATTTCATAGCCGCTTTTGGTATAGCGCAGATAAACGAATACGAGCACTAGAAGCACGAGGCCGATGATCCAGCCGGCCTGGACGCCAAAAATCTTCCCGAGATAGGAGTTCGGCTCAAAAGTTGCAATTTTGGGGAAGCCGCGCGCCTCCGGATCCTGCCACGGCCCCTGGCGCAGGTAGTCGACGATGTAATAGGCGATATAATTGAGCATCAGCGTCAGCAGTGTTTCGTTGGTATTAAAGCGCGCCTTGAAAACCGCGGGAATCAGCCCCCACAGGCCGCCGCCGATGATCCCAGCCAGGAAACAGGCAAGCATCAGCAAAAGATGCGGCCAATCACTGTGGAACAGCGCAAAATAGGAGGCGAAGACCGCGCCCATGATGAGCTGTCCCTCTGCACCGATATTCCAGAATTTCATTTTAAAGGCGAGGGTAACACCCAGCGACGTGATCAGCAGGGGAATGCCGATTTTGACCGTGGACTGGATTGCGATTTTGCTGCGGAAGCAGCCGCGGATCATTTCTGCGTAGACGCTCAGCGGATTTTGCCCCAGCATCAGGATGAACAGCGCCCCCGCGGCGATGGCGAGGAGAAACGCGCCCACACGGAGCAGGGAGGCCTGCCACGGCGGCAGCTCCGGCTTTTTGATCACGCGAATCAGTGGCTCCGGAGAGCCGCGCTGGGCGGCCGGGGAGGATGACTTGGGCTTACTCATTGGGCGTTTGCCTCCTTCTGTACGGTTTCTCCGGCCATCAGGAGGCCGATTTGCTCTTTTGTGGTGCTCTGCGCATCCAGGATGCCGGTTACCTCTCCGTGGCACAGTACCATGATCCGGTCGCAAAGCTCCAGCAGTACGTCGAGATCCTCTCCGATAAAGAGCACCGCTACGCCCTTTTTCTTCTGCTCATTGAGCAGGTCGTAGATGGTGTAGGAGGAGTTGATATCCAGTCCGCGCACCGGGTAGGCCGTGATGAGAAGCTGCGGCTCGGATTCGATTTCACGCCCGAGCAATACCTTTTGCACATTGCCGCCTGAGAGGCGGGAAACCGGCGTCGTGACGCCCGGCGTGACGATTTCGAGCGTATCGATCAGCCGCAGGGCGAGCTCTTTTGCCGGCTTTTTGTTGATGAAGGGGGATTTCCCGTTTTGATAGGATTTGAGCAGCATATTGTCCGTCATGCCCATGGAGGCCACCAGGCCCATGCCCAGCCGGTCCTCCGGGATGAAGCTCATGCTGATGCCCATCTTTATGATCTCACGGGGCGATTTGCCCACGATATTTTCTTTTTTATAGAGGATCGCGCCCTTTTCCGCGTGCGTCAGGCCGGCGATGGTTTCGCACAGCTCCTTTTGCCCGCTGCCTGCGACTCCCGCCACGCCGAGGATCTCGCCGCCGTTTAAGTCGAAGGAAATGTCATTGAGCGCATATACGCCGTCTTGATTGCGCACGGAGAGGTGATGCACTTCAAACAGGGCCTTTTCCTGCTCTACGCAGGGCCTTTCAATTTGCAGAGAGACCTTTTTGCCGACCATCAGCTCCGTAAGTTCCTGCGCATTGGTCTCGGCGGTATTCACCGTCGCGACGCTTTTTCCCCTGCGCAGGATCGTAACGCGGTCGCTGATGGCGAGCACTTCGTTCAATTTATGCGTGATGATGATGACGGCGCAGCCCTGGTCACGCATGCTGCGCAGAATGGAGAAGAGCCTTTCCGTCTCCTGCGGGGTGAGCACGGCCGTTGGTTCGTCGAGGATCAGGATGTCCGCGCCGCGGTAGAGCACCTTGAGGATTTCTACCGTCTGCTTTTCGCTGACGGACATCTGATACATTTTTTTCTGCGGGTCGATTTCCAGCCCGTATTTTTGGCAGAGGGAGGTGATCTTTTCCGCCAGTTCTTTTTTACCCAGCCGCCGGTCCGTTTCTGTGCCCATGACGATGTTGTCCTGCGCGGTGAAAACGTCCACCAGTTTAAAATGCTGGTGGATCATGCCGATGCCGAGCGACAGGGCGTCGTGGGGCGAAGCGATCGTGCGCTGCTCGCCGCGGACGTAAATGACGCCGCTGTCCGGATGATAGATGCCGGAGAGCATATTCATTAGCGTTGTCTTGCCGGAACCGTTTTCGCCAAGCAGGGCGAGGATTTCGCCCTGCTTGACGGACAGGCTGATATCATCATTGGCGACAACCGGGCCAAAGGTCTTTGTAATGTGTTTGAGCTCAATCGCAAAGTTTTGTTCAACCGTATCCAAATGTGATACCACCCATCTTTTTCACAAAATACTGCGTTATTTGTCGGCGACGACGTTGTCGACATACCAATTCAGTTGACCGGCGATCACATCGTCCTTGAGATAATCGCCGCTCTTGACCTGCTCCTTGCCGGTATTGTCCTTGAGCGGACCGGCGAAGACCTTCAGGGAGCCGTCAACGATAGAGGCCCTTGCCTTTTCGATTGCTTCCTTGGTGCCTTCCACGCAGTTGTCAGACAGCGGAGAGATGTCCACAAGGCCTTCCTTCATGCCATCGAAATAGTTGGTCGGCGTCCAGGTGCCGTCGATAACCTGCTTGACGGCCTGCGTGTAGTAGACGCCCCAGTTCCAGATCGTCGCGGTCAGGTGGGCCTTGGGCGCTTCTGCGGTCATATCGGAGTTATAGCCGCAGCCCCAGACGCCTTTTTCCTGTGCAGCGATCTGCGGCTGTGCGGTATCCTGATGCTGGGCGATTACGTCGCAGCCAAGATCAAGCAGGGCATAGGCCGCCGTTTTTTCCCTCTGCGGATCAAACCAGGTGTTGGTTACCTTGACATAGATTTTTGCATCCTTGTTTACGCTTTTGACGCCGAGGGCGAATGCGTCGATACCGCCGGTGACCTCCGGGTTGCCGCTGCCCTGTGCGGCGACATAGCCGATCTTGTTGCTCTTCGTCTTCAGGCCGGCGGCGATGCCGCTCAGGTAACGGGCCTCATAGATGCGGCCGAAATAGTTGTTGAGATTTTTGCCGTTGTTTTTGTAGCCGGAGCAGTGGGAGAAGATCACCTCAGGATACTCAGCCGCGAGCTGCTCCATGGTGTCCATATAGCCGTAGCTTGTACCGAAGATGATATTGCAGCCTTCTTCGACGCATTCTCTGATCGCGGTTTCGATTGCTGTCTTGTCCTGGTCATCGATATTGTTCTTGCGGATGATCTGGTTGTCCTGCAGGCCAAGCGCTTTCTGCATATCCACGATCCCCTGGTCATGTGCGTGCGTATAGCCCGCGGTATCCTTCGGGTTGCCGATGTGGATGACGCCTACCTTGATCTGATCCTTCGCAACCGGGGCGAACGTGCTTTTTGAGGCCGTGGGCGCATTGCTGTTGGATGACTCTCCTGTATCACCGCCGCCGGAGCAGGCCGCGAGGGCGAAGACCATCGCAAGAGCCATCAGCAGGGCGAGAGCCTTGGTAAACTTCTTCATTTGTCCATTCCTCCAAAAAATTTTTATGTTACAGAGAGGCACCGGAATCCCGGCCCCTTTCCTAACAATCCTGTGATGCAAATGTGACTGTGCCATTCTCCATGGATTCCACGATCGCAAGGGATTCCAGATGGATCCCCTTGCCCCGGATGAGCGCTCCGCCGGGCTGGAAGCCCTTTTCAATGACGATCCCAATCCCCTCCAGCGTAGAACCTGCCTGGTCAAGAATGTCCTTTAATCCGATCAGCGCGCGCCCATTGGCCAGGAAATCGTCGATGACGAGCACGTGATCCTCAGGGCCGAGATAATCTTTGGAAACCCCGATCAGATAAGATTTGTTTTTGGTAAAGGAAAAGACCTCGCTGGTATAAAGGTTATCTCCAACATTGCGGTGCGCGCCCTTTTTGGCAAAAACAACAGGCACAGAGAAATATTGCGCCGTGATGCACGCAATCCCTATACCTGATGCCTCAATGGTTAAAATTTTATTGATGGGAGCGGACTGGAACAGGCGGTAGAATTCTTCCCCGATTTCATTGAGCAGGCCGACGTCAATCTGATGGTTTAAAAACATATCTACCTTCAAAATATCGTTGCCCAGCACTTTGCCGTCGCGGAGAATCCGCTCTTCCAGAAGCTTCATAAACGCACGCCCATCCTTCTCGGGATCATCCGAAAGCCTGTCCTTTCAATGATCTGCCGTAATAAAAGCTTTTGCAGCGTTTCCGGGGTGAAACCGAAAAAGCAGCCGATGGATTACCAGCTGCCATCCTGTTCTTTTTTCCCTCATGCCGCAATCACCTATGATATCAAGGATAGTTTATAATAATTGCGGACAGAAATCAAGTACATACCGGCCTTTTTTCAGCAATGGGCGACACTTTTGCACTTTTTGAAGGCCTCTCCTGAAAGGAAAAGGGCGCGCCGCAAATGATCGCTTGATCTCATGCGGCACGCCGTTACGCTTCGTTCAGGCGAGGTCCTGTCGGTTTTTCATCAGGCCGGACCCCCGTCACTGATCATTTGGCCTCCCAAAGTGTCGCGCTGCTGTTGGATCCAGGCCAAAATCCCCTTTGCCTGCAGAAAGCTTCTCGTATGCTCATAGCTGGGAAGCAGGGGCAGCAGAACAGCGGGCGGGGCGTCTTCCTCGCTGTTGCGGCCGGAGAGAGAAATCCGGATATCCTGCGGGAAACGAGCCTTCGTATCCGAGCTGCCAAAGGCAAAACACTCCGCCAATTGCTCCGCCGTTTCTGCGCGGAGGTCCGCATCGAGCAGCGAGAGCAGATGCTGGGTGTCTTTCTCCCCCCAAATGGATTCGGGAAAATCCATGCTTCCAAGCTTGCCGATTGTTACGCCGGCCTGCAGTTCCCCCGGCCGTGCGGCATAATATGCACTCAGGCGGGGGAGGGCGTTACAGTTTTCATAGTAGCTGTCCAAAGAAAAGAGCGCCAGTTCCGCCTCACCCGGCATCTGATCCGCTTCCAGCGTAAAGCGGCGGGTAAAAACGGTGCCGTTTTTCAGCCGGTAGGAAATGGTCAGGAAGCGGGGGCCGTCAGAAGCCCTTTCATAATAGCGGGCGTATACGTCCTGCTGATAATTCCGCGGAATGAAATAGGGAAAATCTTTTTTGAGCCTTGTCAACTCGTTTTGATGCGCCTGATAAATCAGGCCGATTGCCTTTTCGTCTTTTAAATAGACGGCTGTGCCGTTTTTCAGCGAAGAATAGGGCTCGTCGGCATAGGGATAGACGCGGTTGCCTACCCCGTCTTCATATTCCGCATCATAAAAGGCCTCTGCAATGTCGCTGCGCGCCGGGGCCCGCTGCGCATAGCCGCATAGCCCGGTGGCAAAGACGGCGTAAACGCCGCAGAAGAGAAGCATTGATCCGGCAAAAATCAGGCTTCCGGAGCGGAGCAGGCGCTTTCCGCCGTGCGTCAGGTACCGCGCACCGTAAGCCGCGGCGCAGGAGAGCAGCAGGAGAAGCGGCCAAAACAGGGGCGTGGTTTTGCAGGCCATACAGGCCCCGGAGAGGCCGGTACATAGCGCAAACAGAACGCTGGAAAAGAGGGTGAAGCGTGGGTAGCGCGCGGTGATTTGCGCGCCCTCGCTCAACCGCTTTCCCGCCAGCCGCTTGAGCAGGAGAAGGAAAACCAGGGAAAGCGCGGCCCAGTAAGCCGTACAGATGAGCAGCATTGTGAGGTCATCATGGCAATTGAAAAACCATGCATGCAGGAATACGCCGCCCGACAGGGGCGAAACGCCGAAATAGAGCAGCGTGTCCCCGGAAAAAGGGAGCTCCAAAAAGGGGAGCATGATCTGTTGGAGTGTTTCCAGGCAGAGGACCAGCGCCGGCCACGCCGCCGTATAGAGGAGCATAAAACCTGCCGCGCCGCGCACCGTACCGCTGAGCTGTGTGCAGAGCGCACAGAACGTGCAGGCCGCAAAGGTGAAAACCGGTAGCGTGAGGGGGACAAGGACACCGTAGAAGATGGCCTCCTGCCGCTCCATGCAGGCAAAAAGATCGGGCAGGTTGAGCATGATCCAGAAGAGGGTGTTGACGGTTACGGTGCCTGCAACCAGAAATATGAAGGCGGCATATCGCCCCAGAACCGCCTGCGCGCGATCTACTGGCAGGGCGTCATAAAAATCTGCGCTGCGCTTTCGGTACTGCCAGGAAAACAGGCGCAGGCTCAGCAGGACGCAGACAATTCCGATCAGGAGAAGGACGCTGTCGAAGCCCACGCGGGAGGCCACGGGCCGGTAAAGGCTTCCCACAATGCTCTGCACGCTGGGCGAAAGAGCGCCCGCCACGGGCAGGGCAAAGAAAAACAGAAGCATCAGCCCCCATATAAGCGGCCGGTTCTGCTGCAGGGTGAGGCGGAAAACAGTGCGTATCGTATGGCTTGTTTCCTTTTTATGCGTTCGGGATTTCATATCCTGCTCCCTCCATTTCACTGATGAATGCTTCCTCCAGCGTAGAAGGTGAAGCTTCCAGAAAGACCGGACGCATCGCCTGAATCTGCGCGACGATTCTGGACCGTTCTCCGCGCACGGCCAAAGTAACCATCCGCCCCCTTGCCTGGAAGGAGAGGATCTCCAGCCCCTTGAAATCCACGCGCTCTACCGGCGCATCGAATGCGGCCTGGATGCGCGTCACACTTTCTCTCATCACGTCCGCCGGCTGCTTCAGGATCATTTTGCCTTGATACAGCAGCACGATTGAATCACAGATTTCCTCCAGCTCGCGCAGGCTGTTCGAGGCCAGCAGGATCGAAGCGCCGCGCTGGGTCACGGCATCCATCAGAGCTTGCCGGGCCAGGCAGCGTACAACTGGATCGAGGCCGTCGAAGATTTCATCGAGGAGGAGGAGCTTTGGACGTGTGCTCAGGGCGAGGGCAAGCGCTGCCTGGCGCTGCATCCCTTTGGAGAGGGAAGAAAGCTTCCCCCGAACGTTGCCGACGGGAAAAGCGGCGCAGAGCGCATCAAAAAGACTGTCATCCCAGTTCGGATAAAGCACCCGGTAATACGCTGCGGCAGAGCACAGCGTAGCCCCCTGGGGAAACCACGGATAATCCGGGATAAAAAAGCTCCCACCGCGCACTTCAGGGGCATCATAGGGATTCATTCCCAGCATCGATACGGATCCCGCGTCCGGGCGGTAGATTCCGGCCAAAATGCGCAGAAGCGTGCTTTTTCCCGCGCCGTTGGCTCCGATCAAGCCGCATACGCTGCCTTCTTCCAATGAAAAGCAGATTTTTTCCAGCGCGGCACCTCCGGAAAAATATTTACACAAGTTGTTCACGGACATGAGTTCAGGCATTGGGATTCTCCCCCTTTTCCTCTTCCTGCTGGCAGATGGACGCTGCCAGAGATAAAATCTGCTCCGCAGAGACGCCGAGCCGTATGGCGCTGCGAATCGAGGCGGCGATTTCGTCACAGGCCAGCCTGTACTGGGCAGATTCCACGGCCGCTGCCGGGGAGAGAAAAGAACCCTTTCCCGGCATGGAGTAGAGCACGCCTTCCCGCTCCAGCTCCGCATATGCTTTCTGCACGGTGTTGGGATTGATACCGAGCTGGCGCGCAACGCTGCGGACGCTGGGCAGCTGCTCGTGCGGCTGGAGAACGCCGAGAGCGGCCAGCCGCAGGATATTGTTTTTGAGCTGCTCATAGATCGGCAGGCGGCTTTGTACATCCAGAGTAAACATCGCGTCCCCTTCACAAACTGTTCTAACTGTACTAATCTAATTAGTACGGTTAGAACATAGCATATTTTTAATCAGAAGTCAAGAAAAAAGATTCATTTTGCTAACCTTTCATCAGGAATGATCGAGGCGCATTTCGGTTCGGAACTCAACCAGCGGCATACAACAATAGAAAATGGACGATCGGCGGGATGCCGGTCGTCCGTATATGCATTTTGAGGCACAGGGTAAACATGGATAGCCGGCTAATTTTGATATCAAAAACCAGCCGGCTATCGAGAAACACTTTCTTCTGTTTTTCCGCTGTTTCCAATTTGCGTTTCACCCTTCGGCTAGGTCCTTTTACGCACCGAAATTTGATATTCGCCCGTGGGCAGGAGAATCCCGTCTTTTATAGATATGGAGACCGGCAGCGCGCCGTTGATTCTGGCCTCTCCGGCCTCCGGCAGGAAAAGCGTTGCCTCGCAGCCGAAGGGGATCTTAATTTCATAGAGGATGCTTCCATCCGCTTGCATATGCCATCTGCATTCATAACGGACGGAGGCGGAATCATAGGATGCCTTGGCAAACTGAAGTTTGCCACAGGGGTGCGGCGCAAGCTTCGCCTTTTGGAAGCCGGGCGCGGATGGGTCGGGACCGAGGCCGCAGAGATCGCGGTACATCCATTCGGCAATGGCGCCGTAGGCGTAATGGTTCATGCTGTTCATCGTCATATCCACTGTTTCGCGCTCCGGCGGGATCGAGTTCCAGCGCTCCCATACGGTGGTTGCCCCGTGCATTACCTCATAGAGCCAGCTTGGATAATCTTGGTTGAGCAGCAACCGACACGCATCCTCATGCAGGCCGTTCTCCGTCAGCACGCGGCAGAGATACGCCGTGCCGATGAAGCCCGTGCGCAGATGCATGCGCACCGCCTTCTGGCGTTTTCCCGTGCTTTCAGCGACAGCCCAGGAAAAGGAAAGCCCGCTGAAACGGGAGCCAAGCGGGTTGATCAAGTGATTAACCTGCAATCGTGTGATTTTCATGGAACAGCCCTCCCCAGTTTCATTGACAAAATTATTACATATAATTTATAAATATAATGAGATAAGAGGTCACCCAATATTTGGAAAATTGATACGGAATGTTTTCGACAATGATGAAGGAGCTCCGCAGAGATCTCTGCGGAGCTCCTTTCAGATGCTCAGTCCAAAAAGTCCTTGAGCTTTTTGCTGCGGCTCGGGTGGCGCAGCTTTCGCAGTGCTTTCGCCTCAATCTGGCGGATGCGCTCGCGGGTGACGTTAAATTCCTTGCCGACCTCCTCAAGCGTGCGCGGATGGCCGTCCTCCAGACCGAAGCGCAGGGCAAGGACCTTTTCCTCGCGCGGCGTGAGCGTTTTGAGCACGTCGCCAAGCTGCTCCTTGAGCAGCAGCATGGACGCCGCGTCCGCCGGGGCGAGCGCGTCGTCATCCGGGATGAAATCGCCCAGATGGCTGTCCTCCTCCTCGCCGATAGGCGTTTCGAGGGAAACCGGCTCCTGTGCGACGCGCAGGATCTCGCGCACCTTATCGACCGGCATGTCGAGCTCCGCGGCGATTTCCTCCGCCGTCGGGTCGCGGCCGTTTTTATGCAGGAGCTGGCTGTTGGTCTTCTTGACCTTGTTGATCGTCTCCACCATGTGGACGGGAATGCGGATGGTGCGTGCCTGGTCCGCGATCGCGCGGGTGATGGCCTGGCGGATCCACCAGGTAGCGTAGGTGGAGAATTTGAAGCCTTTGGTATAATCGAATTTATCGACTGCCTTGATGAGCCCCAGATTTCCCTCCTGGATCAGATCAAGGAACTGCATGCCACGCCCAACATAGCGCTTTGCGATGCTGACGACCAGGCGAAGGTTTGCCTCCGCCAGCCGCTGCTTGGCAACCGGGTCGTTTTCGCTGATCCGGATGGCGAGGTCGATTTCCTCCTCACTGCTCAGCAGGGGAACGCGGCCGATCTCCTTGAGATAGACCTTGACAGGGTCGTCCATGGCCACATTTTTGTTGTCGACGCCCAGGGATAAGTCGGCGTCCGCTGCCTTCGGCATATCCGGCGTATCAAATGTGATCACATCCAGGGACGTGTCGCCGAGATCGTCGATGATCTCAATATTCTGGCTTTCAATCGTGTCGTAGAGCTTGTCCAGCTCCTCCACATCCATATCCATTTCCACGATGGCCGCATCGATTTCATGCGTCGTCAGGCGGCCGCTTGCTTTGCCCTTGTCCAGCAGGCTTTTGACCGACTGCTTTTTCTCCGTGTTTTCCATATCCAAACCATCCTTTCATGCGCGGTTGAGGGAAAGGTCCTGCTGCCCTCAAACGGCACCCTACACCCTATGTATTTTCGATCTGTTCCGTCGGGCTGCCGGCCTGCGGGAAACTGCTCTTTTTTCGGAAAAGCGCCAGAAATTCATCGTCGCTGGCCGAAGCCGGGTCGGCTATTTCAAGCTTAGCTTTTTCCTCAGAGAGCACTTTTATACAATCGCCGCATTCCGCGACGGTATTGCTGATTGCTGCGCCCTGCGCGAGAATGCCCGCGACAGCGCCCATTTCCGCCGGAGTAAAGCGCCCGGAGAGCAGGGAGAGCTCCGGTGTGTGGCCTTCCTGAATGACGGCACACACTGCGGTGAAAACGCGGCGGTTGAAATCCGTAAGGAAATCGTCCGGCGCTACCCGGCCTTCGATTTTTGCCAGAAAATCCGGATTGCGCATCAGCGTTGCAATCAGAGTTTCCTCCGCCTTCGCCGCACGCAGGTGCCGGGCCCGCTCCGGATTGGCCCCGTTCTGCGGGGAAGCGTCCATTTGCTGCACGGCGCGCATCGCCGTTTTTTCCTGTGTCCGGCGGCGGGAGCGGACGGCCCGATCCAGTTGCGAGAGGATCGCATTCTTGCCGACCTCCAGCTCGGAGGCGAGCTTGCCCGCGTAGACATCCCGCTCGATGGGGCTGTCCACCTGCGCGAGCACGCCGACGGCGGCGGTGAGAAAGCTGACCTTGCCGTCCGGCGTGGATACGTCAAATTTCTCCCGCTCCCGCAGCAGACGGTATTCCACGTCGTTCGCCGCGCCCTCGATCAGATCGCGCAGCCGGTCGGGCCCGTATTTGCGCAGGATTTCATCCGGGTCCTTGCCGCCGGTCAGGCGGAGCACCCGAAGCTTCATCCCGATCTCGTTGAAAATGCCGATCGCCCGGCGGGTCGCCTCCTGGCCGGCGCCGTCCGCATCGTAGGAGAGGATGACCTCCTCCGCGTATCGGGACAGCAGACGCGCCTGTTCGCGGGTGAGCGCCGTGCCGAGGCAGGCCACCGCATTGGTGAAGCCCGCCTGATGATAGGCGATCACGTCCATATACCCTTCCGCAAGGATCAGCTTGCCTCCGTTTGCGCTCTTGGCAAAATTCAGCGCAAAGATCGCCTGGCTCTTTTTATAAACGAGCGTGTCCGATGTGTTGACATATTTCGGCTTGGAATCGTCGAGCACGCGGCCGCCGAAGGCGATCACGTTGCCGCGCAGGTCGATGATCGGGATCATCATCCGGTTGCGGAAATTGTCGTAATAGGAGCTCCGACCGTTTTTATCGCTGCGGCGCGCGAGATTGGCGTTTCCGAGTTCCGCCTCGGAGTAGCCCTTCTGCCGCATATGGCGCAGCAGGCCGTCCCAGCGGTTCGGCGCGCAGCCGAGCCCGAAATGGCGGATCATCTTCATGCTCAGGCCGCGGCCCTGCAAATAGGAGAGCGCCGCCTCCCCCTCGGGCGTGAAGAGCGTTTCATGGAAATAGCGGGCCGCCTCCCGGTTCGCCTCGAGTATACGGCGGCGCTGCTTCATCAGGGTGTCGTCGTAGCCATCCTGCGGCAGGGCGAGGCCTGCGCGGTCGGCAAGGCTCTTGACCGCCTCCATATAGTCGAGGCTTTCCATGCGGCGCACAAAGGTGATCGCGTCGCCCCCCGCGCCGCAGCCGAAGCAGTAGAAGGACTGGGTCTCCGGATAGACCGTGAAGGAGGGCGTTTTTTCATTGTGGAAGGGGCAGAGCCCCGTATAGGTACGGCCGCGTCGCCGCAGATTGACATACGGCGCGACGATCTCTTCAATATCGATTTTGGAGCGCAGTTCCTGCAAAAATTCATCGCTGAGCAAAGCGGACATTCCTCCAAATCAGGCCGCCGCCAAGCGGCCTAGACTCTCCAAGAGCGCGGGATAAACAACGCGTCGAAAACACGCAGGGCATAAGAGTCGGACATGCCGGCGATATAATCGCACGCAGCGCGTTCGGCGCCCTCGTCCTCGCAAATGGCTGCATATTCTTCGGGCAGATCCTCCGGGCGCCGGACGAAATGCTCGTACATATGCTTTAAAATATCGATCGCCTTCCCCTCTTCGCCTTTGCAGCGGGGGTTGGTGTATACCTTCTCGAACATGAAGGCGTGCAGTTCATCGAAAGCTTCCTGGATTTCCGGCGCGAGGCAGATGGTATCAGATTTTTCGCTGGTGAGGATCGCGGAGATCACCAGTGTATTAATACGCTGGGATTTGGTATCCCCCAGTATGGCGCAGGCGCTCTCAGGCAACTCTTCCTGCCGGAGCACGCCGCCGCGCGTGGCATCGTCGATATCGTGGTTGATATAGGCGATCCGGTCGGCGAGACGGACGATCCTGCCCTCCAGCGTCCCGGCTTCCTCGCCGGAGGTGTGGCAGCGGATGCCGTCGCGCACCTCATATGTGAGGTTCAGCCCCCGCCCGTTTTTCTCCAGCCGGTCTACAACGCGCAGGCTCTGGTTGTAATGCCGGAATCCGCCGGGGAAAACCGCATCCAGCGCGCGCTCCCCCGCGTGGCCGAAGGGCGTATGGCCGAGGTCGTGCCCCAGTGCGGCAGCCTCTGTAAGATCCTCGTTGAGCCGCAGCCCCCGCGCGATCGTGCGGGCGATCTGGGCCACCTCCAGCGTGTGCGTCAGGCGGGTACGGTAGTGGTCGCCCTCCGGTGCGAGAAACACCTGTGTTTTGTGCTTCAAGCGGCGGAACGCGGTGGAGTGAATGATCCGGTCCCGGTCCCGCTGGTAGACCGTGCGCACCGGGCATTCCTCCTCCGGGCGCAATCGCCCGCGCGAACGCCCGCTCAAGGCGGCGCGGCCGGAGAGCGTTTCCCGCTCGACTGCCTGTGTGCGCACACGGATCTCCATATCCATCGACGGCACCTGCCTTTCACAACTTCGCAACGGAATTCTGCTTCTATTAAGATATACGCCGTTTTTCCCGTTTTCCCTCTTTTTTTCTGAATCCAATCAATAAAGTTTTCATCCCGTTTCCGAGGCCATCGGGGCCTCAGTCCGCCGCCGCGAAGCATTCCCCGATTTGCACCGCCTGAAAGCGCCCGTTGCCCGCATCCGTCAGCTTTGCGCAGAAGAGCTCCGTAAGCGCGGATCGGATTCGTACCCGGATGGCAACCTCCTCGCCGAACTGCGTATCCTCAACGATCCCGCCCCACTCCGGGATGCAGACCGAGAGCTTGCCATAGAAGCTGTAGTCGCAGGAGATTTTTAAAACCGTACAGCGCGCCATCGTAACGATCCCGGCTTCGCCGAGCGCGATCGAGGCAGCATGGGAATACGCGCGCACCAGCCCGCCCGCGCCGAGCAGGATCCCGCCGAAATAGCGCGTGACCACGACGGCGCAGTCGGTGACGCCCTGCTTGCGCAGCACATCAAGCGCCGGAATCCCGGCGGTGCCCTGCGGCTCGCCGTCGTCCGAATAGCGCTCCAATTGCCCCTCGCGCAGGAGATAGGCAAACACATTGTGGGTTGCGTCGTGGTGCAGCTTTTTGATCCCATCGATAAATGCATTGGCTTCCGCCTGCGCGGAGACGGGCTGCGCATAGCCGATAAAGCGGGAGCGCCTTTCCGTAAATTCCGCGCTGGCGGGCGCGCGCAGGGTTTTATATTCCTCCATCGAGCTTTCATCCTTTTCAAAACAAAAAGCGGCGCCATAGGAAGCGCCGCTCTGCTGGTAACCTTATTATTCGCCCTTTTTGTCCATACTATAACGCTTCTTGAAGCGGTCAACCCGTCCGCCGGTATCAACAAGCTTCTGCTTGCCGGTAAAGAACGGATGGCACTTGGAGCAAATATCGACGCGTATATCCTGCTTGGTCGAAGAGGTTTCAATGACCTCGCCGCAAGCGCATTTGATCGTCGCAGGCTTATAATTCGGATGGATGCCCTCTTTCATTCTTGTCACCTCTTTCGATTGCAAACACTGGTATAGCGTTAAAATTCTAGCACACCCGCGCCTAAAAAGCAACACCCATTTTTATTTTTTTCGTTTTTAAGCGTTTTTATTGCCTTGTCAATTTTGTACAATCCTGAATCAGGCGGAGCGTCCGCTTGATTTCGCGCCCGGACGAGAGCTTTTCCCTCCGGTAGGGGAAACTGTTTCTCTCCAGGCGGATCTCTACGCGCGTATAGCGGATGATGGCCAGATACAGCTTCATCAGCAGGGTGCGTATCTGCAGATTGCGACCCCATTCGGGCGCATTGCCGGATACGCGGTAACCCTCCCAGAAGGCGGACTGCTGGTCAAACAGGATAAAATCGCCCGCAGGGTCGCCCCAATAGGCGGCGTCGGGGTCTATGACCGCGCTGAAAAGCGGCGCGCCGGTTTCCTGCCGGATGAAAACATGCTCCGGGCGCAGATCGAAATGGACGAGGCTGGGGGTGGCGACTGCATCCAGCTCCCGCTCAAAGCGGCGGAAAGTTTCCCGCACCTCGCGCACACAGGGGATTTCTGCACCGAGCCGCTTCGCATCGGCGATGATATTGTGCGTCATTTCCAGGTATGCATCCCGCCAGGTGCTGCGCAGCCCCCATTGTTCATACCCAAACCCTTCCCCCTGAATGGAGTGGATCTGTGCGGCGGCTTCGCCCAGAGCGCGCAGGAGGTCGGGCGACTGGCGCAGGGTACGCGGCATCCGGGAGAGCGGACAGCCATCCAGCTCCTCCATGATAAACCAGTCGCAGGGCATGCATTTCCCGCTGAAATCACTGAAAATCACGCGGGGGACGCGGACATTCGTCCGGCTGCGGATCAAATCGTAGGCAGTCAGCTCTGTGTGCATCATGTTGCGCTCATGCGTCAGGACCGGCGCGCCGTAACGCGGCGCGATTTTCAGAATGAACGCGCCGTGCGAGGCAGTCACGACGCGGAAGACGGCGTTGAAATCGCCGCTGTCGGCCGGCAGGAACTCCTGCGCATCGCTGATGCCTGCCCGTGTGCACATCTGTGCCAGCTCCCGATCAGAAGGGATCAGCTTTGTTTTACTTTGTATCATAAAAATCGGCTCTTTTCATCAGGATGAGGAATCCAAAGGCTTTTATTTGATTGCGGTGTTCTTTCAAGAGCAGCTTCAAACGCATGCTTTGTGAGCGCGGTCCGCCGTATCCGGTCTTTTCATCAAGGATTCTTTTTCATTATACTGCTTTCCTCCGGAAAAAGAAACGGGAAATTTGCGTCAAACCGTCAGGCAAATATCTGGAAAGCAACGCTTTATGCGGCAATGGCGCCGGTGAAACTGTCGATTCTGCAATAAGGCTTGAAGATTGCCGATTTATGATGTATGATAGATACGCTTTGCGGCCGTCGGGGCCCCTTTTGCCCTGCGTCCGCTGAAAACATCCGGCCTTCCGGCCGCTGCTAGGGAAGAGAAGTGGCAATGAAGATTGTAATTGTAGGCGACGGGAAAATGGGCTTTACCCTGACGCGTCACCTCTCCGAAGAAGGGCATGATGTTACGGTCATCGACCATAATGCTGAAATCCTGGAGCGCACGGGAGATGCTCTGGACGTGGCCTGCCTGCGTGGAGACGGTATCAGCCTCGCGATTCTCGCAGAGGCGGGCGCGGATGAGTGCGACCTTCTGATCGCCGTTACATCACGGGACGAGGTCAATATCATCTGCTGCATGCTTGCCCGCAAGCTCGGCGCGCGCCACACCATTGCGCGTGTGCGCAACCCGGAATATGCCAAAAGCCTGTTTTTTATTCGGGAAGAATTGGGGCTGAGCATGCTGATCAATCCGGAGATGGATGCGGCAACGGAGATTTTCCGGCTGCTGCGTTTTCCAACTGCTTTGAAAATTGACTTTCTTGCCAAGGGCAGGGTGGAGCTGCTGACGTTCCGCCTGACGGCAGACAGCCCGTTCGCCGGGAAAGCCCTTCATATGCTGAAATCCCGCGTTCTGGTCTGCACCGTCCAGCGTGACGGTGAGGTTTACATCCCGGACGGGAATTTTGTGCTGCAAGGCGGTGATACGATTGCGGTTACCGCGTCCCCGAAGGATGTCGCCGCGTTTTTTCATACAACGGGGATCCGCGGGCAGAAGATCAAATCTGTGATGATCGTCGGCGGCGGAAAAATCAGCTTTTATCTTGCCCGGCTGCTCTGCGAGACCGGCATACAGGTGAAAATCCTGGAAAAGGATAAAGAACGTTGCGATCAGCTCTCCGAGCTGCTGCCGCGCGCGATGGTGATCTGCGGAGACGGATCGGACCAGAGCCTTTTGATGGAAGAGGACCTGGACCGCACGGACGCGCTTGTGGCGCTGACGAATATGGATGAGGAAAATGTGATCATCTCCATGTTCGCAACGCTTCATGAGGTGGGCAAGGTCGTGGCAAAGATCAACCATATCAGCCTGGATAAAATTCTTGAAAAATCCGGTGTCGACTGTACGGTTACGCCGCATCTGATTTCTTCCAACCAGATCGTGCAATACGTCCGATCCATGCAGAATTCGCGCGGCAGCGGCGTTGAGTCCATGGTGAAGCTTGGCAGCGGCGCGGTCGAAGCGCTGGAATTCCATGTCAAGGAGAGCTTTGAGGCCTGCGATGTGCCGCTGAAGACGCTGGCGCTGAAGAAGGAGCTTCTGATCGCCTCCATCATCCGGGGTGGGAAGGTGATTTACCCCACCGGAAACGACTGCATCCGCGCCGGGGATAATGTAATCGTGATCACGATGCGGCAGCGGCTGGAGGATTTGAGCGACATCCTGCTGTAAGCTTGAAAGAAATCGACAAGGAAGTTTTTTCATGAACCGCAAGCTTGTGTTGAAAATGCTGGGCTATGTCCTTGCTTTGGAGGCGGGCCTTCTGCTGCTTCCGTTGATGGTGAGCCTTTATTACCGGGAGAGATGTGTCTACTCCCTGCTGGTTACGATTGTGCTGCTCCTGATGGCCAGCATTCCGCTCATCTGCCTGAGAGTGACGAACAAGAGCATGTATGCGCGGGAGGGCTATATTATAGTAGCCTTTTCCTGGATTTTACTGTCTCTGTTCGGGGCGCTGCCCTTTTATCTGAGCGGCGCGATCCCCTCCTATATTGATAGCCTTTTTGAAACCGTTTCCGGCTTCACAACGACCGGCGCAAGCGTCCTGACGGATGTGGAGGCGATGCCCAAAAGTCTGCTTTTCTGGCGCAGCTTTACGCATTGGATAGGCGGTATGGGTATCCTCGTGTTTGCGCTGGCGATCCTGCCCGGCGTGAACGAGCGCTCCATCTATGTGATGCGTGCGGAGGTGCCCGGCCCCTCGGTCGGGAAGCTGGTGCCCAAAACCCGCAAGACGGCCACCGTTCTGTATTTGATCTATTTTGCCATGACGGTTGTCGAAATCCTGCTGCTGCTTTTCCGCATGCCACTGTTCGACAGCCTGATCACGGCCTTCGGCACCGCGGGCACCGGCGGATTTTCCAACCGCAACGCCAGCATCGGCGCCTATAACAGCGCGTATGTGGACGGCGTTGTCACGGTGTTTATGTTGCTGTTCGGCGTCAATTTCAATCTCTACTACCTCTTTTTGCGCAGACAGTTCCGTCAGGGGATCAAGAGCGAGGAGCTGCGCTGGTACCTGAGCATTTCAGGGCTGTCTATGCTGGTAATTACCCTGAATATCCTGCCGCGGTCGCCTTCCCTGAGCCATGCTTTCCGGGAAGCGTCCTTTCAGGTGAGCTCGATCATCACAACGACCGGATACGCCACCGCCGACTATAATATGTGGCCGGAATTATCCCGCATGATTTTATTCCTGCTGATGATCATCGGCGCGTGCGGCGGCTCGACGGGCGGCGGCGTGAAGGTATCCCGCCTCATTATTGTGATGAAAAAGCTCTACTATGATGTCGTCCGCATGCTGCATCCGCGCAGCGTGCACCCGATCCGCCTGGAGGGAAAACGGCTCGATGACGAAACGGTCAACCGGGCGAGCGTGTTTCTGCTCTCCTATCTTTTCATTATCTTTATCTTATCGTTGCTGGTATCAGCGGATGGTTATGATTTCGAAACGACACTGAGCTCTGTTGCCGCCTGTATGGGGAATATCGGCCCCGGTCTCGGCCTGGTGGGGCCGACGGGAAATTTCAGCCATTTCTCGGGCTTTTCCAAGATGATTTTGTCCCTGGCGATGCTGCTGGGGAGGCTTGAGATTTTCCCACTGTTCCTCATGGCGTCCCCCGAGCTTTACCGCAACAGGCATAAAAAGCATGTGACGGGGATCGATGCATTGAGCTGAAGGAGGAAAGGCTTTGCGTATTCTGGTGATCGACGGGCAGGGCGGCGGTGTTGGCGGCCGGCTGGTCGCCTCCCTGCGCGAAAAGGTGCTTCCCGGCGCGCAGATTATCTGCGTGGGAACCAATGTGCTGGCGACGAACGCGATGCTCAAGGCGGGCGCGGATGCAGGGGCCACGGGGGAAAACGCCGTGGTTTACAATGCCGTGCGCGCAGACGTGATTCTGGGGCCAATCGGCCTGCTGCTCGCCAACGCGATGCTCGGCGAGGTGACCCCCGCGATGGCGCGCGCCGTATCGGAGAGCAGAGCTCAGAAGCTGCTGATTCCCGCCTCGAAATGCGCGGTGAGCGTAATGGGCGTGGAGAGCCGGCCGCTTTCCGCATACATTGCGCAGGCGGCGGATACGGTATACCGGCTGTGCGCGCAAGAGACGGAGCAGCCTTAAAGGCGGGGTGGATATGAAAGTTTACTATGACCTTCACCTGCATTCCTGCCTGTCCCCCTGCGGGGACAACGACATGACGCCCTACAACCTTGTCAATATGGCGGCGTTGCAGGGGATGCAGATCATTGCGCTGACAGATCACAACTCCTGCCTGAACTGCCCCGCGGCGATAGAAGCGGGTGCGCGGGCGGGCGTTTTGGTGATCCCCGGCATGGAGCTATGCACGGCGGAGGAGGCGCATATCATCTGCCTGTTCCCAAAGCCTGAGCAGTCGCTCTCTTTTTCAGAATATATAAAAAAGCATGTTCCGCCAGTCAAAAACCGGCCGGATATTTTCGGCGAGCAGCGCGTGATGGATGCGGAGGACGGCATTCTGAGAGTGGAAGAAACCCTGCTGACGACGGCCTCGGAGATCCGGGTGGATCGCGTTGCGGCGCTCGTGCGCAGCTACGGGGGTGTCTGCTTCCCAGCACATCTGGACCGGCCGTCCTACAGCGTGATCTCCAGCCTTGGTGCGTTTGAGGCCGAATGGGGGTTCCATGCCGCGGAGCTGACGCGCGCGGCGGATGTAGCGGATTATATAGCAAGGTATCCGGCTCTCAAGGGCATTCCGCTCCTGTGCGATTCAGATGCGCATGATCTGGAAAATATCCCGGAGGCGGCTGCCTGGCTCGAGCTGGAGGAATGTACGATCCCCGCACTTTTCGCTGCGCTGGATGGGACGCGGCCTTGCAGCTGTGCCCGAGGGTGCGGATGCAGATCATAATGATTGATCCGTTTTATTTTTCATATACTGATATCTGAGCGATATTTTCTGTTTGGAGAGAAGGAGTGTTTTGTTTGCCTGATTGTCCCCACAACTCCCGCGATGCGCAGTATAAAAATAAATTCGGCGCCGTTCCGGCGGGGGAAAGCGTCCACTACCGTTTGATGCTTCCGCGCGGCATCCACTGTGTCGCGGCCTGGTTCGTCATCCACAGGGACGACCGGGCCGAATGGGAATACCATCCGATGGAATGGGACGGCATGCAGGGCTCCTATTCGGAATGGTGGCGTGTGGAATATGCGGCACCGGAGGCGGGGCTTTACTGGTATCATTTTGAATACGATACGGACTGGGGCCGCGCACGGGTTACGCATGCGGGCAACGGGCTGGGCCATGTCGCGTTCGACGGGGAGGATTGGCAGCTCACTGTGACGGACCCGGCGTTTACTACTCCGGAGTGGCTCAAGGGCGGCATTATCTATCAGATTTTTCCCGACCGGTTCTGCAAATCCGGGGCGGACAAAGGCGCTGTGCCGGATGGCCGCGTCTTGCGGGAAGACTGGGGCGGCGAGCCGGAGTGGCGGCCCACAAGCGACGGTAAAGTGCTCAACAACGATTTCTTCGGCGGCGACCTGAAGGGGATTACGGAGAGGCTTTCTTATCTCGCCTCTCTGGGCGTGACCTGCCTGTATCTCAACCCGATTTTTGAGGCGCAGTCCAATCATCGGTACGATACCGCAGATTATTGTGCGATCGACCCTCTGCTTGGGACGGAGGCGGATTTTTTCGCGCTGTGCGAAGCGGCGGCGAAGTTTCATATCCGCGTCCTGCTCGACGGCGTTTTCAGCCATACGGGCAGCGACAGCGTCTATTTCAATCAAAACGGGCGCTATCCCGGCCTGGGGGCGTACCAGTCGCAAAATTCCCCCTATTCTTCCTGGTATCAGTTTAAAACCTGGCCGGACGATTACGCCTCCTGGTGGGGTGTGAAGATCCTGCCGGAGGTACGCGAGGAGGACCCCGGCTTTCTGGAGTTTATTACTGGGAAAGACGGCGTCGTGCGCAAATGGCTGCGGGCCGGCGCGTCCGGTTGGCGGCTGGATGTGGCGGACGAACTGCCCGACGTATTTCTTGACGCGCTGCGCAGGGCGGCGAAGGCGGAGAAAAAGGACGCGCTGGTGCTCGGCGAGGTCTGGGAGGATGCGTCCAATAAATACAGCTATGGCGTGCGCCGCCGCTACCTGTTGGGGGATCAGCTCGACAGCGTGATGAACTATCCCTTTGCCAATGCAGTGCTGTCCTTTTTGCGCAGCGGCTCTTCGGACGGTTTCTTCGATACGGTGCTTTCGATCATCGAGCACTATCCGCCGCAGGTGCTGCATCTGCTGATGAACCATATCGGCACGCACGATACCACGCGCGCCATCACCGCCCTGGCGGGGGAAGAGGCAAACGGCCGCGGGCGGGACTGGCAGAGCGGGCGGAAGCTCTCCCCGGAGCAGCGCGCGCGCGGGCTGAAGCTGATGCGTCTGGCAACGGCGATTCAATACATGCTGCCGGGCGTACCCTCCATCTACTATGGGGACGAGGCCGGGATGGAAGGGTACGCAGACCCGTTTAACCGCGGCTGCTATCCCTGGGGGCAGGAGGATAAGGAGCTGCTTGCATGGTACCGCAGGCTGGGTGCGGTGCGGCGGAACTGTCCCGCGCTGGCGGACGGCGATTTCGAGCCCGTCTGGTCAGAAGGCGGCGTGATTGCCTTTGCACGGAACAAAGGGCTCGACCGGATTTTGCTTGTGGTCAACCGTGGTGATCACGATTACACCTATGCCATGCCGCACGATTGGCGGGCGGCGAAGGGATTGCTGGGCGTGATGCCGTGGGACGGCTGCCTGACGCTGCCGCCGATGAGCTGTGCGGTGCTGGGGTTGGGCGGCTGGACGGAGCAAATATAACAAATGTGATTGTTTAGATGAAAGCTGCCGGAGCGCTATTTCTGCGCTCCGGCAGCTTTGATTGTTTTTGTTTCCATCTGCATACAGATTGCTTGCGCGCAGGCCGCGCGGGGCCACGCCTTTTCTCTCGTTAGAAAAGGGTGCAAAAGAACAGTTATTGCACGGCCCCTTTTACTTCCCTTTCCGGCCGAACGGAAAAGGAAGGGCCCGCGCGGCCTGCGCGCATTCCTATTTCCCGATCCGCGATTCAAAACAACCGATAAAAATGCAGTCGTACCAGCATAACCTCTCACAGGGTTCCTGCGAGACATGAGCTGTTTTATTACCGTCCGCAAGCGGTTGAAAAAGCAGGCGGAATCCTGTATACTAAAATCAGAACGAAACGATTGATCGGGAGGGCTTTCCATGACAGTGCAAAAAATCAAGGAACTTTTGGACGCACAGGTCCTATGCGGTGAAAGCTTATTGGAGCGGGAGGTGCACACCGCCTGTGGGAGCGACATGATGAGCGATGTGCTCGCCTTTGTCAAGGAGCAGGCAGTCCTGCTCACGGGCCTTGTCAATCCGCAGGTGATCCGAACGGCGGAGATGATGGATATGCAGTGCATCGTTTTCGTACGCGGCAAGCAGCCAGATGAGGATATGAAGGCCCTGGCAGCGGAGCGCGGCATGGTGCTGCTCTCCACGGAATATGAGATGTTTACCTCCTGCGGAATGCTCTATGCAAACGGCCTGCGCGGGCGCAGCGGTGCCTGATGGGCGGAATCGCCCCGGGGTATGTGATTACTGCGAAAAGGATGGTCATAGAGGATGGACAGCGTAAAACTGCATTATGAGGTGTCGGGAGACGACTTTACCCGTGCAGGGGAGGCTTCCGGCAATGTCAAGCACGTACTCAAGGAGCTCGGCTTCGATCCGGACGTGGTGCGCAATGTCTCCATCGCCATGTACGAGGGGGAGATCAATATGGTCATCCACGCCGGCGGCGGGGAGATCAACGTGGAAATTTCTCCCGACTGCATCAGTATGGTGCTCGCGGACCACGGGCCGGGCATCAAGGATGTGGAGCTTGCCATGAAGGCGGGCTATTCCACCGCGCCGGACAAAGTCCGTTCCCTGGGATTCGGCGCGGGCATGGGGCTTCCCAATATCAAAAAATATACGGACGAAATGGTGATCGAGACGGAAATCGACGTCGGCACTACCATGCGCCTTGAGGTGTATGCCAAAAATAAGCCGTCGGCCTGAACGGCGCTTTCAGGCAGTGAGAAAGGGCCCGCCGGGCGAATCCCCGCGGGGAAGAGGTGACGACAATGGAGGCTTTTTTCCATTCGGTGCGTCTGGATGAGGAGAAGTGCGAGGGGTGCACCAACTGTATCAAGCGATGCCCCACCGAGGCGATTCGCGTGCGCAACGGGAAGGCGCACATCATTTCCGAGCGCTGCATCGACTGCGGCGAATGCATCCGGATTTGCCCGCACCATGCGAAATATGCGGAGTGCGATTCCTTCAATAAAATTCTGGATTACAAGTACCGCGTCTCTCTGCCGGCGCCGACGCTTTACGGCCAGTTCAACAACCTCGACGATGTCGACTATGTCCTGACCGCTTTAAAATCCATGGGCTTTGACGACGCGTTTGAGGTTTCGCGAGGCGCAGAGCTCGTCAGTGACGCCACGCGATTGCTGATGGAGAGCGGGAAGCTCAAAAAGCCTGTGATTTCCTCCGCATGCCCGGCGGTTTGCAGGCTGATCCGTGTGCGCTTTCCGAAGCTGATCGACCATCTGCTCGACCTGAATTCCCCCATGGAGGAGGCTGCCCGGCTTGCCCGTATCGAGGCGGTGGAGAAGACGGGGCTCGACCCTTCTGAGATCGGTATCTTTTTCCTGACGCCCTGCCCGGCAAAGAATACGGCGGTCAAGCAGCCGCTGGGGCTGGAAAAATCGAATGTGGACGGCGTGGTGGCGATCAAAAACGTCTATCCCGTCCTGTTCCAGCAGATGGATAAGGTAAAATCGCCGGAGAATCTGCGTCAGTCCGGGCTTATCGGCGTGAGCTGGGCCGGCAGCGGGGGAGAGTCCGCGGCGCTGCTGCGCGACCGCTATCTGGCGGCGGACGGCACGGAGAACGTCATCAAAGTGCTCGAGGAGCTGGAGGACGAAAAATTAAACGATATCGATTTCATCGAGCTCAACGCCTGCACAGGCGGCTGCGTCGGCGGCGTGCTGACGGTGGAGAACCCCTTTGTCGCCCGCGCGCGGCTGCAGCGGCTCAGGCGCTACCTGCCCGTTTCCTGTAATCACTTGGAAAACGACGAAATCCCGCAGGAGATGCATTGGCAGCACCCGCTGGAGGCAAGCTCCGTTTTGAAGCTGGCGGATAACGTCATCGACGCGATGAAGCGTATGAACGAACTAAACGAGCTGCACGAGCGGCTGCCGGGGCTGGACTGTGGCACCTGCGGCGCTCCCTCCTGCCGCGCACTGGCGGAGGATATCGTGCGGGGAATGGCCAGCGAGCAGGACTGCGTTTTCTTCATGAGCAAGCGGGCGAAATCCACGGAATTTGAGAATTACATACCAGCCCCGTTCCGGAAAAAGGAAGCAGGCGGAGCGGATCGGGATACCGGTGCGAAGGAGTAATCAATCCGAGGAAAGGATGTGCTGAGGATGACAGTAGAAGAGCTTGCGCAGCGCCTTGACCTGCGTATCCTGGTAGGCGGGGAAGCGCTTTCCCGCGAGGTGACGGGTGGCTATTGCGGCGACCTGCTCAGTTGGGTGATGTCCCGCGCGCAGAGCGGGGACGCCTGGGTTACGGTGATGGGGAACGTCAATTCCATTGCGGTGGCGATGCTTGCGGACGTGGCCTGCATCGTGCTCTGCGAGGACGCGCCGCTCGATGAGGACGCGCGTACGCGCGCGCAGGAGAAAGGGATCGCCGTGCTGGCGGGCGCTGAAAACGCTTATCGGCTTGCATCCCGGCTTTCCGCGCTGATTTGAAGAAAATGCTTGTAAGAGCCTCCGGCCGGAGGCTCTTTTTATTTGAGTGACGAAATTGTCATCGGCCGGTCACCGGATATTCACCCGGCAGTCGTATACTGGAGCCAAAAGGCATGGAAAGGGTATCATCGACACGCTCAAGGAATGTTTCATTCAGACTTTTTGTGGCCTGCCTTTCCGGCGGGCCGTTTTCTGCATCGCATTTAAAATATCAAAAAGAAAATACACCAACCGA
This sequence comes from uncultured Oscillospiraceae bacterium, assembly GCA_900549825.1. Taxonomy (GTDB): domain Bacteria; phylum Bacillota; class Clostridia; order Oscillospirales; family Acutalibacteraceae; genus Fimivicinus. The sequence continues at coordinate 66,076 of URQB01000005.1, read as the reverse complement.
GCATATATGCTATAATAAACATCGTGATATCGGTTGCAAAAAAGCCTTTTAAAAAAGTCTTTTTATAATCTGAAGGAAGAGAGGCGGGAAACCATGCTGCAAATGCCTGGTTACACCGCGCCGGACGTGTCGGGCGAATCTGCGTCGGCCGGCTTTTTGCTGCTCGATTTCTATGCGGCTACGATTTTTCCAGCGTATTTCAAGCTTGACGGGAACTTGCCGTCTCCCGGGTGGCATAACAGGATCAATATTTGTGAAGAAAGGAAGCTGTCAATATGAAGGCATTTATGGACGCTGATTTTTTACTGGATACAGAGACCGCGCGCACGCTCTTTCGGGAGGGCGCACAGGACACGCCGATCTTCGACTGGCACTGCCATCTGTCTCCAAAGGAGATTTATGAAGATAAAGAGCCGGAGGATCTCGCGGCCCTGTGGCTTGGGGGCGACCATTACAAATGGCGCGCCATGCGCTCCTTTGGCATTGCGGAGCAATATATCACCGGCGATACGAGCGGGTATGAAAAATTTAAGGCTTATGCCTCCATGATGCCCGCCTGCATCGGCAACCCGCTCTACCACTGGTCGCATCTGGAGCTGCGGCGGTATTTCGGCATTGCGGAGACGCTAAGCGAAAAAACGGCGGGCAGCATCTGGAACCGTGCGAATGAGAGAATCCGTGCGGGCGGCTTCACGCCGCGCAATCTCATTAAAAAGTCGAAGGTGACGGCACTTTGCACCACGGACGATCCGGCTGATTCGCTGGAATATCATCAGCTTCTGAAAGAGGAGAAGGGCTTCGACTGCCGCATCCTGCCCGCCTTCCGGCCCGATAAGGCGCTGGGGATTGAGCTGCCCGGCTTCCCTGCCTGGCTCTCTGCGATGGAGCAGACGGCGGGCGGGAGGATCACTTCCTTTGCGGCCCTGTGCGATGTGCTCAAAAAGCGGATCGCTTTCTTTGATTCCCTCGGCTGCCGCGCGAGCGACCACGCCTTCACCCGCGTCCCCTATGCGGAAGCGTCGGAGCCCCAGCTCGAGGAGATTTTTGAAAAGGGCGCGGCAGGCGAGCCGCTCTCCCAGTGGGAGATGGATGCTTACCGCACGGCGCTTTTGCAGGTGCTGGCGCGCGAGTATGCCCGCCTCGGCTGGGGGATGGAGCTCCATATCGGCGCGATGCGCAACAACAACACCCGCATGTTCAAAGCCCTCGGCCCGGACACGGGCTACGACTCCTGCGCGGACGACGCGGCGGCTTATCACCTCTCCCGCCTGCTCGACAGCCTCGAGGTGGAGGGAAACCTCCCGAAAACGATTCTTTTTGCACTGAATCCGAAGGATAATTACGTGCTGAGCACCATGCTCGGCAACTTTCAGAACAGCGACGCGCCGGGAAAAATCCAGTTCGGCTCCGCCTGGTGGTTCAACGACCACATCGATGGCATGCGCGAGCAACTGCGCACGCTTGCGAATACGGGCGTGCTGGGCCGGTTTGTCGGCATGGTGACGGATTCACGCTCGTTTTTATCCTACCCGCGGCACGAGTATTTCCGCCGCATCCTCTGCGGCATGCTGGGGGATATGGTGGAGGCGGGCTGGTATCCGGCGGATATGGATGCATTGGTTCAGATCGTACGGGATATTTCTTACAATAATGCGGTGCGGTATTTCGAAATTTAGCTATCGCATAGATGGAAAAAAGCTGGCCGGTTGTCATGGATCAGCAGAGCCGGGCGGAGCTTCACAAGCTCCTCAACGATGAAGAGGAAGTGGCGAATGTGCTGCTCTCCAACGAGCAGGCGGAGCCCGGTCAGCCCATCAGGCTTGCGGCAAATGTTAGGACAGAACAGGCCGCGATGGCTGCGCGCAAGGCGGAAGTTGGTACATATCTAAGGGCAAACTGTGACGAAATCCAATGCTTAAAGGGGCTACCAGTAAAGGCGGTGTTGAGATCTTTACAAAATTGGGAAAGTGGAATTGTTTGTATTCATATATCATATTCAAATCCTGTCAGTAAAAAATTGCTAATGTATACTTGGGAATGGAGATTCTGCCCGGCACATACGCTTACAGATAAAGTTGCCATGGCGTGGAGTGGAGGATTTTCAGCGGAGGCGGATACATTTGGATATTTATATCAAGGGTATGCTGATACGGATCCTAATTTATTCGTTTTTGAATCTTCCGGGAGCTATACTGCTTATGAACCAAATGTCGGTATCGGAACAGATATTGATATCAAGAGTTGGTATAACTTGATGATGATTAGCAGGCATGTTGGACTATTGGTAGTAGCATTGACGAAAAGTACGACCAACAATTCACGCGAATCGGTTGTGGGAAGGTATTACCATAAATGCATTACAGTATCTCCGAGCGGCTCTCTTAGCTTCTCACCCGGAGGAGGAGGCGCATCTATCTCAATTAGTTGGAGTTATGCATACGACCCAGCTCCTGATGCGGCAGATAACTTTTGGGCAATATCGAAATAATTTATTCAGGAGATGAAAACATGAAAATACTTTTATTAGGGATTGCATTTGTATTGGCCGGTGTGGGATGCATGTCCTTTCCGGAACCTTTTGGTGCGCTTTATGTGATTGGCCTTGCTTGTTTATTTGTGGGTTTGCTGTTAGCGATTGTTGGGACAGTTAAGAAGGAGGAACCAAGCCAACGGTAAAGGAGATAAAAGTTATCAGAACGTGGAGATAAATGCAATTTCCCAACTTATCTGGAATCATCGTTCGGGGTAGCGTCGGCATGATAGCGGCTTGGTAGGGCGGTTTAGTACCTGCTGGCTTTGCTGTTATGGCGTTCGGATGGATGGTTGCTTTCGGTCATAGGAGCAATTAAAAAAGAGAAAACAGACAAATAAGAAACAACACTCCTGCACATCTCCGACCAAGGAGATGTGCAGGAGTGTTTGATCACCTATGCATTTTCCAACTGCTCAGAAGCCAGCCTTTTCACCGCAGCTTCTTCAAATCCTCCTCCGCCAGCGACGCGAGATATTCATCGTACGTCTCCCTGCGGTCGATCACACGGTCGGGCAGGATTTCGATGATTCGGTCCGCAATCGTCTGCACGAACTGGTGATCATGGGAAGTGAAGAGCAGCGTGCCGGGGAAGCTGATCAGGCCGTTATTCAGCGCCGTGATGCTTTCGAGGTCCAGGTGGTTCGTCGGCTCGTCGAGGATCAACACATTCGCGCCGGAAACCATCATCTTGCACAGCATGCAGCGCACGCGCTCGCCGCCGGAGAGCACCTTCGCCTTTTTCGTCGCCTCCTCGCCGGAGAAGAGCATCCTTCCCAGCCAGCCGCGGATATCCGTCTCGAGCTGCTCGCGGGAGAATTGCCGCAGCCAGTCAATGAGGGAGAGCTCGCAGCCGTCGAAGAATGCGGAATTGTCGCTCGGGAAATAGGAGAGCGACGTCGTCACGCCCCATTTGAAGCTTCCCTCGTCCGGCTCGAGCTCACCGGTTAGGATTTTGAAGAGCGTCGTCTTTGCCACTGCGTCCGAGCCGACGAAGGCCACTTTCTCATTCGGGCGGATCGTGAAGCTCACATGGTCGAACACCTTGCGGTCACCGATCGTTTTCGTCAGGTCCGTAACGGTAAGCAGATCGTTGCCCACCTCGCGGTCGGGCTTGAAGGCCACAAATGGATAGCGGCGCGAGGAGACGGGCATGGATTCGATATCGAGGCTTTCCAGTAGCTTTTTGCGGCTGGTGGCCTGCTTCGATTTGGAGGCGTTCGCGCTGAAGCGGGCGATGAATTCCTGCAACTCCTTCTTCCTCGCCTCCGCCTTCTTGTTCTGCTCGCGCAGCTGGCGCTGGGCCAGTTGTGTGTATTCATACCAGAAGTCGTAGTTGCCGACATACATCGTCAGCTTGCCATAATCGATATCGACGATGTGGGTGCAGACCTTGTTGAGAAAGTGCCGGTCGTGGGAGACGACGATCACCGTGTTTTCAAAGTCGAGCAGAAAGTCCTCCAGCCACTGGATGGCGGCGAGGTCGAGATGGTTGGTCGGCTCGTCCAGCAGCAGGATATCCGGGTTGCCGAAGAGCGCCTGCGCAAGGAGCACCTTGACCTTGTCGTCACCGTCGAGCTCCTGCATTTTGGCATAGTGCTTTTCGTTTTCGATGCCGAGGGCGTTTAAGAGGATTTCCGCGTCGCTCTCCGCCGACCAGCCGTCCATCTCCGCAAATTCGGCCTCCAGCTCGCTGACGAGCAGTCCGTCCTCCTCTGTGAAATCCTCTTTGGCGTAGAGGGCTTCCTTCTGGTCCATAATGTCCACGAGCTTCGGGTTGCCCATGAGCACGGTGCGGATCACGTCGTATTCGTCAAATGCATAGTGGTCCTGTTTGAGAACGGAGAGCCGCTCGCCGGGGGTGATGACGACCTCGCCCTTGTTCGGCTCCAGCTCGCCCGAAAGGATTTTCAAAAAGGTGGATTTGCCCGCCCCGTTCGCGCCGATGATGCCGTAGCAGTTGCCGGCGGAAAAGGTGACGTTCGCCCGCTCAAAGAGCACGCGCCCGCCATATTGCAGGCTGACATTGGAGGTACTGATCATGAAAAGAGCTCCTTTTTTGGTAATAGCGATTGTAAACAGTTCCCTATCATAGCATGGAAGGCCCCAAAAAGCAAGGCGCTGCGGGGATCGCAGCCCGCAGAGAGCATTTTTTGCAAAAAGCTATTGACAGACGAAGCATCCCGGCATATAATAACTACAAATCCAAATCGGCAAACCGGTGAGTAAGAGTAGTACCCATGGCAAAGCCTTTCCAAGAGAGCCGCAGGCGGTGCGATTGCGGCAAAGGAGACCACGGCGAATGGACTTACGAGGGCAATCCGAGCCTCTGGCAATGAGAGGTTAGGTGCGACGGGGGCTTCACCCGTTACCAGCGAAGCGCGCATGACGGTGCGTGAAAGAGAGTGGGTTTGCATAGGATGCAAGCCAAGTCGGGTGGTACCGCAGGAGTAAATAAGGCTCTTGTCCCAACAGAAATGTTGAGACAAGGGCTTTTTTGATTTCTATGAAATGTTGGGAGGGAGCGGCATGAGCGTTCCGGGCAAACGATGGCGCAGGCGGAAACAACCTCACGCCGGTCAAATCCGTTTTGATAATTGATCAGAGTAAGAAAGGAAAGATCACCATGAAAAAGTTTACGAAAATATTCGCCCTTGTAATGAGCGTAATTATGATCGCCTGCTCGTTCGCCGCCTGCACCGGCAACGGCACGGATGGGGAGAGTAAGGCAAGCGGCGCGGCCGCATCCGGAGAGGTCAAGAAGGTCGGCATCATCCAGTATGCACCGCATGCATCCCTCGACAACTGCTACAAGGGCCTGATCCAGGGCCTGGAGGAAGCGGGCTATCAGGATGGCGAGAAAATCAAGATCGACTTCCAGAACGCCAACGGCGAGGACCAGATGGCAACGCAGATCGCCAACAATATGGCGGCTCAGAAATATGACCTGATCATCGGCATTGCAACGCCTGCCGCCACCGCCGCTTACAGCGCGGCGCGCAGTGCGAATATCCCCACCGTGTTCTGCGCGGTATCCGATCCGATCGCCGCAAAGCTCGTCGAATCCCTTGATCAGCCCGGCAACAACACGACAGGTACGTCTGACCTGCTGAATCTGGAAGCGCAGATGAAAATGATCCGCGCCCTGCAGCCGGATGCGAAAAAAATCGGCATTCTCTATACGACGAGTGAGGCAAATTCCGTTTCTCACCTGAAGCAGTTTAAGGAGCTTGCGCCGAAGTACAATTTTGAGATCGTAGACATGGGCGTGCAGAGCGCGGCCGATATCCCGCAGGCCGCTGCCACGCTTGCCGCCAAGGTCGATTGCATCAACAATTTCACGGATAACAACGTCGTCAACAATCTCGGCGTAGTGCTCGCCAAGGCGAACGAAGCCGGTATCCCGGTTTACGGCTCCGAGATCGAGCAGGTCGAAAGGGGATGCCTTGCTTCCGAGAGCCTCGACTATGTCGCCCTCGGCAAGGAGACCGGCAAGCTCGCAGGCCAGGTGCTCGGCGGCGCGGATGCGGGCAGCATCCCGGTTTCCCGCGTGAAGGACAGCGCGCCGGTATACAACAGCGAAGTGCTTGCAAAATTTAAGCTGAGCCTGCCGGAGGCCTACAAGGATGCGCAGAAGGTGACGACCGCTTCCTAACCGGCGGTATAAACAAGCTGTATTTTGCTACGGGCTGGCGCGGGGTCTCGCGCCAGCCTGTCGGCTGCTTTTCGGGCGGCACTTCCCCGCATACCTTTCCAAACAGAAAGTTGGATGATCATGAGTGAACTGTTCGGCATCTTAAAGGCCACGCTGGAGGAGGGCTTCGTCTATGCGATCCTGGCCTACGGCGTGTATATCACCTACAGTATCCTGGATTTCCCAGACCTGTCCGTCGACGGCACGGTGCCGCTGGGCGCGGTACTCACGGGCGTGCTGATCCTGCAGGGCTTCAACCCATGGCTGTGCGTGCTGCTCTCCTTTGCGGCGGGCGCGCTGGCAGGCTGTGTGACGGGGCTTCTGAATGTAAAGCTGCGGATCCGGCCGCTGCTGTGCGGCATCCTCGTGATGACCGCCCTGCTCTCCATCAATCTGGTGCTGGTGATGAAGGGGACGGGAGGCCTGTCGCTCGTATCGTTCTTTACCTCCCCCACGATCTTTTCGAGCGCACCCGCATCCCTCTTGCCGGAATCAGTAGGCGGCTATACGCTGCGGCCCATTATCGTGGCGCTGGTGATTGCAATTGTCTGCAAATACGTGCTGGATTGGTACCTCTCCACCAAATCCGGCCTATTGCTGCGGGCTGCGGGCAACAACGAGCAGTATGTTACGATGCTCGCGCGCAGCCCCGGCTCCTCCAAAATTCTGGGCCTCGCCATCGGCAACGGCTTCGCCGCCATGGCGGGCTCGATCATCGCGCAGCAGAAAGGTTCCGCCGATCTGCAGATGGGCGTCGGCATGGTGGTTATCGGCCTTGCATCCGTGATCATCGGCCTGAGCCTGTTCCGCCGCGTGCGGTTCCTGCGCGCGACGAGCAAGGTGCTGATCGGTGCGATCCTTTATAAGGCGTGCCTCGCGATCGCGCTTGCGCTGGGCCTTCCCACACAGTATTTGAAGCTTCTCATGGCAGTGATCTTCACACTTGCATTGCTTTCCACCACGATGTTCGGCAGAAAGGGGGGCGCGCGCGATGCTCAGGCTTGATAGAATTACAAAGAAATTCCATATTGGCACGCCGGATGAGACGACGCTTTTCGATCGGTTCAGCTTTGAGGTGAAGGACGGGGAGTTCGTCTCCATCGTCGGCTCCAACGGCTCCGGAAAGACGACGCTGTTGAATATCATTTGCGGCTCCCTGTCTGTCGAAGGCGGCAAGGTCTTTTTTAAGGATCAGGACATCACCCGCATGACGGAATTCAAGCGCGCGGACAAGATTGGCCGTGTCTTTCAGGATCCGAAAAAGGGCACCTGCGACGAGCTGACGATTTTAGAGAATATGGCGCTCGCGGACAATAAGCACCAATCCTACGGCCTTTCCCGCGGCGTGAATAAGCGCCGGATGGACTACTACCGTACGCTGCTCGAAACCTGCGGCATGGGGCTGGAGGATCGTCTGAACGTCAAGGCGGGCACACTCTCGGGTGGGCAGCGGCAGGCGCTCGCGCTCATCCTTGCCAATATGACGGATATTGAGCTATTAATCCTCGATGAGCACACGGCGGCGCTCGACCCGAAATCCTCTGAAACCGTCATGCAGATCACGGATAAGCTTGTAAAAGAGAAGCAGGTGACCTCCCTCATGGTCACGCACAACCTGCGCTTTGCGCTGGAATACGGCACCCGCCTTGTGATGATGCATGAGGGGCGTTGTGTGCTCGACGTGCGCGGGGAAGAGAAGCAGAAGCTTGAAATTGACGCGCTGCTCAAGGTGTTCAATGAGATCAGCGTGGAGTGCGGGAATTAAATTCGAAAAATTTGTTTTTGCCTCTCAAAGGTAATTTTTAGGCTCAGATGCGCAGAAAGATACTACAGGCCGCATCTGAGCCTGCGTAAATTCGCCGAAACCACGCCTTTTTCATAGTTCATTTCCATGGGACGCGCTTTGCAACAATCAAGGAGGCAGACGCATGAAGAAAAGGCTTTTTCAACGCTTTACCAAAAGGATGGCAGAACCGCAAACGCTATCAGACTATATCCAGGCGCACTACGAACAACACGATGAGCAGGCCCGCTTCTCCACACCGCATGGGCAGGTAGAATTCCTGACAACGATGCGCTATATTGAGCGCTATTTGAAGGCAGGAATGCGTGTGCTGGAGGTGGGCGCGGGAACGGGGCTCTACTCGATCGCTTTGGCAAAGAAAGGGTTTGCAGTTGATGCGGTAGAGCTTGTGGAACATAATATCGAGGTGTTTAGAAGCCGGATTCCACGGGATTTATCTATCAACCTACGGCAGGGGAATGCCATAGATCTCTCGTTCTATGCGGATGAAACGTTTGATGTGACGCTGATACTCGGGCCGCTTTACCACCTATTTGACAAGAAGGATAAGCGCAGAGCGGTTTCCGAGGCGTTGCGGGTGACGAAAGCAGGCGGTGTTGTATTTTTTGCCTATTGTATGAATGAGGCGACTATTTTCAAGTGGGGCTTTCTGAAGAAAAACATTCAAATAGGCCTGGAAGATGGGATCGTCGATGCGCAAACGTTCCATTGCCTATCGAATCCATCCCTCATCTTTGAACTGTATCGAAAAGAGGAAATTGACGAATTGATTGCTGATCTGCCAGTAGAGCGCTTGCACTTCCTTGCAACAGATCTAATGGCGAACTATTTTCTGAAGCAGATTGACGCAATGGATCAAGAAACGTTCGACCTCTATCTGCAGTATCATTTCAGCATTTGCGAGCGGCCGGATGTAACCGGCCTTTCCGACCATACATTGGATATCCTTCGTAAAACGCATGGAGTGAGAGGGTAAGCACAATGGGCTGTTTTGTGTAGCGTTAGACCGCTATGCAAAAGATTGAATGGCAGTTTATTTTAATAAGTGAGTGTTTGCTGATGTGTGATAAAGAAGTAATAGAGGTGTAAAAAAATTTGCCGCATGAACGGGATAGAAGATATTGCAAATACGCGGGCGGGTGATTATAATAAAAAGAAAAGAACAAAAAGGAGTTGTTCGATATGCAGGAAATCACCATTGATCGCACACAGCATCCGAAGCAGAAGCCGACGGATCAGACCAAGCTCGGCTTCGGAAATTACTATACCGATCATATGTTCCTGATGAATTATGATGAGGGCGAGGGCTGGCATGATCCGCGCATTGTTCCCTATGGGCCGATCGAGCTTGATCCCGCCGCAATGTGCCTGCATTACGGCCAGGAGGTTTTTGAGGGACTGAAGGCTTACCGTACGGAAGACGGACGCATCCTTCTGTTCCGTCCGGACCGCAACATGGCGCGCTTGAACAGCTCCAACGAACGCCTGTGCATTCCTGCCATCGACGAGGCTTTTGCAGTGGAAGCAGTCAAAAAGCTTGTAAGCGTCGATCAGGATTGGATCCCCACGGCGGAAGGAACCTCTCTTTATATCCGCCCGTTTATCTTCGCCACGGAGCCGCAGGTCGGTGTGCATCCGGCGCAGGAATTGCTCTTTGCCATCATCCTCTCGCCGGTTGGCGCTTATTATCCGGAGGGTCTCAATCCGGTGAAGATCTATGTGGAGGATAACTACGTCCGCGCGGTGCGCGGCGGCATGGGCTACACGAAGACGGGCGGCAACTACGCGGCCTCCCTCAAGGCGCAGGATGAGGCGGAGAAGGTCGGCTATACGCAGGTGCTGTGGCTTGACGGCGTGGAGCGCAAATACATCGAGGAAGTCGGCACGATGAACGTATTTTTCGTCATCGATGATGAGATCATCACCCCCGAGCTGCAGGGCAGCATCCTGCCGGGCGTGACGCGGATGTCCTGTATCGAGCTGCTCAAAAAGCAGGGCTACAAAGTCAGCGAGCGCAAGCTCTCCATCGACGAGGTCGCCAGAGCTGCGGATGAAGGCCGGCTCAGGGAGGCCTTCGGCAGCGGTACGGCGGCGGTCATCTCCCCCATTGGCGAGCTGAAGTGGGACGATAAGGTGATGACGATCAACAACGGCGAAATCGGCGCGATTTCGCAGCATCTCTATGATACGCTCACGGGTATCCAATGGGGCAAGCTGCCGGATCCGTACGGCTGGACGGTAGAAGTAAAATAAAGAGATTGGGGCGGTTGCAAAATGCCTTTGCGATAGCAACGCGCACCAAGGGAACCATATAAAACCACAAAAACGGCGCTTTTCGAGGCTTTTCGGCCATCGGAAAGCGCCACTTTTTGTGCAATATTTTTGAATGGGCTATTTTGCAGCGGCCCTTTTTCCATCCATATGATATATGATTCCATTGCGCGATAAGTGGCAACGCCGCAGGGCGATAGCCTGAACCAGTGCTTCCATGTTCTCTGAAACACCTGAAATTTTTGATTTCGTGTGTGTTTTGTGAGGTTATTATGCCTAACCGCGCAATGATACCGCATCGCTCCAAGGTACCGCACGCATTTTTCAGAAGATTTCATGGAAAAAAGATTGACAAACTGGTTAGGCGGTGCTAACATATATCTGGTTAGGATGTGCTAACTAAATGTTTTTTATATTTGGTTCGTTTTAGCTTACTGAAAGGCGGGGAGGGATCCATGATGCCGCTGACGTTTGCAAATGTCGGGGAAGAAAACATGATCCGAAAGGTCGGAGGCAATCCGGAGGTCAGGGCGCACCTTGAGAATCTGGGCTTTGTTACCGGCGGGAATGTGACGGTCGTATCCACCATCGGAGGGAATCTGATTGTCAATGTCAAGGATTCCCGTGTGGCGATCAGCCGTGAAATGGCGAGTAAGATTATGGTGTGAAGGCAATAAATGGTAAGGAGGAAGCAGCATGAAAACGCTCAGGCAGGCAAAAATCGGCGATACGGTGACGGTGGTGAAGCTTCATGGAGAAGGCGCTGTCAAGCGCAGGATCATGGATATGGGGCTGACCAAGGGCACGCAGGTCCATGTGCGCAAGGTAGCACCGCTTGGCGACCCGGTAGAGGTAACCGTGCGGGGCTATGAATTGTCGATCCGGAAAGCGGATGCGGAGATGATCGAAGTAGAATGATCCGCCGGGGCATTTGCCCCTGTTTTCGGCGTGCGAGTTAGCTTTTGCTAATTAAATCTGGAAAAGGAGAATTGCAATGGATATCAGAATTGCCCTGGCAGGCAACCCGAACAGCGGCAAAACAACCCTGTTTAACGCATTGACGGGGTCCAATCAGTTTGTGGGAAACTGGCCTGGCGTAACGGTGGAAAAAAAGGAAGGCAAGCTCAAAAAGCATGAAAATGTTGTTATTATGGACCTTCCGGGCATCTACTCCCTGTCGCCATATACGCTGGAGGAGGTCGTGGCGCGCAATTATCTGATCAACGACCGCCCCGATGCGATCCTGAATATTATCGACGGCACCAACCTGGAGCGGAACCTGTATCTGACCACGCAGCTGACTGAGCTTGGCATCCCGGTGGTCGTGGCCGTCAATATGATGGACGTGGTGAAAAAGAGCGGCGATAAAATCTATATTGACGAACTGTCCCGCCAGCTTGGCTGCAAGGTGGTGGAGATTTCCGCGCTGAAGGGTACCGGCATTATGGAAGCGGCCGAAGAGGCGATCCGTGCCACGCAGGGGACGAAGACGATCCCGCAGCACAGCTTCAGCGGCGCTGTGGAGCATGCAATCGCTCATATTGAAGAGGCGGCCGTGCACAGCATGCCCGCCGAGCAGCAGCGCTGGTATGCGATCAAGATTTTTGAGCGCGATGAAAAGGTGCTTGAGCAGCTCACGCTCGATCAAGCGGTGCTCGACCATATTGAGGGGGATATCAGGGCCGCGGAGAAGGAGCTGGACGACGATGCGGAGAGCATCATCACCAATGAGCGCTATCTCTACATAGCCTCCATCATCAAGGGCTGCTGCAAGAAGAAGAGCGCGGGCAGGCTTTCCACCTCCGATAAGATCGATAAGGTCGTCACAAACCGCTGGCTGGCGCTCCCGATTTTCGCGGCTGTCATGTTCGTTGTGTATTTCGTTTCTGTCAGCACAGTCGGTGGCTGGGCGACGGATTGGGCAAACGACGGCGTTTTCGGCGACGGTTGGCATCTGTTCGGCATCGGCTCCTCTGCCTATGAGGAGGCGTCCGAAGCCTATACCGTCCCCGGCGCAAAGGTGGAGGCCTTCGAGGCGGCGGCGGAAGACGCAGGGCTCGATCCGGAGAAGGCGGAGAACCTGACGGCGATCGCTAAGCTGTATGACGATAACGGCAATGTGGAAGAAGAAATTCCCGTTGATTACAATGGCTATCTGGAAGCCTCAAAAATAGAAGAGCCTGATCCCGCTGAATATGGCGTATGGGTGCCCGGCATTCCGGGCCTTGTGGAAAAGGGCCTGAAGGCGATCAACTGCGCTGAGTGGCTGCAGGGCCTGATCCTCGACGGTATCATTGCCGGTGTGGGCGCGGTGCTTGGCTTTGTGCCGCAGATGCTGGTGCTGTTCCTGTTCCTCGCCTTCCTGGAATCCTGCGGATATATGGCTCGTATCGCTTTCGTAATGGATCGGATTTTCCGCAAATTCGGCCTTTCCGGCAAATCCTTCATTCCGATGCTGATCGGCACCGGCTGCGGCGTGCCCGGCATTATGGCTTCGCGTACCATTGAAAACGACCGCGACCGCAAAATGACGATTATGACGACGACGTTCATCCCCTGCAGCGCGAAGCTCCCGATTATCGCGCTGATTGCGGGTGCGCTCTTCGGCGGCGCATGGTGGGTTGCGCCGAGCGCCTATTTCATCGGCGTTTTCGCCATCATTGTATCCGGCATTATGCTGAAAAAGACCAAGATGTTCTCGGGCGACCCCGCCCCGTTCGTCATGGAGCTGCCTGCATACCACTGGCCCACGGTGGGCAACGTGCTCCGCTCCATGTGGGAGCGCGGCTGGTCTTTCATCAAGAAGGCCGGTACCGTGATCCTGCTCGCCACGATCTTCGTATGGTTCACCTCTTCCTTCGGCTGGGCAAACGGCTCCTTCGGTATGGTGGAGATGGAGAGCAGCATCCTGGCCGCGATCGGTAACGCAATCTCCTGGATTTTCGTCCCGCTTGGCTGGGGCAGCTGGCAGGCTGCGGTTGCTTCGATCACGGGCTTGATCGCCAAGGAAAATGTGGTCGGCACCTTCGGCGTGCTCTTCGGTGGGTTTGAAGAGGTCGCGGAAAACGGCTGGCAGGTCTGGTCAAATGTACGCGCTGCGTTTACACCCCTCTCAGCCTATTCCTTCTTGATCTTTAACCTGCTGTGCGCACCCTGCTTCGCCGCAATCGGCGCGATCAGGCGAGAGATGAACAGCGCGAAGTGGACCTGGTTTGCCATCGGTTATCAGTGCGGGTTCGCTTATGCGTTCGCCCTGATCGTTTATCAGCTCGGCATGCTCTTCACCGGCAGCGGCAATGTGATCGGCGCGATTGCGGCCTTGGCGCTTGTAGCGCTCTTCCTGTACTTGCTGCTTCGCCCGTATAAGGAGAGCACTGTCCTGAAGGGAAAGGTAAAGGTCTGAAAGGCTTCGTAAGTTTTCCAACGCCGTTAAGAGAAAGGAGATTGCAGATATGTTTCATTTTCTTGCTGCGAACTGGGGAACGCTCCTGATAGGGCTGCTGGTTGCCGCACTAGTGGTCCTGATCCTTGTCAAGCTTTGGCGGAATCATAAAAAAGGCAGTTCCGCCTGCGGCTGTAATTGCTCGCAGTGCCCTTCTTCCGGGATGTGCCACGCCAATCAGCCGGAGAACTCCCGGCGCTGAAAGGCATCTTATAGAAGCGTATTTTTTGCTCATGTTCTTCATCGGGAATGAGAAGCGATCCCAAAGCCTCCTTACAAGCTGCTCCTTTCCATATGCCGTCCGGCTTTGCGGAAAACGCAAAGCCGGATGGCGCTTTGATGACTAAACGCCGGCAGTTTCTCCGCCGGTGTTTGTTTTTGTCCATCTGGGATTTCAGAGAGCGCACCCGTCCATGGTTGACAAGGGGGAACGCCGTACTCTATAATCAACCGGGAACCCAATTTTTCACAAGGGAGCGTCTGCAATGAGCATTATAAAAACACTTTTCGGCACTCTGCCCGGCGGTAGGCCGGTAGACTGCTATACGATCGAAAACCAAAACGGAGCGCGCGCGGAAATACTGACCTATGGAGGCACACTCAACAGGCTGTATATGCCGGATCGGGACGGTGTTTTAGCGGATGTTTTGATCGGCTTCGATACGCTGGAAGGGCATTTGAAGTATTCCGATTATCAGGGGATGCTCGTCGGGCGCTATGCCAACCGGATTGCGGACGGCACATTTCTGCTCAACGGCGAAGAATACCATGTGACGAAAAATGAAAATAAAATGACCTGCCTGCACGGCGGCGGCGAATTCTCGCACGCCGTTTGGGATGCTCAGCCGCTTGGAGAGAATGCCCTGCGCCTGAGCTATGAGAGCCCGGAGGGCGCGCAGGGATTTCCCGGGCGGGTGGCGGCGCGCGTAGTCTATACCCTTACAGAAGATCATGCGCTGCGCATCGATTATTACGCCGAATCCAACCAGGATACGATTCTCAATCTGACCAATCATGCATATTTCAATCTCGGCGGCTATGACGCGGGAGAGATCAGCGGGCATATCCTGCGGCTGAATGCGAGCCATTTTACGCCCACGGACGCGCGCAATATCCCCACGGGCGAATTGCGCGATGTGGACGCAACACCGTTCGATTTCCGCGAGCCGAAGGCGATTGGAGACGGAATCGATTCGGATTATGCGCCGGTGGCCTCCTGTAAAGGCTACGACCATAATTTCTGCATTGATCATTGGGACGGGACGCTTCGTGAGGCGGGCGAAGTATACGAGCCTCGGAGCGGGCGTGTGATGCGTGTTTTAACCGACCTGCCCGGCGTACAGCTCTATACGGGTAATTTCCTGAAAGGGCATCCCGGCAAGGGCGGGAAGCCTGTGGCGCGCCGCACGGGCTTTTGCCTGGAGACGCAGTATTATCCCGATACACCCAACCAGCCGGGCTTTCCCTCCTGTGTCTTTCGGGCGGGTGGGGCTTTTAAAAGCACGACGGAATTCCGCTTTTCCGTGCGGGAGAGCTAAATTTTTATAAGCCAGTATCTTAGAGGGCGCTGTTTCGCAAAACAGCGCCCTTTTCTTGCAAACTGGGAAAGATGATATGTAAAAATGAAATTTTGGACAAACTACTTGCAAAAAAGCTTTGGAAATGGTAATATTTCTATAATCTAGCTGCGATTTCTGCAGCTTTTATTCGTTCGGAAACCAAATTGAGCCCGTAAATGACAAACAGGAGGTCTTTTATGAACATTTTTCTCATCCTTGCCCTGGCGGCGAGCGGCCTCGCGCTCCTCTATGCGCTGCTGCTCGCGCTGAAGATCGGCAAAGCCGATGCGGGCACCGCGCGTATGAAAGAGATCGCCGCTTCGATCCATCAGGGCGCGAATGCCTTCTTATTTTCTGAGTATAGGGTGCTGGTGATCTTTGCCGCGGTGCTGTTCCTGCTCATCGGCTTTGGGCTCGGCAACTGGGTCACCGCCGTGTGCTTCATCGTCGGCGCGCTGTTTTCCACCCTGGCCGGTTATTTCGGCATGAATGTGGCGACGAAGGCCAATGTGCGCACAGCGAATGCGGCGAAGGAAAGCGGCATGAACAAAGCACTCTCCATCGCCTTTTCCGGCGGCGCGGTGATGGGGATGTCCGTGGTCGGCCTGGGCCTGCTGGGCATCACCGCGATCTATCTGATTACAAAGGACGTCAGCGTGCTGACCGGTTTCAGCCTCGGCGCCTCCTCCATCGCGCTGTTCGCGCGTGTCGGCGGCGGTATTTATACCAAGGCCGCGGACGTGGGCGCGGACCTGGTCGGCAAGGTGGAGGCCGGCATCCCGGAGGATGATCCGCGCAATCCGGCAGTCATCGCGGATAATGTGGGCGACAACGTCGGTGACGTCGCGGGTATGGGGGCGGACCTGTTTGAATCCTATGTCGGCTCCATCATCTCCGCCATTACGCTGGGGGTGATCGCCTTTACGGCGAAGGATGGGTTCTCCGAGGGCGCCCTGTTCCCGATCTTTCTTTCCGGCATTGGCATCGTCGCCTCGATCCTTGCCACCTTCTGCGTGCGCTGCAAGGACGGCAGCAACCCGCACAAGGCCCTCAAGGTGAGCACCTATGTCTCCTCCCTTCTGGTGCTGATCGGTGCGGGGGCAATGAGCCGGTATTTCTTCCATGATTTCAAGGCGTTCTGGGCCGTGTTTGCCGGGCTGGTGGTCGGCCTGATCATCGGCCAGGTGACAGAGGTGTTTACCTCCGGCGATTACCGCTTCGTCAAGGAGATCGCCAAGCAGTCACAGACCGGCTCCGCCACCACGATCATCAGCGGCCTTGCCGTTGGGATGAAATCAACAGCAATCCCGGTGCTGATTATCGCGGTAGGCATTCTGATTGCCTATCAATGCTCCGGCCTTTACGGCATCGCGCTCGCCGCAGTGGGCATGCTCTCGACGACCGGCATCACCGTAGCGGTGGACGCCTACGGCCCCATCGCGGACAACGCCGGCGGCATTGCCGAGATGGCGGAGCTCGATGCGAGCGTGCGCGGCATCACAGATAAGCTGGACGCGGTAGGCAACACCACAGCCGCCATCGGCAAGGGCTTTGCCATCGGCTCCGCCGCGCTGACAGCGCTCGCGCTCTTTGCCTCCTATGCGGAGGCGGTGGGGATCACGAGCGGTATCAGCATCCTGAGCCCCGCCGTCATCTGCGGCCTGTTCATCGGTGGCATGCTGCCGTTTTTGTTCTCCGCCATGACGATGGAATCCGTCGGTAAGGCGGCGAACCAGATGATCGAGGAGGTGCGCCGACAGTTCAAATCGATCCCCGGCCTGATGGAGGGCACGGGCAAGCCGGATTACAAGCGCTGCGTGGAGATTTCCACCAAGGCGGCGCTGCGGGAGATGCTGATCCCCGGCGTGATGGCGGTGCTCTCTCCGCTCGTGGTCGGCCTGCTGCTGGGCCCGCAGGCGCTTGGCGGGTTGCTTGCAGGCGCGCTGGTTACCGGCGTGATGATGGCGATCTTCATGTCCAACGCGGGCGGCGCGTGGGACAACGCCAAAAAATACATTGAGGAGGGCGCAAACGGCGGCAAGGGCAGCGAGGCGCATAAAGCGGCCGTCGTTGGCGATACGGTGGGCGACCCGTTCAAGGATACGTCCGGCCCGTCAATCAATATCCTCATCAAGCTCATGACAATCATTTCCTTGGTGTTCGCTCCCCTGATCGCCCAGATCGGCGGCCTGATTCATTTTTAATTGTGATCATCGATTTCCAGCGGCGCGGGTTTCTGTGCCGCTGTTTTTTTATGCAGCGTTCAATACACCCAAGGTGGGACGGGCAAATGTTAAATAAGCGTAAATTCAAAAGGGCTTTATTGACTTTTTGGACAGATCCCGCTATGCTAACAATAAGTATGTCCATATTTTAACGGCGTTTTTGCCTGAAGAAGGAGCGGCTCCGATGGAGGAAATGGTGGAAAAATTGCTGCAGTCCGGAATGGATCTGCTGGTGGGCATCGGGCGCTATGCGCTGCCTGCGCTCGCATTCCTGATCGTCCTGCGCTGCCTGCTCTCCCTGCTGCGCAACCGCCCGCGGCCTGTGACCCTTGGCATTCTCGTCAACGGAGCCAACGGAGATGAATTCCCGCTGAACCACTGGGAAACGTCCATCGGCCGCAACAAAACGTGTGATATCTTTCTGGCTTACAATACGATTTCCCGTTTCCATGCGGTGCTTTCCCGCCGCAGGCAGGGGTGGGTGGTATTCGATACCTATTCCAAAACCGGCGTCTATGTCAATGGAAAAAAGATTGACCGGAAATCCCCGGTTTATGACGGGGACAGTATTATGATGGGCAATGTCGTGCTCTTTTTGCGCGCGCCGGACAGCCCGCCGCCGCAGGGCTGGCGGGAAGCAATGGAGAATAAAGCGCCGCAGGAGCCCCAGCCCGAGGAGATCCCTGTGCCGCACGAAGCGCCTTCGGAGGAGCTGTTCTATGTGCCGCCGGCTGAGCAGGCCTATGAGGATATCCGCTCCCAAAGGACGCCGGCATTGCTATCTGAGTCGGCCGGAGAGGTGTATGACCTTTCCGGAAGGAGTATTCTGATCGGCCGTTCGCCGGAGGCGGACCTCACGCTGCCCGTGCCAACGGTATCCGCCCGCCATGCCCGCCTGACGCAGTATGAGGACGGATGGGTCATCGAGGACCTGGGCTCGAAAGCGGGAACAGTGGTCAACGGCAAGGCGATCGACGGACCGCAGACACTGTTTGACGGCGACCGGATCAATCTGGGCGGCGTAACGCTCCGCTTTTTTGAGGATTACGCCGGCTGACTTTTCCCCATGAAGCATGTGAAAAAGGAGGGAGACCATTGGCAAAGGAAAAAAACATGCAGAGAGCGCAGAAGCCGATGCGGCGTAAAGAGGCGAAAATCCGCAGGAAGCGCCCGGAAAGGCCGATGAGCTGGTTTATCGTCCTGCTGCTGATCACAATTTTTCAGGTATGGTCTGCCGTTCAGACGGTTTTTGAAGAGGATGGGAGCCTGAATCTTGAGATCGTCTCCATTTTTGGGATTTATATTGCAATTGAGTGGCTGTATGTCATCCTGTTCCGTACCATTTTCAAAAAACGCAGTTTTGAGCTTGAGCTGATCGCTTTTTTTCTCTCCGGGATCGGGTTGGTGATTTGCGCAAGCGTTTATCCGAATTTGGTGCTCAAGCAGTTTATCTCAGTGCTGTTGGGAATCGCGGTATTCATTAGCATGGTCTGGTTCATGGGCGATATCAACCGGGTGGATGCATCGCGCGTCCCGATGGCCTGCGCGGCGCTTTTGCTGCTGGCGGTCAATCTGGTGCTGGCCAAAGCGACCAACGGCGCGCTCAACTGGCTGGATCTCGGCTTTGTGTCCATCCAGCCGTCGGAATTCGTGAAGCTTGCGTTCATCTTTGTCGGCGCCGCAACGCTCGATAAGCTCCAGTCCACCAGGAGCCTGACCAAATATATCCTCTTTTCCTTCGCGTGCGTCGGCTTTTTGTTTTTAATGTATGACCTCGGCGCGGCGTTGATTTTCTTTGTGACGTTCCTGATGATGGCGTTCATGCGCTCCGGGGATATCCGCACGCTGATCGCCGTATGCCTTGTCGCGCTGGCGGGGGCCGCGGTCATCGTGATCTTCAAGGGTGATTATGTGGCGGCGCGCTTTGCCGCCTACCGCCATGTGTGGGAGTACAGCGACGGCAAGGGGTTCCAGCAGACGCGCGTGCTCGTCTATATGGCGAGCGGCGGGCTGTTCGGCGTGGGGATCGGCGACGGAAAGCTCAAAAACGTCTTTGCCGCGACGACCGATCTGGTCTTCGGCGTCTTATGTGAGGAATGGGGGTTGCTGCTGGGCATCGTCGTGCTGCTCTGCTTCGTGGGCGTAACGGCCTACGCGGTGCAGTGCGCGCCGGCCTGCCGCTCTTCGTTCTATGCGATCGCGGCCTGCGCCGCGGCGGGGATGATGCTGTTTCAGATTGCGCTCAACGTGTTTGGGATCACAGATCTTCTCCCTCTTACCGGCGTTACGCTGCCCTTTATCAGCCGCGGCGGGTCAAGTATGATCTGCGTATGGGGCCTGTTTGCCTTCATTAAGGCGGCGGACGTGCGGACATACCCCAAGATTGACCGGGAGCTGGACGCAGTCGTTTAAAAAGGATAAGGGCTTTGCACCAATCTGCAGGAAAGGATGGGTGATTTGCATGAGGATTACCTCCAAACGCGCGCTGGCAATCTATGCCCTGATCGGCGCATTTTTGATCGGCGTCGCATTTTTGACCGGCAGCTTCGTTATCGACGGGGAAACCTGGGCGCTCAAGCGGTTCAACCAGCACCTCTTCACGGGCGGAAGCCTGACGAGCGCCGGAACGATTTATGATACAAAAGGCACCGTCCTTGCCCAAACCAAAGACGGTGAGCGTGTCTATAACGACAGCCGCCGCATCCGTAAGGCGACGCTGCATATGGTCGGCGACACGGCGGGCTATATTTCCACCGGTATCCATTCCATCTTCCGTTCGGAGCTGACCGGTTATAACCTGATCGACGGCGTATACCGCCTGAAAGAGGATGGCGAAGGGAACAATATTACCCTGACGCTCAACGCGCAGGTCTGTGCGACTGCCCTGGATGCGCTGGGCGACCGCAAGGGGACCGTCGGCGTTTACAATTACAAGACCGGTGAAATTTTGTGCATGGTTTCTTCTCCGACCTATGATCCCGAGCGCAAGCCCACCGATATCGACACAGACAAAACCGGCAAATATGACGGCATTTATCTCAACCGCTTTCTTTCCGGCGTCTATACGCCGGGTTCTACCTTTAAAACAGTCACTGCAATCAGCGCCATTGACAATATCCCGGATATCTTCACGCAGAAATTTACCTGCAAGGGGAAGATGCAGACCAACGGCGGCGTGATCTATTGCAATGAGAAAAGCGGTCATGGGACACTCACCTTTGAACAGGCGCTGAATCAATCCTGCAATGTCGCCTTTGCGCAGATCGCCCTTCAGCTTGGGGCGGAAAAACTGACTGCCACGGCGGAGCAGCTCGGCTTCAATCAGGCAATGCAGATGGACGGAATCAATATCGCCATCAGCAAATTCGACCTGTCCGGCGCGGACGAACGCGGCATTGGGCAGGCAGGCCTCGGACAGCATACGACGCTGGCAAACCCGTATCATATGCTGACGATCATGGGAGCAATCGCAAACGGCGGCACGCCGGTTACCCCCTATGTAGTCAAATCTATCACAACTCCTGGCGGCCTAACGCTGAAAAAGGGGAGCGCGAATACGGGGGAGGCCTATCTCTCCGCATCGACTGCGTCGAAGATGGTGGAACTGATGCGGTCGAATACCGTCCATTTCTATGGTGACAGCCGTTTCCCAAGTGGGATGCAGATTTGCGGCAAGACCGGCACGGGCGAGGTCGGCGGAGATAAAGCGCCGCATGCCTGGTTTGCCGGCTTTTCACAGAATCCGGCAACGCCGTATGCCTTTGTCGTCGTGGTGGAAAACGGCGGCTCAGGCTATCAGCAGGCGATCCCGATTGCCAATCAAGTGCTGGCCGCGATCCGGTCTGCCTCCTGAAAGTGTGCGGGAAGGGCGGAGCTTTTGTTAGGGAGGTTGTATCTTTATTTATTCCCAACCGCTGTTTTGAGGAAATATGGCCTTGATTCTGGGGATCGATTTCTGTTTTGGATAAGGATTCCATCCATTTTCTATTGACGCTTGGCGGGCAATCCTTTATAATTATTTTCACGTGGCAAAGAATTTGTCTAAAACGGTAGAAGGGTCATCGGATGCGCCGCCTGAGACGGCGCAAATCAAGAAACGGGGTAAAATGCATGAGCTTTATCGAGTTCGATTCTGTCTACAAAAGGTACAAGATGGGCGAGGTTACCATCAATGCTGCAGATGGAATTACCTTCAGCATTGAGCAGGGCGAGTTCGTCGTAGTCGTAGGCCCGTCCGGAGCGGGTAAGACGACGCTGCTGAACATTCTCGGCGGAATGGACGACTGCGACGACGGCAAAATCCGCGTGGCGGGCGAATTGATCAACGATTATGACCGCAAGCGCCTGATCGAATACCGGCGCTATGACGTGGGCTTTGTCTTCCAGTTTTACAACCTGGTGCAGAACCTGACCGCGCTGGAGAATGTGGAGCTTGCAACGCAGATCAGCAAAAAATCACTGCATGCGGAAAAGGTGCTGGAGCGCGTGGGCCTTGCAGACCGTATCCACAATTTTCCCTCGCAGCTTTCCGGCGGCGAGCAGCAGCGCGTTGCGATTGCGCGCGCGCTGGCCAAGAACCCGAAGCTCCTGCTCTGCGACGAGCCGACGGGCGCGCTGGACTATAATACCGGCAAGCAAATCTTGAAGCTTTTGCAGGATACGAGCCGCGAAACCGGCATGACCGTGGTCGTCATTACGCACAATCAGGCGATTACGCCGATGGCAAACCGCGTGATCGCGCTGCGCAGCGGCCGCGTCCACAAGATCATGGTCAACGACAACCCAACGCCTGTGGAAAGGATTGAATGGTAACCATGAGCAAAGCGTTGTTAAAAGACACGTTCCGTTCAATCTGGAGGACGAAGGCGCGCTTTATTTCCATCATTTTGATTGTTGCGCTTGGCATCGGCTTTTTTGCCGGCATCAAGGCCACCGCTCCGGATATGAAGGAGACGGCCAACCGGTATTTTATCAGCAACAACCTGATGGATCTGCGCGTGCTCTCGACTGTCGGGTTTGAGGAATCGGATGTGGAGGCGATCCGCCAGCTTGACGGCGTCCATGCGGTTATGCCCGCTTATTTCGCGGACGGCCTGGTCAAGGTAAACGGTGAGAGTCTCATTGATATGGATGGCTCTGCATTCAGCGTCCGTGCGCATTCCCTCAGCATGGAGAGGCTGGAAGAGTGGAAAAACGGGAAGAATGACGCAGAATATATGAACCGGCCCACGCTCATCGAGGGCGAATGGCCGAAGAAAGCAAACGAATGCCTGGTGGACCGCAGCGAGCTCTCCACGCCGGACGAGTTCAAGATCGGCAGCACGATTACCATGGAGAGCGACCGGGAGGACCTGAGCGCCTCGATGGAGACGACGGAATTCAAAATCGTCGGCATCGTGGAATCGCCTTACTACATATCGTTTGAGCGCGGCAACAGCCTGGTCGGCAGCGGCAAGGTCGGCGCCTTCATCCTGGTGCCGGATACGGCGTTCAAAACGGATTACTATACGGACCTTTACTTGAAGGTCAACGGCACCACCACAAGCAGTTTCGACTCCTATGGAGATGAGTATGAGAAGCTGATCGCGCCGGTTGTCGAGCAGATCGAGGCGATCGGGCAGGACCGCGCCCCGGTGCGTGCGGAAGCCCTTCGCCCGGAAGTGACCGCCAAGCTCGAGCAGGCGCGCCTGGATTACGCGCAGGCGGAGATCGATACGCAGCAGAAGATCGACAATGCCCGCAAGGCACTTGACGAAGCGCTCGACTTTGCAAAGAATGGCGATGAACTCCTCGCACAGAAGCAGGAGGAGTTCAACAGTACCTTAAGCGCCGCGCAGCAGGAGTATGCCAGCGGAAAAGCAGAGCACAGCGCGGGATTGAATACTTATTATCAAAAGGTAAATGAGTATAATCTTGCTGTGAGCAAGCTTTCTGAGGCAAAGCAGAAGGTGGCCGCTTCCCAGGCGGAGTACGATAAAAATAAAGAAAAGCTGGACGCGGCGGAGAAACAGATCAGCAGTGCACAGACACAGATTACAAATGGTGAAAATCAGGTAAGGCTGCTCAAGCAGATGATCGCCACAGCAGAGACGGTTGCAGGCGATCTGGGGAGCAGCAACAACGCCTCTTATGAGGAATTAATCAAACGGGCAGAGGAGGTTTTCGGGCCGGACAGCACGGTCGTACAGCAGCTCAAGGAACTTTCCAATATCACTGCGGGTGGTATGGTTCAGGAAGCTGCGCAGGCCCTGACAAAGTATCTGGGAGATTATAAGGACGATCTTGCAAAAGAAGAGAAAAATCTGGAGCAGGCTAAGGCTAAGCTGAAAGCAGGACAGGCCGATTATAACACGAACGAAGCGACCTTGAAGGCTGCAAAAGCCAAGCTTGACGCCGCCAATGCGGAAATCAATGCGAAGCAGGCACAGCTTGACGCCAGTGAAAAGCAGCTGAAAGACGCGCAGGCGGAGCTTCAGCAGGCAGGCTTCTCGCTCGACATCGGCCAGTTAACGCTCTCCACACAGCAGAGCCAGGCGCTCATGGAGCTCCAGCAGGCGCAGCAGAAGCTCAAGGAGGCCAAACAGGCAGCCGTGACCGGCGAGGAGGATTTCCGAAAGGCGAAGGCTGAGGCGGAGAACGCGCTCTCCCGCGCGAAGCTGCGCCTCTCTGCCGGCGAGCAGAAATTAAACGATCTGAGCAGCGCCAAGTGGGTCGTTTCCGACCGCGACGATATCCCCGGCTTTACCGGCTATGGGCAGACGGCGGACCGCACCAAGGCATTTGCGCAGGTTTTCCCGATCTTCTTCTTCCTGATCGCGGCACTTATCTGCCTGACGACGATGACGCGTATGGTCGAGGAGGAGCGCGTTCAGCTCGGCACGCTCAAGGCCCTCGGTTACGACAATAAGGCAATCGTTTCCAAATATATCGTGTACGCGATTTTGGCGAGCCTGATCGGCTCAGTGATCGGCCTGGCGGTGGGCTTTGTCGTGCTGCCTCTGGCGATATCTGCAGCGTATGGCATTATGTACACGCTGCCTACGGTGCATCTTCAGTTTATCCTGAGCTATGCGCTCATCGGTACGGTGATTGCAATCCTTTCCACGGTAGGCGCAACGTTCCTCGCCTGCTATAAAGAGCTTGCCACCTGCCCGGCGCAGCTCATGCGCCCGCGTGCGCCCAAGGCGGGCAAGCGCGTGCTGCTGGAGAAAATCCCGTTCATCTGGAAGCACCTGAACTTCACCTCCAAGGTGACGGTGCGCAATATCTTCCGCAACAAGCGGAGGTTCCTGATGACAGCGTTCGGTGTGGCGGGCTGCACGGCCCTGCTGCTGACGGGCTTCGGCCTGAACGATTCCATCAGCGCGATCATCAATAAGCAATTCAACGACGGCGGCATCGCCATGTACGACGCCCAGCTCGTTTTGAAGGATCCCGTTTTGACTGACGGGTCCGCCGAGGCTCCGATCATTACCGAGCTCAAGGAGAACGACGGCATCCAAAATGCAATGCTCACCTATATGAAGGTCCTGCACGGGCACTCTGAGCGCTCGGATGAGGAGCTGGAGGTCAACGTCCTCGTGCCGCAGAGCAGCACGCAGCTGGCGGATTTTGTGAAGCTGCAAAACCGCAAGTCCGGCGAGCAGCTCACTCTGCCGGATGACGGCGTGCTCATTACGGAGAAGCTTGCAAGCAAGACCAACACGGAAGTCGGAGACGAGCTCATCGTTACCAAGTCGGATGGCGCCGAGGTGCGCCTGAAGGTTGCGGGCATTACGGAGAACTATACGTTCCACTATGTCTATATCTCACAGGCTCTGTATGAGCAGGCCTTCGGAGAGGAAGCACAGTTCAATTACGTCATAGCGCAGCTCAAAGGCGACATCAAGGCGGAAAAGAAGGTGGACGGCCAGGAGGATAACCAGAAGGGCCAGCTTGCAACCGAGCTGATGAAGATGCCGGAGATCAATGCGGTCGTCTATACGACCCAGACGATCGACACCTTCAACAACGTCATCAACGCGCTTTCTCTGGTAGTTGCCGTGTTTATCATCGCGGCAGCGGCGCTGGCGTTTGTGGTGCTGTATAACCTGTCGAATATCAATATCAACGAGCGGGTGCGTGAGCTTGCTACAATCAAGGTGCTCGGCTTTTATGACAAGGAGGTCGACGCCTACATCTACCGCGAGAATGTGTTCCTGACGGTGATCGGCATCGCCCTCGGCCTGGTGATGGGCATCTTCCTGCACCGGTTCGTGGTCAGTGTCGCAGAGGTCGATGTAGTCATGTTCGGCCGCACGATCGGCTGGCTGAGCTACGTGCTTGCGGCGGCAATGACAGTGCTCTTCGCGGTCATCGTCAACTGGATCATGCACTTCCGCCTGAAGAAGATCAGCATGGTCGAGTCGCTCAAATCCGTTGAATAAACCGGCTGCCGGTCAATCAGAATCCACAGCGGCGCGTTGCAAAATGGAGCAATCCTTTTGCAGCGCGCCGTTTTTGTGTTAAGGGGTCAAACAGCATGAAAAGAGCAAAGTTTCAGGGCTCTGATTTGACTGTCTTTTTGCTTGACTTTTCCTCCGATACGATCTATAATAAATCAGCTAATAATTAATTGGTTTATTATAAATCGGTTTACAAATGAAACGGGGGATTTTACGTGCATTCCTATCGGGAAATCGTGGGGAAGCTCATTCAGCTCAACGCGCTCAAACGGATCAGTACCCATCGCGCGGCGTCCGAAATCGGCCTGTACGACGGCCAGATGCCGCTGCTGGAAACGCTGGAGCGGGATGGCTGCCTCACGCAGAAGGCGTTGGCCGACCGCCTGCATGTTTCGCCCGCCAGCGTGGCGGTATCGATCAAACGCATGCAGAAGACCGGAGTCGTCGATAAACTGCCGTCAGAAGATGATTTGCGCTATAACCGGGTTATGCTCACGGAAAAGGGCAGGGATCTGACCCGGCGTACCAGAGAGCTGTTCGACCGTCTGGATGAGGAGCTGTTCGCAGGGTTCAGCGCGGAAGAATGCGAACAGCTTTACGGATACCTTTGCCGGATGACACACAATCTTGCGAAAGAGGAGCTGGAGGAGGCCGACATGATGATGCTGATGGCAAAAGAGCATGAGGCAATCGGACGGCGCAGGAAGGAGGAACGGGAAGAATGATCAAACAGTTTGCACCCTGCGTGAAAAAATACTGGTGGGCGGCGCTGCTCAGCCCGGTGACCGTTATTATAGAAGTTTTGCTGGAGGTGCGTATCCCGATGCTGATGTCCCAGATCGTGGACATCGGCATCACCAATCAGGATCTGCGCTATGTGGTAAACACAGGCGTCCAGATGGTCGTCTTCGCGCTGTGCTCCCTGGTTGCGGGCGCGCTTTCCGCCTGGTTTGCCTCCATCGCCGGCATGGGGCTCGGTGCAGGTCTGCGGGAGGGAATGTTCAGCCGTGTGCAGGATTTTGCGTTTTCCAATGTGGACCGTTTTTCCACCGCTTCGCTGGTCACGCGACTGACGACAGACGTCAACCGCGTGCAGATGACCTTTATGATGCTCATTCGCGTGTGCGTGCGCGCGCCTGTGATGCTGGTGAGCGCCACTGTCCTCGCATGGCGGCTCAATGGAGAGCTGGTCACGGTATTCCTGATCGCCATCCCGGTGTTGGGCGGGTTGCTTGCGCTGATCGCCACACGCGCGTTTCCCCGGTTCCAGGTCATGCTGGAGAAGTTCGACGGGCTTAATGCCCGCGTACAGGAAACGCTCATGGCAATCCGCGTGGTGAAGGCCTTTGTTCGCTCGAAATTTGAAAAGGAAAAGTTTGAAGTCACCAATGAAGACCTGAAGCGATCCAGCATTATGGCCGAAAAAATTCTCGTGTGGAATGGTCCGCTGATGACGCTTGCGATGAATGCCTGCATCGTCGCCATCGTCTGGTTCGGCGGAAAGCTGATCGCCTTCGGCTCCATGGAGACAGGCCAATTGATGAGCTTTATCAGCTATGTTACGCAGATTCTCATGTCTCTGATGATGATTACCAATACCTTCGTTATGATTGTGATGTCGAAAGCGTCCGCCAATCGGATCTGTGAGGTGCTCCGGGCGGAGCCGGATATTGGAGACGCGGCAGCGGACCCGGCGCTGACCGTGCCGGATGGTTCGATCGAGATGCGCCACGTCTTCTTCCGCTATCATCAGGATGCGGAGAAGCCGGTGCTCTCCGATATCAATTTGTCGATCCGTTCCGGCGAAACCATCGGCATCATCGGCGGTACGGGCAGCGCAAAATCGACGCTCGTCCAGATGATTCCGCGGCTGTATGAGGCGCAGGAGGGAGAGGTGCTCGTGGGCGGGCACAGTGTCACAGACTATACGCTCGATCACCTGCGCGGCGCGGTCGCCATGGTGCTGCAGAAAAATGTGCTCTTCTCCGGCACGATCCGGGAAAACCTCCTCTGGGGCAACCCGGAGGCGACGCAAGAGGAAATCATTGAGGCATGCAAGGCGGCGCAGGCGCACGATTTCGTCATGTCCTTTCCGGATGGATACGAAACCAATCTCGGCCAGGGCGGCGTGAACGTATCCGGCGGGCAGAAGCAGCGGCTGTGCATTGCGCGCGCGCTGCTGAAGGATCCAAAAATTTTGATCCTTGATGACAGTACCTCCGCAGTTGATACGGCGACGGACAGTAAAATCCGCGAGGCGCTGCGTGCGCACCGCAGAAATACGACTACATTGATCATCGCCCAGCGCGTAACTTCTGTGTGCGAAGCGGATCGCATCATCGTGCTCGATGACGGGAAGATCGACGATATCGGCACGCATGAGGAGCTTTTGGCCCGCAATCAGATTTACAGAGAGGTCTATCATTCGCAGCAGGAAGGGGTGGCGTCTTAATGGCGGTCCATACAAAAGCAGGCACAGGGGCGGGCAGCCCGATGCGCCACGGCTTCCAGAAGCCGAAAAACGCAAGGCACACTCTGCGCAGGGTGCTTCAGTATCTTGGGCGGCAGAAATGGATCCTGCTCCTCGTCTTCTTCTGCGTGATCGTCAGCGCGGGCGCGAGCGTGGCGGGCACCTATTTCCTCAAGCCTTTGATCAATGAATATATCCTGCCGCTGATTGGTGCCAATCCGTCGGCCGCCGATTTTCTGCCCCTTGCAAAGGCACTGGCTGTGCTCGCATGCATTTATCTGACCGGCGTTATCTGCACGTATCTGCAGATGCGGCTGATGATCAGCGTGGCGCAGACGACGCTGACGGATATCCGGCGCGACCTGTTCAACCACATGCAGGATCTGCCCATCTCGTTTTTCGACGCGCATACGCACGGCGAACTGATGAGCCGCTATACCAACGATGTGGATACCCTGCGCGAGGCGCTCAGCAACAGCGTCGTGCAGATGCTGTCCTCCGGGATCACGGTCGTCGGCACCTTCATCATGATGCTGGTGCTGAGCCCGGTGCTCACCCTTTTGATCGTTGCGATGCTGGTGGTCATGCTTCTGGTCATCAAGACGGTGGGCGGGAGGAGCTCCCGGTATTTCAAGCTGCAGCAGAAGGCGGTGGGCGAGGCCAATGGCTATATCGAGGAATTGATCGAGGGCCAGCGGGAGGTCAAGGTCTTCTGCCATGAGGATGCCTCCAAGGCCGGCTTTGCAGAGCGCAATGAAATCCTGCGCAAGGCCGCGACCAATGCCAACACCTATGCGAACGTCCTCATGCCCATCATGGGCAACCTCTCCTATGTCAACTACGCCCTGACCGCCTGCGTGGGTGCGGTGATGGTCATTGGCGGCAAGCTCGACCTCGGCACGATCGCGGCATTTTTGCAGTATACGCGCTCCTTCTCCCAGCCGATTACGCAGATTTCCCAGCTCTTCAACGCCGTCCTGGCGGCGCTTGCGGGCGCGGAGCGGATTTTTGAGATTATCGATCTGGAGCCGGAGGCGGACGTGGGCTATGTCACGCTCGTCAATGCAAGGCGAAATGCAGACGGCACATTGACGGAGTGCACCGAGCACACCGGCCTCTGGGCCTGGAAGCACCCGCATGAGGACGGTACGATTACCTATGAACAGTTAAAAGGCGACGTGCGCTTTTTCGACGTAACCTTCAGCTATGACGGCAGGAAGACTGTTCTCAAGGACATTTCGCTTTATGCGAAGCCTGGGCAGAAGATTGCCTTCGTCGGCTCGACGGGCGCGGGCAAGACGACGATTACCAATTTGATCAACCGCTTCTATGAGGTGCCGGATGGCAAAATCCGCTATGACGGCATCAACATTCAGAAGATCAAAAAAGATGACCTGCGCCATTCCCTTGGCATGGTGCTGCAGGATACGCACCTTTTCACCGGCACGGTTTTCGACAATATCCGCTACGGCAAGCTCGACGCCACGCGCGAGGAGGTCGTTGCGGCGGCGAAGCTCGCAAATGCGGATTCCTTTATCACCCGGTTGCCGCAGGGTTACGATACAGTACTGACCTCAGATGGCTCCAACCTCTCGCAGGGCCAGCGGCAGCTGCTCGCTATCGCACGCGCTGCGGTCGCGGACCCACCGGTGCTGATCCTCGACGAGGCCACCAGCTCCATTGATACGCGCACCGAGGCGCTCATCGAGAAGGGTATGGACCGGCTCATGGAGGGCCGCACAGTGTTCGTCATCGCGCACAGGCTTTCGACCGTACGCAATGCGGATGCGATTATGGTGCTCGAAAACGGCGAGATCATCGAGCGCGGCAGCCACGATGAGCTGATTGCGCAGAAGGGGAAATATTATCAGCTCTATACGGGGCAGTTTGAGCTGGATTAAAATTCGGATGAATGAAAAAATCCGGGCAGAAGCGGGCTGGTGAAGTGCCCCCGAAAAGTGAGATAATATTTGGAAACGAAAATTGCTGAAGCAGCCGAGAGGGCTTGTTGTCTGTAAAGAGCAGGCGGCAAGCCCTTACGCTTTGCCTTCCCTAGCGTCGTAGCCCGCGTGGACGATGGCGCTGCTGGCCTTGGAGGTTTCCGTCGCCACATCGTTATGCTTCTCCAGCAGGGCGATTTTCAGATCGTAGCGGCTCAGCTCCCGTGCAATCAGCGCGCCGGACACATCCGAACATAGCGATTTGCCGCATACAATGGTTTGTTTTGGAGACGGCGTATGGTATAATAACCTCACGAATCTCTAAGGAATCAAAGATTCCAAGAGCTTCGGAGAACATTGGCGGTCGAACCGCGCTGCGCCTCGGTTCTCCGCTGAATAACCTCACGATCTCACGAAACGGGGGACCCCCATGCTCCATCTGATTCTCGGCCGCTCCGGAAGCGGCAAAACACAACATATCCGTTCTCTCCTGTGTGAGCGCACAAAAGACGGCGCGCACGGTATGATCCTGCTCGTACCGGAGCAATTCTCCTTTGAAAGCGAACGGGCGATGCTTGAACTGCTCGGCCCGCGCGACGCGGGACGGGTGGAGATTTTGAGCTTTTCCCGTCTCGTCGACGCGGTCTTCCGCGTATACGGCGGCGTGAGCGGTACACGCATCGACGACGGCGGCCGGATGCTGCTGATGAGCCTCGCGCTCGAAGAAGCACAGGATCATCTTGAACTTTACGCCCGGCACAAGGAGAGCCCCGCGCTCGCCGCAAAGCTGCTGGACCTCGTGGCGGAATGCCGCCAGTGCGCCGTAACGCCCGCGGACTTACATCGTGCGGCGGATAAGCTGCCGGACAGTGTCCTGCGGCGCAAAACGCGCGAGCTTTCCCTCATCCTTGATACTTACGGCACACTGGTCTCCCGCTCGTTTCTCGACGATCAGGACGACCTGACCCGTTTAAACGATACGCTGCTCGACCATCCGTTCTTCCAAGGCCGCATCGTGGCAATTGACGCGTTTAAGAGCTTCACTGTGCAGGAGCAGCGCCTCCTTTCCCACATCCTCTCCCAGGCGCAGGAGGTGTATCTGACGCTTTGCACGGATTCTTTGGCGGACAAGCAGGGCGGGATGGGGCTTTTTTCCCCCGTCCAGCGCACAGCGCGGCGGGTGATCAGCCTTGCAAAGCGGCAGAATGTCCCCGTCGCCTCCCCCATCGTATTGGAAACGCCACACCGGTTTCATTCCGAAGCACTCAAGGCTCTGGAGCGGGGCGTATTTCAGCCGGAGGCAGAAGCTTTTCCCTATAAAACAGAGGATATCCTGCTCTGCACGGCGCAGGACAGGGCCTCCCAATGCGATTTTGTGGCGCGCACGGCAAAGCGGCTTCTGCGCGAGGAAGGCTTCCGCTGCCGGGATATGGCAATCATCGCCCGCGATGCGGATGGTTACCGGGAGGAAATGACCGCCGCCCTGCGCCGGTACGGCGTGCCCGTATTTGAGGACAGCCGCCAGCCGATCGATTCCCAGCCGCTGATGGTCTTCGTCCGCGCCGCGCTCGAGGCGGCGCAGAGCTTCACAACGGAGCCTGTGCTGCGCTACCTGAAAACGGGCCTGGCCGGCTTTACGCTGGAGGAAATCTCAGAGCTTGAAAACTATATGCTGGAATGGAATATCGGCGGTGCCCGGCTGCTTACCGCCTTTACGCAGCACCCAGAAGGCTTTGGAAACGCATTCCAGGAGGCGGATCTCCAGAAGCTTGCCTTTCTCAATGGCCTGCGCGAGCGCGCCGTTCTTCCGCTCATCCGCCTGAAAGATGCCTGCGAAGAAGCAGACGGGGTGCAGATCAGCCGCGCGGTCTATGCCCTTTTGGAGGAAACGCAGGCGGCGAAGCACCTGCGCGCGTTCGCCCACACCCTCAGCGACGGCGGCGAAGAAGCCCTCGCCCTCGAGCAGGGCCGGATCTGGGCGCTGCTGATGGAGCTGCTCAGCCAGTGCGCCGCAGCGCTGGAAGGCCACCCATTGACGCTTTCCCGCTTTGCACAGCTCTTCGACGCGGTGCTCGCCTCACAGGACATCGGTACAATCCCACAGGGGCTCGATGAAATCCCCCTGGGCAGCGCGGACCGGATGCGCGTTTCCTCCCCGCGCGTAGTCTTCCTGCTTGGGGCAAACGAGGGAGAATTCCCCCGTACGCCCTCTTCAAATGGCGTATTCTCGGATGCGGAACGGCGCAGGCTCATCGAACTGGGCCTTGAGATGACCGACCCCTACGACCTGCAGGCTGTGGAGGAGCGATTGCTCGCCTATCAATCCCTTTCCGCCGCGCGGGAGAGGCTCTATGTCTGCCACACGCGTTCGGACGGGGAGGGCGCATCCCAGACCGGCTCCGTCATCGTGTCGGAAATCAACCGCCTGTTTCCGCACTGCGTCCACTTGGATGCGGACGGGGAGGACGCGCTCTCCCGCGTGGAGGGCGCATCGCCCGCCTTCCTGCTGGCAGCCTCCCGTTGGGGAAAAAATGACCCGCTCTCCGCCGCCCTGAAGGGCTATTTCGCCTCCCGCGCGGACTACGCGGACCGGCTCACGGGCCTCGGCCGCGCCGCCTCCCATGCGCCCGCGCGCTTTGAGGATTCGGAAAACGCCCGCAGGCTGTTTGGCGACCATCTCTATCTTTCCGCCTCCCGCGTGGAGGTCTATCATAAATGCCGGTTCCAGTATTTCTGCCGCTATGGCCTCGATGCACGGCCGCGCAAAATCGCAAAGCTCGATCCTCTGAGCAGCGGCACGGTGGTGCACGACGTGCTCGAGCGGCTGCTGCGCGCGCATTCCCCGCAGCAGCTCTATGAAATGGGGCGGGAAAAGCGTGCGGAAAATATCAAACTGCTCCTGCTTACCTACCTGGAGGAAAAGATGGGCGGTGCGCAGGAGAAGCCGAAGCGGTTCTCCTACCAGTTCGGCAGGCTTGCCGTGGTGCTGGAGGAGGTGGTCGGGCGGCTATGCGCAGAATTCCTGCACAGCAGCTTCGAGCCGACCGATTTTGAGCTGAAAATCGACAGGGACGGGCCTGTTGCCCCCTATTCGCTGCCTCTGCCGGATGGCGGCACCCTGCAGATCAAGGGCGCTATCGACCGGGTGGACCGCATGGAGCGGGATGGCAAAGCCTACCTGCGCGTGGTCGATTATAAATCCGGGGGTAAGGAATTTTTGCTCTCCGATGTGCTCAGCGGACTCAATATGCAGATGCTGATCTATTTAATGTGCCTGTGGCAGAACGGAGGGGAACGCTACGGCGAAGTCGTCCCCGCGGGCATCCTTTATATGCCCGTCAAGAGCACGCCCGCCACGCTCGGCCGGGATGCGACGCAAACGGAGATCGACAAGGCCCGCGCCAAAGCCTGCCGCATGAGCGGAATGGTGCTCGACCACTCCCTTGTTATCGACGGCATGGAGGATGACGGCAAGGGCATTTTCATCCCCGCCCGCCGGGAAAAGGACGGCGGCGTCAAGGGGACGCTCATCAATCTGACGCAGCTCTCCCGCCTGCAGCAAAAAATGGATGAAATCCTGCGGGCAATGGGCGAAGGTCTGCACCGGGGCGAGATCGGCGCGGTGCCAAGCTTTGGCGCGGGGTACGACCGCGTGTGTGACTGGTGCGATTACAAAAGCGTATGCGGCTATGAGCCGGGCGCACCCGTGCGCCCCATCGAAAAGCTGACGCACGCGCAGTCGCTTGAAAAGCTCGAAGAGGAGGAAGCGCACCATGGCTGAACGCAAATGGACGCCCGATCAGCACAATGCAATCGAGGCGCGCGGCGGTGCGCTGCTCGTCAGTGCGGCGGCGGGCTCCGGCAAGACCGCCGTGCTCGTTGAGCGCGTCATCCAGCGGCTGCTTGACCCAATCAACGGCTGCGACGCGGACCGGCTGCTTATCGTGACCTTCACGAAGGCCGCTGCCGCCGAGATGCGCGAGCGCATTACCGCCGCTGTTTCCGCGCGGCTTGCCGCGCACCCGGACGACGCGGGATTGCTGCGCCAGCAGATGCTGCTGCCCTGCGCCTCCATCTGCACGATCGACAGCTTCTGCAACGATCTCGTGCGTGAGAATTTTCACAAGCTTGACCTCTCGCCGGACTATAAAATTCTGGACGCAGGGGAGATTGCCCTCCTGCGTGGCGAAGCGATGGACACAGTGCTGGAGGAATTTTACCAGGAAAACGACCCCGCCTTTACGGAGCTTCTGGAGCTCGTGCGCAAAGGGCGGGATGACGCGGAGCTGACACAAACCGTCTGCTGCCTTTACGACTATACGCAGGCCTACCCCTTCCCGGAGGAGTGGATTGCGAATGCCCGCGCGCTCTGCCGGGCGGATCTGCCAGAAAAGGAGAACCCGTGGATGGCGGAAATCCGCGCTTATCTTGGGGAAGCGCTCACCTTTGCGCGGCAGGCCACGGAAGGTACGCTCGCCCTGCTGGAATCGGAGCCGGGCTTATGTGAAAAATACGCCCCGACTTTTGAAAGCGACCTTATCGCCCTCTCCCGCGTGCAGGATACGCTGGGCGGCGGATGGGATGCGCTGTGCGAGGCGGCGGCTTCCATCAAATTCGTGCGCATGCCCAACGCGCCGAAGGAATACGCAGATTCCCCCGTCAAGGCCGCCGCGAAGGAGGGCCGCGACCGCGTCAAGGACACGGTCAAAAAAATACAGGAGGCTCTCTGTGCCAATGCGGCGGAAAACGCGGAGGATATGGCTTATCTATCGCCGCTTTTAAAGAAGCTCTTCGATCTGACGCTGCGCTTTGCAGAGGAATTCGCGCGGCTGAAACGGGAAAAGCACGCCGCCGACTTCTCCGATATCGAGCACATGGCGCTCTCCCTGCTCATCGAGCGCAAGGGGGGACAAATTTGCCGTTCCCCGCTCGCGGAAGAGCTGTCCGCCCGGTATGCGGAAATTCTTGTGGACGAATACCAGGATACCAATGAAGCACAGGATCTGCTCTTCCGCATGCTCTCCCGCGGGGAAAGCAACCTCTTCCTCGTGGGCGACGTCAAGCAGAGCATCTACCGCTTTCGTCAGGCGATGCCGGAAATTTTCCTGAACCGGCGCGACAGGCTCCCGCCCTACGAGCATGAAAATTACCCCGCCCGCATCACGCTCGGGCGCAATTTCCGCTCCCGCCGCGGCGTAACGGGGATGGTCAACTTCCTCTTCCGCCAGCTCATGAGCAAACCGCTCGGTGAGATGGAATATACCAAGGAGGAGGAGCTTGTGCCCGCCGCCTCCTACCCGGAGAGCCCGGAGCCGGACTGCGAGCTCCATCTGCTCGACGCGGGCGAAAAAGGCGACGACAGCGCCGCCGTGTATGAGGCGCGCTATATCGCCGCCCGGATCAACGAGATGCTGCGCGCAGGGCTCACCGTGCAGGAAGGCGGCAAAATCCGCCCCGCCCGCAGGAAGGATTTCTGCATCCTCCTGCGCGGTGTGAAAGGGCGGGCGGACGTTTACGTGCAGGCGCTCGCGCGCTGCGGCGTGCCCGCGTGGGCGGAGCTCTCCGGCGGCTTTTTCGATACGGCGGAGATCCGCACCATGCTCTCCCTGCTGCGCATCCTGGATAATCCGTTGCAGGACGTCCCCCTGCTGAGCGTCCTCTTCTCCCCGATCTATGGCTTCGCACCCGACGAGGCGGCGGCCCTGCGGGAGATCAAAAAGCACACGCCGCTCTACCGCTGCATGACGCAGGCGGCAAAGCAGGGTGATAAAAAGTGCGAGGCCTTTTTGTCACAGCTCTCCTTCCTGCGGCGGCTGAGCGCTACGCTGCCCGCCGAATCGCTCCTGCGCCGCCTCTATGAGGAAACCGGCTACCCCGCCCTTGTGCAGGTGATGGACGGCGCCGCACAGCGCGCCGCCAATCTCCAGCTCCTGCTCTCTTACGCTGCGAAGTACGAGGCCGCGGGCCATCAGGGTCTGACAGGCTTCATCCGCTTCATCGACCGGCTGGAGGAGCAGCAGGCGCAGCTCTCCGCCGCCTCCGCCGTATCCGAATCGGCGGACGTGGTGCGCGTGATGAGCATCCACAAGAGCAAGGGGCTTGAATTCCCCGTCTGCATCCTGGCAAACTGCGCGGGCGCGTTCAACCAGTCCGGCCGCAACCAGCGGCTGCTGCTGCACGCGCGTCTCGGCGCGGGGCTGATGCGCCGGGACGAAGAAACATTGCGGCTCTTTTCGACGATCCCGCATACCGCCGTTCGCCTCGCCTCCGAACGCAGTGAGCTCAGCGAGGAGCTGCGCGTTTTATATGTGGCGCTCACGCGCGCGCGGGAAAAGCTGCTGCTCGTGATGACGGTCAAAAATCCGGAGAAAAAGCTCTCTGCCCTTGCCTCCGCGCTCGACGGGCAGGCGGCGATCCCGCCCTTTGCCGTGCGCGGTGCGAAAAGCTACGCGGACTGGCTGCTCACAGCCGCCCTGCGCCACCCGGACGCGGCCGCCCTTCGCGCGCTCATTCCGGAGCGGAAAATCCCCTTGCTGAAGGCGGATTTTTCCCTGCGCACATTCGTCTGCCCCGCGCCCGCTGAGACGGAAGCGACTGAAGCGACCGATGTGCAGGAGCTGCCGCCCGACCCCGCCCTGGAGGCGGAAATCCGGCGCAGGGTGGAGTATGTTTACCCCTACGCCGCCCTGTCCCGCAGCGTGGCGAAGCGTGCCGCATCCTCATTGGGGGAAAGGGAACTGCAGTTCTCCATGATCGGCGTTTCCCGGCCCTCTTTTTTGGAAAAACAAGGCCTTACCCCTGCCGAACGCGGCACGGCGCTGCATAAATTCATGCAGTTCTCCGATTACCGGCGGGCAGGCGAAGACCCGGACGCAGAGGTGGCGCGGCTCGTGGAAAAAGGCTTCCTCTCCGAAGCCGAGGGGACGGCAGTCGACCGCAGACGGGTCACCGCCTTCTTCCAGAGCCCGCTTGCAAAGCGCATGCTGCAAAGCGAAACGCTTTTGCGGGAATATAAATTTACCTTCTTCCTCCCTGCGGGCGAATGCGACGAAGGCCTGCCCGATGCAGTTTCACAGGAGCAGGTGCTCGTGCAGGGCATTGCGGACTGCGTTTTTGTGGAGGATGGGAAGCTCATCATCGTGGACTATAAGACCGACCGGGTAAGCGAGGAAGCGGCACTTGCGGAGCGGTACCGGGCGCAGCTCTCGGTTTACCGCAGGGCGCTGGCAGAATGTATCGGCCTGCCGGTGGGGCAGACGCTGCTGTATTCCTTCCACTTGGGAAAGGAAATGGAATGCAATTAAGCAAAACGGAGACCCGGACAGTGCGATTTGGCACTGCCCGGGCCGTTGTCAAGTAAGATCATGACGAATGGTCAAAGGGAAAGGGCTCTTCCGCACCTGGACGAGATCGCGGGCAAAACCGGCAGAAGCCGCAATGCGGATATCATGCAGGGTTTGGAGTATGGGTTCAGGCATTGCAAGTGATCGCTGTATCGCTCTGCAAAGGAGTCTCATAGTAAAAACCGCACTTTGATATTCAGAACAAAAATGAAATCTTACCCCTCCATTGCCAGCAGCGCCGCGCCCAGCGCGCCGCAGATCTGGGGCTCCTCCGGCAAAATCAGCGGCTCGCCGGTCTTTTCCTCAATTGCGCTGCGGACGCCCTCGTTTTTCGCCACGCCTCCGGTCATCATATAAGCGCCCTGCGCTTTGGTGCGGGCGAGCAGCGTGCCGATCTTGGCGGCGACAGATTTGTGAAGCCCGTGTACGATATCCGCCGTGCGCCTGTTCTGCGCGATGAGGGAGACGACCTCCGATTCCGCAAAGACGGTGCACATGCTTGAAATGGTAATATCTTCCTTCCATCCCCGGTCGATTTCTCCCATGCGGGAGACGTCCAGCTCCAGCGTACGAGCCATCATATCGAGAAAACGCCCCGTCCCGGCGGCGCACTTGTCGTTCATGACGAAATCCGTTACGCGGCCCGTTTCGTCGAGGCGGATGACCTTGCTGTCCTGCCCGCCGATATCGATGACGGTGCGTACCCGCGGGTCAAGGAAAAACGCGCCCTTTGCATGGCAGGTGATCTCCGTTACGCCCTGATCGCCGGCCCCGATATGGGAGCGGCCATAGCCGGTCGCGACGGTACGGACGATGTCTTCCTGCTTTTTACCAGCTTTTTTGAGCGTCTCGGACAGGGCCCTTTGCGCGCTTTCCTCCGCGCGCGCACCTGTCGGGACGACCGAATAGGCGCATATTTTTTTCTGCGCGTCGAGCAACACGGCGTTCGTCGAGGTGGAGCCGCTGTCGACTCCTGCAAAAATTGCATTTTCGTTCATTTTTATTGTTTCTCCCATATGAGTTTTAACACCTGCGTCCGACAGCGTTTCCAGAAACGCCTCGATGCGCGTTTCAAGCTGCCCGGGAGCGGGTGGGGTGTAGTCGGTTTCGATTTTGGTCAGGGGCAGCTGCTCCTGCTTCAGGCCGCTGTATTCATAGTCGTAATAATCGCAGAATTTTACCGTATGGTAGATTACGCCGCGCAGGTGAGGGCTTTCCGTGATGCGCCTGCGGCCGGATGGGTCCGTCATGCGCATGCAGGGCGTCTGCCCCAGGAGGGCCGCAGCGTAAGGCTCCCATAGATTGCCGTCTGTCAGGTTGGATGGGAGGATGACATCGCGGCGCCCCGTGCAGGCATCGTTCCGGACAGGGAGGGAAGCATAGCGCTGCACCGCTTCCAGCAAACTGTCTGAGGCCCGAGCGCCGAGCAGGCTGAGATAGGGCCCGGAGGGCGGGTCCGGCGGAGACATAAAGGCACTTTTGAACCGTCCAATGGAAAAATCCAGCCCGCTGTAAGCAGCATAGGCTTCCGCCAGCCGTTCCAGCTCCGCCGCGAACCGCTTTTGCGCGCAGACGGTATCGCAGCGCGGCAGGTCGAGCAGGTAGAGGAACGGGGAATTCCCCTTCGCTTTTAAAACGTCATAGACGCGGCGGATCGAATCGCAGCAGTTGACGAGCACAAGCTCGCCCGTCCCATTCAGCAGACAGTCCTCCAGAAGTGCGCGGCCAAAGCCACACAGATTCTGATGGGAAGCGCCGTCGGCCAGCTCGAAGCTTTCCACCTTCGGCTCCCGCCGGACGCATTCGGCTCCAAAACCCGCGAAGAGCTCAAGGGGTGTGTATTTGCAGATATATTGGATCACTGTGCGCGCCCCCTTTCCTCCATCAGCTCGAGAAACGCCTCAAACCGCGTCAGCATCTGCCCGTCGTTGATATTGCGGCGGTCGCAGCCATCTCCATCAAGGGCGAGCATGGGGATGCCCTCGCGCTCCAATCGGTCACGCACGAGCCCAACGCCCCCGAGGGTATTTTTACAGCCCCAGTGGCAGAAGAAAACCACGCCATTGGCGTGCAGCTTTTTCGCCATCTCGACGATTTTGTCCGCGCGGCGGTTCATTGGGCCGTTGAAGGTGTTGCAGAGCAGGCGCCGGGCCATGGATTCATAAGGATGCTTCGGGTTCGGTTCATACAGCGCATCGAAGCTCATATCGGAGCAGAGAAGCTGGTTTTCCTCGCTGAAATTGAGGATGGTACGAAGGGAATTTTGCCAGTAGGGCAGGGAGTGCACCCAGAGGATGCGGTTGCCGCCCCGGAAAGGCGCTGCGTTTTGCGCGTCCTCGCAGAGCAGCTCGAAATAACGCTCGATCTCCGGCTTGCCTAACAGGATATGCGTGGCAAAGAGCGTGTACATCTCCGAGGTCATCTCATTGGGTAGGTAGCGGTCTGCAAGCAGGTCGTAATATCGTTGGCAGGCCCTCACAGAGCGCTGCTCGCATGCAAGCACGGCGCGCAAGGCCTCCTCATCAAGGTACTCATGCATCACATCTTCCATCAAGCGGACAAGCTCCCGTAGCTGGTCTGCCACATACTGTACGGCATCTCCGTCATCTGTGCAGGGTGTGTCCACTGTAAAATGCGGCACACCATAGTGCGCTGCCAGGCGGCGGAAGGTATTGGTATTAGCGTCGCAGGCGAGCGTGGTATTGGCGATGAAGCGTGGCTTTGGCAGAACGCCGGACAGGGCGATGCCCGTCAGGATTTTATGATAGGAGCACAGGGTATCCGGCACGTCCGCCCGCCGGGCGCAATCGATAAAATACTGCTCGCTGCCCGCACCGGCAAAATAACAGGAGAGCCCCTCCGCGATCTGCGGTTCAATACGCATGGCGTGCAGGATTTCGCAGGGCAGAAAAATATTGACGATCGCCGAGCGCTCCGGGTGCGTCAGCGGGTGGAGCATCGCCTCCATGCACACTGGGGAGATATAGGCGCGGGCTTTCGTCAGCTTTTTGAATGGGAAATATTTAGCCTGTAAATTGGATGCGTGAAAGGCGAGAGCCAGAAGCCTGCGGGCGCTGTCCGGACTGGAGGCGGCTGTTTTACCTACAAGCGCGCCAAAGTTTTCAATAATTGAGTTCATAAGTGAATAAAACTCCCTTCAAAGTGTCTATACTTAAAGTGCCCAGACGTTTGGATTCGTGGTTGAAACGCCGAGCGCGCCTGCATTGAGCGCGCTGATGACATCTTCCTTTTCCGTGATCAGCCCGCCGGCGATTAACGGTGTTTCCAGCTCGCTGCTGAGCTCGCGTAGAATTTTGGGCATGATGCCGGGCATAATCTCCAGCGCTTCCGGCGCGAGCAGGCCCGTCGTTTTCGCGGCGGTCCGCATGGAAAGGGAATCGATGATGAATAGCCGCTGGATAGCGGAAAGGCCGAGCTCCTTGGCGATCTTGATCTGGCTGCTTTTTGTGGAAATGATGCCGGCGGGATGGATTTCTTCCGCAATATACCGGAGCGAAACCGCATCCCTGGAGAAGCCTTCAATCAGGTCTACATGGACGTAAATATCCTTGCCGCAGCGATTGGTTCTCTCTACGGTCTCCCGCAGGTTGAAAATATTGCCGCACAGCAGGAAGATGATCTCGCTCGGGCATTCGAGCGCGGCCTCCAGCGCATCCGTATCCTTGACCGCGGCGATGACAGGGCTGCGTGCAAGCTTATCATAGAGATTCTTTTCCATATCTGTTCCATCCTTTTCCATAGCCTGTCTGTATTATAGCATCGGCGTGCGGAAAAGGAAACCGCTGTTTTGAAACGCCTTTGACTGAAAAAAGAAAAAGTGCTTTTTTGTTGTTTTTATATGGAACATGCAAAGCAGAATCAATATTTTGTGAATAAATGCTATACGAAATATGAATTCTGTATCCGAGAGCTATTGCCTGAGCGTTATTTTTCTGATATAATAACAGTACCTGCAAAAGCGTACGGCTTCAAATGGGCAGAAAGGCAGCACCGTATTTACCGGGGGTAATCAGTATGCGGCGCCGCTTTGATGATATTGTTTCTCCTGAGCGGCTCGCAGCCGTGGAAGGCGGAACAGGGAAAACCAGAAAATATAGGAGGCAGTCAATTCTATGAAAGAGCACAAGAATGCCGCAAGACTTATTGCCGCTCTGATGACTTTGACCCTGCTGTGCGGAATGCTGTTTGCAATGCCTGCGCAGGCGGCGGACGAATCTCAGGCACAGGTAACGCAGACGGCTCCTGCGGCCGATCAGTACGAGGAAGCGCTGGTCAATGCCCAGGATCTGCTTAAGCAGGGTGTGCAGACGCTCAGCGACAATGAGAAAGCCGCGAAAAAGAGCGGCTTCGGCGTATCGAAGGATCCCAAGACGGGAATTTCCCAGATCGTCATGTATGTCGGCGATAAGGAAGTTCCGATGGGGCTCTTCTATGATCCTGCGCAGGAGATCTTCTACGGCGCCAACAATGCCGGCCTTCTGGGCATTGGCTTCGACTTTGACGTCGCGCAGAAAATTTTCTATACGCCGATCAATCCCTGGCAGCGTAATTTCGGCTTCTGCGAGCTGTATGATGCCGCGGCACCGTTTAGTGGCATGTACTACAATACGGTTCGCTTCAAGTTCGACTATGCGGGCAAGAACTGGCTGATTCAGGTGTGGAAGGGCCAGTACGGCATCACCACCGGTGGCGAGCTTGGCATTTACAGCAAGCCGGCCAACCGCGAGACGGAATTCTATGATTGTGCTTCGGACGAAGATATGCTGAACATGGGCTTTACGCTTTCCAAGAAGAATGTCGGCGAGCTCTTCACCAGAAAGATGCAGAAGCATTGGTGGCAGACCGGCTTTGTCGTCCTGATGGCTACGCCGCCGTCAGCGCTGACCATGTCCTGCAAGATCGATATGAGGGACGCTGCTATGCTCAAGGCATTTGAGCAGTCGATGATTGAGCAGGGCTTCAAGAAGGGCGACGGCGTGACGGATGGCACCTATTCCATCAGCGGCCTGCGCGTCACCTTTACCTGGGGCGCGAAGGTTTCGGCGGAGATCAAGGATGCGGCCAACGATACGCAGACGACGGATGACGTTCAGGTCAGCGTAACGCCGACCGTGGCGGCGCCGGTGGTCGAAAAGACGACTGATAAAGTAACACTCGCGCAGCCGGATAATCCCGCAATGGCTGAAAATGCGGAGATCCCGGAGACCGGGGACAGCGGTGTGATTGCACTCGGTGTTCTGGCAGGCGGGAGCATGCTTGTGCTTGGTGCGGCGGTTCTTCTGAAAAAGAAGAAGAGCGGTGAGGCGTAATTGAAGCCGCTGCGATTCCCGCGAAGATTCAGCAATAGGGCAGGCGGAGGGTTCCCTCCGCCTGCTGTTTTTTCATGGGGCCGCCGGCTTTCCATGGCGAAAAGAAGTTCTGCTTCTGATGAGCCTGCTTCGGGCAGGTCCTTATGACCAGGCTGCCGGGGGCGCTCCAGTGATGATGGGGGGATCTGTTTGCAGGAAAAAATATGGATGGCTA
The DNA here is from genome assembly GCA_900549825.1 of uncultured Oscillospiraceae bacterium. Classification (GTDB taxonomy): domain Bacteria; phylum Bacillota; class Clostridia; order Oscillospirales; family Acutalibacteraceae; genus Fimivicinus. The sequence continues at coordinate 22,810 of URQB01000005.1, read as the reverse complement.
TCCTGATTATTTTGTGCTTGGCAGCAATGGGGGTCTTTTTGCTTCCCATCCTTCGCAGGCGTGCGGGACGCAGGTCGGCCGGCATGTTTTCAGATGAAGCAGCATGGCGCAATGCCATGGAGCAAAGGGCAGCGGCCATGCTGCGTCATATGCCGGCTTTTCCGGAGGAGGACACGCTCGCATTTCGCATTGCCTTGCGGCGCAATGGCATAGATGACCAGAGAATTCTACGCAGGCGTTCGGCAAAACTTTTGCTGGCAGCAGGTCATGCTGCCGGACGGAATCCCGCCCTGTTTGAAGCGGGAAGGGAATTTGCCGGATCTCTTCTGCAGCCCAACGGAGAGTGGAAAATTCCGATAGAGCAGGCAGAGGACGCTTTTCTCGCCTACGCCGTTCTTTCCTTTCCGGGGATGGATTTGGAGTACATACGCCCGGCAATGGAGTATACGGCGCATCTTTTGCAGTCGCTTGCGGGAGAAATAGATACCATTCCCGCTGATACCGGGGCGCCGAACCTTCGTTTTGCCCGGACGATTGGAGATGTCTGCCCTTTTTTATCCGCCTATGCGGTTACGTACGGGGAACCGTTTTATTTGAATCTCGCCATGCGGCAGCTCAATGAATATCTGCTCAGCGGCATGCACCCGATACATGGTCTTCCGGCAGAGGGGATCGACCGGAATAGCGGGCTCCCAATCGGAGCCTTTGGCTGGAGCAGCGCCTGTGCGGCCGTGGCGTTCGGAATGATGGAGATTTCACGCTATCTTCCCGGAGACGACGCGCGCCACGTGAAACTGTCGATCCACAGCCGCCTTTTGGCAGAGCGGCTGTGCACCCTGTGGGGAAAGGATGGGAGCTTTCCATGCCTTCCCTCTTCCTCACTGCCGGATACAGAGGCCGCCGCGGTGCTCGCTGTTTTTTTATGGGATACCTATGAAAAAACGCAGAATGCAGCCTATCTGGACTGTGTGAAAAGGGCGATGGCCGACCTGAGAAAACGCACGCGGAAAAACGGAATGGTAGACTTTGCGCAGCCGGAGACCCTGCGTCCGGGTTTTTATTGGGATGAGGGAGTGCCTACGGCGGGGGCGCTTGCTGCTTCTATTTATGCGGCGGTCAAAATGGAAAATAAGGGGAAAGAATCGTTACAGACCGGATGAAGCATTGGAGGATTATTTGGTGTGAAGCAGATTTTGATTTTGCTGATTGCAATTGCTGCTGTTTCCTTTTTATCGGAACGGCTACAGGGATTTTTATGCAGCGGAAGATTAGATTCTTTTTGCGCAAAGCACTATTGGCTGCGCCTGGCGTGCTCGGCCGGAACCATTGCTGTAGCAGCGGTGGTTTGCCTTTTGGCAGCAGGGCAATCTCCTCTGGCATGGAGTACTGCCGCGTTCCGGCTGATGCTGCTCCTTGTCCTGGCGGTTAACCTGCTCTATGGGCTGATTCAGGCGCGTAAGATTGTGCTTGGGAAACGGGGCACAGGAGAGGATCACCCTCTTCGGAGAGAACTGTATGTGCTCTGCATCCTGCTTTTGCTTACCGTCCTGCTGGAGACGTCGGTGTTTCATTTCCGCGCGATCGAATCCAGCCGCTTTGAGCCAGTTGCAGGTTTTTCCGTATCAGGGGAAAACATCCGGATGACGCAGGAGGAAGACGGCACCTGCCGGATTCGTACAGGCGGCGAAACAGTCGAGCTGTTGGATATCAATCAGAAGATTCAAAATATGTATCTCCGCGTCCGCGTCGGCGATAATGCATCTACTGTTGCCAAGGTGGATCTGTTTGCCACAGATGAGGCCAATGCGCTGTATTATGCACTTCCCTCCAAAAAGATATCTTCTTCCGTAGAACGAACGCAGTATTTTCGGATGTATCTCAGCGGCAGATCAGAGAAAATCAAGATCGTCCTGGAGGATTTGCAGGGCGAAGAGGCCACAGTGGATGTGCGCTTCAATACGCAGGTACCATACCGCATTTCTTTCCTGCGTATTGCATTCGTCTTTGCAGCGCTGGCTTTTCTATACCTGATTCGGCCCAAATCGCCGCTTTACCGCTGCCGGTTCTATTGGAACTGTTCCTGGCAAAAGGTGCTGATCTTTGGCTATGTGACGCTTCAGTTCGTGCTTCTTGCGGGCCTGACCGCGCAAAACGGCCCTATGGTGAACGCCCAGCAGAATTATGCCCATCATGCTCAATATCAGGAGCTGGCCCGGGCCTTTACGGAGGGAAAGCTCTATATTGACGACCAGCCTTCGGAAGCGCTCAAGGCAATGGAGAATCCTTACGATACGGCGCTGCGCGGCCAGATGGTTATCACGGAGAATCATGAAACCTACCGGTGGGATACCGCCTACTATGAGGGAAAGTACTATGTCTATTTCGGCGTGCTTCCGGTGCTGGTGTTTTATCTGCCATTTTACCTGCTGACCGGCCTGGACTTTCAGACGGTCTGGGGCATTGTAATCTGCGAGGCTTTCTGGGTGCTGGGAGTTGCCATGCTGCTGGGCATTCTGGCACGGAAATATTTCTGTAAGACGCCGCTAATGGTCTATCTCCTGCTCTGTATGGCTTTTGTCAACGGCGGCGGCATTCTTTTCATTGCGCAATCTCCCAGCTTCTACAGTCTGCCGATTTTAATGGCGGCTGTGTTGGCAGTGTGGGCGCTGTATTTCTGGCTGTCCGCGCTGAATGAAGAAAAGCTGTCCAAAGGTTATTTGTTTGCGGGTGCGCTGTGCGCGGCGCTTACCGCTGCAAGCAGGCCGCAGTTTTTGCTGGTCTGCCTGCCTGCGGCAGCTCTGTTTTGGGATGAGGTGTTTCAAAAGCGGACGCTCCTGTCGAAAAAAGGCCTCGGTGCAACAGCCTGCCTGGCGGTACCATTCCTGGCGGTTGCGGCGGGCGTAATGTATTATAATGCGGCGCGGTTCGGTTCGGTATTCGATTTCGGAGCCAATTATAACCTGACGACGAATGACATGACCAAACGGGGCATCGTTTTGGGCCGGATTCCGCTTGGCCTGTTTACCTATTTTATCCAGCCTCCGGCGATCTCTTCGCAATTCCCGTATCTGATGGATGTCCGGATTACGACCAGCTATATGGGCAGGACGATTACAGAGGCTTTCTTTGGCGGTATATTCTCCACAAACCTGGTTTTGCTTTTTGCTCTGTGCCTGAGGCGTGTCCGAACAAGCCTCAAGGAGAAAAGGCTTTATGCGTTTTGTGCTCTGGCGATTGCATCCGGCGTGATCATCGCCGTAGCTGATACGGAAATGGCGGGCCTGCTGCAGCGGTATGTCACAGATTTTACCTGGCTGTTCGCCCTTGCGGCGGCTGTTGTTGTGATGGCGATGTATGAGAGGCTTGCTTTACCGGAGAATAAGAATGGATTTTTAACGATTTTTGTGGCCTTCTGCGTGCTGAGCCTTCTTTATGACATTCTGCTTTATTTTTCACCGGACGGAACGCCGGTTTCGAAAGGAAACCCTGCATTTTATTATACAGTGTCGAGTTTGGTACAGTTTTGGCTATGATCATTTTTACGGCATGTTTTGCTTGTTTTCGCCGTTGGAACGCGGTATACTGAAAAAAACATATCAAAAAGAAAGGAGCGTGTTTATGCAGGAATCCTCGCCGGATCTACGGCTGGCGGTTTTGATTGACGCAGATAACGTGCCCTATGCAAATGTCAAGGGGATGCTCGCGGAGATTGCGCGTTACGGAGCGCCAACGATTAAACGGATTTATGGGGACTGGACGCAGCCGACCCTGTCCGGCTGGAAAAAGGTCTTGCTGGAAAATGCGGTGACTCCCATTCAGCAATACAGCTATACAACAGGTAAAAATTCGACCGACTCCGCTATGATTATCGATGCAATGGACATTCTCTATACCAACCGTGTTGACGGCTTCTGTCTGGTGTCGAGCGACTGCGACTTCACGCGGCTGGCTACCCGCCTGCGTGAAGCGGGAAAGCTGGTCATCGGCATCGGAGAGCAGAAAACCCCCACGCCGTTCATCTCAGCCTGCGACCGTTTTATCTATCTGGAAATTTTGTCCGACGATAAAAAGAAAAAGCAGCGCCCTTCCAAGGGGAAAGGCAGCCAGCCTGCGCCGGAAGAGCCGGAGACAGTGGCTGCCGCTGTGCGGCAGAAGGGGAATAGGCTGCCCCAGGAGGTATCCGATATGATCATCGCCTCTGTCAACGATCTAGCGGATGAAAACGGCTGGGCCTTTTTAGGCGATGTCGGCAACCTCCTCCTGAAAAAGCAGCCCTCCTTTGACAGCCGCAACTACGGCTATCAGAAGCTGTCTCAATTAATCCAGGCCATGGGCCGGTTTGAAATCGAACCGCGCGATACGGCGAACGTCCATGTCAAGCATATTTTTATCCGTGAAAAAACGTTATGAAGCGACGGGCTTCTATGAGGCCTTTCGTTCATATATGGTTCATATTTATATGCTAAATTCCTGATGAAGAACCAATGAATCAAAAAGGAAAGGAAGTGATATGATGATTTCGATCATGGAAGTGATTCTGGGCCTGCTCAGCGGTATTTCCAATCCGATCGCCAAGGCTTTTGGCGAGTGGATGCAGTCCGTCGTTATCAAGATTTTTGGCTGAATCGTATGAAAAAAGCGCCCCGGAAACAACGAGCGTTGTTTCCGGGGCGCTTTTTGTGTGCAAGGATTCTATTTAACCCGCTGCGGCAATTTCCTCGCGGATCGTGGAGCCAAGCTCCTTAAGCTCCTCGCGGGACAGCCCTGCGGTGGCAATCGGCGGCAGGACCGTCAGGGTTACATCCGCAGGTTTGATCCACATGTGATTGGCCTCCATAACTTTATAGGTGCCGCTGATGCGTACGGGGATGAGCGGCACCCTCGCCTTTTCCGCCATTTTGAAGGCGCCATTTTTAAAGTTGCCCATCTCATCGCTGCGGCTGCGCGTCCCCTCCGGAAAGATCGTAATCGAATAGCCCTTCTTGAGCAGCTCTGTGCCTTCGCGCAGGGAGCCCATTGCGCTGCGCGCGTTTTCACGATCCAGGAAAATACAGCCGAGATAGCGCATCCATGTGCGGATCATAGGGATCTTGTCCGTCTCTTTTTTGGCAATCAGGCCATGCGGCTTGTCCAGATAGCCAAGCAGCGTGGGAATGTCGAAAAGGCCCTGATGATTGCTGACAAAAATCGCCGCACCCTCCGGGATGTTTTCAAGGCCCTGTACGGTTACCCTGACACCAGCGAGCTTCAGGAGCCTGCGCGCCCAGTTCTGGACCGCCTGCGACACAAGCGCATCCCGCTCCTCGATTTTACCGGCCTGCGTAAGCTTTTTGGCGCGGTGTATTTTAGGGAGGACAGCGATCAGATAGCCCCAAAAATAGATAAACCAGATAATTGTACGCATAGAAATAGACGCTCCCTTTGTCGATTGTTGTCCTTAATCATAGCACCCCGATGCGTAAAAAACAAGGGAAAGCAGCAGAAATACCTGATTCTTATGATATAGATTATTGGATATTGAGCGCTGACGAATGGAGGCTCAGGATACATGGTTCTCCATTCGAAGATTTATAAAAATCGCCTGTGATACAATAGGATAAATAACAATAGGCGAAAGGATGGTTTTTCTATGGCATACATCTTTCTCCATGGGCTTGGGCAGGAGTCGTCAAGCTGGGATAAGATGCTTTCATGTATGCAGGTGTGGCCTGAGGAGATTATCTGCCCCAATTTGCAAGAGCTTCTCGGCAATCAAAAGGCAGAATATCCGCAATTATACGGGGCGTTTGCCGGCCTCTGTGAAGCCTGCCTGGAGCCGGTTCACCTTTGCGGGCTTTCCTTAGGGGCGGTTCTTGCACTGAATTATACCATAGATCATCCCGATCGGGTAAAGTCCCTGGTGCTCATAGGTGCGCAATATCAAATGCCCAAAAGGCTGCTCAAATTGCAAAATGCAATATTTCGTTTGTTGCCGAAACGCTCTTTTCAAAGAATGGGATTTTCAAAAAAAGATATTATACAGTTGAGCCAATCTATGCTGGCTTTGGATTTCAGCCAATCAATGAGCTGTATTTCTTGCGATACCCTCGTTATATACGGGGAGAAGGATACGGCCGGCAAAAGCGCTGCCCAAAAAGCCGCCGCGCTGATCCCCAACGCGAAACTTCAATGCATGGCGGATACAGGCCACGAAGTCAATGTGGAAGCGCCCCGGCAATTGGCGGAAATCCTTGATGATTTCTATCAGGAACAGTGAGGCGATTTCCGGCTTGAAAAACACACGGTTCCGGACGAAATAACCGGAAGGCAGGAAAAAAAGCTCCTGCCTTCCGGTTATTCTGATGCGCCTGTCAGCTCCTGATAATTACCGAGAAACGTAAAGGCGGGCAGTTCATCTTGTAAAGCGCAGAGCAGGTGAAGCGTTGCTTCCTCGCGCACACTGCCCGTAAAATCGAGGTAGAAATAGTACTGGAAGTTGCTGTCCGGAATCGGGCGAGATTCGATCTTTGTCAGGTTCAGTCCGCAGCGGGCAAAACGGGAAAGTACGCCGTAGAGCGAGCCCGTGGTATGCGGCAGGGTAAAAATCAGGCTGATTTTATCCGCCTGCGGCGTAATCCGCATTTCACGGGAGATTGCAATGAATCGTGTGGCGTTGTTTTTGCTCGTCTGGATATCGCGTTCCAAAATCTGAAGCCCGAAATTGCGGGCGGCATCCGCCGAGGCAATTGCCGCCGCATCCTGTTCTCCCGATTCGGCGAGCCGTTTCGCAGCCGCTGCCGTATTGGAGCAGGGGACGGGGGCAAGGCCGTGTGTTTCCAGATATTCGGCGCACTGGGCGAGCCCCTGTGGATGGGAGTATACACGTTTCAGTTTGTCCGGACGCACACCGGGCGGCGCCATCAGGCAGTGATGGATCGGCAAATCCGCTGCCGCGGAAATAGAGAGACGGTAGCTCAGCATCAGGTCAAAGGTTTCATGCACAGAGCCCGCGTAGGAATTTTCGATCGGGACGACGCCAAAATCGGCCTTTCCCTCTGATACGGCGGCAAACACATCCTCAAACCCGTGATAAAACGAAACGCATCTCTCCGGAAAGAGCAGACGGGCGGCCGCATCGGAATAGGCGCCGCTGACGCCGGAGCATGCGATCCGGGGCACTTGCGGCCATTTCCGGCCGGCGGTCAGGGCTTCTTTCAATTGATTGCGCAACGTCTGCCCGCCGCCGAGCACGTCATGCTGCAGGTCCCGGCTTGCCTCTATCATCGCCGCATAAACGCCCTGGAGGGCGTTGCCGTATGCGCCGCCGTGGGCGCGCACCCGGTCGAGGATTTGTTGTTCGCGCTGGGCATCCAATACGGGGATTCCGGCTTCGCGCTTAATAGCAGCCACTTTTCCGGCCACCTCCATCCGGCGCATCAAAAGTGGAAGGAGCTGGTCGTCGATCATATTGATTTCTGTTCGGATTTCATTGAGCTTTGGATGATTCATAGCCTGTGATCTCTCCCTGCGTGAGCATCGTATCCAGCAGCGCAATCGCAACCGCCGCCTCCACAACCGGCTGTGCACGCACGGCAATGCATGCGTCGTGCCGGCCTTTGATGACCAGACTTGCGTTTTCGTGGGTGACGCAGTCGATGGTCCGCTGCTCCTTTGCAATAGAGGCGGTCGGCTTGAAGGCCGCGCGCAGCAGGAGCGGCATGCCGGTGGAAATGCCGCCGAGAATGCCGCCGTTGTGGTTGGTGCGGGTTTTGACGCCGCCGTCCGGGTCGTAATACATGGAATCGTTTGCCTCGCTGCCGTACATGCCGGCAATCCCGAAACCGTCCCCGAAGGAGACGCCCTTGACGGCCGGCACGCCGTAAAGGAGGGAGGCGATCCGGCTTTCCAGAGAATCGAACATCGGGGAGCCGATCCCGGCGGGCAAGCCCAATGCCGCACATTCGATCACGCCGCCCACGCTATCCTTCTCCGCCTGCGCCTGTGCGATCTGCGCACACATCTCGCGCTTTTTTTTAAGGTCGATCACAGTGAACGGCGCTTGGTTCAGTGCATGGAGGGCTTCCGCATCCAGAGAGACGGCGTCAAAGGGTGTATCGTAAATATTGTGGATCATCCATACATGCGAGCCGATCACGATGCCGCGCCGCTCCAGAATCTGGCGGCAGACAGCCCCGGCCGCCGTGAGCGGAGCAGTCAGCCTGCCGGAGAAATGGCCGCCGCCGCGGATATCGTTATGGCCGCCGTAGCGTACGCTGCCCGTATAATCGGCGTGGGAGGGCCGGGGCAGGCGCAGGATGTTGGCATAGTCGTGCGATTTGACATTGGTATTTTCAATCACGGCGCACAGGGGGGCGCCGGTGAGCTTTCCATCCAGCATGCCGGATACGAAATGCGGCATATCCGCTTCGATACGCGGCGTGGAACCGGCTGTGAGCCCCGGCGCGCGGCGGTTCATCTGGACCTGCACGGCGTCAAGGTCTATCCGCTCTCCGGCGGGTAGACCGTCGAGCACCATGCCGATGGCAGGCCCGTGGCTCTCACCGAAGATGGAGAGTTTCAGTGTGTTACCCCATGTCGACGACATTCGCAATGCCTCCAATTTTGATATAATCCTCAAAGAAGGTTGGATAGGATTTATTGACGCTCTGCGCGTCACTGATGATCACATTGTCGTCCGCACGCATCGCGGCGATCGAAAAGGCCATGACGATGCGATGGTCGTTGCAGCCGTCTACAAAGCCGCCGTGCACGGTGTGGCCGCCGTGGACCGTCAGGCCGTCGGCCGTCTGGGTAACGGGCACACCCAGCGCCTGCAGGCCCGCAGCCGTGCTTTGCAGCCGGTCGCTCTCCTTGAGCCGCAGCCGCGCCGCATTATAAATGCGCATATCCCCCTTGCAGTAAGCGCCCAGCACTGCCAGAATCGGCACCAGATCCGGAATCTGGCCTGCGTCGATAGCAACTGCATTCAGGGAAAACGCCTTGCTCGTGAGCGTATCGCCCGACCAGCGCAGATGGGAGCCGCATTGGGAGAGAATCGCCTTGCAGGCGCGATCCCCCTGCATGGAGCGGCGGTTGAGGCCGCGCACAGCGGCCTCGCCGCCCAGCGCGCCCGCTGTGAGGAAGAAGGCTGCAGCGGACCAATCGCCCTCCACCATCAGATTGTGCGCGCGGAAGGATTGCCCGCCCTTGATTTTCCAGCCGCTTTGCATCGGCTCCACATGTACGCTGAAGCTGCTGAGCATCTGAAGCGTCAGATCGACGTATCCCGCAGATTGCAGGGGGGAGGTGAGGATGATTTCGCTATCCTCCTCACAGAGCGGAAGGGCCAGCAGCAGGCCCGTGATGTATTGAGAGCTGATGTCGCCCGGCAGATGAAACACACCGCCCTTCAGCCTGCCGCTGATAGTCAGGGGAAGGCTGTGCGTACCATCCGTCTCGCAGGTGACCCCATGCTCGCGCAGGAGCCGGAGCAGTGTGTCGATCGGCCGCTCCGGCAGCCTGCCGCTGCCGGTGAAGGTGCAGGAAAGCCCGCCTGCCGCCGCGATCGGAATGAGGAATCGCAGGGTGGAGCCGGACTCCCCGCAGTGGATTTCCGCATGCGCCGGTTGGAAGGTATGCGTACCGTCAATGATCACGCCGCCCGGGTGCGGTCGCACGGAAGCGCCCAATGCATCTGCAGCGCGCAGCGTGGCCAGGATGTCGGCGGAGAGATCGATATAATCGACAACGCTTCGGCCGCGGCTTAAGGCGGCGCAGAGGATCGCGCGGTGGGCAGAGCTTTTGGATGGGGGAACACGGATTTCTCCATGCGGCGTTGCCGGTGACAGTATGACCTTTTTCATGAGGGCGGCTCCTTTCAAAAATCCTTGCAGCAGTGCCGAAAGAACCGGTCTAAACATTCTTTTAGACCATTATATAGGAGAAATGTTACAAAAGTATAAAAAGATAGTTGATTTTACCCCGAAATCGGGAATTTTTTGTAAAATTCTTTCTATTGATCGATTCCGAAAAAGGCAGGAAGCTGATCCAATGCGAGTGGAAGGGTGAAGCTGTCCCCAATTTTTTTCAGCAGGATCAAACGGATCGAATCACCGGCCCGCTTTTTGTCGCTCGCCGCAAACTGGAGAAGGGTTTCAAGCGGGGCATCGCAGCAGACGGGAAGGCCGTATTGTTGCAGCAGGCTCCGGATGCGCCCAAAGGTGCCCGGCTGCGTCAGCCCGTTGCGCTCGCCAGCTGCGCAGGCGAGCAGCATTCCGACGCCGACCGCCTCTCCATGGGAGAAACCTTCAAAATGGCCGTATTTCTCGATCGCATGGCCGAGCGTGTGGCCAAAATTGAGCAGCATCCGCCGCCCGCTTTCCCGTTCATCCTCTTCTACAATGCGGCGTTTGCTGTCCACACAGGAGAAAATCATCTCCTCTAGGAAATCCCCAGCGTTTTCACGCTCCAGCCGTTCAAACAGGGGCGCGTCATCGATGCAGCCGTATTTGATGGCTTCTGCCATCCCGTCCGCGAAAAAGCGGGGCGGAAGGGTGGAGAGCAGCTCCGGGTCGATCAGAACCAGCCGCGGCTGCCAGAAGGCACCGCACAGGTTTTTTCCCTGCGGCAGGTCGACCGCCGTTTTGCCGCCGACAGAGGAGTCGATCTGAGCGAGCAGGGAGGTAGGAATCTGGATGTAATCGATCCCGCGCATATAGATGGAGGCCGCAAAACCGGCCATATCGCCCGTGACGCCGCCGCCGAGCGCGACGGCCAGATCGCCGCGCGTGAAAGCATTGTCAGCGAGGAAGGCGAGCATATCGCCGATGCTGCTGAGGCTCTTGCTGCCTTCCCCCGCCGGAAAGGTATGCGTGAAGGCCTGAAACCCGGCCTCCTCCAGCGAAGCAGTGACCATACCGGCATAGAGCGGGCCAACGTTGGAATCTGTGATGACGGCCGCCTTCTGCGCTCTGGAAACGAGGCGGGCGAGCACGCCGCAGCTTTCGAGGCAGCCGCGCTCGATTCGGATCTCATAGGGTCTGCCCGTCTGGACGTGCAATGTTTTTACCATTCAGGATCATCCGCCTTTCCGAAGAGGATAGATGTGTTTATCAGGCGTTTGCGCCCCAATTGTTGACCTTGCGGCCCATCGATTCGGCCAGCTTGGTCACATGGGCAGAAATCTCGTCGAACGCGTCGGGGGTCAGGCTCTGCGCGCCGTCCGAAAGCGCCTTCTGCGGATTGTTGTGCACCTCGATAATCAGGCCGTCCGCGCCCGCCGCAACGGCTGCGAGCGAAAGCGGCTCCACCAGCCACGGGATTCCGGCCGCATGGCTCGGGTCGACGATGACCGGCAGGTGGGAGAGCCTTTTGAAGACCGGCACGGCGGAAATATCGAGCGTGTTGCGCGTGTAGGTTTCGAAGGTGCGGATGCCGCGCTCGCAGAGGATCACGTTTTCATTGCCGCTCGCCATGATGTATTCCGCGCTCATGAGCGTTTCCTCAATCGTGTTGGCTAGGCCGCGCTTTAATAGGATCGGCTTCTTGCAGTGGCCAAGCTCCTTGAGCAGCTCGAAATTCTGCATATTGCGCGCACCGACCTGGATGATATCCACATCCTCGAAGAGCGGCAGGTGGGAGGGGCTCATGATCTCCGTGATGATCGGTAGGCCGCTTTTGCGCTTTGCCTCCAGCAGAAGGTAGAGGCCCTCTGCCCGCAGGCCCTGGAAGGCATAGGGGGAAGTGCGGGGCTTGAACGCGCCGCCGCGCAGGATGCCCGCGCCGGCTCTTTTGACACGCTCGGAGATGACTTCCATCTGCTCGGAGGATTCCACGGAGCAGGGGCCTGCGATCAGGGTGAGGGAGCCGTCGCCGATCGTATTGGGGCCGACCTGGATGACGGTATTGTCCGGGTGAAATTTCCGGTTCGCCTTTTTATACGGCTCCTGGACGCGCTTGACGCTTTCCACAATCGACTGCGCCTGGATATATTCGATGTCGATCTTCGCTGTATCGCCCAACAGGCCGAGCACGGTAGAGTGCTCGCCATACCAAGCGTTGACGGTCACACCGTAGGTCTGGTTGAGCTCATTGGAAAAGGTGCTGATCTGGTCCTTGGTGGTGCCCTGCTTCAATACGATGATCATAAATACATACCTCCATTTATAATTTTAATCTGTGGGAAAATAAAAAACGGAGCTCATCGTCATGAGCTCCGTTTATGTCCCTGTTTCATATCCCTCATTGGACGGCGGGAAAGCTCACAACTCTAATTTTGGCACGGCAAAAAACTCCCCGCTAAAAAAATAGCCGAGAGTGCTCATAAAGAAAAAGTAGCTTTTTGCAGTGCTGATGAGCATTCCAATCTTCCTCCAAAATGGTCTGAACTCAATATAATACTGGGAAAAGGCAATTGTCAACCCTTTTTTTCAGGTTTGGCGGATACATGTAGGACGGTTTTCTTTTGCTTACCAATTTTGTGCAGGATTTCAGCAGTCGTTTCACTGGCGGGCCGCTCTTTCGAGACCGGGACGGTCAAGTCGGCCGCCTGCCGGTAAAGCTGCATGCGTTCTGCATGCAGAGATTCGAGCTTCCCGCTTTCTCTGGCCTTTTGGAGGACGGGGCGCGGCGTAGGATCCTGGTCGAGCCGGGCGCAAAGCACCGGCAGGGCGACGTCGAGCAGAATGATCAGGCCGTTTGCCCGCAGTGCTGCGGCGTTCTGCGGGAAGGTCAGGGCGCCGCCGCCCGTGGCGATCACCTGGCCGCCCTTCTGCGAGAGCTCTTTGCAGGCCTGTGCCTCCAGCATGCGGAAATAGGACTCTCCGTGCCGGGCAAAAATCTCTTCGATGGGCAGGCCCGCCTTTTCTACGATATAATCGTCCATATCAATAAAGGAAAGCCCCGTTTGCGCGGCGAGCTCACGGCCTACGGCACTCTTTCCGCAGCCCATAAAGCCGCACAGGACAAGATTTTTCACATTTGCTTCCTGCTTCATCGGAATACACGCTCCATTTCCCAGTTGGCCTCTTCTATCACGGGAGCAACCTGACCTGCAGTGAAGGGGAGACCGTTCCAGATTTCCTGCGCGGCAGCGGCCTGCCAGACGAGCATCGGCATCCCATAAGCGCATTTAGCGCCGTTTTGCCGCGCAGTGCGCAGAAGCTTCGTCTCGCGCGGATTGTAGACCGCGTCAAAAACCGCCTTGCAGCGGCGCACGGCCTGCGCCTCCACGGGCATCGCCTCCGGATGTGGATACATCCCTGCGGGCGTTGCGTTGAGCAGAAGATCGAAATCGCCTTCGATGGCCTCGTATGTGCACACGTTGACCGCCGCGCCCGGCAGCTTTTGGCGGATTTCCTGCGCAAGCTGCTCCGCACGCGGCAGGCCGGACGGCCTGGCGGCGATCGTGAGCGAACAGCCTGCCGAAGCTGTTTCAAACGCCATCATATGCGCGGCCCCTCCCGCCCCGCAGAGCAGGACGCTCCCGGCAAGCGGTATTTTCGCATCCGCCAGCGCGCGCAGGAAGCCAAGATAATCCGTATTGTAGCCAGTGAGCCGCTCGCCGCATTTGACGGTGTTGACCGCGCCGTAGCGCGCAGCCCGGCCGTCCAATTCGTCCAGATAGGGCAGAATCGCGCTTTTGTGCGGGATGGTGAGATTGAAGCCGTCCAGCTTGCGCAATGCAGGCAGTGCCTGTGGGAGCTCCTGTGGCGGAAGCTCCTCTTTTTCATAAGCAGCGCTCACGCCATGTACGGCGAACAGTTTTTCATGGATAAAAGGGGACATCGTATGTCCAAGGGGATAGCCGAGCACGGCATAGCGGAAAATCGCCATCGTGAAAACTCCCTTTCAAACTTGCGTTAAAGGCGAAAAAAGACGAAATTTCCGTTTCCTTCATAGAAGTTTTTAAGCATCTGTAAAGAAACGCAAAGTTTTCGCTGTGGGGGGGTTGACAAAGGGGAAAAATCTTACTAATATCTCTTATAGTTAGTCTTTCCTGTAACAGCAACAGGGCGGTGTGTTTTGAAGCTAGTGTAGCACATTCCGCGTGGTTTGTCTATTTGCGTGCGTAAACGTGATTACAAGTAGAGAAGGAGGGAAAATGAGAATGGTTTTTGAGAAGCTGAGAAAGATTATTTGTGAACAGCTGGAGCTGGACGAGGATAAGGTAACTTTGGAGACCAATTTGCTCGACGACCTTGGGGCGGACAGCTTGGACGTGGTCGATCTGGTCATGTCGATTGAGGATGAATTTGAGATGGAAGTGCCTGACGAGGAGATTGAGAAGATGAAGACTGTCGCCGACGTCGTCAAATTCATTGAAGACAACCAGTAATTTTTTAAGACACATAAAGCCGGGCCGTTTTTGCGGCCCGGCTTTTTAATGTAGAAAACGACATCGGGGGCGGCGTTTTTCAAAGCTGCTTTTTGCGGAAAATCAGGATACTCCCTGCCAGCAGCATGATGCAAAGCGCGGCGGTGACCAGCAGGGCGGGGAGGATCTCCTGCGCGGCGCGGGCCCCTGAGATCAGCTCCAGATTGCAGCTTGCGAGGAAGGTGGGGGCAAAACGCTTCACACCGGGGATCAGGCCGGCAAGATAGCACACAACAACCGCTCCGCCGGTGAGCAGGGCCCCCGCGTAAGCCTGCGAAAACAGGACGCCGCCAAAGGCAATGCAGGCAAGCAGAAACGCGCCGAACAGCCACAGGGCGAAAAGGGCGATTCCCAGAGCCCCTGGCGATTGATCCGGGAACAGAAACTGTGTGTATCCAAAGCAGGCTGCCGCCGCCAGAGCATAGCCCGCCGTCCAGCAAAGCAGCGAGGCCGCGTATTTCGACAGGACAAAACCATGCCGTGAGAGCCCTTTGCTGAGCATGAGCATAGCCGTGCCGCTTTTCAGCTCGTGCGGGATCGTACCGCTGAGCACCAGCACCAGGACGATCAGGCAGATCTGCGTCATGTTTTTAAAAAATTGCGCGTAGGCATCCAGAAAAGTCGCGTCCGGCAATTGAAGCGGCGCGCCCAGCCCCAGATCAATCTGGGAAAACAGCTCCGGCGTGAGCTTTGCGAACAAAGGGCTCGACATGCCGAAAAGCAGGAGCACGGCCCATAGGATCAGGAATTTATAGGTTTTCCAGAGCTCTTTGAGCTCCTTGCCGGTAAAAAGGATCGTCTGCTTCATGGATGAATCACCTCCAGAAATACCTGCTCAAGACCAGGCTCCAGCAGCTCGTATTTTGCAATCGGGATATCGCAGGCCGAAAGATAGCAGAGGATTTCACGCCCGGCGGTTTCCGGATTGCCGACGGTCAGGATCACGCCGCCATCCGCCGCCTCCGCCTTCTGTACCTCCGGCAGTGCGCCGAGCCCCTGCGCCAGTGCGGCAAGGCTGGCGGTCTCCTGTGGGACGACCAGCAGGCGGTCCGCCCGATACGAGCCGCGCACCTCTTCCAACGCACCCTCTAAAACGAGGCGCCCGCCATCCAGGATGCCGATCTGATCGCAGATGCGTTCCACGTCGGAGAGAATATGGGTGGAAAACAGGACGGTCGTATCCTTTGAGATGCTTTTTAAAATTTCCAGCACCTCACGCCGTCCGGATGGATCGAGCGCGCTGGTCGGCTCATCACACAGCAGCAGGCGCGGCTTTCCGAGCAGCGCCTGCGCGATACCGAGGCGCTGCTTCATCCCGCGGGAAAACCCACGAATGCGGCGGTTCACACCGTCGAGGCCGACGAGTGCGAGCAGCTCGGCGGTTTGCGCCTCGATCTCCGGCCGGGTCAGGCTGCTTAATTGCCCGCACAGGCGCAGGTATTCCTTTGGCGTCATATAAGGGTAGAATTCCGGCACATCGGGCAGGTAGCCGACCGAGAGGCTTTTCGGGCTCGACCCGAATCGGACAGGTTTTCCGCATACCGTGATCGTTCCATCGTCCGGCCGCAGGAAGCCCGCGATCAGTTTCATCGTCGTGGTTTTCCCCGCGCCGTTTTTGCCGAGAAAGCCGTAGACGGAGTGCTCTGAGACTGCCATGGTGAGGCCGTCGAGCACTTTTTGGCCCCCAAAGCTTTTGGAAACACCCGTGAGGGTGAGGATGCTCATGCTTCCCTCTCCCTTCCAATGGTAAAATAGAGAATCGGCCCAATGATTCCCACGAAGAGGGAAACAATGATCCACAGTGCCCGGTTTCCGCAGCGGTACGTTTTATGCCGCAGGATATGGATGAGGGCCGCAATGGCAAGGCCCCATTCGATAAGCAGGATGGGGATCAAAAGGGGAAGATACTGTAAAAGCTCCGTCACGACGCTTCACTCCTCTCGGTTTCAGTAGCAGCCTGGGTGAGCAGGTGTTGATATTGGCGCGTTTCCTCCGGCGTTTTGCCGTTGAGAATCACGACGCGGTCTTTTAAATGAATGGCGAGATAGGGTGGTTTGCCGTTATAGACGAAGAGCATGCTGTTCCCATAGCCGCTGAGGGAAAAGTGGCCGACGAGCAGGCTGCTGCTCCCCAAACCATTGGTGCGCGTGCCTGTGGGAATATTCTGGATTTCCTCAATCTCCTGAATCTCGTCGAGCGCCAAGGCGTCGCTGTAGAGTGGGGCGTTGATCGTGACAATCCCGTTTTCTATTACAGGGGGGAAGGCCGCGGTGTCAAAGGCAAGAAAGATCGCAAACATGCCGATGAGCATTGCCGCGACCAAGGCGGCGGTGACCACAGCGATCACCTTTGCCTTCGGGTTGCCCAAATTGATGGTGAAGCCGATGCCGAAGCGCTTCTCCACATTGATGCGCGGATCGTTTGGGTTGTTGTAAAAGCCGTGCAGCCAATAGACGTCGTCATCCGCAAGTATAGGGCGGTCGGCAAGGGCGAGATAGCGGTTCTGCGTGTCGCGCACACTCTGGTAGGTGAAAAAGACGGCGCAGAGCACGACGATTAGGATGCTGATCATCAAGAGGAAGGAGGCGAGAGACGCCCCCGGATTCCTCGCGGGGATCAGAATCGCAGGCAGGCTCAGTGCCGCGCATATGTTGCCGATCATCACGCAGCAGATCGACCAGCGCCTGCGCCAGACGCGGTTGCAGGCGAGATTCACCTCGCTGGATTCACAGAATACCTCTGTGGGCCGCGACAGATAGAGCCAGTACATAAACAGCCCGACCGCAGGGAAAACGAATGCGAGCAGGGAGGACCACAGCGGAACCACGGTGTTTTTGCTCAGCCAGAGATACAGCGGCGCGGCGGATGCAAGCAGGAAGGCGGGCAGGAACCAGAGGACGGAAACAGGCATTTTATCCTTCTCTCGGCTGACCTCCGTATCGATATTGACGGTGCGCACGCCGCCGACGAACCACTCGTTCTCCTGCTTGAGCGCATAAAGCTCCTGCATGCGCGCGGCGGAGAGCTTCGTGTAGGCGGCGATACAGCCCATCATCCACACCGCGATGTAAAAGCCTAGCAGAGACATATAGTCAGGAAGCCAGATCAGCGGCAGGGCCAGCAGCACGGCGATCCCGCACAGGAGCAGCAGTTGCCTCTGATATTTTTTTACGATCGCCAGCACTGGTTCGTCCTTTTGGTGGGCAAGCGGAAGCTTCACGCCGATGAGAATGTTTTTATTGGGCTTGGCTTCCAAAAAAGCGGAAACTGCCAGCAACCCGGCGAAAATCAGGCAGATCAAAAAACCGATCATGAACCTCACAACCTTTCTACACGGAAGAAACCTCTATCATACACCCTGAGCGGCGGGGTGCAGCCCGCTCATCTGATCAAAAATTTGCCCGCACAGCGTCAGGAAATCCTGCTTCTCCATCCCCTTGAGGCCGGATTCCGCGATCAGAAGCGCAAGCTCTCCTTCCAGCTTCTCCCGGAATTCCCCGTCAAGCCGGACGGAAGGGCTGACCCGCGCGCCATGGCGGCGGTCAATTTCGATATATCCCTCATTTTTAAGTGCGGTATAGGCCTTGTTGACCGTCATCGTATTGACGCCGACGTCCTGTGCGAGCTGGCGGACGGTGGGAAGGCCTTCTCCAAGCTGCAATTCTCCGCGGCCGATGCCGAGCACGATCTGGTTGCGCAGCTGGACGTAGATGGGGGTTTCGCTTGCCATATCGAGCTTCAGGATCATGATGCTTCACCTCTTTTGTATTGTTTGTATTACAAATTATAATACAAACAATACAAACTGTCAAGCAGAAATTCCTTCAGGCACTTTCACCGATTTTACCACAAAACCCTCTGGTTCTGAGAGAAACACGCTTTTTCGGCCAATGGTTAAGCTTTGCGGCCTTTTTGCAAAAGATCCTCCATTGTGCCTTGTACGATGCGATGCTTACTATATGAAACAAGATGGGTTAAGAAGGAAGTTGGCACATGAAAAACAATGAAATCCTCCGCACAAGGCGTAGGCAGCCAGGTCAGGAAAGCACGGCATTTCAGGAGCAGATGCCAGCAAGGCTGTTGGAAAGACTCAGGGCGGATGCGGAGGTCTCCTTTTTATAGAAGAGGGTAGGGGGTTCAGGCTTGAGTGGATTCATATGGTAAATTAAAATGGGCAATAAAAAGGCCGTTAAAGATGCCTCTCCATCCTTAACGGCCTTTTTGAATTGTAGGAATCAATATGCAAAGCTTACCATATTTCCATCCAGCGTATAGGTTTCATCGAGGACGTACCCCTGCTCCTCCAACGTCCCCAGGAAAGCGTTGCACATTTCCTCGTTGGGAAGTTCGAGGCGCGCCTTCCACGGTAACCTCCTCCGGCTCGCACATATTCCTTTCCTCAAACCAACCGGATTGGGCTGCATCCGCGTTCCATTATAATTGATTCCATCGTATTTGAAAAGAAAAAGCGTTCAAACCTTTATCTAAATGCTTTTCAATGGACGCCCGGGTGCCTGCACACATAAGATAAGAGAGACAGTATTTTATGGAAGGGTGTGCAGATCGATGAATCAGGTTTTACCCGCAGCGGTCATCAGAAATTTTACGATGGAGAACACGATGTACGCGCAGCGAAGAGCTGTCCTGAATTGGAAGATTGTTTTCCCGCAATTTTTTTCCCAGCGGTATCCCCAGCAGGCGCGTCAGCTCAACGGCTATTACTCCAGGGAAGCGCTGCGGCGCAGGCAGTACGCCGTATCGCAGCTCTACCCTGCAGCGGTTCGGGAACTGCAGGCGGGCGGCGTTGCGCTGCCCTATGAATTGGAGACCGCGGTCAACGTGACCTATAACCGCGCCTGCATTGTCAGCTTATATACGGATGAATATCAATTCACGGGCGGCGCGCATGGCATGACGGTGCGCACCGCGGATAACTGGAACCTGCGCACAGGCAATCGCTTTGCGCTGTGCGATCTCTTCCCCGGGCAGCGGAATTGCAGGCAGATGATCCTCCGGCAGATTATCACCCAGATCGCACGGGACCCGTCCTCGTATTTTGACAATTACAGAGAATTGGTCATGCAGAATTTCGACCCCAAGCGGTTTTATCTGACGCGGAATGCGGTGATGGTCTATTTTGGACTGTATGAAATTGCGCCGTATTCATCCGGTATGCCTGTTTTCGCAATCCCGTATAGGGCGAGCCCGGAATCCGTGATCTGCCTGACGCGCTGATTTACACATAAGGGGCGCTGCTTGCAGGGCAGGCGGTAATTTTCCTGACAGGTCCGGCCGGAACCCAGGATAGAAGTAAAAAAGAGGGGATTCAAACATGACGGAGATTTCCAAGGAAGCGTGATTGGGAACGGCCGCACCACGTTCGCTTTTGTGCCATAGCGGCCCTGACTATCAACTGGAAGGCACATACCGCTTGGCTGGTGCCCGAAGAGCGGATAGAAAGAACCGGAAGCTTTCTGGTGAAAAAAGCTTCCGGTTTTTCATTTTTAAACGGTCACACTGCATGCCGCCCAGTAGGCGCCCATCAGGCCCGCCGTGTTTCCAAGCTGTGCGGGCATGAGAATCACATCGCGGTAGCTCGGCATCAACCGCACGTCCAGCGCTTCCTTCAGGCGCGGCAGAAGGTACGGTTCCTTCATGATTCCGCCGCCGAGCAGGATGCGCTCGGGATCGAAGCTGTAGACCAGCCCCGCGAGGCCGATGGCGATTTCGTCGATCCACCAGTCGATGAGCTTGGCCACATCCCGATTGCCGCGGCCAAGCAGTTCAAAGAGCTCCCGCCCATTGACTGGATGGCCCAGCAGTGTTTCTGCCGATCTTGTGAGCGCGCGTGTGGAGGCGTAGGTTTCATAACAGCCCCTTCCGCCGCAGGTGCATGGATGCCCGCCGGAATGCGTAACAATATGGCCGAATTCCCCCGCGGTGCCGTGAAATCCCGTGTAAAGTGCGCCGTTCAGGATCGCCGCCCCGCCGATCCCGGTGCCGTAGGTCAGGCACAAAAAGTGCTGGCAGTCGCGTCCCGCACCAAAGTGCGCTTCCCCCAAGGCTGCGGCGTTGACATCATTCTCTACTGCCACAGGCATACCGAAGGCATCCTCCAGAATCGCCCGCACCGGGGTACCTGTATAATGCGGCACGTTATCCGTTGCAAAACGAATGCTTCCCGTCTGGCGGTCGACCTGCCCGCAGGTGCTCACGCCGATGCGGTCAAAGGCAGGAAGCGTGTGAAGAAGGGCCTGAACCGTTTCCATCAGGGCAGCGCCGCCCAGATGCGCGTTGGTGGGCGCTTCCTTCACAAATTGCAGTGCCTGTGAACCGGCAGGGAGAAAACCGTATTTGATATTGGTGCCGCCGATGTCCACGACGGCGGTATGATTCCCGCTCATAAAACCTCCACAAAGCGTTTGGTGATCTCCTGCGGCCGGGTGATCGCCCCGCCGACGACGGCGCAGAATGCCCCCGCGTCGAGCGCCTGACGCAGCTGCTGCGGATAGTGGATGCCGCCCTCCGCGATGACAGGTACCTTGACCGCTTTGGAGATTTTTTCAATGAAAGTGAGATCCGGCAGGGGGGTTCCCTTCGTATACGGCGTATATCCCGCCATCGTGGTGCCGACACAGTCGAAGCCGATTTCTGCGGCGTGCAGCGCCTCCTCATAGCAGGAGCAGTCCGCCATAAAAAGCTGATCCGGGTATTTCCGACGCACCCTGGAGAAGATTTCATCGAGGCTTTTCCCGCCGGTGTGCAGACGATCGGTCGCGTCCATGGCGATGATTTCAACGCCAGTTTCCATGAGCGCATCCACCTCGGCCATCGTAGGCGTAATGTAAACGTCGCTGTCGTCATAAACCCGCTTGATGATGCCGATCATGGGGAGATGGACGGCTTTGCGGATCTCAGTAATATCTGACACCGTATTGGCGCGGATTCCCACGGCGCCGCTCAGCTCGGCGGCCACCGCCATGCGGGACATGATGAAGGAGCTATGCAGCGGCTCGTTTTCCAGCGCCTGGCAGGAGACGATGAGCCCGCCGCGCACACGGTCAAATACGGATAAATCTTTCATAAAAACATCTTCTTTCTAATTTCTTACAGCTTGCGGCTTGTATTTATAACGCTTCAATTATATAATAGAACAGGTCTCCTGTGAAGACCTTTCTTTGGGGAAACAATTGATTCAACCGGCGTTTGCTTTCGGCCGGAAACGAAAGGAAGTACGATGAGAATGGATCGTCTTGACAAATACAGGGGCGTCATCCCCGCGTTTTACGCCTGCTACGACGATGCAGGAGAGATCAGTCCCGGACGTACGCGCGCTCTTGCCCGGTATCTGATTGAAAAGAGGGTAAAGGGGCTCTATGTCTGCGGCTCATCCGGCGAATGTATCTATCAGAGCGTGCAGGAGCGGAAAATTACGCTGGAAAACGTGATGGCGGAAGCCAAGGGCAAGGTAACGGTGATCGCGCATGTCGCCTGCAACAATACGCGCGACAGCGTGGAGCTTGCCCGCCACGCCGAGGCACAGGGCGTAGACGCGATCGCCTGCATTCCGCCGATCTATTTTCATCTTCCGGAATATGCAATTTCGGAATATTGGAATACGATCTCCAACGCGGCGCCCCATACGGATTTTGTCATCTATAATATTCCGCAGCTTGCGGGCGTGGCATTAACGATGCCGCTGTTTCGCGAAATGCGCAAAAACAGCCGTGTCGTGGCGGTGAAAAATTCCTCCATGCCGGTGCAGGATATCCAGATGTTCAAGGCCGAGGGCGGCAGGGACTTTATCGTCTTCAACGGTCCGGACGAGCAGTTCGTCGGCGGGCGTGCCATGGGCGCGGACGGCGGTATCGGCGGAACCTATGCGGTGATGCCGGAGCTGTTTTTGAAGGCTGACGCGTTGGTACGCGCAGGAGAGCTGGAACAAGCACGGGAGATCCAGTATGCAATTAATGAGATCATCTATACAATGTGCGCCTGCCATGCGAACCTTTATGCTGTCTTGAAGGAAATCCTGAAACGCAAGGGCGTGAATGTAGGCAGCGTACGCGCGCCGCTGACGCCGATTTCGGAGGAGGATCTACCGGTTATCGAAAAAAGCATGGCACTCATTGACGCGGCGATTGAAAAACATGCAACATAGATCCAAAAAAAGGTTTATAATTACATTTAAGGGAATAAAAAATCCTAATTACAAATTTTCCCTTAAAACCTCTTGTAATTGTACAGAGCTACGGGTATAATGGCTGTGAGGTGAGGGCATGGACGAGAAAATGCTGTTACAGGCGATCCAGGAAATCGTCAAGGCAGAAATTGAACCGTTGAACGAGCGCATGGGCGGCATGGAACAGCGCATGGGCGGTATGGAACAGCGCATGGGCGGTATGGAACAGCGCATGGGCGGTATGGAACAGCGCATGGGCGGTATGGAACAGCGCA
>URQB01000004.1 GCA_900549825.1 uncultured Oscillospiraceae bacterium | reverse complement strand
CGCTGCCTGCAAAATGCAGGAAGTTACCGGCTATTTTTTTATTACGAAGCGAAGCGAGTAACAAAGCAGACCCTTTTTCAGAGTATCTCGGGTGAAACCATGCCTGATTGGGGGAGTCCTGCAGGAATTGTCCTGTTCGCTGTGGATTTCCGGCTGCTTTGTAAAAAGAACTTGCTTTTTTCGATATCCTGTGCTAAACTAATTCGGTAAATTAGTAATGAACGGAGGATTTTTCCATGTCCGCACTTCAGATTATCTTAGGCGTTTTATTGATTATTTCTTCTATTTTGATTATCGTGGTCGTTTTGCTGCAGGAAAGCCGTTCTTCCGGCCTCTCCGGTGCAATCGCGGGCGGCGCGGAAACGTTCTTCGGCAAGAATAAAGGCCGCACGATCGAAGCAAAGCTTGCAAAGTGGACAAAGTATATTTCGATTGGCTTTTTTATTATCGCGCTTGCAGGCACACTTCTGTTGTTCTTCATTCAATAAAAACCAGGCTCTGTAATCTAACCGCCTTGCCACTTTTGGTGGCAGGGCGGTTTTTATGAATGGCGGATTTTGTCATCAGCGTTGCCCCTGGTTGGTGGATACCTCCATGCGGTCGGCCCTTGTGTCAGCAATTTCAGTTGATTTTTGCCGGGTGCTGTTCGCCGGGCACCGCAGCCTGCTGCAGAGCATCGAAAGCTTTTTGGAATTCAATGGGCGCCAAGGTGTCATAAGCTTCTGATGGCTGTGTAAGACCAGCCTGATGATATGCGGCGGCAGCCGCACCATAAAATATAAAACCAAGCTGTCAGCGTCATTTCATTCTGTATTTCAATCAAACGCATCAAAGAGATACATTCTTGTGAGCTGAGCTCCCCCAGCATTTTTCTTCATTTAGGCATATCCCGATCTCCTTGTCTTATGTATGATGCAATTTGACTGAATCCTCTCTTCTCCATGGGATCGATCAAAGAAACGCTGTTCCGAGCCGCCCCTTTTCCTGCTCACAGGTGATCGAAACCCAGCAGAACAGCGCGGCGCAGAACACATCCGGCATCAGCGTTGCGATCAGCCAGATGCGCAGCCTCTGCTGATCGCTGATTTGGCCCTCCAGCAAAATCTGCATGGCGTAAACGGTCAGAAGCCGTTTGTCCCACCCGGTGATGGCTGTTTTGAGCAGTTCGAGGCTGAGGCCGCGGTCGAGCACCCGGCCGAAATTGCGGATTTCATCCGCATGCTCCTCCATCAGACTGGCATGGATGCGGTCGATCACCTGCCCGGTCATCCCTGAAAAGGTATAGATTTCGCGCGGATCCAGCCCGAAGATTTCCGCCGCGCATTCCGCGCAGGAAAGCACGTCCGCGCGGTAGATAAAGGGGCCCTCTTCCGTTTTGTCCAGGTGCGATATCACGCTTTGCCGGCCTGACCGCTCAAACCTGGCAGCGGAGGGGAGGCTGGAAAAGAGCTGTGAGAATTTGCGGTTGCAGAGGATTTCCTGCGCTCTGGTCTGATACCTTTCATTTTTCTGAAAGGAGTAATAGGAACCGTCCAGCAGGCCGAAGCATTTGCATGTATCCAGATAGCCCTGCCGTATATTCTGGCGGGAGATCTCCTGGTCAAACAGGAACATCGCGCCGGGCTGGCCGTTGTTGAAGGGGCGTTTGTTATGGATATAGTGGATCAGCGCGCGGTCATCCCGCAGTGTCGGCTGGTGGGAAAGCCCGCCGCTGATATCGACGACAACCACCTCCGTTGCCCCCGCATTGACCGCCATCTGGACGGGCATGTTATCGGAATAGCCGCCGTCTACAAATTTGACGCTGCCGATCTGATAGGATTTCATAAACGGGAAGCAGGCCGCGCTTGCCAGCACGTAATCCGCCGCTTCCCCCCTGGGGATCTCCTCAATGAAGAGTTCTACTGCCTTGATTGGGGAAAAGCGCGTAGTCACCAGCCCGAAGCGGATCGGGGAGTGGCGCAGCGCGTCTTCGTCCATCAGGGATTTCACAAGCTCCTGCAGCGGCGTAAAATCGGCGCCGCCATTGCGCAGGACCTCCCTGGCCAGGCGTTTGAAGAGCGTTTCCGGCGGCAGGTTCTGCGCCTGCGTATCCGCCACGAATTGCGAGAATACGCGGTTCATGCTCATGTTTTCCCAAATGGAGAGCGCATCCTCATATTTGCCGAGCGCCATGAGCGCGCCGTTGAGCGCACCGACGGAGGTGCCGGTTACAATATCGGGCGCAAATTCGATTTCGCGCAGGGCCCTCCATGCGCCGATCTGATATCCGCCCTTTGCGCCGCCGCCGCTGAAAACGACTGCCCGTTTTACTGATGTCAAAATGACCATCTCCGTTCGTTTTCTCTGGGATCTGACTATGGTTTGGATGTGTGAGTTTATTGTACCACATTTTTACAGCCATGAGGAGAGATTTCCCTGATGAGCGATAGCCGGTACAGGATTTTTTCGGCTGCAGGCAGCGCGGCCCTGGGGAAACGGCCATGGGTCGCTTCATTTTATCACAGTTGCCGGAGCATTAGGCGGATTTCCCGGCGGTTTTCAAAGCAGGTACAAAGGCGCTGCATGTTTTGCCTGCCTGAAAAAAAGCAGGTGTTTGAATGTTGACCTTGGCGGTGATATGCTATAAAATAGACTTCGCGGAACTTATGAGGCGGCGGCGGTTGTGCCGGGCCGTCCTCCGGCTGTTTCTGCCGGTTTGAAGGCTCCAGGCATCAGAAAATGAATTGCAGCTAAGGAGGAGCGATTGCTTGAAAACCAAAGAGTTTACCCGGCGTAAACTGCTGAATTTGTGCGCGTATCTCCTCCTGATCGTCGCGGCCGTGCTGGTGATCCTGACGCTGCTGATGCATATTCGGTCGGTCCAAAAATGGTATGCCCAGTTTCAGTTTACTCTGGTTGAGTTTGAGCGGGCGGTCGCCTCTATTCCCTACCGGTGGCTGATCCCGTTTGTGATTGAGCTGCTCTTCCTGATCAAAGCATGGATTCCGGTAATCCCCGTATCTGCAATCGGCGTTATTTCCGGCATGGTGTTTTCCGTCCCCGTTGCATTTGTGCTCAATCTCGGCGGGGTGGTGATTCTGATGTCTGCACGGTATCTGGTCGGCATGCGGATCGGCCCCTCCAATATCCAGAAGGTGCTCCGGCGCTATCCCGCTGTGCGCGAGATTCTGGAGGCAAAGGGGGCGCTCAGCCCTGTGCTTCTATTTGTCTTCCGGCTGGTGCCGAGCTTTCCAATCAATACGATCAGCCAGCTCTACGGCGCTATGGAATATGAATACTGGAAATATATTTTGATTTCGCTCGTGGGCTTTGCGCCGAAGCTGCTCTCTTATACCTTCATCGGGCGCAATGTGTACGACCCGCTTTCCTGGAGCTTTATCCTGCCGATTGTAATTCTTCTGGTGCTGTCTGGCTTTTCCATCCTGCTGCTCAACTGGTCGCTGGAGCTCATTGAACAGAGGCGCAAGCGCGGGGGAAAAAGCGGAACAAATATATAGCATTCAGACCATAAATTTTACAAAGGGAGTCGATTTGCAGATGGCCAATATGAAAACCTTGAAGGAGACCCTGCTCAGCGGCGGATACGACAACGCCCTGAAGGAGGTATATTTATACGAAGACCGGATTGCCCAGCAGCGCAAGCGCTATGCGGACGTCATCGATAGCTTTATCAGCCTGTTTGGGGCGGAGCGGATCGGAGGGCTTTACAGTGCGCCGGGCCGTACGGAGATCGGCGGCAACCACACCGACCATAATCACGGCCGTGTGCTCGCGGCCGGGATCGATCTGGATGCGATCGCTGTCGCATCCAAAAACGCGGACAATACGGTGCGCGTCAAGTCCGAAGGCTACCGCATGGATGTTGTGGATCTGTCCGATCTGAGCGTCCAGGAGAAGGAGACGGGGCATTCCGCCGCCCTGGTGCGCGGCGTGTGCGCGCGCTTCCAGCAGCTCGGCTACCGGATTGGCGGCTTTGACGCGACGACGGCCTCCCGTGTGCTCAGCGGCTCCGGGCTGTCCTCTTCGGCGGCCTTTGAGGTGCTGCTTGGTACGATCCTCAATTACTTATTCAATGACGGCAAGATCGATCCCGTGGAGATCGCCCAGATCGCGCAGTATGCGGAAAACGTTTATTTTGGAAAGCCCTGCGGATTGCTCGACCAGATGGCGAGCTCTGTGAGCGGCTTTGTCATGATTGATTTCAAGGAACCCTCCGCTCCGGTCATCGAGAAGGTGGATTTTGACTTTGCCTCCTGCGGGCACGCTCTGTGCATCGTCGATACGGGTGGAAACCATTCGGATCTGACGGACGAGTACGCGGCAGTGCGCGGCGAGATGGAGGCTGTTGCCGCAGAATTTCAGAAGCCGGTCCTGCGCGAGGTCGACGAGGATGTCTTCCTGCAGGGCGTCCCAACGCTGCGTAACCGCGTGGGAGACCGCGCAATCCTGCGGGCGCTGCATTTTTATGCGGAAAACAAGCGGGTCCTTCAGGAGATCGAGGCTCTGCGTGCCGGTGATTTTGAGGCGTTCAAAAAGAGCGTCATCGAAAGCGGCCAGTCCTCCTTTATGTATAATCAAAACGTGTTTACCCCCAGGCTGCCAAAGGAGCAGCCGATCGCCCTTGCTCTGCAGATCACGGAGCGCATGCTGCGCGGGAAGGGTGCATGGCGCGTTCATGGAGGCGGCTTTGCAGGGACGATCCAGGCGTTTGTCCCCAATGACTGTCTTGCGGATTATCGGGCGGAAATGGAGCGCATTTTCGGCGTGAATACCTGCTATGTGCTTTCGATCCGCCCGGTAGGCGGCGTGCAGATCGCAGAAGAGTAAAGGCGCTCCGGCCGGTTGCAGAAAGCGTGTCCGCATCATGCGGCTACACGCTTTTCTTTTCATCTGAAACATATTTCCGGGAAGAGTGGCATAAAAGCTTGCACTTTTTACAGTAAAATTATGCGCTATGGGGTGATTTTTTGTGGTGGCATTGCTTTATGGCGTGGTGGTATTTGCCGCCACTTTGCTGGGCGCTTTTGTCGGCCTTGGCGGCGGCGTAGTGATCAAGCCCGTACTAGATGTCATCGGCGCCCATCCGCTGGAGCAGATCAGCTTTTTCTCCTCCTGCGCGGTTTTTGCCATGTCCGTTACGTCGATGGCAAAGCATATCTGGAACAAAACGCCGATTCAGGCGTCTGTCGTCCTGCTTGTGGCGGCAGGCTCCGTGGCAGGGGGGATCTGCGGTAATTCCCTGTTTTCTCTGGCGATGGGAGCTTCCGGTAGGCCGGAGCTGATCAGGGGGATTCAATCCGCGATTCTGGCAGCTTTTTTGGCCTGTGTCATCCTTTCGGTTGTGGCAAAGCACCGCACCTTTCCTGTGTCCAATCCGCTGGCGATCCTGTTTTCCGGCTTCCTGTTGGGGACGGCAGCCTCTTTTTTAGGCATTGGAGGTGGTCCAATCAATGTTGCGTTTTTAACGCTCCTTTTCTCGTTTTCTATGAAAGATGCCGCCGTCTATTCCGTTGCGGTCATCTTTTTTTCACAGTGCTCCAATCTGATTACCACCGGGATCAAAACGGGCTTTGCAGGCTATGATCTGAAAATCCTGCTGATCGTGATCCCGTGTGCCGTTGCGGGCGGCTTCCTGGGCTCGGTGCTCAACCGAAAATGCAGCGAGTCATTTATCCAAAAAGTTTTTGTGCTTGCCGTTTCGGCGGTGGCCTGCCTTTCGCTTTATAACGCAGTGACTGCTTTTATCACATCTTCTGGAGGTGCTGTATGAGACCGAATATCATCTTTTATTTCAGCGACCAGCAACGCTGGGATACCGTCAACGAGGAGGTGACGCCCAATCTGGTGCAGCTTGCGCAGGAGGGCGTCCAGTTTGAGAACTCCTACACCTGCCAGCCGGTCTGCGGACCGGCGCGCGCCTGTTTGCAGACGGGCGTGTATGCGACGCAGTGCGGCTGCTACTGGAACGGGGTGCCTCTGCCGCAGACGATCAAGCCGATGGCGGAGTATTTCAATGAGGCCGGATATGAAACGGCTTATGTCGGCAAATGGCATCTTGCCTCCGACCGCCTGCCCAATGCCGGCTTCCACTGTGAGAAGACTGCGGTCCCGAAGGAGCGGCAGGGCGGCTATAAGGATTGGTGGCGTGCGGCCGACGTGCTGGAGTTTACCTCGCACGGTTATGACGGCTACGTATTTGATGCGGAAGGGAACCAGATCGATTTCAAGGGGTACCGTGCGGACTGTATCAACGATTTTGCGCTGGAGTATCTGGATCAGAAGACGTCGGACGATCCGTTTTTCCTCTTCATCTCCCAGCTGGAGCCCCATCATCAGAATGACCACCATTGCTATGAGGGGCCGAAGGAGACGGTGGAACGGTTCAGGGATTACCCAATCCCGCCCGACCTCTCCTTTTTGGATGGCGATTATGAGCAGATGTACCCGGATTACATGGCGGCGATCAACCGTCTGGATGAAAACGTCGGCAGGCTGGTGGCAAAGCTCAGGGAAAAGGGGCTGTATGAGAATACGATCCTCATCTATACCAGCGACCACGGCTCGCACTTCAAAACGAGGAATTCGGAGTATAAGCGCAGCTGCCATGACGCCGCCACCCATACGCCGCTGGTGATCCGCGGCGGCCCGTTCCGGGGCGGTCAAAAGGATGAACGGCTGGTCAGCCTGATTGACCTGCCGCCGACGATGCTGGATCTGGCGGGGATTCCGATTCCGGAGAGCTATATGGGCCGTTCTCTGGTCCGGGAGCTGAAAGGGGAGGAGCCGGAGCGCGACTGCGTGTTCATCCAGATCAGCGAAAGCCAGTGCGGCCGGGCAATCCGCACGAAGCACTATAAATATTCCGTGCGCGCGCTTTCTCCATCGGGCTATGCCATTCATCATGCCCCGGTCTATTTTGAGGATTATCTCTATGACGTAACGAAGGACCCGATCGAAAAGGAGAATCTGATTAAAGATCAATCATACGCCTTTGTGCGGCAGAAAATGAAAAAACTGCTCCTGCGGGAAATGGAGCGGGCAGGGGAAAAGAAGCCGGTCATTCTGCCTGCTTTCCGGAGCAGAAAAAAATAGATGCAGACATAGAGAGAAGAAGGGACTGATTTTGGAAAATGGAGCCGAAGGATCTCTCACGGAAGAAAAAATTTTCTTTTTTGATGCCGCCAACGATCCAATCATGGGTATGAGCGTTTCGGCACGACGGTCGATTGTATCGTAGCAATGAATGAAATACGGAATCGGAACCTGATCTATGCAGGTGAGAAATTGAACGTCCGCCGTATGAGGCCTGCCGCCGGTAAAACGTATACCGTGAAGCGGGATGATACGCTCTGGGGCATCTCCCGGCGGTGCGGTACAACGGTGTCCGCGATTGTGCGGCTCAACCGCCTGAAGAATCCGAACCGGATCTACGCAGGCCAGATTCTGCGGATTCCCTGATATTTGCCGTTAAGCAGAATCGCCGTAAAGCATAAGCTTCACGGCGATTCTTGAAGAATGACAGCTTTACTTTTTCAGTTCTTCCAGAAATGACTCGATTCGGAGCAGTGCCTCCTGCAGATGCTCGGTCGAATAGCAGTAGGATACGCGGATAAAGCCCTCGCCGCATGCTCCGAACGCATTGCCGGGAACGACGGCGACCTTCTGGCTGTCCAGCAGCTTCTGGGCAAAATCGTCGGAATGCAGGCCGCTGGAGCGGATGCAGGGGAAGCAGTAGAACGCGCCCTCCGGCTCAAAGCAGGCAAGGCCCAGCTTGTTGAAGCCGTCCACCACCAAGCGGCGGCGCATGTCGTAGACCTTGCGCATTTCGATGACATCCTGATCGCCGTTTTCCATCGCCTCGATCGCCGCGTACTGCGCGGTGGTCGGCGCGCTCATGATGCCATACTGATGCATCTTCATGATCGCCGCGATGATTTCCGCCGGGCCGAGCGCGTAGCCCAGTCGCCAGCCGGTCATAGAGAAGGCTTTGGAGAAGCCGCTGACGATGATCGTGCGCTCTTGCATCCCGTCGATCTCCGCGATGGACACGTGCTGCTCTCCGCCGTATGTAAGCTCGCCGTAAATCTCGTCGGAGATAACGATGATGTCCGTCCCGCGCAGCACTTCCGCGATTGCTTCCAGATCCTCCCGCCGCATGATCGCGCCCGTCGGATTGTTGGGATAGGGGAGGACGAGCAGCTTCGTTTTCGGCGTAATGGCGGCCCTCAGCGCCTCCGGGGTCAGGCGGAACTTCTCCTCCGCCTTCGTGACAATCGGCACGGGCACGCCGTCGCTGATCGTCGTCAGCGGAGCGTAGCAGACGAAGGAGGGTTCTGGTACTAACACCTCGTCACCGGGCTCGATCAGAACGCGGAAGCACAGGTCGAGCGCTTCCGAACCGCCCACAGTGATGATCGCCTGCTTTGTGCCGTCATAGGCGACGTGGAAGCGGCGCTCATAATAAGCGGCAACCGCCTTGCGCAGTTCCATCAAGCCCGCGTTGGAGGTATACTTCGTATGCCCGTCCAACAGGGACTGGATGCCCACATCGCGGATATGCGCGGGCGTTGGGAAATCCGGCTCCCCGACGCCGAGGGAGATGACATCGTCCATCTCCGCAACAATGTCGAAAAAGCGGCGGATGCCGGAGGGCTTGATCTCCTTGATTTTAGAATTGAGCCGTTCTTTGTAGTTCATGATCGTTTTTCCTCCCTATATATGTCAATGTTGAGAATGGACAAGGGAACAAGAGGAATGCACTCATGGAAATGCTGATGAAGTAGATACCGTCCGGAAGCGCGTTATTCGATCGGAATCGGCAGCGGCATCCGGCTCTGGAAAAGGGTCACATGCGAAAAGCCGGCCTCCTGCGCGATGCGCATGCCCTCGCTGATCCCTTTGCCGAGATCCTCTGCGTAGTGGGCGTCCGACCCGACGGTGACGTATTCTCCCCCGAATTCACGAAAGCGCTTGACGAAGGGCAGCGTCGGCAGCGTCTCGCCCAGCGGCTGGCGCAGGCCGGAGGTGTTGATCTCCAGTGCTTTTCCGGCGCGCGCGGTCTGAAGCAGAATTTCATCGATCAGGTCGCTGTGGCGATTGAGATGGATGGTGCGGTGGTTTTCGCCCACGATATAGCGCAGTGGATAAGTCAGGTGCGCAAGGATATCGAAACCGCCCCACTGCACCATAATGAGCAGTTCTTTCAGATATTCCTCAAACATCGCGTCCAGGTCGCCGTCCGTAAAGCCGTCGTACTCCATGAAGTAAAAGTCCTTGCGGCCCCGCAGGTTGTGTACGGAGCCGATGACAACGTCGTAGTCGAATTTGGATAGGATCTGCCCGGCAAGGGCTGTGTCATAGGCCGGCTGGCCGAGCTCAATCCCGGCGGCAACGATCAGCCTTCCGCGGAAAACGGAGCGTGCTTTGACCACCTCGAAATAAGATTGAAACGTTGCCCGGTCGTAGTGGTCTTTATAATAGGCGTCCACCTCGCAGTGGTCCGTAAAGGCGATGGCCCGCAGACCGGTCTGCTCTGCGCATTCGCACAGGTACATGGTGGAGTGGTTTCCGTCCGGGGAGTTGTCCGTGTGCGTATGCATATCCATACGCTTTTTATATTCTGTCAAGATAAAGCCCCCTTTGCCCAGAGTTTGAGCTTTTCCGCATCTTCTTATGCCGTGGGATGTACTTAGCCATAGGCCGCCATACAAAGTTTGCAGAAATGAATGCCGTATTTTCATTCAATATACCACATTTCGACGCGGTATAACAGTATCTGATTGAAATATTTCTAAAGGAATGAATGATCCATTTATGTCTACCCCAATTCCAGCAAAACAAAAGTCGGTCCAATAGAATATCACGACAGAGGGACATTATGATACATGAAATAATGATAAATTTCTATTTTCACTTTGATAGATTGATATAGCAATATGAAAAGTTTTTTAGAATTATGGATTCCCCTGTTAAAATTTCCGCAGATATGATAGAATATCAATCAATATGCGGGCCGTGCCCGCCTCATGCAGGCCGCGTTCCCGTGCAAATTCTGAAGCTTTATGGAGGTTTACCCATGCGAGCAGTGATTACCGTAGTCGGCAAGGATATGGTCGGCATTCTCTCGAGCGTGTCCGACCAATGCGCCCGGAACCAGGTCAACATCATAGAGGTTTCCCAGTCCATCCTGCAGGAGATGTTCTGTATGATCATGCTGGTGGATGTGAGCAAGTGCTCGGTTCCCTTTACCGCGTTTGCGGAGGAGCTGGAGACGATGGGCAGTGAGATGAATCTTTCAATCCACGTTATGCACGAGGATATTTTCAATTCCATGCACCGCATCTAAAGCTGCCGGCTTTCAGGCATCGCATTTGAATTCAGGAAGGAATGGCATTTACATATGATTAACACGAGGGATATCCTGGAGACCATTACGATGATTCAGGAGGAGAATCTCGATATCCGCACCATCACCATGGGCATCTCCCTGCTCGACTGCTGCGATTCGGATCTGAAAAAGGCCTGCAGCCGGATTTACGATAAGATCACGCGCCGGGCGGAGCGCCTTGTGCGCACGGGTGAGGAGATCGAGCGGGAATTCGGCATTCCGATCATCAATAAGCGCATTTCCGTTACCCCGATCGCGATGATCTGCGGGGCGAGCGGGGGGGACCCGGTCGAATATGCGCTGACGCTCGAGCGCGCGGCGCAGACAGTGGGCGTCAACTTCATCGGCGGTTATTCCGCGCTGGTGCAGAAGGGCTTTGCCGCAGGCGACGAAGCGCTCATCCGCAGCATTCCGGAGGCGCTCTCCCGCACAGAGCACGTCTGCTCCTCCGTCAATATCGGTTCCACCAAGGCCGGCATCAATATGGATGCCGTAGGGATGATGGGTAAAATCGTGCGCGAGGCGGCAGAGATCACAGCGGACCGCGACTGCATCGGCTGCGCAAAGCTCGTTGTCTTTTGCAACGCGCCGGATGACAACCCCTTCATGGCGGGCGCATTTCATGGCGCGGGCGAGCCGGACTGCGTGATCAATGTGGGCGTTTCCGGCCCCGGCGTGGTGCGTGCGGCGCTCTCCAAAGCGCCTGACTGCGACTTGACCGGCGTCGCAGACCTCATCAAGCGCACAGCGTTTAAAATCACCCGTATGGGCCAGTTGGTTGCGCACGAAGCCTCCAAACGGCTTGACGTACCCTTCGGCATCGTCGATCTCTCCCTTGCACCGACCCCGGCGGTAGGCGATTCCGTTGCCCATATCCTTGAGGAGATGGGCCTGGAAAAATGCGGCGGGCACGGCACCACCGCGGCGCTCGCACTCTTGAACGATGCCGTCAAAAAAGGCGGCACGATGGCCTCCTCCCATGTCGGCGGCCTGTCCGGCGCGTTTATCCCCGTGACGGAGGACGCAGGCATGATCGACGCGGCCCGCTGCGGCGCGCTAAGCATCGAAAAGCTCGAAGCGATGACGGCTGTGTGCTCCGTCGGCCTCGATATGATTGCCATCCCCGGCGATACGCCGGCTGAAGTGATTTCCGCCATCATCGCGGACGAAGCCGCCATCGGCATGGTCAATTCCAAGACGACGGCGGTGCGCGTGATCCCTGCGATTGGCAAGCAGGTGGGGGAGGAGCTCTCCTTCGGCGGCCTGCTGGGCGGCGGCCCGGTCATGGCGCTGAAAACGACCTCACCCGCGAAATTCATTGCGCGCGGCGGGCGGATTCCCGCGCCGCTGCAGAGCCTGAAAAACTGACTGAAAGCGAAAAGCGCTGCGCAAGGCGCTTTTCGCCTCATTTTTAGAAGAGGAGAGATGATTCATGGAAACATGGAAGATCGTTTTATTTGCGATTCTTGGACTTCTTGCGGCGTTTCTGGTCATCACACTGATCCGTGCGGCCTTTTTCGTCCCGAACAAGCGAACGTACGAGCCGCTGTCCGAGGAAGCGGTCGACCATGATCGCGTGATGAAGCATTTAACGCGGGCCATCCAGATTCCCACGGTTTCTTACCCGGATCCGGCCGATGTAGATTGGGCGCAGTTTGAGCGGTTTCACGCGTTCCTGAAGGAATCGTACCCGCTGATCCATCAGAAGCTGTCCTGCGAGGTGGTGCCGCCGGCCAATCTGCTTTACCGCTGGAAGGGGAAGAATTCCACCCTCGACCCTATCGCCATGCTGGCCCATCAGGATGTCGTCCCGGTCGAAGCAGGCACCGAAGACGATTGGACGCACCCGGCTTATGAGGGGTATAACGACGGGGAGTATATCTGGGGCCGCGGTGCGCTGGATATGAAAAACCATCTGATCTCTGTTATGGAGTCGGTGGAAACGCTGCTGGAGGAGGGCTTTGAGCCGGAGCGGGATGTCTACCTGCTCTTCGGAGACGATGAAGAGGTTGTCGCTTCCGCAAACTCCGGCGCGAGACAGCTCATGCACACGCTCAAGGAGCGCGGCATCCATCTGGACAGCGTCCTCGATGAAGGCGGAGCGATTCTGCCCGCCAAGGTCGGCGGGATTCTCGATAAATATCTTGCGGGTATCGGCGTGGCAGAAAAGGGGTATGCGGATTTTGAGATCTCCATTTCCTCCAAGGGCGGGCATTCCTCCCAGCCGCCGCAGCATACCGCCCTGGGCGAGCTGGCGGGCGTCATTCAGAATCTCGAAAACCATCCATGCAAAGCCAGAATGACGGATATGGTCTACAGCCTGTTTCAGAAGATCGGGCGCAACGTCTCTTATCCCGCGCGGATCGTCACCTGCAACCTCTGGCTGCTCAAGCCCCTTATCCTCGCCGTGATGAAAAAAATCCCGCCTGCCGCGTCGCTTGTGCGCACGACGACGGGCGTGACCATGGCGCAGGGAAGCCCCGCGGCGAACGTTTTGCCTCAAAGGGCGAGCGTGACGGTCAATTTCCGCATGATGCCCGGCGATTCCATCGCTGGCGTCGAGCACCATATCCGCAAGGTGGTACAGAATAAAAACATTGAGATAAAGCTGCTCAAGGGCAAAGAGCCATCGAAGATCTCTCCTACGGATTCCCGCTGCTTTGCCATTCTGGAGGAGCTTTGCATGCGGACGAATCCGGATAATATTGTGGCGCCATATCTGGTGATGGGCGGTACGGACGCATGCAATTACGAGCCGATCTGTGAAAATATCTACCGCTTTGCACCGTTTGTGGTGGATACTTCTCTGTTGCTGTGTACCCATTCCACCGATGAGCGCATTCCAATTCAGGCCCTGAAGGAAGGCGTCGCCTTCTTTAAGCAGTACATTCGCCTTGCATCCGCGAAATAGCGGTTCCATTCACACGCTCTGTCCAATTTGCGGGACAGAGCGTGTAATATATATCGACTTTATATACAGGGTGATGTATACGAAAGACAAGAGAATCGCGTTCATACTGTTGTGTTGAAATTTCTTTTTTTACTGCCTCTTTTTCAGGAAATGGGGGATGGTTCTGTGTCACTTTGAGCAGACGACTGCGTAGCAGTCTCTGTTAAAATCGTTTCGCCGGATGCCTCCGCTTGCTCCGCTGCGTCAGTTTCTGATGTGGGGGCCTTTTCTTTCCCCAGCGTTTCAATGGTCATTTTATAGCCAAGGGATATTTTTTCTTTCCAGATTCGAAAGCCGTTCCATTCCAGAGGCTGGCTGTCGTCCTCGCCGGCCTTCGCAGCGCCAAGGATCCCGGCCTTCTTCAGGGCCCCTTCACACGCCTGGGCGCTGTGCCCTGTAAAGGCCTGCGCGATCCGGGAGGCGAGCGAGGCGAAGAAGGTGTCGCTTTCTTCATCTCCCAGGCGGGCATAGAGCAGGGAGCAGGCTTTCAGCTCGGAGCTTTCCTTGTCGATCTGCAGACAGAGCAGGTAGGTTTCGTCTCCTTTGGGCGAGAGGAAATAGGAATGCCCGATGAACGTATCTTCCTCTTTTGCCAGAGCGTCGGTGAGCTTTAGCTGCTGCGTTTCGTCGAGCGCGTTGAAACGGTTCAGGAACGTTTCCTCCGTCAGGAAATTTGCATCTGTGCAGGCGCACAGAAGAAGGCTGAGCAGGAATAAAAAGCAGGGTAGAACAATAAAAAATCGTCTCATAAAACCGATTCGCTCCTTTCTGTCCGATTAGGTTGTCATAATATACAAAATCAGCAAATGCGCCATCTGGTTTCCTCAATATATATGTAGAAAAACTTTTTTACAGTCGGATTGACTTGAATTTTTTTTACTGTTGCCATAGAATAAATATACAAATCACTCGGAATGGAGAGGTCGGTATGAACGGGACAGGCATGCCGCTGATTGGATGCGTCTTCGTCTTCTGCACTGGGGCCCAGTGCGCCCACATGCCGTCCGGCAAGAGAAGATAGGAATATGGAAGGCTGTGGCGCTCTGCGCGGCAGCTATTTTATTTTTTGGGAATGAAAAAGGAGTGCTGAAAGAGTCATGAAAAAGGTAGCAGTGATTATGGGAAGCGACAGCGATCTGCCCATCGTAAGCGGGGCGATTAAAAAGCTGCGGTACTTCGGCGTAGAGGTCGAAACGCATGTGATGAGCGCGCACCGTACCCCTGCCGCAGCGGCTGATTTTGCATCCAAGGCGAAGGAGAATGGCTTCGGCGTGATCATCGCGGCAGCCGGCAAGGCGGCCCATCTCGGCGGCGTGCTTGCGGCGCATACAACGCTGCCGGTCATCGGGATTCCGGTAAAGTCCTCCACGCTCGACGGCCTGGACGCCCTGCTTGCCACAGTGCAGATGCCTTCCGGCATCCCGGTGGCGACCGTTGCGATCGACGGCGCGGAGAATGCGGCGATCCTCGCCGTGCAGATGCTTGCGCTGTCCGACGAAGGCCTTTCCCAGAAGCTCTCCCAGATGAAGGAGGACATGGCTCAGAAGGTGCTGGAAAAGGATGCCGCGCTGCAGCTGAAGGCGGCTGCGCTTTGATCCGAAACTAGAATTCATGTAACCAATTCAGGAGGAACTGCGATGTTTGACAAGCCCCATGAGGAATGCGGTGTATTCGGAATCTATAATAAAAATCAGTTCAATGCCGTTCATCTGACGTATCTGGCGCTGTATGCCCTGCAGCACAGAGGCCAGATCAGCTGCGGTATTGCAATCAATCGGGGAGGCGTGGTTGATTATCACTGCGATCTTGGCATTGTGCCGGACGTTTTTGACGCGGACACGCTCCAAAAGCTTTCGAAAGATGGCGGCGGTGATATCTGCATCGGCCATGTGCGCTATTCGCCCGGCGGTATGTCGGAGCGGGCGAATTCCCAACCCCTTGTCATGCGCTATGCAAAGGGGACGATCGCAATTGCTAATAATGGAAGCCTTGTCAATACGCATGCCCTGCGCGAGCCGCTTGAAAAACAGGGAGCCATTTTCCAGACCGACAGCGACGCAGAGCTGATTGCGCTGCTGATCGCCCGCGCGCGCCTGGAGGCAGGCAGCGTGGAGCAGGCCATCAATCAGGCAATGTCGCAGATTGAGGGCGCATACTCCTTCGTGCTGATGTCTCCGCGCAAAATGATTGCCGTGCGCGATCCGCAGGGCTTCCGCCCCCTGTGCATCGGCAAGCTGGGGGACAGCTATATTTTCGCCTCCGAGACTTGCGCGCTCGACAGCCTCGGCGCCGAATTTGTCCGCGATATCGAGCCGGGCGAGATCGTTGTTGCGGATGAAAACGGCATCCGCAGCATCCGCGACCATTGCGGAAAAAAGAGCTCGCTCTGTATTTTTGAGCATGTTTATTTTGCGCGTCCCGATTCTGTCATCGACAATGCAAGTGTTCACCTTGCGCGTCAGCGCGCGGGCAAATACCTGGCCCGCGAATTTCCGGTGGAAGCGGATATCGTCGCTGGTGTCCCGGATTCCGGCCTGGACGCGGCGATCGGCTATGCGAATGAGTCCGGCATCCCCTATGGCATGTGCTTTATCAAAAACCGCTATGTGGGACGCACCTTCATCCAGGATTCGCAGGAGCAGCGCGAGCGCAGCGTGCGCATCAAGCTCAACCCCCTGCAGGCGGCGGTTGAGGGCAAGCGCGTGGTGCTCGTCGACGATTCGATCGTCCGCGGCACGACCAGCGCGCATATCATCGAGCTGCTGCGCAAGGCCGGCGCGAAGGAAGTTCACATGCGGATTTCTTCCCCGCCGTTTCTGCATCCCTGCTATTTCGGCACGGATATCAGCTCGCGCGAATACCTGATCGCCTGCCGGATGAGCATCGATGAAATCTGCAAGCAGATCGGCGCGGATTCTCTGGCCTATCTGAGCCTTGAGAGCCTGCACAAGATCGCAAGCAGTTCGACCTCCAGCTTCTGCGACGCTTGCTTTACCGGCAACTATCCGATTGACGTTCCGCAGGAGCAGCCGGAGGATAAATTCAGCAAAAAGCTCGATTCTCTTGTCGAAGAGCCGAAGTAAAACCAGGCGAATGTGGGGGTTGTCCGTAAAGAAAGGATGGGTTCATTCAATGGAAAGTTATTCCGACAGCTACCGCGAGGCGGGCGTAGACGTTACGGCCGGCTACAAAGCGGTGGAATTGATGAAAAAGCATGTGGCGCGCACGCAGACGCCGGGCGTGGTTTCCGGCATCGGCGGCTTCGGCGGCCTGTTTCGGCCCGACCTGACCGGCATGAAGGAGCCTGTGCTCGTCTCCGGTACAGACGGCGTGGGTACCAAATTAAAGCTTGCCTTCATGATGGACAAGCATGACACCGTAGGCATTGACTGCGTCGCCATGTGTGCGAACGATGTGGCCTGCGCGGGGGCAAAGCCGCTGTTCTTCCTCGATTACGTCGCGGTGGGCAAGAATACCCCCGAGCGCGTGGCGCAGATCGTCTCCGGCGTGGCGGAGGGCTGCGTGCAGGCAGGCTGTGCATTGATCGGCGGAGAAACGGCGGAGATGCCTGGCTTCTATCCCAAAGAGGAATACGATCTTGCGGGCTTTTGCGTCGGCATGGCTGATAAGGAAAAGCTTATCGACGGCAGCAATATGAAAGCAGGGGACGCGCTCATCGGCGTAGCCTCCTCCGGCGTGCATTCCAATGGCTTTTCGCTTGTGCGCAAGGTCTTCAATATCACACCCGAGCGGCTGGATCTCTATATGTATGAATTCGGCAGGACGCTGGGCGAGGAGCTCCTCACGCCCACGCGCATCTATGTCAAGCCCCTGCTTGCCCTGATGGAGCAGGTGGATGTCCACGGCGTTTCCCACATCACGGGCGGCGGCTTCTACGAGAATATCCCGCGGATGCTGCCAGATGGCCTGCGCGCGGTGATCGAGAAGGAAAAGGTGCCGGTGCGCCCGATCTTCAAGGTGATCCAGAACGAGGGCATCTCTGAGCATGATATGTACAATACCTTCAATATGGGCGTCGGTCTGTGCGTCGCAGTTGCAGCAGATCATGCGGATGAAGCGCTGCGCATCCTTCAGGAGAATGGAGAGGAAGCCTGCATCCTGGGCGAAGTGCGCGAAGGCGAGAAGGGGATTGACCTATGCTGAGGATCGCGGTGCTCGTCTCCGGCGGCGGCACAAATCTGCAGGCGCTGCTCGACGCGAAAGCGCGCGGGGAAATTCCGCACGGCGAATTTGTGCGCGTGATCGCCAGCCGGCCGGATGCATATGCGCTCACCCGTGCGGCCAATGCGGGGATCGAAGGCGCCGTCATTTCCCGGAAGAGCTTTGCTTCTTTGGAGGAATACGATGCGGCAATTTTAAATGCCCTGCGGGAGTGTGACGCGCAGATCGTCGTGCTTGCGGGCTTTTTATCGATTCTCGGCCCCACGGTAATCGAAGCGTACCGGGACCGGATTATCAATATCCATCCCGCGCTTATCCCGTCCTTCTGCGGAAAGGGCTATTACGGTCTGCGCGTGCACGAGGCGGCGCTTGCGCGCGGGGTGAAAGTGACGGGCGCGACTGTCCATCTGGTCAATGAAATCCCGGACGGCGGGCGCATCCTCATGCAGAAGGCGGTTATGGTCGAAGAAGGCGACACGCCTGAAATCCTTCAGCGCCGCGTCATGGAACAGGCGGAGTGGCTTCTTCTGCCGCGCGCGGTGGAGGAGCAGTGTGCGCTGTGGGAAACCAGACTCCAGACTTCAGACGGCAGATAACAGAGAAAGAAGGAAACGCGATGCAGATTCAGGAGCTCGGCGCGGTTCTGCGCGCCAACACCTATCCGGGCCGCGGCATTGTGCTCGGCAAAAGCGCAGATGGGAAAAAGGCGGTTATCGCCTATTTCATCATGGGCCGCAGCGAAAACAGCCGCAACCGCATTTTCGTGGAAGAGGACGGCGGCCTCCGAACGGAAGCTTTCGACCCGGCAAAGCTTATGGACCCGAGCCTCGTCATCTATTGGCCGGTGCGCAAGTTCGGCGCGGCCACAATCGTGACCAACGGCGATCAGACCGATACGGTCTATGAATTTCTAGCGGCGGAAAAGACCTTTGAGGAGGCGCTGCGCATGCGCACCTTTGAGCCGGACCCGCCGATCCTGACCCCGCGCATTTCCGGCCTGGTTCATAAGGATGGGAGCTATCGCCTCTCTATCCTCAAAAGCGCGAACGGCAACGCGGATTCCGCCCAGCGCTTTTTCTATGAATATCCCCAGCCGGTGGCAGGCGAGGGCCATTTCATCCACACCTATCTTGGGGATGGCGACCCGGTCCCGTCCTTTGAGGGCGAGCCGGAGGCTGTGCGGATCGAAGGCGATATCGATGCCTTTACGAGCCTGGTGTGGGATCATCTCAACGAGGCGAATAAAGTTTCCCTCTTCGTGCGGTTTATCGATCTCACGGACGGTTCGGAGGAGACTCGCATCGTCAACAAAAATCAATAACGGCAGGCGGACAGGCCCTCTACGCCTGTCCGGTGTTTCCGTTTGCAATCATTTGTGAAAGGGTGGTCATCATCATGGCGAATGAGCTGATGCTCAAATACGGCTGCAACCCCAACCAGAAGCCTTCCCGGATTTTCATACAGGACGGCGGGGAGCTGCCGATCACCGTTTTAAACGGCAAGCCCGGCTACATCAACTTCCTCGATGCGTTCAACAGCTGGCAGCTGGTCTGCGAGCTGAAGGCGGCAACACAGCTCCCCAGCGCGGCCTCCTTTAAGCATGTCAGCCCCGCGGGCGCGGCAGTCGGCCTGCCTCTGAGCGATATGCTCAAGAGGATTTATTTTGTGAATGATTTGGAGCTTTCCCCCCTTGCAAACGCCTATGCGCGCGCACGCGGCGCGGACCGGATGTCCTCCTACGGCGACTGGATTGCTTTGTCTGAATCCTGCGACGTGCCCACGGCGAAGCTGATTGCCCGCGAAGTGTCCGACGGCGTGATTGCCCCCGGCTACGAGCCGGAAGCGCTCGAAATCCTGAAAGGCAAGCGCAGGGGCAATTACAACATTGTCCAGATCGACCCGGCCTACCGTCCCGCGCCGGTAGAACACAAGGATGTGTTCGGCGTAACCTTTGAGCAGGGGCGCAATGAGCTTAAAATCGATGAAACGCTTCTGGCAAACGTCGTCACGGAAAATAAAACGCTCCCCGCAGACGCGAAGCGCGATTTGATCATTTCGCTCATTACGCTGAAATATACGCAATCAAATTCCGTCTGTTACGTCAAGGATGGGCAGGCCATCGGCGTAGGCGCCGGTCAGCAGTCCCGCGTGCACTGCACGAGGCTTGCCGGCAATAAGGCGGATAATTGGTACCTGCGCCAGCATCCGAAGGTGCTCGCGCTCCCCTTCGTGGATAACATCCGCCGCCCGGACCGCGACAATACGATTGATGTCTATATCTCCGACGATTATATGGACGTTCTGGCGGACGGCGTGTGGGAGCAGTTCTTCGCCGTGAAGCCGGAGCCGCTCACCCGGGAGGAGCGGCAGGAGTGGCTGAAAACGCTCGACGGCGTCGCCCTCGGCTCGGACGCATTCTTCCCGTTTGGCGACAATATCGAGCGAGCGCACCGCAGCGGCGTGCAGTATATCGCCCAGCCCGGCGGCTCGATCCGGGATGACAACGTGATCGATACCTGCAATCGCTTCGGCATGGCGATGGCGTTTACGGGCATTCGCCTGTTCCACCATTAAAAGACAAGCTGTTTCAAGGCTCCAGATACCGTTTTCCGGTATCTGGAGTTCGTCGACTGGAAAGCTATTTGAATTTATCGATTATGCAGGAGGAATACGATGAAACTTCTTATGATCGGCAGCGGCGGGCGCGAGCATGCGCTCATCCGCAAGCTGAAAGAAAGCCCGCGTGTGGAGAAAATTTATTGTGCGCCCGGCAATGGCGGCATTTCCTGCGATGCAGCGTGTGTTGCGGTCTCTGCGATGGATATCGAGGGCGTTGTCGCCTTCAGCAAAGCGCATCAGATCGATCTCGTCTTTGTTGCGCCGGACGACCCGCTTGCGGCGGGTATGGTGGATGCCCTGGAGGCGGAGGGGATCCGTGCCTTTGGACCCTCCAAAGTAGCGGCGGAGATCGAGAGCAGCAAGGTTTTTTCCAAAAACCTGATGAAAAAGTATGGCATCCCCACCGCGCGCTATGAGGTTTTTGACGCACCGGAGAAGGCGCTTGCTTATATTATGGCGCAGAATGCCTGGCCCGCCGTCATCAAAGCAGACGGCCTTGCGCTCGGCAAGGGCGTCGTCATCGCGCAGAACGAGGCGGAGGCAGGGGATGCCCTGCACTCGATGATGGAGGATAAAATCTTTGGCGAGTCCGGCAGCCGCGTGGTCGTAGAGGAATTCCTGACCGGCCCGGAGGTCTCCGTGCTGGCGTTTACGGACGGCGAAACGGTGAAGCCCATGGTATCCTCGATGGACCATAAGCGCGCCTACGACGGCGACAAAGGCCCCAATACGGGTGGAATGGGCACCATCAGCCCCAATCCCTATTACACACCGGAAATCGCCGCGCGCTGCATGGAGGAAATCTTCCTGCCGACCGTCCGTGCGATGCAGCAGGAGGGGAGGCCCTTCAAGGGCTGCCTGTATTTCGGCCTGATGCTCACGCCCGATGGGCCGAAGGTCATCGAATACAACTCCCGCTTCGGCGACCCGGAAACACAGGTCGTCCTGCCCCGGCTGAAAACGCCTCTGATTGATATTGTAGAAGCAGTGGCAGACGGCAGGCTTGCGCGGCTGGAAATCGAATGGGACGAGAACGCCTGCGCCTGCGTCGTCATGGCGTCCGGCGGCTA
This sequence comes from uncultured Oscillospiraceae bacterium, assembly GCA_900549825.1. GTDB lineage: Bacteria > Bacillota > Clostridia > Oscillospirales > Acutalibacteraceae > Fimivicinus. The sequence continues at coordinate 134,572 of URQB01000004.1, read as the reverse complement.
CCCGAAAACCTATCCGAAGGGAATTGTGATCGAGGGGCTGGATGAAAACGGCCAGATTCCCGGCGCAATCGTCTACCATGCGGGAACCGCCAGAAAGGACGGCAAATTCGTCACGGCGGGCGGCCGCGTGCTCGGCGTTACGGCCTGCGGCGACACGCTCGAAGAAGCGCTCCAGAAGGCCTATGAGGGTGTGCACCGCATCCGTTTTGAGGGCGCGCATTACCGTAAGGACATCGGACACAAATAGTTCATAAATTGTTTACAGAAAGCAACAGCATTTTGATTGGTTTTTCGGTAAGCTGGGAAGTAGTGTTCTGCGGAGATATACGACATCGTGTATGAAAACGAAATGAGAGTCCCGCAGCTGCCTCCAGTATTTGAAAGCGGTGAGAGAGTTGGAAAAATTCAAAGCACTTTCCAAAGGGAAGAAGACGGCTCTGATCGTAGGCGCAGTAGCCATTGTTCTGGTCATTGCGCTCATCATCTATTTCCTGGTCCGGCCTGAGCCGGGCACGCCCGTGACGCTCGTCGGCGTCCAGAAGGGCGACATTCAGCAGGAGCTGATCGCCACCGGGACGGTCGAATCCGACAATCAGACGAATTTCAACCTGCTCGAGGGGACAAAGGTTCTCTCTGTTAATGTAAAGGTTGGCGACCACGTCAAAAAGGGAGACGTGCTTGCGACCTTCGACGCATCCTCCCTGTCCGGCAAGCTCAGCGAGCGGCGCACAGCATATAACGAGGCACTCAAGACCTACAACAATTCCCTGACGGCGGCGAGCGAGGCGAAAACCAAGCTGCCGCAGGTCAACAAGGAGATCAAGGCGCTCGAAGCGAAGATCGAGAAGCTCACAAAGGAGGCAAATGCGAATAAGGCGACGCAGTCCGCCACCTCTGCGCAGAAGGAGACGACCGAGGCCACAACCACACCGAACACGCTGCAGGGCCAGATTCAGGCCATTGTCGACAAGCTGCTCGGGGCCAACGGCTCGGCTTCCCAGATTCAGAAGCTGATAGAACAGCTCACCCAGATGGCCAACAACGGCTTTGATCTGTCGGCGCTGGCGGGTTCCTCTTCGACGGAGCTGATTCAGGCGCAGATGGATCTTGCGCAGCTCAAGCTTCAGAAAACGACGCTGGAAGCCCAGCAGAGCAACGCGCTTTCCAGTACCTATAAGCTGGTGGTCGACGCAAGCAAAAAATCGCTTGATGAGATGGAATCCATGGTTGCCAGCCTGAAGAGCGGCTGGGTGGCGCAGGATGACGGAGTTGTCACGGCGGTCAATATCAAGGCAGGGGAGACGTATCAGGGCGGAGGGCCATCCTCTTCTTCCGGTTCTCTGGATATCTCCTCGATTCTGCAGGCCGTTTCCGGCGGCACGGATCTCAATAGCCTGATGAATACGCTCACCTCCCTCGGCTCCGGCGGTAACGTCGGCATGACGGTGGAGAATTACGGGCAGTTTTACGTGTCCTTTTCTCTCGATAAATATGATGTGCTCAAGATCAAAACCGGCATGCCCGCCGTGATTACCACGGCCAGCGGCGAATTGGAGGGCGAGGTTTCCTTCATCAGCCCGGTCGCATCCTCCGGCGGCGGGCTCGACCTGAGCTCTCTTGCGGGGACCCTGACCGGTGCGGGGACGTCCAGCAGCATTCCTGCAAAGGTGAGAATCAATCATCCGGATGCAAGCGTCATCATCGGCGTCGATGTGGATGTCTCCATCCAGACGGACGAGGCAAAGGGCGCAACGCTGATCCCGCTGGAATCCCTGCTGGTGGAGGAAGGCAAAAAATATGTATTCGTATATAACGAAGCGGAGGATACGGTAACGAAAAAAGAGGTTGAAACCGGCCTTGTTTCCGATACGATGTATCAAATCATTTCCGGCGTTTCTGTGGGAGACCAGATCGTTAAGAGCCCGTCCAAGACTCTGGTGGACGGTGCACGTGTGGCAGTGCAAGAAGAGGGTGAGAGCGTCTCCTCCTCCCAAAACAATTAGCGCGGAGGCGGTAGGCTTTGAATATCAAGGAAAATATCCGGATCGCGATTTTCAGCATCCGCACCAATCTCCTGCGGTCCCTGCTCACGATGCTCGGTATCATCATCGGCGTCGCCTCCGTCATTGCGATCATCACGGTCGGCAACGGCGGGCGGGACTATATCGTGGGAATGATTCAGGATATGGGCCAGAGCGCGATCACCATTCAGGTCAATCAGAAAAACACTTCTGCCAGTGACTATATTACAGACGATGACCTCAAGGCGATGAAAGGGCAGGACAGTATCGACTATGTCTCTCCCTTTATGCTCGGCATGGGGACTTTCCGCGCCGGGAGTGAAAGCGGCATGTGTTTCCCCGTAGGCTGCTCCCCTGATATGGAGCAGATTTCGAAGCTGTCTGCAAGCTATGGGCGAATGTTTACCGAGGAAGAGTATACTGCGGCGCGCAATGTGTGCGTCATCGACGGCATGAGTGCGAAAAGTTTGTACGGCTATGAAAACGTCGTCGGCGAATATATCGAGGTAACGGTCAGCGATAAGACTGTCAGACTGCGGATCATCGGTGTGATGGACGTTTCCGCCATGATGGGCGGGATGGACAGCGAGACGATGATGGAGCAGATGTCGCAGATGAGCAACACCATGGGCAATATGTGCTATGTTGTTGCGCCGGCGCCGGTGGTGGCGTCTCTGATGGGATCGACAGGCCGTTATAACATGGTCTATCTTTCCGCCAAGGATGAAAACCAGCTTGACGCCGCAGGCAACGCGGCGAAGAATATTCTTCAGGCGCGTCACAATAATTTTGACCGTGAGGTCTATACGTTGACGAACATGGCCACCTATATCGAGCTGCTTGACAAGGTCATCAATGTATTTACCACGTTTATCGCGGCGGTCAGCGCCATCTCTCTGGTTGTTGGCGGCATCGGCGTGATGAATATCATGTATGTCTCCGTCAGCGAGCGAACGCGGGAGATCGGCATCCGCAAAGCGCTCGGCGCGCGAACGCGAACGATCCTCTTCCAGTTTCTGACCGAATCGGTGATCCTGTGCCTGATCGGCGGAATGATTGGAATGATTTTGGGCATCACCGGGGCCGGAGTCGTTTCCTATATCATGGATATCCCCATGAGCGTGAAGTTCAGCACCATTTTGATCTCGGTTGGGTTCTCAAGCGCAATTGGTATCTTTTTTGGCATATATCCCGCCCGTAAGGCGGCAAAGATGCCGCCGATCGAGGCGCTGCGCAGGGATTGACAGAAGAAAAGCATTCAGAATCCTTAAAAAGGGCCTGCTGCAAAAATAGCAGCAGGCCTTCTTCATAGGTGGCTTTGATAGGCAATTTATTTCTGTGTTTTTTTGGATGGGGCTGCCTTTGATGCCGTTCTGGATGGCGTCTTTTTGGCGGCGGGCTCGGTTGCGGTGGCCGGAGCCTCTTCTTTCGTCTCTTTTGCCGCTGCAGCTTTGGTGGTCTTCGGCTTTGCGGCGGCCGGTTTGCTGGCCATTGATTTCAGTTCTTTTTTCGTTTCCCCGGTTGCGGCGGGGTTCGTTTTTGCTGCGCTTTCCTTCTTCGGCGTGCGCGGATTCCTCGCCGGCTTTGTCGCGGGCAGAGCATTCAGCGCCCATTTTTGATTTTCACCGTCGAGATCCTCCCAGATCTGCAAACGCGCATCGTCCAGCGCAGAGATGTCGACGATGTCGAGACATTTGCCGGATACGGAGGATTTGAGCTTATAGCTGCCATCCTGCGTTTGCTCAAACCGCCAGCTTTGGGTAGGCGCGGAGATATCCTCCCACTGATGCAGCTGTGCGCCGTCGTTTTCGCCTGCCAGAATGATATCCAACGCTTTGCCGGTTGCTTTGGAGATTAGCCGGTACGCGCCGGAATCCGCTTGAGCCAGCTTCCATTGCTGATTATCCTCACCCGTCAGGGTGAACATGCGTACCTCCGTATCCCCGCATGCCGTAACAGCCTTGCCGCTGAGCTTGGAGGTGATTGTATAAAAGGCGGCGCAGTCGAACGGACCCCTTTTTGTCGTTTTATCTGCCATGTGAAACGCTCCTTTTCATCGATTTTAGGCGGTCATTTCCAATGAGAAAACAGAAAAGCCATTCAGCACAGTGACTGAACAGCTTTTATTATAACAGATTTTATTCAAATGTCAAATAATCCCAATATCATACAATTATTTGTGATAGGAAATAAAAAATACATGGAAACCGCACAAAAACAGCCGCTTTAAATCACCGGAAAGCCAGTAGATCAGGGATTTACGATATGTATTGGAGCACCTGCGCAGAAGGCTTTCAGATTATCCTCACAGATTTGCAGCAGGCGGCCGCGCGTTTCGTAACCCGCCCAGGCGATATGCGGCGTAATCAGGCAGTTTTTCGCGGCAAGCAATGGGTTATCGACTTTCGGCGGCTCTGTGGAGAGAACGTCCACACCCGCGCCTGCCAAGTTTCCGTCATTGAGCGCCCGCGCCAGGGCGGCTTCGTCGATCACGGGGCCGCGGGAGGTGTTGATGAGATAGGCGGAGGGTTTCATTTTTTTCAGGAATGCCTGGTTTACCATACGCTCTGTCTGCGCGGTAAGCGGGCAGTGGAGCGTAACAAAATCAGATTCTGCAAGCAGCTGGTCCATGGAGGCCCAGGAGAAGCCATCTCCCATTTTTACATCCTTCGGGTGCGGTGTGCAGGCGAGCACACGCATGCCGAAGGCAGAGGCAATCTCCGCTACCCTGCGGCCGATCCTGCCAAAGCCGACGATGCCGAGCGTTTTCCCTGTGAGCTCAGTCAGATTGGTTTTCCAGAAGCAAAAGTCCGGGCAACTGTTCCATTCGCCTGCATGGACGGCCTCATTATGGGTAGATACCCTGTTGCTAAACGCAAGGATAAACGCAAATACAAGCTGAGCTACCGCATCGGTGCTGTAGGCCGGGATGTTGGATACCGGAATGCCGCGTTCTCTCGCATAGCCGCAGTCGATCACATTATAGCCGGTGGAAAGCAGCTCGATAAACCGGCACTTCGGGAGTTGCTCCAGAATCTCCCGGTCGAGCACTACCTTGTTTGTCACGACGATCTCCGCGTCTTTTGCCCGCTCTACCGTAAGGGCGCGGGGCGTGCGATCATAAACCGTGTATTCCCCGAATTGCTTTAAAAAGCCCCAATCCAAATCTCCGGGATTGGTAGTATATCCATCCAGAACAACGATTTTCAAAAGAAACGCCTCCTGATCAATTTTTGAAACGGATTGCCCGAGCTTTTGTTTTCTTTTTGCTTCTTCCCGGCCACAGGGCTGAATATACTTCATAAAGGGAGGTGATGCGCCGTATGAATTGCCGGATTACGGATCTACGGGCGAAAGAGGTGATCTGCGTAAAAGACGGCTGCCGCTTGGGAAACGTCTGCGATGTGGAGATCGATACCTGCACGGGGCAGCTTTGCGCGATCATTGTATACGGCCGTGCACGGTGGTGCGGCTTTGGCGGGCGGGATAACGATATCTGCATCCCGTGGAAGGATATTCAGGTGATCGGCGAAGAGACGATTCTGGTCTGCTTCGACCGGCCCGTACCGGAGCCTCGCAGGCGGAAAAAGGGCTGTTTTGACGGCCTGTTTGACTAGCGGTAAAGGCAGCCGACCATCCTCCGGATCCCAATTCGTTCCTTTTCTGAAAAAGCTGGTTGTGCGTGCTTCATCAGGCGTTTTCAACCGGCTTTTTTTCATTTTCCGCCATTTGATATTTCTCCCGCACTTCCTGCATTTTCCCGCAGCTTAAGCGCCCTTCCGGGCATTTCCCGGTTACAAAGCAGCTCGGGCCGAAAAACTGAAAGATTTCAGGCTCCTTTTCCCGCAGCAGGCGGAGCATTTCATCTGCATAGATGCGGATCTCCCATTGTGCGCGGTTGCAGGTGCGCAGGCGCAGGAATAAAAGCAGCTCGCGCGCGTTCATTGTGGTGACCACATCGAGCGTGTTGCCGCTGAGCAGGAAATAGACGAGCGTCTCTTCCGGCACCCCTTCGCCGCGCAGCTTTTGATATAGAGCTGCGTTGCGGCGGAAAGCGGCTTCATAGCGCGCGAGGCATTCTGTTTCCCTTCGGATGGAGGGGGGAATGATCTTATGGGTACGGTCTGTCTGCATCAGGGCCGGGATCATCACGGACTGCATGCGGTGGCGCACAATATGCGTGATGCAGGGGAGGGATACCCCGTTGAACCGGAAGGTAAAGCTGATGTTTTCCAGCGCGCGCGGGCGTGAGCAGGTGATGACCCGGCGGATGATCTCGGCGCGGGTTTCCGCATCGAAGAGGACCCTGTCGATTTCATCGCCGGGAAGCTGCGTCCCTTCGATCAGCGCCGTGCGCGCAACGCATTTCGCGGCCTCCGGCGTAGCCGCCAGAAGCTCGGCAAATCGATAGCCGTGCGGCATGACCTGTGCATCCTCGGGCAGGCCGGTCATTCCGCGGAGCTCCGGCGTGTCCGGTACCGGCTCCTGCACGTCGTCGAGTGCTGCGAAAATCCCCGGCGCGATTTCCCGGGCCTGTTCCAGAAGCTGGTTGCCGAGCAGCACAAGCTCCGGGAAGCGCCTGCCGCGCCCGTAAAGCATTGCGGTTAATACGTGCAGCAGCTCGCGGCCGTTGAGCGTGCAATAAAAATTGCTGCAGAAGCAATAGGGGAGGACGAATCGCGCATCCTCCTTTGGAACGTCATGCTCAACCAGATATTGATAATCGGCAAACAGGGATTCCATGTGCGCCGTATAGGCTTCCTCAAGCGTTTTGTCCAGGCCCTCCGGCAGATAATAGCCCGCAGAACTGAAATCTACATAACGGCGGGATTTCACAGTGAAGGACGCGAGCCGGAATTCAATCATGAACTGCTCCGCCATGACGGATACATTCTGAAATGCAAGGTGGAAGCAGGCGTGCTCCACCACGGAGTTGTGGCCGGAGCGCGTGACTTTCTGGATCAGGCGGCTGTTTTTTTCTTCATCCTGCGAGTTGTTCCATATTTCAATCGCATCGCCGGGCTGCGTCGAGATGCGTCCTCCGGCGGCGCACAGCTTTTCTCCATCCCTCGTCATGCTGAGGATTACGACTTGCGGCTGCTTGTTTTCCATAAAAGGTATCCTCCTGTGAAGTGTAAATCTGATTTATTCTATCATACTTTGATGATCCATGCAATTGAAGAAATGCGCTGCGGATATTGTCAAACAGAGAACGAATGGTATAATAGACAGGAAATAAAAGCATACTGAGAGGAGAATTCTATTATGATCAAACGTGCTGCTGAGATGAATCGTACCATAAAGCCGCAGATGCGCGGCGGCGATGGACAGGCAGTCGTGACCAACCTTCTGGAGGCGGGCGAATATCACGGGAAATCCCGGATGATTGCGACGATCACGCTGGAGCCCGGCTGCTCGATCGGCGAGCATGTGCATGAAAACGAAGAGGAGGTCTTCTATATCATACAGGGAACCGCGACATATGATGACAATGGCACGGAGACGACGCTGCATCCGGGCGACGCCTGTATCTGCCTGGGCGGCCAGAAGCATTCGATTGCAAACCGGACGGCGGATGAATTGCTCGTTTTGCATGCGGTGATCCTGACCTATTGATCATATAAGAAGACTGGGATTTGAATTCTGAGGCGAAATTTGGTATAATCATTCCCATGCTTGTGCATCCTCCCGCTTTTGCGGGAGGGATCAGGCTGTCAGATATCATGTTTTCTTTGCGGATAAATGGATTGAAATAATCTTGAAGGATGATGGCATGTCAGGAAAACTATTGGTGGTAGAGGGGCTGGACGGCTGCGGGAAGACAACGCAGGTCGCGCTTCTGCGGGCTGCACTCGAGCGGGCAGAGATCTCCCTGCGCCAGATCAAACTGCCCGATTATGACGACCCTTCGAGCGCCCTGGTGCAAATGTATCTCAACGGGGCGTTTGGGAGCGAGCCGGGGGACGTGAACGCCTACGCGGCGTCCGCTTTCTACGCGGTGGATCGTTTTGCGAGCTTCAAGCGCCATTGGAAGGCGGATTACGAGGCAGGTAAGCTGATCCTTGCGGATCGCTATACCACCTCCAATGTGCTTTATCAGATGGTAAAGCTGCCCCGGGCGCAGTGGGACGAATATCTTGCCTGGCTGCGGGATTTTGAATATGGGAAGATGGGGATTCCAGCTCCCGATCTGGTGCTCTATCTGGATATGCCCGTGGAGGTATCGCAGCGGCTTTTGTCGCACCGTTATGCGGGCGATGAACAGAAGAAAGATATGCATGAGGGGAATATTGGCTACCTGCAGGCCTGCCGCGAGGCGGCGCTGTACGCCTGTGAAAGGCTGCATTTTTGCAGGATCGATTGTGCCCGTGCGGGCGAGCCTCTGGAGGAGACGGAAGTGGCAAGGCAAATTTTCTCTTGTGTGGAAAAGGAGATGCTATCATGCTGACGTTCCAGTCTCCCCGTCTGGAGGATAAAAATTGGGTAAGGGAATTGTTTTCCTACGCTCAGTTTCAGGGCTGCGAATACACCTTTGGGAACCTTTATATCTGGAATCCGGTTTACGGCAGTAAAATTACGCGTTTTAACGATTTCTTCGTCTCAAAAAGCACCGGCTCCAGGCCGTCCTATATATTCCCAGCCGGGCGCGGGGAGCTTAGAAAGGTCATGCAGGCTATGCTGGATGACGCGCATGAGAGCGGGCATCCCTTCCGGCTGCGTGGCGTGACGAAGGAAAATCAGGCGGCTCTGGAGGAGATCATGCCCGGCGCTTTTGCATACCGGCCTTATCGCGACGGCTTTGATTATATTTACAATACACAGGATCTGATCGCCCTTTCCGGGCGGAAATACCATGGCAAGCGCAATCACATCGCTTATTTTCAGAAAACATTCGACTGGCGCTATGAGCCGATCACGACGGCCAATATCGACGACTGTATGCGTATGAACGCCGAGTGGGAGCGGGAGAACCTGATCAGGAATCCGGAAGGGATCAGCGAGGAGCTCGCCGCCATCCACCGGGCGTTTGACCACTATTTTGAGCTGGGCTTTACCGGCGGGCTGATCCGCGCGGATGGCAGGGTCGTCGCCTATACGCTAGGCGAGCAGTTGACGGACAATACCTTCTGCACTCATATTGAAAAGGCCTTTGCCGATGTGCGCGGCGCATATCCGGTCATCAACCGGGAGTTTGCGGCGAATGCACTGGGAGGCTACGCCTTTGTCAACCGGGAGGAGGATATGGGCGAGGAAGGCCTGCGCAAGGCAAAGCTCTCCTATTATCCCGCGATCCTGCTGGAGAAGCAGGAGGCGATCTATCGGGAGGATCTGTGATCCGCCGTGCGCGGCGGGAGGATCTTCCGCTGCTGATGGAGCTGTGGGAAGCGTCTTTTGGAGACAGCAGAGCATATATCTCCTTTTTCTTTGAAAACCGGTTTTCTCCGCGGGAGACGTTTTTCTATGAGGAAGAGGGCCGCCCCGTATCCATGCTGTTTTTGCTGAATGCGACGGTTCAGTGCGCACAGGGGCACTATGCCGCCCGGTACCTTTATGCGGCCTGCACGGAGCAGGCGTACCGGGGGCGGGGGCTGATGCGCAGCCTGATCGATTTTGCGGCGTTGGCCGCCGCAGAGGAGGGGGCGGACTGTATCGCCCTGGTTCCGGCCTCGCAGAGCCTATTTCGTTATTATGCGGATTGCGGCTTTCAAAATGCCTTCTATTGCGAAACGGTGCGGCTTTCCCGGCAGGAGGCGGAAGAGATTGCCTCTGGCACAAGCGGATTCAGCGGCCCGCTCACAGCGCAGGAAATGGCTGAAATCCGCCGGAATGCGCTCCAAAACCGGGATCACCTTATATGGGATGACGGTGCGGTGCGTTATGCGCTGGAGGAGCACCTGTTTACCGGCGGAAACGCGCTGTGCGTGAAAACGGCGGAGGCTGGGGAGGGCTACTGCCTGTATCAGCAGCAGGAGAATGCCTGTATTGTACAGGAGCTTTTGGCTTCCGAACGGGCGGTACTGCCTCATCTCTTTTCCGCACTGACCGGCGCCTGTGATGCCTGGGAGTTTTCCCTGCGCTGTCCTGCCGGGCTGCTGCCGCTTTCCAACCGGGCGGAAAAAAACGCATACGGGATGCTGCGTCCCATTTCCCGGAGGGCGGCGCAGTTGCCGCTGACGCTGCAAAATGCTTATCTGGGGCTTTCACTTGGATAAATGGATGGAGGAATTACGAATATGATTTACGTTTTCTTTGCGAATGGCTTTGAAGAGGTTGAAGCAGTCGCCACGGTGGATATGCTCCGCCGCGCTGAGCTGGAGGTCTGTACGGTGGGAATCGGCGGAAGCAAAATAGCAGGTGCGCACGGGATCGTTGTGGACTGCGACCTTGCGGATGCGCAGGCTGATGCGGATGCGTCCCTTCAGGCGGTCGTCCTTCCCGGCGGAATGCCCGGAACGCTGAATCTCGAAAAGGCGCAGACGGTCCAGCATTTTATCGATTATGCGGTGGAGCACGGCAAACTCGTTGCCGCAATCTGTGCCGCTCCGTCGATCCTTGGGCACAAGGGGTTGCTGGAGGGAAAAGAGGCCACCTGTTTCCCCGGCATGGAGCAGGAGCTTTACGGTGCGAAGCTCAGCAGCGCCTATGTCTGTAAGGACGGGCAGTTCATCACTGGGCGCGGCGCGGGTGTTGCAGTCGATTTCGGCCTGGCGATCGCAGCGGAGTTTGCCGGACAGGCAAAGGCGGATGCGATCCGCGCATCACTGCAGTGCCGATGAGGCAGGATATCAGGCCGATCAAGGCGGAACTGCGCAGCCGTTATAAAAAGCTGCGCATGGGCCTTTCTCCGGCGGCAAAGGATGAAATGGATCTGAAGATTCTCAACCGCATGATGAATCTATGGCAATATCGCGATTCTGAAACGATCCTGACCTATGTATCGACGGCGATTGAGGTGGATACCCGCCGCCTGATCGAAAAATCTATCGAAGCAGGGAAGAAAGTCGCCGTTCCGCGCTGCGTACCCGGTACGCGGGAAATGGAATTTTACCTGATCCATTCACTGGACGAGCTCTCTGCGGGCACGTTCGGCGTTTTGGAGCCCGATCCTCAAAAGAGCGCTTTGCTGGAGGATTTTTCAGAGGGCCTCTGTATTGTACCGGCGCTTGCCTTTGACTTTCAGGGCTACCGTCTGGGCTATGGAAAAGGATACTACGACCGCTTTCTGGCCCGCTTCGGCGGGAGCACAGTCGGGATGTGTTATGATAGCTGCATGGCAAGGAGCCTGCCCGCGGGCCGTTATGACCGGCCTGTGAACCTGATCGTTACGCAGCGAAAGATTCTCCCGGGGGCTGGCGGCGCCCGGCGCAGGCCGCTTTAAAACGCCCTGGCATGCTTCCTGTGAGCTCCGGGTTTTCAGATAGATTTTCAATCGCGACGCGAAAGGATTGGTCATTGATATGGATCAGAACAAACAGACATCCCATCCTGATGAAAACACGCCCTCCGGCCGGACCGCTTCCGGGGATCCTTCCGAAAAGAGGACGAGTCCTTCTCATCTGACGGGGGAGGATGCGGACCGTTTTTATGAAAGCCAGATCGACCGCACAAAGTTCGTTCAAAATTTTAAGGTTTTGATTGACGAACAGGAGCCGGCCGGCAGCCGATCGAACCGCTTTGCCAATCTACATAAAACGATAAAAAACAGGCAGCAGGCTGCCAAAGCCAAGGAGGTGGGGACGACAGTGAAAAAAGGGAAGAAAAAAATTTCCAATCCCCGGGCCCTTGCACTGTGCGTGATCCTCGTTCTCTCCATTGCGAGTTCTCTCTATCTGCTTTCCTGCATCAACGACGTGCTTGCGTTGACAGGCAGCGATACCAAGACGAGCGTCACCATACCGGAAAATGCTTCTCAGATGGACATCCTGCAGATTTTGCAGGATAATGGCCTCATCAACCATCCTCATTTTTGCAATTTTTTCGTCAACACCATTTTTGCACTGCGCAACCGCGGCACGGATCATAAAGTGGAGGACATCAAATATCTCAATGGCATTTATCAGCTGAATAAGAAAATGGGCGTTGAGGGGATGCTCAATGCGATCAAGGATGCGCCCAAAACGGTGGAAACCAAGAAACTGACTTTCCCGGAGGGCTGGACGGTCGATCAGATCGTGGAGCGCCTCGAGAAATACGGCATTTGCGACCGAAAAGCATTTTATGAAAATATGCAGACAGTCAATTTCAATGAATATAGCTTTATCAAGTCCCTGCCGGAGGCGAATCAGCGTTTTCGTAAGCTGGAGGGGTATCTGTATCCCGATACGTACGAATTCTATGTGGAAGAGAACGAGACGCATGCAATCCGGCGCTTCCTCGACAATTTCCAGGAGAAATTTATCAGCAAATATGAAGCGCGCGCAAAAGAACTGGGGATGACGGTCGATGAGATCGTGACGATTGCTTCCGTCATCCAGAAGGAAGCGGCGAACAAAGAGCAGATGGGGCTCGTATCTTCCGTCATACACAACCGGCTGAAGAAGTCGATGAAGCTGGAATGCGACAGCACAGGCGCGTATGTGGATCGTTATATCAAACCGAATGTTTCTGACGGAGAATATCTGGCGTATCGGAACCGGTATTATACCTATCTTTGCAGTGAGCTTCCGGCCGGGCCTATCTGCAATCCCGGCGCGGATGCGATTGAGGCGGCCTTATATCCGAAAGATACGAACTATCTGTATTTTTATCATGATAAAAATGGCAAGATCTATATGGCGAAAACATTGGAGGAGCACAACGCCAACCAGGTCAAGGCTTTACAGAATTCATGATGGCTCGAAACGAATGTATTCCCGAACTGCTTGCTCCCGCAGGGGATCGCGAACGACTGGAAGCCGCCGTCCGATTCGGAGCGGACGCTGTATATCTCGGCGGGACTTCCTTTGGAATGCGCGCCGCGCCCGCCAATTTTACGTTTGACGAGCTGCGAAGCGCGGTCGCTTATGCGCACGAAAGGGGCGTGCGGGTGTATCTGACCTGCAACACCCTGCCGCGCAATGCGGAGATCGATGAGCTGCCGGCATTTCTGACGGCGTGGGCGGATTGTGGCGTGGACGCCTTTATCATCACAGATCTGGGTGTGATGGAGCTTGCCAGGCGCTATACGCCTCAGGTTGAAATCCACGTTTCCACGCAGGCCGGGGTCGTCAACTTCGCCGCTGCACATGCCTTCTACGCCCTTGGGGCCAAACGCATTGTCACGGCGCGGGAAATGTCCCTTTCGGAGATTGGTGAGTTGCGTGCCCGCACACCGGGTGATTTGGAAATCGAGTGTTTTGTGCATGGAGCAATGTGTGTCTCTTTTTCCGGCCGGTGCCTGCTCTCCAATTATTTGACTGGCAGGGATTCCAACCGCGGCGACTGCGCGCAGCCCTGCCGCTGGAAATATCATCTGGTGGAGGAAAAACGGCCGGGGCAGTTTTTTCCGATCGGTGAGGATCAGGATGGGACGTATCTTCTGAATGCACGGGACATGTGCATGATCGAACATATTCCGGAGCTTGTTCAAGCCGGCGTGACCAGCTTTAAAATAGAGGGCAGGGCAAAATCCGCTTATTATACGGCAGTCGTGACCAATGCATACCGGTGCGCGATCGACAGGTATCTGAATGCGGCGGATCAGACGACTTACCATCCGGAGCCGTGGATTTTGGAGGAGCTTTCCCGAGTCAGCCACAGGGAATACTGCACCGGTTTTTATTTTGAGAAGCCGCAGGCGGACGCCCAGATTTTTTATGAAGGCGGCTACCGTCGCTACTGGGAGGTTGCCGCGCTGGCCGAAGATACGGCGGATGGGCTGCTTCACGCCGTCCAGCGCAACCGTTTTTACCGGGGCGAGACGCTGAGCGTCCTGGAAGCGGGGAAAGCGCCCTATGAGATCACTGTACAGGAGCTTTATGACGCAGAAGGCGTTCCTTTGGAGAGCGCGCCGCATCCTATGATGCGGGTGTGGGTCCGCTGTGCGCGTACCGTTGCACCAGGCGCGATTTTACGCCGGGAGAGAAAGATGGAAGGGTAGGCCGATGGAATGAATCAAGCCTTTATCGAAGATTTATGTAGCCGAATTCAATTGCCGCAGGAGGACCGGTCGCTTGCTTTTCTGGAGATGGAGCGGCAGCCGAGACGCATCGAACGGCATGCCAAAAGGATGTATCAGCGAAACGACGTCCTGTATTTACAAAGGCTGCTGAAAGCGGATCGGAAAAAATATGCGCCCATGGTGCTCGCCGTGCTCCTCTGTGCGGCGGAATATACCTATGCGGGCTACAGGGAGCGCGGGATTCCGGAGCAGTATTATTACGATATGATGGTTGATATCACCCGCTGGACGGAAAACGGAAGGGCAGAGTTCGGCGTTCCCGGTTTTTCAGAGATCGGATGGGCGAAGAATTATATTACGATGAATCTGTTCCAGCTCGGCCGCCTGCAGTTTCAGTTTTCAAAGGTGAATCTCCGCGGCAAGCTGAATAAACAGGAGCTGGAAGCGCTTCCGATCCCCAACGGCTCCCCAAGCCTTTATATCCATATCCCCAAAGGAGCACCGCTGGAGCGGAAGGCCTGCCTGGACTCCATCCAGCAGGCAAAGGAGTTCTTCCCACGGTATTTTCCGGATTTTGATTTCAAGGGGTTCATCACACATTCCTGGCTGCTGGATCCTCGGCTGAAAGAGCTTTTGCCCGCATCCTCCCGGATTTTGCAGTTTCAGGAGCTGTTCAGCATCATACATACGAATGAGGATCATTCCCATGCCGCAATCCGTTTTATCTGGTATAAGACCGGCGGCAATGTTGCAGAATACCCGGAGAATACGAGCCTGCAGCGTGCAGTCAAACAGTACCTGCTGAGTGGAGGAGAGCTGGGCGAGACCTTTGGAATGATCCCTTTGGATCGAGAATTTTGATCATAGATCTAGATCGCCGCCTGTGTAAGGATCCCCCTTCACAAGCGGCGATTTTTTCCAATTTGATTGATCAAATGGATGACAGATCTCAGAAAAGATGATATAATAAACCCTATAAATAAACAGGGGATGATAATATGGCGAAACCAAAGCCGGTCCGCGGTTCGGCGCCACAGCCGGACCACATCATGCTCAGTATCTCCGGGGATGCAAAGACCTCGATGACCGTCACCTGGCGCACGAGCACGGACGTTTCGGAAGGCTATGTCGAATATCGGGAGGCGGGAGGCGGCGAGAGCATGCGCGTCCCCGCCCGGACAAAGGTGTTTGAAAGCGATATCGATATCAGCCGTCTGTTTTGGGCGCATCTGACCGGTCTGAAGCCGGATACAAAATATTACTATACCTGCGGCTCATCGGATTTTCGCAGCGAGGGGTTTTCTTTTACCACTGAGCCGGAGCACCTGACGAAGTTTAAGTTTCTATGCGTTTCCGACCAGCAGAAGGGCGATCCCTTCGATTGCCCCGATTATTCCGGTTTCAATCGCTTTCTCAAATCGGTTTTACAGCAGCACCCGGATGCGCGCTTTATCCTCACCGGGGGGGACAATACGGACTGCGGCCAGCATGAGGTGCAGTGGAACGGCGCTTTCAGTGGCCTGAAGGGAATTGCGGAATCCATCCCGTTTATGATGACGGAAGGCAACCACGATAACAGGGGCTTCCAGGATTATCGCAATTATATCGGAAGATATTATGCGGAGCCGGGCGAGTTCTTCTGCAAACAATTTGAAGGCTCTTATCCGGATAACGGCCCGGAGGGGTGGAAGACGGAGAACTATTCCTTTGATTATGGCAACGCACATTTCAATGTACTGGGCGTTAACGGACCAGAGGATGTCAACGACTGGATCATACAGGATCTGAAAGACTGCCGCCAGACCTGGAAATTCGGCTCCTACCATTTCCCGATCTGCTATTCCGGCGCGGACTGTCAGAATTACGACGCATATCCGATGATGCGCGAGGGCTTTGAGCTGTTCGACATCGTCTTTTCCGGCCATGAACATAATTTTTCCCGCAGTTTTCCGCTGAAGAACGAGGAGCTATTCGACCGGCCTTCCCAGGGCACGATCCATTACATGCTCGGCAACTCCAATCAGAATCCGCCCGGATCGCGGACACTGGCAAAAGTCTGGCACGCAGCCTATTATCCGCATGAGGAGAAAAAGTCTATGGTCGCCATCGTCGAAGTGGACGGCAGCCGTGTGACGCTCACCTCCATGCTGGATGACGGCAGGATCGTGGATCAATGCGTGATCGATAAAGAGCAGGACAGCATTCTTCCCCATGCGCTCGCGCCCATCTATAACCGGACCAGGCTGTTCTTCAAGGGCATGGACCCGGGGCTCTGCCAGGTGGATACACCGTGCGAGGAAAAAGACGGCGTCTGGTTTGCGCCGCTCGCCCTCCTGATCGCCTATATCGGTGGTTCTGTGGAGAAGACCAAAGGGCAGGCGTTTATGGCGGTCTATGGCCACTCCCTTACCGTCACGGAGGGAAGCGATATTGCGCAGACCGATTCCGGCGAGCTCAGGCTCGACGCACCCGTCTTCCGCGGGCAGCGCGGCCAGCTTTATGTGCCGATCGACGCGGTAAAGGCATTTGAGATGCGGTGGGCATATGCGCCGCGCAATCATTTCATCTCTGTGGAGCATGAGAGTGAGGAAAGGCCGGTTACGGATCAGCCATAGACACCCTCCGTATTCTCATTTTTCAAAAAGAAAACGGCGGCTTTGACTGTCATTTCAAAACCGCCGTTATAGATTTGGATATAAGTATTTGTTACCGGAACAGCGGTTTTTTATTTTTCGCTGATGGCAGTCTGACAATAATATTGAATGGCTCGATTTAAAAATTGCGCCAAATTTTGATTGCTAAACCTATTGATATAGGTTGTAAAGCGTTCATCGGAAATATAGAGCTCTCCCAAATAGGATAGCATTTCATTTGAACAAGGGTAAAAGTGATCAGTTATATACTCTTGCCATTCTTGAACGATTGCCTGAACCTTTGGTGTCGATGGTGGTAATGGCATGAATTCTGCTAACTGTTCAAAGATATTTTGTGAGTGCATTATTAGATCGTTCCATTTGTCATTTCGTTCTCTTTCAGTATGTTCAGAGAAGTATTCTACAAACTCTTGATATTCTTTCGTGTTTTCCCAACGAGCGCAAACCTCTTTTCTGATGGCAGCTTGAGCATCCAGAATCTCCCGATTTGAAAAAGCATCAAAACTGTATTTGTGTTTTCCAGCCAATGTATCTTTCACCAGAGCTATCAGCTTGTCAATACGCTTTCTTTTTAATTCAAGAATTTTGATATGCCGTTGCAATGCTTCTTCTCTGTTATATAACGATGATGTTGTCAAAAGTTTTATTTCTTTTAGAGAGAAGCCAATCTCTTTGAAGAAAAGCACTTCCTGCAAACGCTCTAAGTCATCATTGGTATAAATTCGATATTTTGTATCAGTCTTTATTGACGGTGATAGTAACCCAATTTGGTCATAGTAATGCAATGTTCTAATTGTAATGCCAGTCAATTTAGCAACCTCATTTACAGTCATTGTGTTATTTCGTCCCAAAAGCCTTCAACCTCCTTTAAAATATTTGCTGTCGGAGTCAATGTTGCGTCAATTATGTCCTGTCCTGTTTTCTTTAAGTAATATTTGACCATGTGATACCCACACGCATATCCAGCACAATATGGCAAACCAACAGGGAAATAATTTTGCATTTTTGCCATTTCGTCACCATAAAGATATGCTGTTAAATGATCCAATCCTTGGGCATCTAACCCCTCTCGAATAATAGGTTTAATGTATTCATTTAATGTTTCAAAATCTGTTTTGCTGACCCAAGGGCCAACATTTTCTTCTCCGTACAAATAGGTGGCAAAATTCTCGGCCAATCCCTCACTCACCATCATTTCAGCTAAAGTTATGTCATTATGCCATTTCTCAAATTGAAAACGAATGTTATGATTTGTTTCATGGGCAAGAGCGACAGGAAGCCTTTTCATAGTATAGTCTGATGGTGTTAACCAAACAAAAATATATCCCGGAATACCACCATCTCCACAATAGCCTTCATTAAGTATCGTATAAGGGCTTTCAGGATTAGCAAGCAGTATCGTAAAAAGATAATCCTTAACGGGTAATTCAATGCCACGTTCAGTAAAACAGGACAGAGATTTTTCAATAGATTGTTGGCAAGCGTTCCAAAAATCATTAGAAGCTAAAAGCTCAATGTTTTTATATTGGCTTTCATCAACTTTAGTTGGTGCTAGGAAACCAAGCATACTGCTTGCCATAATAACATCATATCCATTTTTTTGTGGCGCTTTGAGAGGAACATGATAGCACGCCCATTTACCTTCAAAGGGCTGCATCAATTCGTACCGATAAATATCATCACGCTTTTCAACTGGAGCCATCATAATTTTCTGATAAATATGATCAGAGCGTATAGCTTTTACATTCATATTATCAATCCTTTCCTTGGTATAATTAGATTGTACACTATTACGAAACGTCAGAGTCAAGTGTTAGGAGAAATAATTTTCATCAACGCACATGAAATAAAATAGATCTACAGATAAAACGATATTACATTTACATGCTATAACCTGAAATATAAAATTACATTGGGTGATTAAGATGTACCAAAAGGAAAGAAGGTTTGATTTCCACTGGCGATCAAACAAGCCCGTGAAACAAGAGGCTGGACACAAAAATATCTTGCGGAGTTGGTGGGCCGGGGTTCCCGCACTATTATGAATATCGAGAATAAGGGGCAATATCCGAGTTTCGGTGTTTTGATTAAGCTCGTTACAATGTTCGATATTCCCGTCGACCAGTTCATCCACAGCAACAGCGGGAATGGAGAAAGCCTTTGCCGCAAGCATATTGATGTGTTGCTAAACTCTATGAATGAGAAAGCGCTCATTGTCATGGAGGCCACAGCCGAAGGACGAAAGAAAGCCAGAGAAACGGAGGTTCCGGAGTAAGAGCCTCTGTTTTTTTTGCGCCATTTAGTGACACCCTAAAAACATAGCTAAGATAAGATCTGTCTGGTTTCCTGTAAAAACTTCAATATGGTTGGCGATAGCCATTTGTCCTTATGATAGGCAAGCTGTGTACAAACAGGTAATTCAGGCTCGCTCCATGGAATTTCAGTCAGCAATCCTTTCTTTATTTCATCTAAAGCAGAAATACGTGGCATGATAGTCATTCCCAAGCCGCTTATTACAAGCTGTTTGATTGCTTCAATATTATTTATTTCAATTAAGGATTGTGGATGAATTTTAGCTTGCTTGATAAGATTGTCAATCATTACACGAAACGTGCAATTTTTCTGGGTTAAAATTAAAACCTGATGATCAAAATCTCTCATTGCAATACTATTTTTAAGGCTAAAAGGATGTTCTGGTGATACCAATACAACGAGTTGTTCTGTAAGTAAAGTTTCAACTACAAGATCTGAGAAAGCTACTTCACGAGTTAAAAAGAAAGCAACATCAACACTGTTGTTTTGAAGCTGCTCATGTATTTCATTTACAGAACCAAATTTTAGACTTATCTCTACTGATGGATAAATACGGAGAAAATGCTTAAAAACAGCAGGCAATCGAGATACACTAAAGGATTCATTTGCACCAACAGTAATTCTTCCGCCTATTGAGCTGTTTGATGATAAATCTGCGATTGCTTCCGATGAATATTTTAAAATATTCTCACTGTAATAAAGCAAGCGTTCACCTTGAGGCGTTAGCTTTATTTTGTGTCCGAGTCTCTCAAATAGTTTCGTATTCAGCTCATTTTCTAATGCCTGAATATGGGTGGTGACAGTCGGTTGAGCATAGCCTAATAGTTTTGAAGCCACGCTAAAACTTTCAGTCTCAGCAACTACAGAAAATGTTTTTAGGTTTTTAATCTCCATACGTCCAAATCCTTCTCTATGTTCTATCTGATATTATAATTTATAATTATTTTGATTACAACTATCAATTTTACAGATATCAGTAACTGTGATACACTAAAATAAAAATTTGAAAGGAGCTTATCAAATGATTAAAAGCGTAGTTTTTGATGTATATGGCACTTTATATGACGTGTTTTCCGTAGTTAAAAAATGCGAATCTCTATATCCTGAAAAAGGAGAACAGATTAGTAAACTTTGGAGGAATAAGCAGCTGGAATATACATGGCTGCGCACACTAATGAATCGATATGAGAATTTCTGGCATATTACCAAAGATGCTTTATACTATGCTTTGGATTCTCTGGCGCTTGAGTACGATTCAGATAAAATCAATGATATTATGAATTCCTATTTAAACCTTGATCCATACCCGGAAGTAGTCGAGGCTCTACAGAAATTTCGCCCACGTAAACTTGCTGTTTTAACAAATGGAAACATGGATATGCTTGATCAGTTAGTTGTTCGTACAGGGCTGGACAAATTTCTCGAAGGAGTTCTTAGTGCGGATACTATACAACTTTTTAAACCGAAACCAGAAATCTATCAGTTGGCTGTTGATTTTTTGGGAATCAGCAAAAACGAAATCCTTTTTGTTTCGTCAAACGCTTGGGATATTGCTGGTGCAAAATCCTTTGGTTTTACTGTTGGCTGGATCAATCGATTCAATCAGCCATCTGAACAATTAGGTGTTCAGGCAGATTATGTTGCGACAAATCTGTTAGAGCTTGCAGAAAAAGTTGAAGGAAAATAATAAATCATATTATGCAGATCGATACGTCCATGTAATCTTATGCCGTCAAGCTCTCATGGGGCAACCTCGTGTCAAGTTGGGTCTGTTGACAAAGTGCCATTGCCGCTCAAGATATGGTAAAATAAGAAAAAGGGAGAAGCGAGGGATGGCGATGCAACTGAAACTGCACATGGTCACGATAGAGGACTTGATGCCGCAGGAGCATTTTCTGAGGAAGCTGGAGTCGGTATTGGACCTGTCATTTGTGTACGAGGAAATCCGGCATCTGCACAGCCGGAAATATGGGCGTCTTTTTTCTTGCCGTTTTGTCCGCATTTATACTTTGTGAGGGACTTTTTCAACAGACCCATCCTGGCCAGAGGTGGGGGAAGGTCAAAGGGCGGCGAGCTTTTCGCCACCCCTGTTTCGGCCACTTATTCACCCAACACCGAAACGGAGGTAAACATGACTGTTATCAATCTACGGGATTTTTACCCGTTCTATATATCTGATTGCCTGATTGACGTTCCTGATGAAGTAGCTGCGGCGAGGGGTACCGAACATACAGGAGTCGCTCGTACCAGTGCAAAAAAGCCCGACGGCTTTTTTACAATTCTGCGACAGACATGGCGTTGTAAGCGGCACTCCATTGCTGTATAATATTCTAGATCAGACCGTTTTGAAACATCATCTTTGTTTTCCCGCATATATCTTAGAGAAGAGCATCATTGTAAGCGGGGTGTCAGAGATGAAGAAAAACAGATGGATCTGGGCGGCCGTAGCCGCGCTTTTGATTTTATTTTGTGTTTTTGCTATCATAGTGGAGCGGAAGAATCAGGCGGCGCTGCAAACCGCATCTGCCTCAGGCGTGTCCGGGCATCCGACGATCCTGATCGACGCGGGCCACGGCGGTGTCGACGGCGGCACAGTCGCAAAGGATGGCACGGTGGAAAAGGGAATCAATCTGGAGATTGCACTGAAGCTGGAGACGGTTTTCCGGATGATGGGCTATGATACGGTGATGACGCGGCGGGAGGATATTTCAATTCATGATGATTCTGCCAAGACAATCCGCGAAAAGAAAATATCAGACCTGCACAACCGCTTAAAGCTCATTAATGAAACGCCGGACTGCCTTTTTATCAGCATCCATCAAAATTCTTATCCTTACTCCAACAATACGGGCACGCAGGTGTTTTATTCTCCGAACAATCCGGAGAGCCAGGCGTTGGCCGCGTCGATTCAGAAGTCTGTGATTCATCTGATCCAGCCGCAGAATACTCGCAAGGTAAAAAAATCCGGCACGGAAATTTACCTGCTCTATCAGGCAAAGGCGCCCGCCGTCATGGTGGAATGCGGCTTTATGTCCAATGCACAGGAGACGGAAAAGCTCCGTACGGAATCCTATCAAAACGAATTAGCGCTTTCGATTTTTTACGGCGTCTTATCCTATCTCAATGGGATTGACAGCGGGGTCACGGTCCCGGCTTCCCAATAAAAACAGACAGTCTGGAAAGGACAGGAGCGTTTCTATGGCACAGAAGTCTAAAAATATTTTCGTATGCGGCCAATGCGGCTATGAAAGCCCCAAATGGTATGGCAAATGCCCCGGATGTGGGGAGTGGAATACGATGGCGGAGGAAGTTCGGGCTCCGCTTTCCTCTTCCTCGAAATCTGCATCCGGCGGCAGGGGAATGCCGCGCGTCGTGCAGATCAGTGATATCGCTGCCGACACGGAGCACCGCTATGAGACCGGGTTGAAGGAACTGGACCGCGTTCTGGGCGGAGGTATCGTCAAAGGTTCGCTTGTGCTTCTGAGTGGTGATCCGGGCATCGGGAAGTCGACGATCCTTTTGCAGATATGCGGCTTTCTAGGGGGAGCTTTGCGGATCCTGTATGTATCCGGGGAGGAATCGGCGCATCAGATCAAGATGCGCGCCCAGCGGCTGGGGGTTGCCACGCCGAACCTCTATATCATGTGCGAGACGGATGTGCAGCTCATTTCGGAATTTATCCAGGCCGAAAAGCCGGATCTCGTCATTGTCGATTCCATTCAGACGATGAATCATTCCGATATCGCCTCCTCCTCCGGCAGCGTCACGCAGGTCAGGGAATGCACCGGCCTGCTGATGCGCACGGCAAAGAGTGCGGATCTCCCGATCATTGTCGTCGGCCACGTCAATAAGGATGGCAATATCGCAGGCCCGAAGGTGCTCGAGCATATCGTCGACGCAGTGCTCTATTTTGAGGGCGACCGGCATCTTTCCTACCGGATTCTGCGGGCGGTCAAAAACCGCTATGGTTCCACCAACGAGATCGGCGTGTTTGAAATGCTTGACAATGGCCTGAGCGAGGTGGAAAATCCCTCCCTCATGCTTCTCTCCGGGCGGCCGCAGAACGCTTCCGGCACCTGTGTGGCCTGTGTGATGGAGGGTTCCCGGCCGATCCTTGCAGAGGTGCAGGGCCTTGTAGCTCCCACAGGCTTCGGAACGCCGCGCCGCATGGTCACCGGTTTCGATTATAATCGTATGTCTATGCTCCTGGCGGTGCTGGAAAAGCGAGCCGGCTATTTCTTCGGCAATATGGATGCCTACGTCAATGTGGTAGGAGGTTTTAAGCTGGATGAGCCCGCGGCAGATCTGTCCGTCGCGCTCGCACTGGTCTCCAGCCTGAAGGACTGCGTGGTGCGGGAGGATGTACTGGCCTTTGGGGAGATCGGGCTTGCGGGAGAAATCCGCGCGGTGGGCAATACGGAGCAGCGCATCCATGAGGCGGCCCGCCTGGGCTTCCGCCGCTGCGTGGTTCCGCGGCACAATCTGAAGGGACTGTCCTCCAGTCTGAGGGAAAAGATCGAAATTGTCGGAGCGCGTACTGTGCGCGAGGCGTTTGAAGCGATGGTTGGCTAGAGCTTCTGTTCTTTTTTCTCTTTTTCACGGGGCACAAAGTATACGCATTCCTTTTGTATGCTGTTGACTGCCTCCGCTTTGTGCAGGGTGCAGCAGCCCTCTATCTGATAGCGGCATTCTGCATTGCATGGGATCAAATTCATGGCTTCCGTTCCTTCTTCCGGCGTTGTAGATTTCTCTGCGCATTATAGTTTAAAAAGAAGATTGGTAAATATACGCCCCGGAGATAAAATCGTTTGTTTCATCAGGGCCGACTGCTGGTCCGGAAAGGAAAGCGCATAAAGATGATTCCGGTTTACAGCCCAAATCTTCCAACTGAAAAGGTCTCGGCCGCCGTAGTGGGCAGTGTCGATCCGCGCGTCATCCATTCTCTGGAAGCGATGGGCGTCTGGACGCTGACGGTTGGCCCCAACCGCAGCTTACCAGCCGCGCTATGCCGGCACGCCGATCTGCTGGCGCATCCGCTGGGCAATGGGGCGGTGCTGGCGGCGCAGGGTGAGAGCCGCCTTTGCAATGCGCTTAGCGGCTTTGGCTTTGCCGTTACCTGCCTGAAAAAGGAGCTTGCGCCGCACTATCCGGGTGATGTGGCGCTCAATGCGGCGCGGATTGGCAACCGTCTCGTCTGCAATGAGAAAGCGACCGCGCCGGAATTGCTGGAGGCCGCACGGCAGACGGGGCTGGAGGTGATCAATGTCCGGCAGGGCTATGCGAAATGCAGCCTGTGTATCGTATCGGAAAATGCCGTGATCACGGCGGATGAAGGCCTGGCATGCTCATTAAACCAAGCAGGGCTCGACGTGCTGAAGATTATCCCCGGCTGTATCCGTCTCCCGGGTTACGGCTATGGCTTTATTGGCGGATGCTGCGGTAAGCTGGATGCTACCACAATGGCGTTTGCAGGGGATATTTTAACTCATCCCGACGGGAAGAAGATCCTTTCCTTTTTGGAGAGCCATGGTGTCAGCTCCTGCAATCTGCTGGAAGAAGGGGAGAAATTACTGGATATCGGCTCGATCTTGCCTGTGATGCAGGAATAAAAATGATCAGACCGCTGCCGGAAAAGCTTGGCGGCGGTTTTCTTTATGAAACGAAGCGTTTATCGCTTGATTCCCACAGTGATTGAAAAATATGAATTTTATTTGACAAACCGTATGACTCTTTGTTAAAATACAAGGTAAATATCTGCATCGTGAGGCCGGCCATCCGGCGAATTTACAGATCGGATCAGAGGAGAACGCTATGGTAAAAAGTATGACGGGCTATGGGCGCGCAGAGGATGTCATCGACGGGATGCAGATCGCTGTCGAGTTCAAAAGCGTCAATCACCGTTATCTCGAGTTCAGCGCGAAGGTGCCGAGGAGCTATGGCTTTTTGGAAGAAAAGCTCAAGCGGTTTATCCAGCCGCTTCTTTCCCGCGGTAAGGTCGATTGCTTCGTCCAGATCGATACGCTGGAGGATGCGGACGTTACCGTGCAGGTCAATCACCCGTTGGCGGATGGATATATTGCTGCGCTGCGCGAGCTGATCGAGCGCTATGGCCTGCGGGACGATATTTCCGCATCTGCTCTGGGGCGCTACAGCGATGTGTTTTCCATCCACAAGGCCGAGGCAGATGAAGAAAAAATCTGGAACGCCGTGCGTACGGTGGCTCAGCGGGCGGCGGAAGCCTGCGTTTTGATGCGTGAGCAGGAAGGCGCCCGTCTGCGGGAGGATATCCTTTCCCGTGCGGATACGATTTTGGAGCGTGTTGCCTTGATCGAGCAGCGTTCGCCGGAGACTGTGCGCGCTTATCGGGAAAAGCTCTTCGCCAAGATGCAGGAGATACTGGCGGACGCGCAGGTGGACGAGCAGCGAATCCTGACGGAGGCCGCGATCTATGCCGATAAAGTCGCTGTGGATGAAGAGACAGTCAGGCTCCGCAGCCATATCGATCAGCTGCATGTCTTCTTTGAAGCGGATGAGGCAATCGGCAGGAAGATAGACTTTCTGGTGCAGGAGATGAACCGGGAGGCCAATACCATCGGCTCCAAAGCGCAGGATGTGGAGATCGCCCGCAGGGTTTTGGATATGAAAGCGGAGATTGAGAAAATCCGCGAACAGGTGCAGAATATCGAATAAGCGCTGCAAAGGCAGCAGGGGCCACTGTATCTATCTGAGGATCAGCGAAAAATGCGGGAGGATAAAAAATGAAGCTCATCAATATCGGCTTTGGCAATATGGTCAATGCCAACCGTCTGGTTGCGATCGTCAGCCCGGAATCCGCGCCCATCAAGCGGATTATTCAGGACTGCAAGGAACGCGGCACGCTCATTGACGCAACGCATGGGCGGCGTACACGCGCCGTCATCATCACGGACAGCGATCATGTCATCCTCACATATCTGCAATCCGAGACGGTTGCAAACCGCCTCAACGATGATGAGGACGAAATCGATACGGAGGAGGGCACGCCGGACGATGAGTGAAACAAAGAGGGGTATGCTTTTCATCCTGTCCGGTCCGTCCGGCTCCGGAAAGGATACGATTCTGGAGCAGCTTGCCAAGCGCGATCCAAATGTACAGCTTTCCATCTCTCTGACCACCCGCGCGGCACGGGATTGGGAGATTGACGGGTTCCACTATTATTTTGTCACCAAAGATTATTTCCTGAGTAAGCTGGAGCGGCAGGAAATCCTGGAATATGCGCAATACGGCGAGAATTATTATGGAACGCCCCGCGACCCGGTCGACCAGTGGCTGGAGGAGGGGAAGACCGTCATCCTGAAAATCGAGGTGCAGGGAGCGGAAAAAATCCGCCGGCTGTATCCGGATGTGGTCAGCATCTTTTTGATGCCGCCTTCCATGCAGACACTGGAAGAACGGCTGCGCAACCGGGAAAGTGAATGCGAAAAAGATATTAAAACGCGCATGCGCATTGCACAAGACGAAATCGGCCGCGCATATGAATACGACTATGTTGTGGTCAATGATATCGTCGACTATGCTGTAAGCGACATCTGTGCGATTATTCAGGCGGAAAATCTGAAATCCACCCGTATGAATTTATTTGTAAAAGAGGTATTAGAGCATGTTTAATCCTGATCTGAGCGTATTGTTGAAGAATCATGTCAGCCGCTATTCTCTTGTGACAGCTACGGCAAAGCGCGCCCGTGCAATTGCGGACGAAGCGCATTTCAACGGCGAGCACCTGACGGAAAAGCCAGTGAGCATCGCTTTGGGCGAACTGCTTGACGTCAAATATGAAATTGTAGAGCCTGAGGAAATCCGCGACCTGTAAGCCGTCTCAGGCTGGCGAGCAGGCAAAGGAGAGATCCCATGGCCCCTGTTTTGATTGCAAAGGTGGCGCTGGAAAACGTCGCCTATCATTTCGATAAAGCATACGATTACTGCGTTCCGGAGAGCCTGCGGGGGCGCGCGCGGCCTGGCTGCCGCGTCAGCGTTCCCTTTGGAAGGGGAAACCAGAAGCGGTTTGGTATGCTTTTTTCCCTTTCTGAGGTAGAACCGGCAGGAAAGCTCAAGCAGCTAACTGAAGTGCTGGATGAAGAGCCTCTTTTAAATGCGGAAATGCTGCGCCTGACGGTTTGGCTCAAGGCGCATACTTTTTGTACGCTTTATGAGGCGGTTCGTACGATTTTGCCTTCCGGAATCAATCTCAGGCATAAAATGCAGTATATGATCGCTCCGGAAGCGAACGCTGTGGATTTGGAGACATTTCCTCCGGATGAGCGCGAAGTCCTGCAATTGCTGCGAAAGCGGCAAGCCTATGTTGGCGAGGACAGGATTTTGCATCTGGCCGGGCTGAGCAGGGGGAGCGACGTGCTCAAACGCCTTCTGAAAAAAAAAGTGGTAATCCGCAACGACGAAGCCATGCAGCGGGTGGGGGATGCAACGGTTCGCATGGTCCGCCTGTGTACAGAGGGAGAGGAGCTGGAGCAGCTTCTTCCCTCTCTTACGAAGAAGCAGCGCTCTGTTATGGACATCCTCATGGATGCGGGCTGCGCTTCTGTAAAGGAGCTGTGCTATTTTACGGGAGTGACCCCGGCTGTGGTCGCGGCGCTTGAAAAAAAGGCGGCGGTGGCTTACTATGATAATGAGATTTACCGCGATCCGGCGAAGCAGTGGGAAGATACGCAGAAGCCGCCTGCTCCGGTTTGCCTGACAGCCAAGCAGCAGGCAGCCTTTGAAAAGCTGTCCGCCCAGTATCGATTGGGCAGCGGCGGTGTTTCACTTCTGTTCGGTGTGACCGGCAGCGGAAAGACGCAGGTTTTCCTGCGGATGATCGACGAGGTTTCCGCGCAGGGGCGGGGCGTAATCGTCATGGTGCCTGAAATTGCCCTCACCCCGCAGACACTGGCGATTTTTAAGGGACGGTACGGCAAAAAGGTTGCCGTATTCCACAGCGCGCTTTCCATGGGCGAACGCATGGACGAGTGGAAACGTGTCAAAAATGGAGAGGCGGGCATTGTGGTCGGCACGCGCTGCGCCATTTTCGCGCCTTTTGATGATCTCGGCCTAATTATTATGGATGAGGAGCAGGAGCATACCTATAAATCCGAGTCGGCCCCGCGTTATCATGCGCGCGATGTGGCAAAATTTCGTTGTGCCCAGCAAAATGCATTGCTGATCCTTGCATCAGCAACGCCCTCTGTGGAGAGCTATGCTGCGGCGCAAAGCGGCCGGTATTCGCTCAATATTCTTGATGAACGCTATGGGGATGCTGTCCTCCCGGAGGTCATCACCGTCGATTTATGTGAGGAAAATGCGGCGGGCAACCGAACGGCGATCAGCCGGCGCCTTGCCGCCGAATTGCAGCAAAATCTGGAGGCGGGCGAGCAATCGATCCTGCTGATGAACCGCCGCGGCTATCATACCTTCGCGGCTTGCCGTTCCTGCGGCCATGTAGTGACCTGCCCCAATTGCAGCATATCGCTTACCTATCACCGGGCGAATGGGCGGCTGATGTGTCATTACTGCGGCTATTCCGAGCCGTTTCTCGATACTTGCCCGGAATGCGGGGAAAAGGATGTGCGCTATGCAGGCTTTGGGACGCAGCGGGTGGAAGATGAGCTTGCGCAGCTTTTCCCGGGAGCGGGGATTCTGCGCATGGATGCGGATACGACGATGTCCCGCTATGCGCATGAAGAAAAGCTTGCCGCCTTTTCACGCGGGGAATACGATATCATGCTTGGCACGCAAATGGTAGCCAAAGGGCTTGATTTCCCGAATGTGACGCTGGTCGGCGT
The DNA here is from genome assembly GCA_900549825.1 of uncultured Oscillospiraceae bacterium. Taxonomy (GTDB): domain Bacteria; phylum Bacillota; class Clostridia; order Oscillospirales; family Acutalibacteraceae; genus Fimivicinus. Next base: position 105,669 of record URQB01000004.1, on the reverse strand, counting down.
GATTTCCGCCGACCAGCAGCTATATAACGATGACTATCGCAGCCTGGAGCGCACATTTGCGCTGCTCACACAGGTGGTAGGCCGCTCCGGCCGCGGTGCAATCAAGGGGCGTGCCGTCATCCAGACGCTGACGCCCGAAAATCCTGTAATCCGTCTTGCCGCCCGTCAGGATTATGACGCTTTTTATCAAACGGAAATCCTGCTGCGCAAGGCGATGATCTATCCACCGTTTTGCGAGCTTCTCTGCATTGGGTTTGTCGGGGAGCGGGAGGCACAGGTAGCGGCTGCATCCAAATGCTTTTTGGAGCAGATGAAAGATTTGAGCCAAAGCGATTATCCGGAGCAGAAATTTATCGTCCTCGGCCCTATGCCGCCGCGCATTGCGAAACTGAGCAATAAATTCCGCTACCGCCTGATCGTCAAATGCCGCAATTCGAAGGGCTTCCGTTCCATGATCTCGCAGCTGCTTACGCAATTCCCCAAGGATACGCGCTTCAGGGAAGTCACGGTATATGCGGATCTGAATCCGGAGAGCATCTATTAAAATTTATGCCCCACTTATAAATTCTTCACACACAATCCATATTTATTTCGTAAAGTAGGGGAGAACATAGGAAAGGATGGGTGCCGTATGGCATTGAGAAAAATCGTGGTAGAAGGCGATCCAATCTTGAAAAAGAGAAGCCGGCCGGTGGAAAAATTCGATGGAAGGCTGGCCGAGCTTTTGGATGATATGAAGCAGACGCTTTACAGCGCGGAGGGCGTTGGCCTTGCGGCTGTGCAGGTTGGCGTTTTGCGCCGTGTCGTGGTGGTCGATGTGGGAGACGGCCTGCTGGAGCTCGTCAATCCGGAGATCATCGGGGCAGAGGGCGAGCAGCGGGAAAGCGAGGGCTGCCTGTCCCTGCCTGGCAAATACGGCGAAACCATCCGCCCGGCGGTTGTCAAGGTCAAGGCGCAGAACCGGGAAGGCAAATGGTGCATCTATAAGGGCGAGGGCCTGAAAGCGCGCTGCTTCTGCCATGAGATCGATCATTTGGATGGGATTCTTTTTACAGAGCGTCTGGCGCCGGGCGAGCCGGTTCAGACAGCGGAAAGCACATAAAAGGCAAAAGGAGTGGACGAGATCATGCGGATTGTATTTATGGGAACGCCCGAATTTGCCGTACCCTGCCTGGAGCGTCTCATTCGGGACGGGCATGAGGTGATTGGCGTATTGACCCAACCTGACAAGCCCAAGGGCAGAGGCTATGCCATGACGCCGCCGCCAGTCAAACAGGCGGCGCTCAAAGCCGGTATTTCCGTTTATCAGCCTTCTTCCGTCAAAACGGAGGAAGCGCTCGCCCAACTGAGCGCATTGGCTCCTGAACTCATCGTAGTGGTCGCCTACGGCAAAATCCTGCCAAAGGCCGTTTTGGAGCTTCCGGAATATGGATGCATCAACGTGCATGCGTCCCTGCTTCCGCGGCTGCGCGGCGCGGCGCCGATCCAGTGGTCGATCCTGCGCGGCGATCAGAAAACCGGCGTTACAACGATGTATATGGATGCTGGCCTGGACACAGGCGATATGCTCCTGAAGGCGGAGACAGAAATTGGAGAAAATGAAACGGCAGGCGAGCTGCACGACAAGCTCTCAAATTTGGGCGCACAGCTTTTGTCCAATACGTTGTCCGCTCTGCAGGAAGGCACGCTTCAGAGAACGCCGCAGCAGGACGGCGAATCGACCTGCGCGCCGATGCTCGATAAATCCCTCTGCCCGATCGACTGGTCGAAATCCGCGCAGGAAATCCACAATCAGATCCGCGGCCTATCCCCCTGGCCGGTGGCGGTTACCAGCCTGCAGGGCAAGCGGATGAAGGTGCATGCTTCCCGGCTGACGGGGTATGCAAGCGAGCTTCCATGCGGCACGGTAACCGGCGCTGATGATGCAATTTGCATTTCCTGCGGGGATGGGATGGTCTTGTCCCTTCTCTGCGTTCAGTCCGAAGGCGGAAAACGGATGACGGCGGCGGATTTTCTGCGTGGCCATCCGATCCCGGTGGGAACGGTACTGGGAGAATGATTCTTCGCCCTATTTAGTTGATCGGAGGATTTTGGATGAACTTTTTTTTATTTCATCTTGATTATTATTATTTGATTTTAGTTGTTCCGGCTATGATCCTGGCCCTGATCGCTCAGATCGGTGTAAAACGCGCCTATTCAAAATATGCGCAGGTACGGGTTATGAGCGGGATGACCGGCGCGGACGCGGCGATGAATGTGCTGCGCCATTACGGCCTGATGGATGTGCGTATCGAGCACGTTCCCGGCAACCTGACGGATCATTATGACCCGCGCGCCAATGTGATCCGCCTTTCCGACGGGATTTATGGGAGTGCGTCCGTTGCGGCAATCGGCGTTGCGTGCCATGAAGCGGGCCATGCCGTCCAGCATGCAACGGGCTACCTGCCGATCAAGATCCGGAATGCGATCCTTCCGGTCTGCAATCTCGGCTCCAAGCTTGGCATTCCCCTTGCAGTCGCCGGGCTGATCTTCGGCGCGGATCTGCTTGTGAATGTGGGCCTGCTGCTCTATTCCCTGGTTGTTATCTTCCAGCTTGCAACATTACCAGTGGAGTTCAACGCAAGCCGCCGCGCGATTCGTGTGATCGACGATACGGGGATGCTCTCCGAGAATGAGCTGCCTGGGGCGCGGAGCGTATTGCGCGCCGCGGCAATGACCTATGTCGCGTCGCTTGTCGTTTCGCTCGCTAACCTGCTGCGTCTGCTCGCGATTTTTGCAGGCAGGCGGGATAATTAGATCAGAATCGGGGGGATTTTCATGGAGAAAAAAGCCCGTCAGATCGCGATGGAAATTCTCGTCCGGATGCAGCGCGATGCGGCGTATTCCAATTTGACGCTGGATGCCGCCCTGCGCCGCAACGATCTTTCCGGTCGTGACGCGGCGCTTGTCTCCACGCTGGTATATGGCGTGCAGGAACGGCTATATACGATCGATTATCAGCTTTCCCTTTATCTTCGGCAGCCGCTTAAGAAGCTCAGGCCGGAAGTGCTTGCCGCCTTGCGCCTTGGCGTTTGTCAGCTTCTGTTTATGGAACGGATTCCCTCATCCGCTGCGGTAAGCGAAAGCGTTTCTCTCGTTAAAAATAACGGCTGCGCTTTTGCATCCGGGCTGGTTAACGCGGTGCTCAGAAAGATCAATGATGCGGGGCTCCGCCTGCCGGATCAGGAGGAGAATGAAAGCTATGCGCTTTCCATTCGCTACTCTTTTCCGGAGTGGCTGATTGAGAAGTGGCAGAATGCCTATGGGCGGGAAAAGACGCTTTTGATTTTGAAGGCCTGCATGGAGCCCGCGCCCGTGGCGATTCGGGTCAACACGCTGCGGACGACGGCAGAAAAACTAGGGGATATGCTCAAGCAAGATCACGTAGCATCTTGTGCCGCTGCGGAGGTGGAGGATGCCCTGGTCCTGGAGCGGGTAGGGGCGATTGAGCGCACAAACGCCTATCAAAAAGGGCTTTTTCATGTGCAGGATACGGCCTCCCAGCTTTGCTGCAAAGCCTTGGATGCTCAGCCGGGGGAGACGGTATTCGACCTCTGCGCTGCGCCGGGTGGAAAGAGCTTTACGATTGCCGAACGGATGCAGGGGAAAGGGGAGGTTCGGTCGTTTGACCTCTATCCCTCCCGCACGGCGCTGATCGAGGAGGGGGTTACGAGGCTTGGAATTCCGATGGTTCATCCCGCTGTTGCGGACGCTTCCTGCTATGATGCAGCGTTTGGAAAGGCGGATCGGGTACTGTGCGACGTCCCATGTTCCGGGTTTGGAATTGTGCGCCGAAAGCCGGAAATTCGCTATAAACCGCAGGGAGAGGTTGACAAATTGCCCGATTTGCAGTACCTTATACTCCGTAACGCTTCCCGCTACGTGCAAAAGGGCGGCAGGCTGGTGTACTCCACCTGTACACTGAATCCGGATGAAAACGAAGCCGTCTGCCTGCGTTTTCTGCAGGAACAGCCATCTTTTCGCCCGGTTTCGGTTCCTTTGCCCGAAGGGTGGAATGGGCGGCTGGATGAAAACGGGTTTTGGACCCTGTTTCCCGAAGCAGGCGGGCATGACGGATTTTATATCGCGGTGTTTCAAGAGGTGAGCGTTTGAATTCGAAGGATATCCGGTCCATGACGGCGGAAGAGTTGAAACAGGCGTTGGCGCCGGCTGCCCAGCCATCATACCGTGTTTCTCAGGTTTATGCCTGGCTGCAAAAAAAGGGCGTTTCCGATTTTGACGAAATGACGGACCAACCGAAGTCCTTCCGCGAATTCCTACGCGAGCATTTCTCTATTTTAGGCTGCGATATTGAAAAAAGGCTGATTTCTGCGTATGATGGAACTGTAAAATATCTCTACCAGCTGCATGACGGCGCGCTGGTTGAATCTGTCCTGATGCGTTATAAATACGGTTATACACTTTGTGTTTCCTCTCAGGTCGGCTGTAAGATGGGCTGTTCCTTCTGCGCATCTACGATTGGCGGCTTTGTCCGCAACCTGACACCGTCTGAAATGCTTGGCCAGATCTATGCCGCGCAGCGTGACCGGAATGTCCGCGTCTCCCACATCGTATTAATGGGAATGGGGGAACCGCTGGATAATTTCGAGAACGTGCTTCGCTTTTTGCAGCTGGTCACAGATGAAAACGGCCTCAATCTCAGCATGCGGAATCTCTCGCTCTCTACCTGCGGCATCGTGCCCGGGATCGAGAAATTGCTGGATTACCATTTGCAACTGACGCTTTCCGTTTCCCTGCACGCCCCGAACGATACAATCCGTTCCCGGATCATGCCGGTCAACCGCCGTTGGGGTGTGGATGAATTACTGCATGCGTGCAGGAGATATGCGGAGAAGACCTCCCGCAGAATCTCCTTTGAATATGCCATGATCCAAAATGTCAACGATTCGGACGCTTGTGCTCTTGAGTTGGCCCGCCGCTTGCGCGGAATGCTCTGCCATGTGAATCTGATCCCTGCCAATGAGGTGCGGGAGAACGATTACCGCCGCAGCCCGCGGGAGCGCCTGGAGCGGTTTGCGAAGCTTTTGGAGCAAAACGGCATTCAGGTGACGATTCGCCGCACGCTTGGCGCGGATATCAATGCCTCCTGCGGGCAGTTGAGACGCGGATATTTATCCCGGCAAAGGGAGGAAGACGTGTGAGAATTGTAGCAAAGACGGATATCGGCAGAGTGCGTGATTCCAACCAGGATTCTTACGCTGCGGGCGAATTGCCCGGCGGTGTTGCTTGGGCCGTGGTTTGCGATGGAATGGGCGGAGCAGCGGGCGGAAGCGTTGCAAGCTCTACCGCGGTTAAGATGATCTCGCAGCAGATCAATGCGCAGTACCGCGATGGGATGAGTGGTAACTCCATCAAGAATATGCTGGTTTCCGCTGTTACGGCGGCAAATGTCAGTATTTTCGACCTGGCTAACTCCAATCTGGAGCTGCACGGAATGGGGACGACGGTCGTCGCCGCCGTATTATCGGAACAGATGATCCGCATTGTCCATGCGGGAGACAGCCGTGCCTATAAGGTATCTCCCCAGGGGATTGTCCAGATGACGCGGGATCATTCCGTTGTGCAGGAGCTGGTGGAAACCGGAAAGCTGACGCCCAACGAGGCGAAGGCACATCCGCGGAAAAATATCATTACGCGTGCACTAGGTGTCGATGAGACAGTTGATATAGATTTCTGTGAAGACAGGATGGAGCCGGAAGACGTGCTGCTCCTGTGCACAGATGGGCTGACCAACTATCTGGAAACGGATGAGATTTTTCAGATAACCCGAAACAGTGGATACTACGAGTCCGCGCAGCAAATGGTTGACCTTGCCAATCAGCACGGCGGCGGCGACAATATCACGGTCGTTGCCATTACGTATTGATGCGCAGTCATTTCCGGCTTCTACGAAAGGATGGTTACACATGGAAAATTATGTTGGGAAGCGGCTGGACGGCCGTTACGAAATTCAGGAGATCATCGGCGTCGGCGGTATGGCCGTCGTTTACAAGGCCTACGATAATATTGATGACAGGATCGTCGCAGTCAAAATCCTGAAAGAGGAGTTCCTTCAAAATGAGGAATTCCGCCGCCGCTTCAAAAATGAGTCGAAGGCAATTGCCGTCCTCTCTCATCCCAATATCGTCAAGGTGTATGACGTAAGCTTCGGCGACCGGCTGCAGTATATCGTGATGGAATATGTTGAGGGCATCACGCTGAAGGAGTATATCGAGCAGCAGAAGGTGATCAGCTGGAAGGAAGCCGTGCATTTTGTCACGCAAATCCTGCGTGCCCTTCAGCACGCGCATGACAAGGGCATTGTGCATCGCGATATCAAGCCGCAGAATATCATGCTCCTGCAAAACGGCAATATCAAGGTGACGGATTTCGGCATCGCACGCTTCAGCCGCAGCGAAACCCGGACGATGACGGAGAGCGCGATCGGTTCCGTCCATTATATCAGCCCGGAACAGGCGCGAGGCGAAATAACGGACGATAAGGCGGATCTTTATTCTGTGGGCGTCGTGCTCTATGAGATGCTGACGGGCCAGCTGCCATTCCAGTCGGACAGCGCCGTTTCCGTGGCGATTATGCAGCTGCAGTCCGATCCGAAGAGCCCGCGCGAGCTCAACGATCAGATTCCGATCGGCCTGGAGCAGATTACGATGAAGGCCATGCAGAAGGATGTGCGGGACCGCTATCAGTCCGCCGCCGAAATGCTGCTGGATCTGGATGAATTCAAGCGTAACCCGAATATCAAATTCAACTATGCCTGCTTTGTGGACAATGAGCCCACCAAATATATTGAAGATACCGGAAAGGTTCGTCCGGTTGTTCCGCCGGAGCCGGAGGATTCCTATGAGGAGGAGTCTTCCTCGCGGAAGAAGACTCTGCCTATCCTGATCGGCATTGTCGCGGGTCTTGCGGTTGTCGGCATCATCATCGGTATCCTGTTTGGCACAGGCATACTGGGTGGAGGCCGCGTCAAAATCCCGAATCTGGTCGACCTGGATTACTATAATGACATTCAGCCTTACCTGAAGGATAAGTATGCCGATTATGATATCCAGGTATCTGATGAGACCATTGTCGATTCCACCAAATCTCCCAACACCGTTGCCGAGCAGTCCCCCGCCTATGCGGAGGGAAAAACAATGCGTAAGAACGGGAAGATCGTTATAAAGCTTGTCAAAAGCGGCGGAGATATTGAAATTCCAGATGTCCGCGGCTCCACTTTTGAAGAGGCAAAGCAGAAGCTGATTGCGAAAGGCTTCAATGTATCCAGCAGCCCGATCGGTGTCTATGATGCCGATTTGAAAGAGGGCCAGGTGGTTCAGACGGTCCCGTCGGCAGGTACCAAGGTTTCTGCTGATACGACGATTTATATTCAGGTCAACACTGGCGAGGATACCAATTCTGTCGAAATGCCTGATTTGGAGATTGGCAAAAACACGCTGGATGTTGCAAAGATGATTTTGGAAGGCTATGGCCTTGAGCTGAATACCAGCGATATTAAGTATGAGGACAGTGAACATCCGAAGGACACGATCATTGGTCAGAGTGTTACGGCAGGAACAAAAATTGCAAAGAACAGTAAGATTGGCGTTACGGTAAGCAACGGCAGCGGCGAACCAAAGCAATACACCATCCGGCTTGATAATATGCCGAATGTTGCCAATACGGAAGCGACCCTCAGAGCTTATCTGGACGGCACGGAGAAAGTATATGATCAGTCGATCCTGCTCAATGGCAGCCCAGTCAATATCGATGTAAAGGGCAGTGGTTCCGGCAGGAGATTTACCGTTACCCTGAATGGCGATACGATTTACGAATGCACTTTTGACTTTACGACCGGCACAAAGACAGACGATAAATATTCTTATGAAAACTTCAAGGTTACCGTACCAAGCGTCTACGGCCTTAGTCAGGCAGCGGCGGAAGAAGAATTAAAAGCCCGCGGGTTCAAGGTAGAAGTAAAAACCAGAATCAACCTGAGTATGGAGGCCGGTCTTGTGTTCATGCAGGAGCCCACCGCCGACAGAACGGCGGGATATGGTTCCAAAGTAACGATTACGGTGAGCTCTGGCGGCAGCCTCGGCGGGGGACCAGCGAATCCGGATACGGCGCCGGCCGACTGATTTTTTCAGTGAATTTAGTATACGGAAAAGTGGGATCTGTTTTGCAGTTAAACGGATTGATCGTAAAAGGAATCGGCGGCTTCTATTATGTAGAAGCCGCCGATGCGGTATATGAATGCAGGGCGAGAGGCATTTTTCGCAAGCGGAAACAGCCGCCCCTTGTTGGCGATTCTGTGCGTATTACAGTGGGGTTGTCGGAGCAAGAGAATACCATCGATGAAATTCTGCCCCGTAAAAATATGCTGCGGCGGCCTCCGCTTGCGAATCTGGATCAGTTGGTGATTGTAGCTTCGACGTGTGAACCGGCTCCGAATCTTCTGCTGCTGGATCAATTAACGGCGATCGCTGTCTCCAAACGGATTGATCCGCTGTTGGTCTTTACAAAGGCCGATTTGCGTAAAGCAGATAAGCTTGTCAAGATCTATCAACACGCCGGGGTGCCTGCTTTTTCAGTCTCATGTTATACAGGAGACGGTGTGCCTGAAGTCAGAGAGGCGCTGCGTGGAAAGCTAAGCGCCTTTACAGGGAATTCTGGCGTTGGCAAATCATCGCTGCTCAATTGCCTGGACATTTCCCTGCATTTGCCTACCGGCGAGATCAGCGAGAAGCTTGGGCGCGGGAGGCACACCACCCGTCAAGCTGAGATTTTTCATCTGGCTGACGGCCTGGTTGCGGATACGCCCGGTTTTTCCTCGTTGGATTTGGAGAAAAGCGAAGTGATCCGGAAGGATGAGCTTCCGTTTTGTTTTCCGGAATTCTTGCCTTATCTCGGCCGTTGTCAGTTTTCGAGCTGTACCCATACGAAGGATAAGGGCTGCGCGATTTTGCAGGCAGTTGAGGACGGAGAGATTGAGCCTGAGCGGCATATGAGCTATGTGGCGCTTTATGAGGCGGTAAAGGACCTGAAAGATTGGGAAACCGGCTGAGCAGCCGGGAGAAAGAGGGAAGCTGTATGGCAAGATGTGTTATTTTGGGTGCCGGGCCGATTCAGGACTATCAAACAAGCCGTTCTTTTTTGCAGCAGGATGATTTTATCCTCTGTGCGGATGGAGGATATGCACATGCCCGTAAGATGGGGCTCCTGCCGGATCTCCTGATCGGGGATTTCGACTCCATGCGGATTCCAGAGGATGCCGGCTGTGAAATAGATTCTTATCCGCCTGAAAAGGACGATACCGATATGCTTCTCGCGCTCAAAAGAGGGCTGGAGCGGGGATTCCGTAATTTTTTGATTCTGGGCGGATTAGGGGGACGGCTGGATCATACGGTTGCAAATTTTACTGTGCTGGCCTATGCCGCCGCCCATCATGCGAAGGCCGTATTGCGTGATGAAAAGAACGCGGCAATCCTGCTGCGTAATGCCGAAATGGCGATTCCGCCCTGTCCAGGCTTCAAAATGTCAGTTTTTCCTTACGGCGGCGCTGCACATGGCGTATCTTTAAGAGGCGTCAAGTATCCTCTGAAGGATTATGACATGGATCCATACTGCACGCTCGGCGTCAGCAATGAAATTCTCCCTTCCGGCGCCGCGGTCTCTGTGAAAAGAGGGACGCTTCTGCTCTTGTTTTCGCAAGATTGAGATTCAGTTGGACGCAATTTTTGCGCACGCTTATGCGGGAGCAGCATATACTGGAAGTGAGCATGTGGGAAAGACAGATGCTTGGAGGTGGAACCCTCCATCTTGCGCAGGGACGGTGCTGTCTGTGAGATGCCGGGGAAACAGCAGGGGAATGATCTTGATTGCGTTCGGCGCCGGGCTTTTGGTGGCCCGCTTTTTTCCGGCGCAGTTTTTACTCGCCGTGTTGGCGGCCCTGCTGGTGCTGTTTGGCGTGGCTCTGTGCAGAAACTTTTGTTAGGAGGACTTAGTATGAAAGTTGTTTCTTTCCGCAGTCCTAAGCTCTTAAGCGGAATCCTACGCCTCATTTTCGGGATTAAAAAATCGGACGGTGTGTAACTCTTTACCTGGAGATACATAAAAACAAAATAAGAAGAACCGGAAGCTTTACTGCTTCCGGTTCTTCTTACAGCCTGTCGAAAAAGTGATCTCAGCTGTTGAGCGGGGATGGCATATTTTTTGGAAAATAAAGAGAAGGGAGAATGACGAAGCGCAGCGAGTAACAAAGCAGACCTTTCTGTCAACTGGCTGATCAAAGGTCTGCCGCTGCCTGCAGGATACAGGAAGTTACCGGCTATTTTTTAATTGTACGTGTTGAGCCTGATTCCGGACTGTTTTGAATTTAAAGGGAGGGGTGATAGACGGTGAGCACAGGTGTTTTCGGGCGAAAGTCATCCATCCAGTCATAACTTCCTTGCATGGTTCATAATGATCATTGAGCGGTTCTTATGTAAATGATGAGTTTTTCAGGAGGAAGCCCAATGATGAGTCAGCACCATAATCATGAATGCAAGGTTACGATTGACCTTCCTTATCCCCCGATACAAACAGAAAGCCGCCGAAGGGACTATGCTTATGCCATGTTAAGCAATATAGGGAGCAACCATTCGGAGATGACAGCGGTCAGTTTGTATTTCTACAACAGCGTAATCGTGAATCCTGACTATGCGGATTTCGCTCAGTGTTTCCATAAAATCAGCATGGTCGAAATGCATCATCTGGACATATTTGCAACATTAGCCTCTCAGATGGGATTAGACCCGCGTCTATGGAGTATGGAAAATCAGGGTATGTGCTATTGGACGCCAGCTTATAATTCTTATCCGCGAAAAATACGGGAAGTCATTGAAAATTCTATTCAAGGCGAAGAGGCTACCATAAAAAAATATACTAGGCAGGCGGAAACGATCTGCGATACGAATATTGTAAAAATTTTAAAACGGATCATACTTGACGAGAAGCATCACATAGAAATTTTCCAGACGATGTTAGAGCAAGTAACCTGATATAAGCGCGATTATTCCTGTTGCATGAGATAAAAATATATGTATTCCGATACATCTAAAAAGCTCTGTAATTACGTTGAACTACGTAGTTGCAGAGCCATCGTCAATGCGGCCAGCAGCGCTCTGTGCAATCCGCGCGCGGTATACGCTTGCCTTAATAGCGGGGAGGCGGTCTGCCCGAAAGCGGTTTTACGGCAGTCCATCTGCATCCGGGCCGATATCGGCGGGAACATGGCGAAGGGGGCAGGAGCGCAGCAGTGATTCCGTCTGCAATTTTCTTTGGAATCAGGCCCTTGACTTTTTTCCCCGCAGCGGTTATAATCCAGTCAACGGCTGAGATAAGAAGAAGTAGCGGCTCCCGTCCGGCACAGAGAGTTTCCGGCTGGTGGAAGGAAACGCGGGCGCACTGTGAAATACATCTTTGAGCCGCAAGGCTGAACGGTTTTCCAGTAGGCCGCGCCGGCAGCGCCCGTTACAGCGCGAGGGTATTTATCGTTTTACGAGCGTACCCGGCGAGGCCGCTTTCGTGAGAAAGCGGTAAATAGAGGTGGTACCGCGGCTTGTCCGCCCTCTGTAATTTAATTGCAGAGGGCGTTTTTCTTTGTCCTTCTGCATCGGAAGAATTTGGGAGGTATTTGAAATGAGCGTATTTGACGAGCTGAAGGCGCGCGGCATGATCGCGCAGATGACCAACGAAGAAAAAATCCGGGAGCTGATGGAGACCCAGAAGATCAAATTCTATATCGGCTTTGACCCCACGGCGGACAGCCTGCATGTGGGCCATTTCGTGCAGATCATGGTCATGGCGCACATGCAGCGCGCGGGCCATGTGCCGATCGCGCTGTTCGGCGGCGGCACGGGCATGATCGGAGATCCCTCCGGCAAGACCGATATGCGCAAGATGCTGACCAAGGAGACCATCCAGCACAATATCGATTGCTTTCAGAAGCAGATGTCAAAGCTGGTTGATTTCTCAGACGGCAAGGCGATGATGGTCAACAATGCGGATTGGCTGCTGAACCTGAACTATATCGAGTTTCTGCGTGAGGTCGGCGTGCATTTCTCCGTCAACCGAATGCTGGCGGCAGAGTGCTACAAGCAGCGTTTGGAGCGCGGCCTGTCCTTCTTTGAGCTTAACTACATGATCATGCAGAGCTACGACTTCCTGGTGCTCAGCCGAAAATACGACTGCCAGCTCGAATTCGGCGGTGACGACCAGTGGAGCAACATCATCGGCGGTGTGGAATTAAACCGCCGCATGGATGGCCGCGAGGTCTGCGGTATGACCTTTAATCTCCTGCAGACAAGCGACGGCCGCAAGATGGGCAAGACCGAAAAGGGAGCGGTGTGGCTCGATCCGGAGAAGACCAGCCCCTATGAATTCTATCAGTACTGGCGCAATGTCGACGACGCGGACGTGATCAATTGCATGAAGATGCTCACCTTTATCGCGCTCGATGAGATCGCCGAATATGAAAAGCTCGAGGGCAGCGCACTCAATCAGGCGAAGGAAAAGCTTGCCTTTGAGGTGACGAAGCTCATCCACGGCGAGGAAGAAGCGCTCAAGGCGCAGTCCGCCGCAAAGGCGCTCTTTGGCAGCAGCGCGGACACGGAGCATATGCCGACAACGGCGCTCAAAGCGGAGCAGTTTGCAGAGGATGGCACAATCACGGTGATCGATATCCTGGTTGCCGCCTCTCTTGCCAAATCGAAGGGCGAGGCCCGTAGGCTCATTGAGCAGGGCGGCATCACAGTGGACGACGAGCGCGTAACGGACATTGCAAAGGCTGTATCAAAGGCCGATTTTAAAAAGGGCCACGTGCTCGTGAAGAAGGGCAAGAAGGTTTTCCATAAAATTGTGATCGAATAAAGCGACGGCAGTAGAATCGTATTCTGGCCGACGATTCGAAGATGGTTTACGCGTGATCAACGGGGAAAACAGTGAAAGAGCGAAGCTGTTCTGAACAGGCTGTGGAATTGTATTGGTTCCACGGCCTGTTTTCATTGGCTGCCGGACAGGTATGAAACGAACCTCCAGTTTTACTGGGGTTAACCAGAATATATGCCTTTCATACCCTGGAGGATTTTCCAAGGCTCCCGGCGGGCCAGCACATCGAGCCTGCAATCCAATGCCTGAATTAAGAACCAGTTGACTTATAATGCCTTAATCCAACCCTCCAAATCGCATAGCAGGGGATTATAAACAGCAAGCAAACCAGAGGGGCGAACATACGCAGGGGATTTCCGGCTTTATCCGTCAGATAATCCAGCGGAATCTGCTGAAACCATGCATAGGGTACGACGGCGGTGCAGAAGGTGAAGACGGCTTTTCCATAGACAGCAAGGGGATACTGCCCAAATTCCTTGCAGCCGTCCGTCAGAATATTCATAAACTCCAGGCCCTCCAGCGTAAAAAAGCTGAACGCGGCATATAAAAGGAACAGGCAGGAGAAAACAATCATGCCTCCGAGGATCATGAAAAGAAGCGTCACGATTTTGAGAATCGTCCAGTGAATCCCGCTATGGGAAAAAGCGATGATGAGCATAATCACGCCTTGCAGCATTCGCCCGAGCCGCGTCAGCTCGAATTTGGAGGCGAGAATTTGAAAAATCTCATTGCGTGGCCGCACCAACATACGGTCGAATTCTCCATTGGAGATTGCCTTGGGGAACTGGTCAAATCCGCGGGCAAAGCACTCGGCCAGCGAAAACGCCATCAGGATCACCGAAGAGCATAGCAGGATATCTGTAAAGGTGTATCCCTTGATCGCATGAAAACGGTCAAGCAGAAAATAGACGCCCAAAATTGCAGTGAAGGAAACCAGAAATTGTCCAAAGGCCGTCAGGAAAAAGGATACCTTAAACTGCATCATGCTTTTAAGATGGATCGAGATATATTTTCGATAAAGCTTCATGTGAATTCTCAACCTCCCTGTATGACAACGCGTTTGAGCGCCTTCTTCATAAACAGCCGTCCCAGCAAAAGAAGCACGAAAAGCCAGCAAACTTGAATCAGGATGCTCGCAAGCGCTTGCGCACCTGCCAAGTCTCCGCCGTAGATCCGAAACGGTGCGTTCTGCATGGAGCCAAATGGAAGCAATGAGAAAACAACCTGCAGTTTTTCCGGGAAAAAGGGCAGCGGGATGATAGAGCCGGAAAAGAAATCAACGACAGAAACGGCAATGATGCGGACGCCCATCGGGGAAATGGTAAAAAAAGCAGAAATATAGATCAGCATGCAAAAAGCTGCGACCACGAGTGCGCCTAATGAAAAGGATAGCGTAAACAGCCCCGCCGCCTGCCAGGAGGACGGTAAGCACATGCCATAGGGACTGGGCAGGAAGGCCGCAATGATCAGGATCGGAAAACACCGCAGCACCGCTTTGGCCAGCCTGCTTCCCAGCGTTCGAAATAGCAGCATGCTGTACAGATCGCAGGGGCGGCAGAGCTCATAGGCGACATTGCCGGAGGTAATCAGCTCAAAAATATCATGATCCATGTTCCAGACCATGAAAAGCGCTAAAAAAGCCTGCTGAAGCCAGATATAAGCAGAGAGCGCCTGCATATCCATGGGAAATACGCCGCTTCCTGACTGATAAAACGTGTGGTAAAGGATGAGATACATCCCGCCCCAGGCGAACTGGGTAACAACGCCTGCCAGCGCCGCAGCGCGGTATTGCATCCCATTGGTAAACCGGACGCGCAGGATTGAGAGATATTTTCGAATGATTTTCATTGGAAAGCCCTCCTCAAACGCCAAATTCCCGATACAGGCCGACCACTAGCTCTTCTGCGCTCGGCTGAGAGACAGAAAAATCAGTGACCTCCATCTGAGAGGAGAGCCAGGCCATTGCACTTGAAACAGGGCAAAGCTGAATGTCCGTTTCCAGCACGGCGCGCCCGTTGAGCGATTCCCTGAGTGTCAGGCCATGTGGAAGGAATTTCACCTGATCCTGGATGGAACGTGCATCGCTGAAGCTGACTGTAATGGTGCGCTTTCCGCAGTGCTGGCGGCGCAGCTCGTTCAGGGAACCGTCCATCAAAATTTTTCCCTTGCCAATGAGGAGAATACGCTCTGTCAGTGCCTCAATATCCTGCATATCGTGCGTGGTGAGGATGACCGTTGTGCCTCTTTGACGATTCAGCTCCTTCATAAAATCCCGCACTGCGATTTTTGAGACGGCGTCCAGCCCGATGGTCGGTTCATCCAAAAACAGAACCTTGGGGTCATGCAAAAGAGATGCGGCAATTTCACAGCGCATCCGCTGGCCCAGGGAAAGCTGGCGCGTAGGGGTTTGTAAAATCGTCTCCAGAGAGAGCATGGAGATGAGTGTATCCAGATTTTTACGGTAGCGCGCCGGCTCCACCGAATAGATATCTCGAATCAGCTCAAAGGAGTCGATTACGGGCACATCCCACCAGAGCTGCGAACGCTGACCGAATACTACGCCGATCTCGCGCACATGCTCCCTGCGTTGTTTCCAGGGCACCTTTCCGTTGATCACGCAGGTGCCCCCATCCGGCGTCAGAATGCCGCTCATGATCTTGATGGTGCTGCTTTTTCCTGCCCCGTTGGGCCCGATGTATCCGACCATCTCTCCATCCTGAATCGTGAAGCTTATGTTTTTCAGTGCCTCAATTCTGCCATATTCGCGGTGAAAAAGCGCCTTGGCGGCTAATTTCATGCTGCCGCCCCGCCGGGCAACACGAAAGGTTTTGCAGATATTTGTCAGTTCAATCATACAGGCCGGATTCTCCCTTCCATTTTAAATTGCAACACAAAAAGCGCGTATCCGAGCAGAATACACGTTGCGTAGTTTTCCGGAATCCGGGTTGAGAAACGGAAAGGCGGTGAAATGTGGATATTTAATCTACTGCAATTTCAGATGAAAGTCAATAAAAATTTATGGATTATCACATAATTGTCAAGTTGTACAGGGCTGGAAAACAATTCTTGGTAAAATCGACAATAACATTTTGAAGCCCTGTCCTGCTTGAACCGCCACCCAAAACATGGTATATTGAAATCAATGAAAGAGGCGGTGGCATATCCATGCGTTTTTTGGGATTTTGTCTGATTACGGATCCGATAACCCATATCATCATGCAAATGGATGAGGAGGAATGGAATCATGTGTTTCTTTTCACGCAGAAGAATACCGGAGGAAGAGCGGCCGTCCGCCTTTGTCAGCGCCATCATTGTTGCCGCGGGCCAATCGAGACGCATGGGTGGGGAAACCAGCAAGCAATTCCTCTTGATCGACGGCGTGCCAGTCATTGTGCGTACGCTCAAGGCGTTTGAATTGGCAGACAGCATCTGCGAGGTCGTGATTGCCGCGCGGCAGGAGGATCTTCCGCAGATGTACGCGCTGATTCAGGATTATGAGATCACAAAGGTCAAGCAGATCGTAACCGGCGGCGAAACGCGCCAGGAGAGCGTTTTCCGTGCGATCGGGCAGGCGGATGCACAGGCGGATTTCTTTGCCATCCACGATGGCGCACGGCCCCTGATCCGCCCGCAGGAGATCGATCAGGTGGTAGAAGCTGCTGTTGAACACGGTGCAGCGGCTCTGGGCGTCCCGGTAAAGGATACGGTCAAAAGGATCGATGAGGACGGCAAAATTCTGGAGACGCCGGAGCGCAGCACGCTTTGGGCCGTGCAGACGCCGCAGGTCTTTTCCCGCACGCTGTATCTGCGTGCGGTGGAGCAGGCAGGGGAAACGGCTGTCAATCTGACGGACGATTGCCAGCTGGTAGAACGGCTAGGCGAACCCGTCTTCCTGGTGCGAGGAGCCTATTCCAATTTGAAGATCACAACGCCGGAAGATGTATTTTCGGCGGAAGGAATTTTAAAGGCTTCGGAGGATTTTTATGGGTGAAGATAGTTCCATTCGGCAGGCCGCTGAAGTTGATGTTGCGGCGTTTCATGAACTGGTTGAACAGGTTCATGCGCCATAGCGCAGGTCGGATATTTACCGAAATACCGATCCGCTGCCTCCTGACATGCATGAAAGCATGAGAATGCAGCCGAAATCGATTACAATGAAACAAGAGCTACAAAAGGAGTTTTTTCGGATGAGAATTGGACATGGATATGACGTACACCGTCTCGTAAAGGATCGAAAACTCATCCTCGGCGGCGTACAGATTCCTCATGAGACCGGTCTTTTGGGGCATTCGGATGCCGACGTGCTGCTGCACGCGATTTCTGACGCGCTGCTCGGCGCGGCGGCCCTGGGCGATATTGGGACACTTTTTCCGGACACGGACCCCCAATATGAAGGGGCGGACAGCCTGAAGCTTTTGTCACTCGTTGCGCGAGCCCTTGAGAATGCACATTATAGGATCGTCAATATCGATGCGACGATACTCGCCCAGGCGCCGAAACTCAAGCCGTTTATTCCTGATATGCGGAGAAATGTCGCGGCGGCCTGCGGGATCGAACCTGCTATGGTCAGCGTGAAGGCTACAACAGAAGAAGGTCTTGGATTCACCGGCAGCAGCGAGGGGATTGCGGCCCATGCCGTCTGCCTGATCGAAGCGCGCTGAGCGCAAGATTTTCAGATGACACGAAACCCTCGTTTCGCATAAGATGATACGAAACGAGGTGACGCTTATGGGACAGCCAAATTTTCAGGTCTGTTCAATCACACACGCAGAAAAGGGAATCCGCCTTTTAAATGAAAACGGATTCCGGGCCCATTATCAAAGAACACCTGATCCCAATGCTGCGGATGGGTGTTGCTATACAATTTATCTGACCAAAGGGAATGCTGATGAGGCTCTCACACTCCTTCAGCAAGGCCACGTCCGGCTGACCGGGGAACTGGGAGGCGGCCCAAAATCATGATTTATCTTGACAATGCCGCAACGACCTACCCAAAGCCGCGCATGGTGCGGGAAGCAATGGCGAGGGCGATCGAGGAATACGGCGCCAATCCCGGCCGCTCCGGGCATACGATGTCCATGCGTACCGCCAGCCGGATCTATCGCTGCCGGGAACAGGCAGCGTCGATGTTTGGCCTGCGCGAGCCGGAGAATGTTGTTTTTACGCTCAACTGTACGCACGCGGTCAACACAGTCCTTCACGGGGTGCTGAATCGGGGTGACCATGTTGTGACCTCCGACCTGGAGCACAATGCGGTGATGCGCCCCCTTTACAAGCTTGCGGCGGACGGCGTGATTTCCTATAGCACGGCTCACGTTTGTGAAGGCAATTTTGAGGAGACATTAAAAAATTTTAAAAAAGAAATCAGGGCGAATACCCGTATGATCATCTGCATGCATGCATCCAATGTATTCGGAATCGTTCTGCCGATCGCGGAAATTGCCAGGCTTGCCCATGAAAATGGACTGCTTTTTGCCGTAGATGCAGCGCAGAGTGCCGGTGTGCTTCCGATCGATATGGGGAAAACAGGGATCGATTTTCTCTGTCTGCCCGGCCATAAGGGTCTTTACGGCCCGATGGGAACGGGCATGCTGCTGTGTGCGGATGGGGCGGAGGTTCGCCCGCTGATCGAGGGCGGTACAGGAAGCCTTTCCGCACATTTGTATCAGCCGCCCATCTTGCCGGATAAACTGGAAAGCGGTACCGGCAATACACCCGGCATCCTGGCGCTTTCCGCCGGTCTGGATTTTGTAAAAACAGTCGGGCTGCGCAATATAGCGGAGCATGAGATGGCCCTCATGCAGAAGCTTTATGACGCTCTGGCCTCAACAGAAAAAGTGCGCCTTTACACGCAAAGGCCGGAGCAGGATAAGCATGTTCCGCTGCTATCTTTCAATCTCAATGGCCTGCACAGTGAAGAAACCGCCGTCCGTCTGAATCATGACGGAATTGCCGTGCGTTCCGGGCTGCATTGTGCACCCTGTGCACACGGAGCCTATGGAACCTCAGAAACCGGAACCGTCCGTATCGCTCCTTCTTATTTTACCAATAAAAAAGACTTGTATGAGCTGATAAAATCTGTCCGAAAAATTGCAAAAGGATAGAAAACGTGATATGATAAAAAAGAATAGATTCATGCGGTCTTGATGAATCGGCAGCGGCGGGGGATTTCCATGCCGCCGCTGTATTTTATTTGTCAGAAAGAACCATTTGCGTCGCGAAAGCCGGAATACCGCTGAAGCTGTTCTACAGAAGTCCGTCATAACACTCGTTTCGTTTGCGCTTTGACAGGCGCATTCCTGATACGCAAAGCAGGCAAGACGTTTTATTTTGGTGCATGGAGCACGGAAGGGCGCGGTTTATGCTATGGAGATAGAACAAATCAAAACCTTTTTTATACAGCTGTGGAGCGTTATTTCTACGTTTTGGAACTCTGGCTTTTTCAAGCTGTGCTCCAATGTTCTGGATATTATTTTTGTTGCCTTCATCGTTTACCATGCCATCAAGCTCATTCGTGAAACCCGGGCGATTCAGTTGCTGAAGGGAATCCTGCTGTTAGGCCTGTTATATATCGTCGTCAATCTTTTCAAGATGGAGGCGATGATGTTTGTCCTTCAGAAGGTGTTTGAATTTGCCGTGATTGGCCTTCTGGTTCTGTTTCAGCCGGAATTGCGGCATGCTTTGGAGAGTATGGGGCGCAGCAAGTTCAGCGTTTTTAATCCGTTTACCGGAAAGGGCGGCCAGGAGCTCCGGCGCTACGAGCAGATTCAGGCGGGGATCGATGGCGTTTGCCGCGCCTGCTCCGATATGAGCGATAAAAAAATAGGGGCGTTGATTATTTTTGAGCGCGTTACCATGCTTGGCGAAATCGCCAAAACGGGTACAACGGTGGATGCGCTTGTCTCGCCTGAGCTGATCGGCAATATTTTTTACCCCAAAGCACCGCTGCACGATGGGGCGGCAATTATCCGTGACGGGCGCGTCTGCGCCGCAGGCTGCATCCTGCCGCTGACCCAGAACAACGCAGTGAGCAGTGAACTTGGCACCCGTCACCGGGCGGCGCTTGGTATGAGCGAACAGAGCGATGCGATTGTCGTAGTCGTTTCGGAGGAAAGGGGATCTATTTCAATTGCCCATGATGGAATTCTGATGCAGGGTATTTCCGATGGGGACCTGCGCGAAAAGCTGCAGAAATATCTGATCACAGAGCCGGAGCAGCCCGGTGAAATCAGCCGGACTTTTAAGCGTATTGCCGGGAGGATCAAGCATGAAAAAGATTATAATGATGAAGAATAGAAAAAAAATAAATTTCCGGGAGCTTTTCAGCAACAACCGTTTTGTATTGCTGTTCTCGATCGTACTTGCGTTCGTCATCTGGACCGCCATTTCCATGACGGCAAGCCCAGAAGAGTCCTATACGGTTGAAAATGTCCCGGTGGATTTCAACCTGACTGGGAGCCTGCCCGAACAATTGGGCTTACAGGCCTTTGGCAATACCGATTTTAAGGTGAATGTGGTCGTTTATGGGAAGCGGTATATCGTCTCCAACCTGAAACCGGAGGATATCAAGGTGACGCCGGACCTGAGCTATGTCAGTTCCTCCGGCAAAAACGATGTGACATTGGTGGCGAAACCCGCAGATGATAACGCCGAGTTTACGATTAACTCGCTCTCTCAGACAAAGGTGCAGGTTTATTTCGACACCTATAAGGAAGTATCCTATCCGCTGGAGCCGGATATCATTGCGGACAAGGTCATTCCGGACGAAGGATATAT
This sequence comes from uncultured Oscillospiraceae bacterium, assembly GCA_900549825.1. Classification (GTDB taxonomy): domain Bacteria; phylum Bacillota; class Clostridia; order Oscillospirales; family Acutalibacteraceae; genus Fimivicinus. The sequence continues at coordinate 84,924 of URQB01000004.1, read as the reverse complement.
TCAGGAATCCACCTATTCTTCCGTGAGCAATGTAACGGTCTCCGGCCCTACCACGGAGGTGAATAAGGTCAGTAAGGTGGTCGCGCGTGTCTCCCTTTCCGAGCCGCTTACCACTACGACCACGCTGGAGGCGAAGATCACGCCGATCGGCGAATATGGAGGCGTGCCGCAATACCTGGATATCAATCATGGGCAGACAAAGGTTACGCTGACGATCAAAGTGCTGAAGCTGAAGGAACTTCCGGTTACGGTATCCTATATCAACGAGCCGCTGGCTTATGTTGCCAATCCCTTGCCGGTAACGATTACGCCCGCCCGTGTCACTGTAGCGGCGGAGGAAGCGGAAATAGACGCTATGGAGTCCTTTTCTGTCGGTGCGATCGATTTCAGCGAACTTGGGATGATCCGCCATACGTTTACATTCCCCGCTTCTGCGATCAAAGAGGTGACAGTGGTCGACGACAGGATTAAAAACTTTACTGTTGTGATCGATGCAAGCGATAAAACGTCGCAGACCTATACGGTTTCCAAAAATAATATCACAATGCTCAATGAGCCGGATGAATTTCAGGCAACCGCACTTGCGGATATTCAGAACGTCACAATTGTCGGCCCTAAAACATCGATTGATGCCCTGAATGCGGATGGCATCTATGCAGAAGTTGATTTAAGCACGATCAAACTCTCCGAGGGGCGTCAGGAAGTGACAGCCAGAGTATACGTCAGGAGCTTCAATGATTGCTGGGCATATAATACCTACAAGGTTCCGATTCAGATAACGGCAAAATCAGGATGATATGATCCATCGTTAAGCATGAGAGGAGCGTGAGCGGCAGTTGTGAAAAAGCATTTATTGGCCTGTATCGCATTAGCGCTTAGCCTTGTTTTTCTGTTTAGCGGCTGCTCGCTTCGATTTACAGCGTTGCCGAATCTTCTGCGCCCCCCGAAGCTTACGGGGGGGTATGAGGGCCTCCAAAAGGCGTTTGAATCCTCCGTCGGGAAGAACTTCCTGCTGAAAACCCCGATCTCCGGAGAATACCGGTCTGCATTTATTATGTATGACGTGGACAACGACGGAGAAGATGAGGCGTTTGTCTTTTATATACAAAATAAGGATCAGTCTACAGTACGCGTGCACTTTATGGACAGCCAAAACGGGAGATGGACCTTTCACAGCGATTTCCCCGGTATGGGCAGCGACGTTTATTCCGTATCGTTTGCGGATTTGAATGATGACGGCTCGCCGGAACTTCTCGTCGGATGGAATCTGTTTGACAGCAAGGAAAGCAAGGTGCTTACTGTATATCAATACAACAATGCGGAAAACGGACCATTCATCAATACGTTAGCGCGGGAGGCTTTTACCGCTATGCTGCCGGTTGATCTTGACCATGACGGCAGCAAAGAGATCTTCATATTAGCTCCGGAAACCACCGGAACCATGCATGGGGCCGTAGGCAAACTGCTGAAAATGATAAATGGCTCTATTACGGATATCAGCACCGTTATGCTGGACTCGAAAACGATCAGCTATGTATCCCTAAAGAAAGAGGATTTGGGGACACAAGTTCCCATAAAGATTTATATCGATGCAAACGCGGGCTCTTCCTCGATGATTACGGAGATTGTGTACTGGGACAGCAAGGCCCAAAAGCTTGTTGCCCCTCTATATGATGAGAAGAAAGGGGCTAATCTGGTTACCAAGCGGTATGAATCAATCGCCTCACAGGATATCAATCATGATGCGATCATTGAGGTTCCAGTCCAAATTGTATTGCCGGATAGCGGCTATGCAAGTACGGAACTCCCTTCAAATGATACGAGGGACACCGCTCAGACAGATGCCGGCGCGGCACAAAACCTCTATTTGACAAAATGGGTTCAGTTTCAGGGGAGCAGTTCTCAGGAAAGCAAAGTCGTCGCTTATAGTTCGATCAATTATTCAGATGGATATATGTTCTTTTATCCCGATCGATGGATCAAGGATGAAGAAAATCCCCAAATCACAATCATCAGCAATCAGAAAGAGCGGCGCTGGACCTTTTTTGCAAGAGAAAACGGCAAAACAGGGGATGAATTGTTCAATATCTGGACGCTTCCGGCCGACCAATGGGCCAAAAGCCCCAACGCGGACTATACGTTGCTCAAGGAAAACGGCAGTGTCGTCTATGTTGCCCGTTTATCAAACGCCGCTTCTCGATATGGCATTGATTTTGATCAGCTGAAATCGAGTATTTCAGTCATTGCATAAAAGCGCAGGGAAGGAGACAGCAGGATGAAAACAGTTCTTGTAGCGGAAGACGAGCCGTCTATTCGCGATTTTATTGTGATCAATTTGCAGCGCAGCGGCTATGAAGTTTTAGAGGCAGGGGATGGGCTGGAGGCCCTTCGGATTTACGATGGGCGAAACGGCGAGGTCGATGTGGCTCTGCTGGATATTATGATGCCTCAAATGGATGGCCTGGAGCTTTGTAAACAGCTGCGTGCCCGCAGCCCGCGCCTGGGAATTATCATGCTGACAGCCCGCACACAGGAGATGGATAAAGTGACCGGCCTTTTGGTAGGCGCTGATGACTATGTGACCAAACCTTTTTCCCCCTCGGAATTAATGGCAAGGGTCGATGCGATTTACCGCCGCGTGGAGATGAGCAAGGAGTCATCCGGGGCCAAGGCGCAGGATGATGCGATTATTCTTGGAGAATTCGTTTTGAACCCGCGCAATCGGACGCTTACCAAAAGAGGAAGTCTCATTGATTTGACACAAGTGGAATTTCAAATCATGGAATGCTTTTTTCAAAATCCAGGAGCTGCGCTGGACCGGACAGATATCCTGAACCGTGTTTGGGGCAGTTCCTATTTTGGCGAGGAAAAAATCGTCGACGTCAATATCCGCCGCCTTCGCATGAAGATCGAGGACGAGCCGTCCAATCCCAAGCATCTTGTGACAATTTGGGGGCTCGGCTATAAATGGGTCGTCTAAAAAGCAAACCAAACGCGATTTAGAAAGAAAAGGGAGCTGGGGAAGTATGCATTTCAGCGGAATTACGAGGCGCTGGGTGATCAATACGTTAGGCGTTATCTCCGCCCTTCTTCTCCTGGTTTCCGTAATTGCCTCCATTGCCATCCATTTCTACTATTATGAATATGTCGAAATGACACTCAATTCCCGTGCAGATGATTCTGTTTCCACCTTTTTCAGCCTCTATAACAATACAGATGAGCAGTTTGAAAACCGGGCGCGCGAGTTTGTAGAGGGGTTTAAGGCCAAAGATATCATGGAGGTCTGGGTAATTGATAAAAACGGAAATATTATCATCTCTTCCAGCGGATTCCCGGTCGATGATCCGCCGGAGATGCCGGATTACCGGGAGGTTTTATCTTCTAAAACCAACAGCGATACCGCCAGATGGACGGGGAAACTGCCGTCCGGAGAGAAGGTGATGGCTCTGACGCAGTTGCTTGGAGAAAACAGCGGGGCAGTCCGTTATCTGATTTCTCTCGAAGGGATCGATAATCAGGTTTCAACGTTTATTCTCCTGATTTTCTTTATTTGCCTTCTGGCGATCGCTTTGGTTGCGATGTCAGGCTCTTTCTTTATCCAGTCCATTGTCAAGCCCGTGATGCAGATCAATGAGGCGGCACAAAAATTTGCGCACGGAGATTTCAGCAGCCGGATTGACAGCCATCATTACAATGATGAAATCAGCGAATTGGGGGAAACCATCAATTATATGGCTTCAGAGCTGAGCGAAGCTGACCGGGTGAAAAACGATTTTATCTCTACCATTTCTCACGAGCTGCGTACCCCGCTGACTGCAATCAAGGGCTGGGGGGAAACGCTGCTGCAGGTGGGGGATACAGACCCCACTCTTTTGTCCAAGGGCATGCAGGTAATTATTGACGAGTCCGGCCGCCTGACGGGGATTGTGGAAGAACTTCTGGATTTTTCCCGCATGCAAAACGGCAAGCTCAGCATGCGCATGGAGAAAATCGACGTTTTGGCAGAACTGGACGATGCCGTTTTTGTCTTTCGGGAGCGTGCGCTGCGTGAAGGCATTGAGCTGATCTACAACGTTCCTCATTTGCCCGCTCCAATGAACGGAGATGCCAACCGAATAAAACAGGTTTTTGTCAATATACTCGACAATGCCTTTAAATATACAGAACAGGGCGGCAAGGTGATTGTTGTCGCCAATATCATCAACACAACGCTGGAAATCATGGTGGGCGACACCGGCTGCGGCATTCCGGAAGGGGATTTGCCGCATGTGACGGAAAAATTTTATCGCTCCAATGTTTCGGCCCGCGGCTCAGGAATCGGGCTTGCCGTGGCGGATGAGATTATAAAGCTGCACCATGGCACCTTAAAAATTAACAGTGTAGTAGGAGAAGGGACGACGGTTTCCGTTCTGTTTACCATCGAACCGGTCGTTCTTCCCGATGAAAGGAGTTCACAGAATGAGTGATAAAAAAAAGCCGGCTGTGCATAAAACGTCCGTCGGCGGACAGGCTCTGATCGAAGGCATTATGATGCGCGGTCCGCGCGGCGCAGCGATGTCCGTCCGTCTTCCGGATGGAACGATCGACACGGAGTATAAGGACTATAAACAGATCAGGGATAAAGTCAAGTTCTTAGGCTGGCCGATCATCCGCGGCGTCGTCAATTTTATCGAATCAATGATTTTTGGCTATAAATGCCTGATGGAGTCCGCGGAAAAATCCGGGCTGGATACCGGGGAGGCCGGCGAGGAGGAAATGTCTAAGCTGGATCGCTGGATTTCCGATCATTTCGGCCCGAAGATGATGGCCGTCATTTCTGCAGTTGCTATGGTGCTTGGGCTTCTGCTGGCATTCGCGCTGTTTTTCTACCTACCCGCCCTGATTTTTGACGGGCTGAATGCCCTGACAAAGGGCGGAATTGTACCCTTAAAAGGTATGATTGAGGGCATGATGCGCATTCTGATTTTCATCGCTTATATTGCGCTTGTTTCTCAAATGAAGGATATCAAGCGCGTGTTCAGCTATCACGGCGCAGAACATAAAACGATCTTCTGCTATGAGCACGGTGAAGAACTGACCATTGAAAATGTGCGCAAGCAGAGCCGTTTCCATCCGCGCTGCGGCACAAGCTTTATCTTTGTGATTCTGATTATCAGTATCCTGGTGGCCTCTCTGCTGATTCTGGTTTTTCCGGAGCTTGGCAACCCGGAAAACCGGATTCTCTGGATGTGTATCAAAATCCTGACACTGCCTGTCACAATGGGATTTGGTTATGAATTTATCCGTTATGCAGGACGGCATGAAAATTGGCTGACGAAGATCCTTTCTGCGCCGGGCCTGTGGATGCAGCGTTTAACGACGAAGGAGCCGGATGACAGTATGATCGAGGTCGGCATCGCCGCATTTAAGGCGGTTATCACGGACAACCCGGAGGATGACGCCATTTGACAACCTATCAGTCACTCTACCGGGAGGCGGTTCAGGTGCTCCGGTCCGCGGGTAATCCGGATGCGGCCTTTGATGTGCGCTGTTTGTTCGAGAAGGCTTTTGGATTGGACCGCACGGCGCTCTCTTTATGCGGTGACAGCACGCCGGATGAAAAAGCGGAACGATGCTTCCGGCAAATGCTGATCCAAAGAGCTGCCGGCGAGCCGCTTCAATATCTCATCGGAACGTGGGAGTTTCTGGACGAATCCTTCCAAATTGGGCCGGGCGTGCTGATTCCAAGGCCGGAAACGGAGCTTCTGGCCCAAACAGCCCTTCAGCTGATGGAACCATTGGAGCGACCGGTGGTATTCGACCTTTGCGCCGGCAGCGGATGCCTGGGGCTGAGCATTGCCAAGCGAAGGCCGGATGCGCAGGTGTTTTTGCTGGAAAAATCGCAGGATGCATTTTTCTATTTACAGTGCAATGCAAATCGTATTGCCCCTACCAATACACGTCTCCAGTTGGGCGATTTGATGGATGGGTTCGGCAGTATTGATTACGTGCAGCCGCAGGTGATTGTCTCAAATCCACCTTATATCAGATCTGATGAGATGGATGGCCTTCAGAAAGAGGTGCAGCGGGAGCCACGCATGGCGCTTGACGGCGGGGTAGATGGGCTTGTGTTTTACCGGGCGCTTGCAGAGCGTTGGCTTCCCGATTTAAGCGTTGGCGGCCTGGTCGCCATAGAATGCGGCGAGGGGCAGGCGGATGAGGTCCAAAACCTTTACCAGAGGGAAGGATTTCAGACGCAGATTCATTTGGATTACAGCGGAATCGCGCGAATTGTGACGGGCAGGAAGTTAAACAGTGCTTTAGAATGAAAATTTACATTTTATTTGTTGACGCGTCTGTTGTTTTAGGATACTCTAAGTAAGAATCATTCCAATTTGAGGAGTTCGGATACATGATATTGAATTATTTCCGAAGCGGCGACTGGACAAGTGCAATGATCGGCGTTTGTGTTTCCGTATTTGTCGTCTTTTGTACGCTTCCGATCCATGAATACGCCCATGCATGGATGTCCACCCGGCTGGGGGACGATACGGCCCGGCTAAGCGGGAGGCTGACGCTCAACCCGTTGGCGCATATCGATCCCATTGGCGCGGGGATGATCCTGCTGCTCGGCTTTGGCTATGCAAAGCCGGTGCCGGTCAATATGCGCAATTTTAAAAATCCCAAGCGGGATATGGCCCTGACCGCTTTGGCAGGCCCGATCTCTAACCTGCTGATGGCGTTATTTTTTCTGATTATTTACAATGTTTTCAGCCTTTTTGTATCTGCTGGGAACACCCTGATTTTTATAACTCTCTCCTTCTTCCGGATGGCCGCTCTGATCAATGTCAATCTCGCAGTATTCAATCTGCTGCCGATCCCTCCGCTTGACGGTTCAAGGATTCTGGGGCTGATTCTGCCGGACCGCATGTATTATAAGGTCATGCAGTATGAACGCATGATTATGCTCGTTGTATTGGCGCTCCTTTTCTTTGGTGTGCTGAGCTGGCCGCTGAGCTTTTTGAGCAACCTCGTGTTTAAGGGGCTTGCGTTTGTGGCGGGGCTGCCCTTTTTACCGTTCCATTGAGGAGGAGAGCGGCTGAATGGAGAAAATATCGTACAAACTCCCCGTTTTTGAAGGCCCGATGGACTTGCTGCTCCATCTGATCAGCAAGCATAAGCTAAATATCTACGATATCCCGATCCTGGAACTGGTCGAACAGTATGTGGCTGCCGTCCGTCAGATGCAGGAGGATGAGGATCTGGAGGTGGCAAGCGAATTTCTGGAAATGGCGGCACGCTTGGTCTATATCAAAACGGTTTCCCTGCTCCCGGTTCATGAAGAAGCGGACCAGCTTAAGAAAGAGCTGACTGGTGAACTGCTCGAGTATCGGGACTGCCAGATCATGGCGCAGAAGCTTGCCGCGCATACGGACGGATTCGATCACTATACGAGGGAGCCTCAGGTCTTCGAAGCAGATCCTACTTATACACGGCTGCATGAGCCGGAGGAGCTGTTGTGTGCTTATCTTTCTGCGGTAGGCAAGGGTAAGCGCAGGCTGCCGCCGCCGGTAGAATCCTTTACGGCGATCGTCTCCCATAAAATCGTATCCGTTGGATCCAAGGTCGCGTTCATTTTGCGGCGCCTGATCCGTGGACAAAAGCAGCGGCTGGATTCGTTTTTTGAAATCGCTCCTTCGCGCTCCGATATGGTGGCAACCTTTCTCGCGATGCTGGAGCTCATGAAGGCGAGGCGGGTGCGCGTAGAGGGAGACGGAGAAACCGCGCAGGTGCTTTTACTGCGGCATACGGGCAAAGCAGCCCATTCTTTGAGCACAGAGGAGGCAGGTCATATTTGAATGCCAAACAAATACAGGCAGCTGCCGAAGCCGTTCTCTTCGCGGCGGGAGAGCCGTTGGAATTATCCCGTCTGGCACAGGCGCTTGCAGTCAATGAGGGCCTGATGGAGCAGATTTTAAAAAATCTGGAGGCGCAGCTTGATGAGCGCGGCAGCGGGTTGTGCCTGCTTCGCCTGGGTAACCGGTTTCAGCTCTGTACACGCACGGAATTTGCGCCGAGCGTCCGCCAGGCGTTGGAGATCAAGCGAAACGCGCCCTTATCTCAGGCAGCATTTGAGGTGTTGGCGGTGGTCGCCTATAACCAGCCGGTCACCAAATCCTTCGTGGAACAGGTGCGTGGTGTGGATTGCTCCGGTGTTGTCAATACGCTGTGCCAAAAGGGCCTTTTGGAGGAGAAGGGGAGGCTGGAGCTCCCCGGCCGTCCGCTTCTTTACGGCACAACGGCGGAGTTTTTGCGCTGCTTCAGCTTTTCTTCGCTGGAGGATTTACCTCCGCTGCCTAACGAACAGGCTCCGGTGGAAGAAGCTGCAGGGGAAAGCGGGCTGGCAGACACTGAGGAAGACGCGCCTTTACCGGCGCAGGAAGGGGAGATGGGCATTTGATTGTTTTATACATATTGCTGGCAATCGTCGCACTGATCGTGCTGGCCTTCAGTTTCCGGCTGACGCTGCAGCTGGATTATCACGAGATCGTCGAGCTGGAAATCCGTTATCTGTTTTTTAAGTTTAAGCTTCTCCCGTGGGAAAAGAAGGAGAAGGCGCCCAAGGAAGAGCAGCCGGAGGAAAAAAAAGAACCGGAGAAAAAGAAACCAAAGGAAAAACCGGCGAAACAAAATCCCCTCAAAACCTTTTGGCAGAACGAGGGCGTCGACGGTGTGATCGCTCTGCTTAAGGAGACGGCCAGAATCGTATCCGGCATGTTTCGGCGTATTTTTAAGCATGTTATCATTGACAAGCTGTTTCTGCAAATGTATATTGGTTCCGGGGACGCAGCAAAGACAGCAATTGACTATGGAAAGGTCTGCGCGGAAATTTTTCCGGCGCTTGGGACTATTTGCTCCATTATGAAGGTCAGGAAATATGACGTCGATATTTCTCCCGATTTTTTGGCGAATCAAAATGAAACAGAGCTGCATACCGTGATTACCCTTCGCCCGATTTTCGTTACGAACGCGGCAGTTGTCATGCTCGTAAAACTTCTCTTTCAAGTGGTTTTCAAAGTGCTTTTTTCCAAGTCAGATAAAAGCAATGAAAATAGAATTGAAATCAAACAAGGTGGTGCTTCTTCATGAAAGAACAATCTGCAGCCGGGATCCTGGGAACGACCATTGAAAAAGTCCGCGAATTGGTGGATGTCAGCACAATCATTGGCGACCCGATGTATCTTGAGGGCGGGATGACGATCATCCCGGTTTCCAAGGTGACCTATGGTTTCGCCTCAGGCGGCTCCGATTTTCCCTCGAAGACCAATGCGCAGCTTTTCGGCGGCGGCGGCGGTGCGGGCGTGACCATTACGCCGGTCGCATTCCTGATCGTCAGCGACGGCGAAGTGACGCTCAAACACATCACGGCCTATGACAATGCTGCTGAGCGCGTGGTTAACCTGGTGCCTGAGATGTTCGATAAGGTCACGAGCGTTGTGAATAAGACCATGAAAAAAAAGGAAGAAAAAGCACAGGCAGAAGCGGAACAGGCCGCTGCCGTTAACGTTGTTGTGGAAGACGCAAAGTAAATACGCTATGGCGGACAGCATGATAGGATGCAGATTTTTAAACGTCCTTGTTTGTCCGGATATCTTTTTCAAAAATTGAATTGATTTTTTTGCCACCGCCTGCATACGTATGAACAATGGCAGGTGGTGGCTTTGTTGAACAAACGAAAAAACGGAATCAGATTCCACAAATATATGATCCCACTTTTGTTGTGCGGCGCTTTTTTGTTTTTCTGTGGGATCCGTGCACAGGCGCAGGAGCCGCCCTCTGTTTCGGCACAGTCGGCTGCGTTGCTCGTTGCCGACACTGGCGAATTTCTTTTTGAAAAAAACGCTCAGCAGCGGCGCGGCATGGCGAGCACGACAAAGATTATGACCTCACTCCTGGCCGTTGAGGAGGGTACGCCAAACCGTATCATTACTGCGACGGAGGCTATGGTCCGGGTAGAGGGTACCTCCATCGGCCTGCAGGCAGGGGATAAAATTACGCTCCGCAACCTGATTTACGGCATGCTTCTGGAATCCGGCAATGATGCAGCCAATGCAACGGCAATCGCACTGGCGGGCTCTGCGGACAAATTTGCCGAGCGGATGAATACCCGCGCCCAGGAACTTGGCATGACGAATACGCACTTTGTCACACCCTCGGGCCTAGACCATGAGGAGCACTACTCCTGTGCACACGATATGGCGCTCTTGGGTGCGGAGGCCATTAAAAATCCGGAATTTGCCGCCGTATGTTCGACGAGGAGTATCCGTGTTGCCTATGGAAATCCGGAATACCTGCGCACGCTTTCTAACCATAACCGTCTGCTGTCTGCCTATGAGGGGTGTATCGGCATTAAAACGGGCTTTACAAAACGGAGCGGCCGCTGCCTGGTTTCTGCAGCGCAGCGGGACGGCGTTACGCTGGTAGCTGTTACACTCAACGCGCCGAACGATTGGGATGACCACAAGAAGCTGTTCGATTACGGGTTTTCCGTAGTGGAAAGCATTAAACTGGATGATGGACTTTCCGGCATTCAGCTCAAGGTAGTCGGTGGAACGAGCAATACCGTTCCGATTGAATGCGCAATCACGCCCAGCCTCACTGTATCAGCAGCGCCGTCTGATATCCGCAGGGAGATCTGGTTGGAGCCATTTGTTTATGCCCCTGTGGAGCAGGGGAGGATCGTAGGGGAGGCGCGGTACTATCAGGGCGAAAAACTGGTCGCCTGCGTCCCGCTGGAAACGGCTCAGGCCGTCAAAAATATTAATCTCCCACAGCTGCCGGAAGAACCAGCTCAGAAAAAAAGGGGATTGTTTGAACAAATCAAGGAATGGTTTTCTGCCTACTTAAGGAGAGAAAGAAAAAATGACTGATGAGAAAATCAGGCTGCAAAAATACCTGTCGGAATGCGGGATCGCCTCGCGCCGTAAGAGCGAAGCACTGATCGAGGAAGGGCGCGTGAAGATCAATGGCGTCCGGGCGCGGATCGGGGATAAAATCGATCCTAAACGGGATACGGTCTCTGTCAACGGGCGCAAGGTTATGAAGGAGCAGTCACTTTGCTATCTGATGCTGCATAAGCCACGCGGTTTTATTACGACCATGAGCGATGAGATGAATCGCAAATGTGTCGCGGAGCTCGTTCAGGATTGCGGGATGCGGGTGTATCCCGTTGGAAGGTTGGACCGGGAGTCGGAAGGGCTGCTGCTCATGACGAATGACGGAGCCTTTGCCCATGCCATGATGCATCCCAAACGCCATGTCCCTAAAACCTACCGTGTCACGGTACGGCCCAGTATCACGGAGGAGCAGATCACCCAGATGACCACAGGGCTCATGTTGGAGGGCCGCATGACCGCGCCAGCCGATGTGCATGTCATTACGAAGGAAGAAGGCCGTGTTGTGCTCGAAATTGTCCTTTACGAGGGGCGGAACCGGCAAATCCGCAAAATGTGCGAGCAGCTTGGTCTCGAGGTCGCAAGGCTGAAGCGGACGGCTGTGGGGCCGGTAAAGCTCGGTATACTGCCGCAGGGGAAATGGCGTGAGCTGACGCAGGATGAGGTCAATAAGCTGATGAACGCAGCAAAGATGAAGCAAAGCGAAAAAAATGAATAAAGTAAAAAACCGGCTGGTCGTTTCGAATCAGCCGTTTTTTTCGTTTGAACCATTTTCACTCGACTGATCAACCATTCATCTGAGAGATGATCGATGACTGGAAACAGAAGGGCTGATGTGGTACAATGAAAAGGAAGAAAGGAGGGAGATTAGCCCCAGAAGTGTTCCCCGAAAAGCGTATAACAATTATACAAAATAAATATTTTGTATAATTTAGGGGAGGTGAAAAATAAAAACTTCTGGAGCGGATCGATGATGATATGCCTTCCATCGATTATTCTGAGTTTTCGCCTGTTTTACGAGAGTTCCTTCGCTATCTCGACGTTGTCAAAAATAAATCTCCATTGACCGTTCAGGAATACGCCACTGACCTGCGCACCTTTTTTCGTTTTCTCAAACAGACGCGCGGCCTTGTTTCTCTCTCCACGAGTTTTGATGAGATCAATATTACAGATATCGACGTTGTGTTTCTCCGTACCGTTTCGCTCAGTGACGCTTATGCGTTCTTATCTTATTGCAAAAATGAACGCCATAATAATGCGACGACGCGCTCGCGCAAGGTTTCCAGCATTCGTGGATTTTTTAAATATCTGACGGTTCAAATGAAATTGCTGGATGAAAATCCGATGCAGGAGCTTGATACGCCGAAACAGAAAAAAGCGCTTCCAAAATACCTGACGCTCGACCAGAGCATCAGCCTGCTGGAGCATATCGACGGCAAAAACAAAGAGCGCGATTACTGCATGATTACCTTTTTCCTCAATTGCGGGATGCGACTTTCTGAGCTTGTAGGTCTCAATCTCTCTGATATTCATGATAATGAAATCATTCACGTGACCGGCAAGGGCGACAAAGAGCGTATTTTATATCTCAATCAGGCATGCCGGGATGCACTGGCAGAATATTTAAAGGTGCGGCCTGTAGACGGCGTCAAGGATAAAAATGCGCTCTTTCTCAGCAACCGGCTGCAGCGGATCAGCCCCAAAACCGTCCAGCACGTCGTTTATACTTTCTTAGAAAAATCCGGCCTCTCCGGCCAGGGCTTATCGGTGCATAAGTTGCGCCATACGGCCGCTACGCTGATGTATCAGCATGGGAAGGTCGACGTTTTGGTGCTCAAAGAGATTCTGGGCCATGAGAATCTGGGGACCACTGAAATTTATACGCACATCATGGACGATCAGATCAAATCGGCTGCCGAGGCCAATCCTCTGCACCGGCAAAAAGCGAAAAAAAATGCTCAAAAATGAAAGAACCCGGAGAATGCTTTCGCAAACAATGCGTCCGCTAGCGAGGCACAAGCCAGCAATACAAGCAGGATACCGAAGCGCGCAGAGTAGAGACGAAAATTATGGTAGCTGTCCAGCGTTTTATTTCCGTTCATCACGGCGAACACATCCAGAGACATCGTAATCCCCTCCCGGCAGCCGATCAAAAGGGTCGCTGTGGACAGGATCGCGCCTGGCAGCAGAATCAGCAGACAGTAGCCGACTCCTGTGAGCGCCTTGGTGCTGTAAAGGTAACCGAATACGGCGCCCATTCCGAGCCCGCGGATGAAGGGCAGAATTGCAAGAAACGGAAAACCCATTGCGCAGAGCCCTGCGATAAATGCGACCGCAAGATAGAGCAGGTTGGAAAACAGAGAATTGCACATCGTGGTAAACAGGGATTGCGAGCTGCGCATGATGCTGTATTCCTGTAAAAGATGCAAAAGCTTTTCCAGCCATTCGTGATCGGCACTGTATTTTACGAGCACCGCTCCGAATGCCATCCCTGCTGCAAAAAGCGCTGTCAGAAGAATTAGTTTCCAGCTGGAAGCGATGCGCTCTGCCAGCATCCCGCCTGGGAGAGGCCGTCTGTCACTCGCCCGGATCCGCCTTGTCCTCATTTTGCTTCCTCCTTTTTACACATATCTCTAATAGGTATGGCAAATGGGAGGGAAATAGAACCTGTCTAAAAATGAAACCACTACTGTAAAAATATCAAGTAGTGGTTTCATTTTAAATTATGTGATTTGTGCCAGCGCGGCCTTCATCATAATCGCGCATTCCAACCGCTTTTGTTCCAGTGCGCAGGAGAGCTTATGCGGCTTTAAAATATCCCCGGCATATTGGAGATGATTGGCGTTGCAGCCGCCGCTGCAATAAAATTTCGCCCAGCAGGTGCGGCATTCCGGCTTTTCATAGACGTTGGTTTTGGAAAACCTTTGCTTCTTTTCCTGATCCAGCGAGCCATCCAGCACGTTTCCCATCTTCCACTCGTCCATCCCTACAAACTGGTGGCAGGGATAAATATCGCCCTCCGGCGTGACGGCAACATATTCATTGCCGCAGCTGCATCCGCGCAGCCGTTTGATGGCGCATGGACCCTGGTCGAGATCCAACATAAAGTGGAAAAAGTTGAACGTGTCCCCTCCTCTTTTTCTGCGAATAATTTCTTTTGCAAGATTTTCGTATTCTTCGCAAATGCGGGGCAGATCCTCCTCTGTCAGGGCAACCGGCAGGAGCGCCGGGTCTGCGACCACCGGCTCAATCGAAATCTGGTCAAAGCCAAGCTCCCGCATGTGGATCACATCTTTTGTAAAATCCAGATTTTCTTTCGTAAAAGTTCCGCGGACATAATATTGATCGAATTTTCCGCCGCGGCGTTTCTCTACAAGACGCTGGTATTTCGGCACAATTGTATCGTAGCTTCCGCTTCCGTCCACACGGAAGCGAAGGGAATCGTTGATTTCCTTGCGTCCGTCAATTGAAAGGACGACATTGGACATTTCCCGGTTAATGTAGTCGATTTTATCGTCTGTCAGGAGCAGGCCGTTGGTTGTAATGGTAAAGCGGAAATTTTTATGATGCTCTTTTTCAATCGAACGGGCATAATCCACCACCTGCTTGACAACCTCAAAATTCATCAGCGGCTCGCCGCCGAAGAAATCCAATTCAAGATTATGGCGGTTTGCTGAGTGCTTAATCAAAAAGTCAATCGCTGCTTTCCCCACTTCCAATGGCATCAGCTTGCGGCCGTGGCCGAAATCGCCCTGTGCGGCAAAGCAATAGCTGCAGCGCAGGTTGCAGTCATGCGCGATATTCAGGCACATGGATTTGATCGGCGCAGGGCCCATCTGCGCGGCGAAGGGCGCATAATCGTCGGCGGAAAAGAGAAAGCCGCTTTGATAGAGATCATATAACTCGGCATAGGCTTCTTGGATTTCTGCATTGCTGTATTCGTCATGCAGCCGTTCGGCCAGCGACCGCGGGCAATCTGCAGATAACGGCGCCTCCAGACCGTCGAGCAGCTCATAGGAAAGCCGGTCCACCACATGAACCGCCCCGCTGTTGACATCCAGCACAATATAGAAACCGTTGAAATAAAATTTGTGAATCATCGTACGGATATTCCTTTCCTTGCATATCGGATCGCGGAAATTTGGACACGAAAAATTAAGGGACAGTTGCCTGCCCCTCAATTTGTGAAGCCAATTTGACTGGTATACCTTATTTTTCGCACTTCTGGTTGGCAACCGTGCAGGAAGTCTTGCAGGCAGACTGGCAGGAAGCCTGGCATTCGCCACAGCCGCCTTTGGCAGCGCTCTTCTTCAGATTTGCCTGATTCAACGTTACGATATGCTTCATCTCAATATCCTCCCACTGATCTGATAATAAGGAAATTATAGCACACTCACATGCGATTTTCAATGTTTCGTGGGAAAAATTAGCTTGCATATAACCGCTTCATGCGGCAATCCTATTTTCAGCGGAATAGGATATAAGTGAAATGCGTTTGCTGTCCTTCTCCGCAAGCCGTTTATGCGGGGAAGCCCAGCATAAACGGTGTTTTTTTGATGATGGAAAAGCTGCGGCGAAGCTTAAAGATACTTAAACAAATAGATTTGCGGCATATCGTTTTTTCCGTTTACACAAGGGTGGCATCCAACGGGCGTAAAGCCATAACGAATATAAAACAACAAAGCCCGCCTGTCATCCGGATCGTCGGGCGTATCGGTATACAGACACTCTGCCCCGCGGCTGCGCAGATACTCCTCCGCTTTTTTGCAAAGCATCGTTCCATAGCCTTTGCTTCTGTATTTCTCTTTTACCTCGAACATGGCAATCGTCGCCTTTTTCCCAAAACAATCAACATTCTCAAGGCCTAGATCATGCAGCAGGTAGATGAAGCCGATCGGTTCTTCCTCGTCAGAATACAGGCAAAGTGCCTGCCCGCCGCAGAGATAAAGCGATTTTATATAATTTCTCAGCCATTCCACATGCTGCAGATTCTTTTCATCATAGTGATCACCGCACTGTACTTCAGAAATCTCAAATAAAAAGGTGCTGTAAAACATATCTTCCTCTAAAAATCGAAATTTCATTCCTGTTTTCCCTCCCCCTAACTTTGGAATGCTTTTTATTGGTTTTGCTTGTTTTGAAACAGAATATGTAAATCATTATAGAATAATCTGACGAAAAATCAACTGATAAACTGAATATAATTTTATTTATTCATAAACAAGTCACAGAATCATGTTATTATTATAAACAGAATTTTATGGATACCACCAAGGAGGCAATCATGAGCTGGCAAGAAGAATTAAAAAATAACGTAACAACAATCGAGGAGCTCGCCAAATACATACCCTTTGAAAGCTCAGAGATTGAAAAATTAGAGTCCATTGTGAAAGACTTCCCGATGTCCATCCCCCGCTATTATCTTTCTCTGATCGATCCGAATGACCCGAACGATCCGATCCGTAAGATGAGCCTTCCCGCGCTGGAGGAGCTCGATGACGCGGGCATGTGGGATACCAGCGGCGAAGCGAGCAACACCAAAACAGAAGGCCTGCAGCATAAATATATGCAAACTTCCCTGATCCTCTCTACCAGCAAATGTGCGATGTATTGCCGCCACTGCTTCCGTAAGCGCCTGGTGGGCACCTCAGATGAAGAGGTCGCTAAAACGTTTGCCCCGATCCTCGCCTATATCAAAGAGCATCAGGAGATCAACAACGTTTTGATTTCCGGCGGAGATTCCTTCCTGAATAACAATCAGGTGATTGCTTACTATTTAAAAGAGCTCTCCGTGATCAATCACCTTGACTTCATTCGGTTCGGCACGCGGATTCCGGTTACCCTCCCCTCCCGCATTACAGAAGACCCGGAGCTGCTGGAAATCCTGCGGGAGTATGGCCAGAAAAAAACGATCTACGTCACGACACAGTTCAACCATGCGAATGAGCTGACGCCGGAGGCGATTGCATCGGTCGATGCGCTCCTGAACGCCGGTGTCATCGTGAATAATCAGACCGTTTTGCTCCGCGGTGTTAACGACGATCCGGATACGCTTGCAAATCTCTTTAATTCCCTGATCCGTTACCGCGTGATCCCCTATTACATCTTCCAGTGCAGGCCGGTGACTCATGTGAAAACGCAGTTCCAGGTGCCGCTTGCGGAAGGCGCAAAAATCGTGGATCAGGCAAAGGCGAAATGCAACGGATTCAGCAAGCGCGTGCGCTACGCAATGTCGCACGAAACCGGCAAAATTGAAATCCTCGGCATGCTGAATGACAAAGAGATGCTCTTCAAATACCATCAGGCGAAAGATCCGAAAAACAATAGCCGTATCTTTACGGTGGAGCTGGAGGACGGGCAGGCCTGGCTATAACAAAAAAGCTTCCGGCAAATTACGCAGTGGGTATTGCATTTGGCAGTACCCACTTTTTTACATAAAGCAGAGCGCACCGAAGAGATGATTCGTCCGCTTCGATGCGCTCTTGTTTAGACTCATTCTATTCGGCTTTTAACACTGCAATCGTCACGAAATCGGAGCCAATCTCGAGCTCTTTTGTCAGATCAGCATGCTCCATGGGGGCGAAGTTCAGTTCATCAGCAAGCAGCTCTGCCGCAATATGCGCTTGTTGTGCCGCAAGAGCATCCGAAAGGAAAGCGCTGCCCGTTACAATCGCCGCCTTGATATGCTGCTCTACCTGATAACCCGCTTCCTTGCGCAGAAGCTGGCACTGGCGGATGATATCGCGCACAGCGCCCTCCGCACGCAAAGCGTCGGTCAGAACCGTGTCGAGGGCGATGACCACACCTTCCCCGCATTCTGCAGAAACGATTCCCGCCTTTGTTCTGGACTGGCGGACGAAGAGCACCGCGTCAAAGCTCTCTTCCCAGCCTGGAACGGAAATCTTCTCTCCCGCGTCAAAAGCCGCGACCATAACATTCATTTCTTCTGCGGAAGCTGCTTCCAGAGATTGCTTCATCTGATTGACATTCTTCTTGAGCACCGCGCCGGCGACCTTGAAGTTGACGCCCAGATAAGCATCCTCCAGCAGGTTGAAATCCTGGATATAAACGATTTCCTTGACGTTGAGTTCATCCAGCACATTCTTTTCAAACACGCGTATCTGGCCTGCTACGGCTTCATCGCAGCAGATATAGAGCTTCTGGAGCGGCTGACGGACCTTGAGCTGTTGCTCGTTGCGCAGGCGCATGGCAGTGGCGATTACTGCGCGGGCGCGCTCCGTCTGCTCGATCACGCCGTCGTCCGCAATACCCTCCATCGGCTGCGGCCAATCGCTCAGATGCACGCTGATGGGGGCGTTTGGCATCACTTTGCGAGTCAACTCCTGCCAGATGTGCTCCGTCATAAACGGAATGATTGGGGACATCACCTGTACGCAGGTATTCAGAGCGTAAAAGAGTGTCCAATAGGCCACCATCTTATCGGCCTCATTCTCCGTCTTCCAGAAGCGGCGGCGGTTGGTGCGGATATACCAGTTGGAGATATCATCCACAAAGATCTCAAAGTCCTTGACGAGCAGATAGGTTTTATAGTCGTCCATGACCTCAGTAGCCCTCTCGAGGAAGGCGTTGGTGCGCAGCACCAGCCAGCGGTCAGTCGGCGTAAGCTTGCTGAAATCAGGCGTATAGCCCTCCAGAATAGGCTTGTCGATCTGCGCATAGGTGTTGAAGAAGGTGAAGATATTCCAGAAGGAGAGCAGCTTGCGGCGCGCTTCGTCACCCAAGTTATAACCAAACCGTACATCATTTGCCACTGGCGCGCCAGCATACATATAACGGATCGTATCCGCGCCGATCTTCTCCGCAGCTTCGTCAAATTTGATCATAAAGCCGGTTTTGGAGAACTTGGAGCCATCCTCCGACACAACGGTATTGTAGGAGAGGACGCGATCATACGGCGCGCGGTCCTCTAAAACAACGCTCATGAAGAGCATGGAATAAAACCACAGGCGCACCTGCTCGCGCATTTCCGTAATCCACTCGGCCGGATAATTTTTGCGCCAGGCCTCTTTGTCATCGAAATAGCCGAGCGTGGAGAATGGGACGATGCCGGCATCCAGCCATACGTCGCCGATCTCGCTGATGCGGGAAACCTCATGACCGCATTCCGGGCATTTGATCTTGATATCGTCGATCCAGGGGCGGTGCAATTCAGGAAGAGCATCCACAGCCGCCGGATCGGTGCTCAGAGTTTTCAATCCCTCTTTTGAGCCGACAACCGTCAGATGGCCGCAGTGCTCGCAGGGATAAAACGGCAGCGGCATCCCGTAATAGCGCTTGCGGGAAATATTCCAGTCGCCCATATTATTGAGCCAGTCCTGCATCCGCTTTCCGTTGGAAGCAGGCTCCCATTGTACCTTTTCCGCCGCGGCAATCAGGCGGGGCTTAATTTCTTCCGTGCGGATATACCATGCGGGCACCAGACGGAAAATGACCTCAGACTTACACCGCCAGCAGACCGGATAGCTGTGCTCATATTCCATTACCTTGTAAAGCTTACCGGCTTCCTCAAGTTTTTGAAAGACTTCGTCTGCGATGTCGTGGCTGTTTTTGCCCGTCATCCAGCCGAATTGATCGAGAAACATGCCCATATCGTCTACCGGCATGATCTGTGCAAGGCCAAGCCGGAGGCCCAGCTCATAGTCCTCCACGCCGCAGCCGGGCGCGATATGGACGATGCCGGTGCCTTCGTCGGCGGCGACATCGTCCCACGCGACGATGGAGTGATCCACGCCCTGCTGCGCTTCAAACTCGGGGAAACAGGTTTCAAACTTCAGGCCGACCAGCTCATCGCCCTTGAATGCGCGCAGAACTTCCACCTTATCGTCACCCAGGTATTGAATCGCATTCTTGGCCAGCACGATCGGCCGCTCGTCGCTTTTCACCTTCACTTCCACATAATCAATCTCCGGGTTAACGGCGAGGGAAACATTGGCGGAAAGCGTCCACGGAGTTGTCGTCCAGGCAAGCATCTTGAAATCATGCCCGATGACCGGCAGCTTAAAGAAGACGGATTTGTGCTTCATCATTTTGTAGGAGCCAGTCATCTCGTGCTCAGAGAGCGAGGTGCCGCACCGCGGGCACCATGGCATAGGCTTATATTCGCGTTCGATCCAGCCGTGATCATGGCAGGTCTTCAAAAAATGCCAGATGCCACCGATGTTTTTATCGGTATGCGTAAAATAGGAGTTTTCCCAATCCATCCATTGGCCCAGGCGTTTGGATTGCTCCGTGATAATACCGGAAAACCGCTGGACGCGCTCCACGCATTTGCGCGTGAACTTGTCCATTCCATAGGCTTCAATGTCTTTTTTTGTTTGGAACCCAAGCTCTTTCTCAACCTCGACCTCAACCCACAGGCCCTGTGCGTCAAAGCCGTTCTGGTAGCGGCAGTCGTAGCCGCGCATTCCCTTATAGCGGATAAACGTATCCTTCAGCGTCCGCCCCCAGGCATGATGGATGCCCATGGGGTTGTTCGCGGTAATCGGCCCGTCGAGGAAGCGAAACATTTCATGCCCATGATTTTTTTCACGCAGCCTGTTGAAGCAATCGTTCTCCTCCCAAAACTGCATGACGCTGTGCTCCAGATCAACGAAGCTGTTTTTTTCTGACTCTGCCAATGTAAGCCCTCCAATATAAGTGAAAATACGATTGCGAGTGCAAAGTGCAACAAAGTATAAACAATATAATTATACACATGCAAAATGCACATTGCAAGTGCCCGGACGATCCGTTATTTGAATTTATTGCTTTTTTGCGGGATCAGGAGGGTGTGGGACGAAAAGCGGCTGGGATCATAAGATTCCAACCGGCTGAAAATGAAATCTTTTAAGGAATGGAAATACACTCCGATTTTATAAATTCATCATAAATTTCTGATTTTATTTGATCAGGTTTCATTGATATGCTAGCCCTTATCATAGCGGACATCTGCATGCTACTACCGGCTTTCCGTTCATCGGATTTCGAGGCCAAGCAGCCTTGCCAGTTCACAGGCCTGCTCCATTGTGACAATCGCGCCGCGCAGCTCAGGAATCGTAACACTGATGCCTTCCAAGTCGTCTGAGGTGAAATCGATCCCTTTCAAAGGCGTGTGCAGCAGTTCCACACCACGCAGCCTGCAATTTTCAAACAAGGTTTTTACCAGTTTGGATTCCTGTAAATTGGCATGAGACAGGTCACATCCCGAAAACAGGACTTCCTTGCACCGTGCCCTTGAAAAGGACAGCATACGGCCCGGGCTGTTTTCAAAAATACACTGCTCGAAAGAGGAGTCGGAAAAATTGGCGCCGGATAGTTTGCAGCTTATAAAACGGACCCGGCGAAACAGACAGCGGTCAAAAAACGCACTGGAAAAATCACAGCTTTCAAACTGAACATTCAAAAAGTAAAGCTGAACGCCTTTACATCCAGTAAAGCGGCAGCTGGAAAACCGGCATTCCTTCAGGGAAATGATCCGGAGCGTTTCAGCCGGCGCCATACCGCCTTCAAACAGAATTCCGGTCAGATCGGTCTCCTCCTCCACTGCCTGACGCAGTACAACGTCCATATCCTTTTTCACAAGCAGCCGCTCTGGCAGGATCGGACCACGGATCTGCAGCATGTTAGACATCCTTTCATCCAGAACAAAAAGGGATGAGAAATCATTCCCCTCCACTGTTCCTTCTCCTAAAATACAAATAGCGCGAGACGGCAAGCATCCAGCGCTATCATTTCCCTCATCGAAAGGGTTATTTTGTGCCGAAGATACGATCTCCCGCATCGCCGAGGCCGGGAAGGATATAGCCATGGTCGTTGAGTTTTTCATCGAGCGCCGCGCAAAAGATATCAACATCCGGATGGGCCTTGCACAGCGCGTCCAGCCCTTCGGGAGCAGCGATAATGCCCATGAATTTGATCGTCTTCGGGCCGCGCTTTTTAATCTGACTAATCGCATCGATCGCAGAGCCGCCGGTTGCAAGCATCGGGTCGAGCACGATCACTTCGCGCTCCTCAATATCGGCGGGCAGCTTGCAGTAGTATTCCACCGGCTGAAGTGTATCAGGGTCGCGGTAGAGGCCGATATGGCCCACACGCGCGGAGGGTACCAACGCCAGAACGCCGTCTACCATGCCAAGCCCTGCGCGCAGGATTGGGACGAAGGCAAGCTTTTTGCCGGAAATGACGCGTGTTTTGGCCACGCTCACAGGGGTTTCAATCTCCACCTCTTTGAGCGGCAAATCGCGGGTTGCCTCATAGCACATCAGCATGGCGATCTCGCTGACCAGCGCGCGGAATTCCTTGGAGCCTGTGTTTTTATCACGCAGCAGAGTGAGCTTGTGCTGGATAAGCGGATGATTGGTGATTGTAACGTTTCCCAAATTCAACGACCTCCAATGATTTCTTTCTCGTTGCGATTATACACCTATCCCGGGAAAAAGACAAGAGCCGACGGCGCGACAATTTGTTCTTCCAAAGCAGTTATAGAAACAGCTCCTTGCGCCGGCGCAGCCTTCACGGATGAAAGCTTTGCCTGGATTGCCTCCCTGGCAGGCAACGGTGCGAACCATGGAATGCTCTGCAAGCAGCGCGGCGGAAGCGATTACCTGAAAGTCCTGCATGGTGATCGTTTGCAGCATATCATGATCCTCTTCTCTATCTTCGCAGGGCTTGTTTTCCGAATTTTATCGTCAGCCAGTCATGCAGCATCCGGTTCTGAGAGAACGGATAAAAATCGGACGCAACCTATTTTAGCTCGTCGAGCGTTTTTTTAAGAAGCTTGAAGCCCGACTGGTAGGATTCCGCGATGACCTCTGCCGCCGCTTTCAATGCGGTCAGATTGGCCATATCATCGTTGGTATATTGTCCGTCCCCCAAAATCTGGATCATCAGGGCATATGCAGTATTTGTTTTTTTCTTTGCTGTTGCAAAGCAGAGCCGGCTCTCCCGGCAGGAATCCGGCGCTGAAATGCTTTCAAAGCTCTCGAGCGATTTTGCCAGCGCGTCAGCCGCCGCCTGCCCTGCTTCCACATCACCGTTTCGCAGGCTGTCGGTAAATGCGCGTATCTGTTTGGCGCAATTGTCCTGAAAGGATTCCATGCTGCTTTGATACTGTTGTATGGAAAGGAGAAGGGCGCTGTTGTCCGGAGCTGTACTCTCCAGCTGCGTTTCTTCACCGCATCCAATCAAGGTGAGAAGCAACGCGGCAATCAGTAAAACGGCTGCTGTTTTCGCGTACCTCATAGATTCGGCTCTGCCCTCCCTCAATCTTGATACAGGTTTGCTTCATACGGGCGCATCACCGCATCTTCGCGCCGCGTGGAATAGTTGGAAGAAAGAAGCTCCCCGCGCAGGCCGGTGTTCACATTTTTCACGTTTCTCCCGGTCAGGTTCAATTCGATATAGAAGTGCTTTCCATCCAGCCGCCTGTAGTAACAGAGCAGGCTTTGGGGATTGGCTTTTACTGGAATGACGTCTCCATAGATCAGCGCGGGATTTTCTTTGCGCAGCACAATCAGAGAACGGTAAAAATGAAGCACCGAGTCGACCGATTGTTCCTCATCGGCAGCATTGATCTGAAGATAATCAGGATTCACCCGAATCCAGGGTTCCCCTTCTGAAAATCCGGCGTTTTTTCCGCCGCTCCACTGCATCGGCGTGCGCGCATGGTCGCGGCTGCCGCTGAGCACAATCTGAAAAGCTTCACCGGCTGTTTTCCCTTCTTTGATGAGCTTGTGGTAAAGGTTGATGCTTTCCACATCGCGCAGTTCATTGATAGAAGCAAACGGCGTGTTGGTCGCCCCCAATTCCTGCCCCTGATAAATAAAAGGCGTGCCTTTCAGCGTCATCTGAAGCATGGCGAGCAGTTTTGCAATTTCACAGCGGTAGGAGCCGTTCGGATCGATTTTGGAAACCATGCGCGGATGGTCGTGATTTTCAAAAAAGACAGTTGGCCAGCAGTGGTTTCCGTACTCCATCTGCCATTCCATCAGGTTCTTCGCCATGGGGCGCAGGTCAAACCGGTAATCCTGAAAACGCTGCTTGCCGGGATTGTCCATATGATCAAAGGAAAAAACGACATCCAGCTCTCCCCGGTCGTCCCCTGTCATCAAACGGCTCATCTGCAGCCCTGTTCCCTGACACTCACCTACTGTAAAGGTGTCAAACTTGCCAAAAGAATGCTCCCGCAACTCCCGCAGATACTGATGCAGATGCGGCCCGTAAAAATAATGCTCACAGCCTTTAAATCCCATTAGAGAACCAATGACTTCGTTTCCATCCGGCAGGCCTTCCTTTTTGGAGATAAAACTGATCACATCGAGCCGGAAGCCGTCGATCCCTTTTTCCAGCCACCAGTTCGCGATGTTGAAAAGCTCTTTCCGGAGCGTTTCATTGTCCCAGTTAAAATCCATCTGCTTGGAGCTGAACAGATGCATCGCCCATTCGCCGCGCTCCGGGTAATAGTTCCAGGCCGGGCCGCTGAAGATGGAATCCCAGTTATTTGGCGGGATGCCTTCCCCTTTGCCCTTCCGCCAGATATAGAAATCACGATACGGAGAATCCGGGTCTGTAGCGGCACTGCGGAACCATTCGTGCTCATCGGAGGAATGGTTGATCACAAGATCCATGATCAGCCGCATGCCGCGCGCATGTACTTCGCTGAGCAGACGATCAAAATCCTCCATCGTCCCGAATTCCTGCATGATTTTCCGGTAATCGCGGATATCATAGCCGTTGTCGTCATTGGGGGAATCATAGATGGGTGAACACCAGATCGCATCCACGCCGAGCCTTTTCAGGTAATCCAGCTTTTCGATGATCCCGTTGAGATCCCCGATTCCATCGCCGTCAGAATCCCTGAAGCTGCGGGGATAAATCTGGTAAAAAACAGCTTCTTTCCACCACTTATGTACGATCGGCGCGTGATCGTCGAGCGGGCGCTCCGTTTCGCTGTTGAGCAATCCAAGCAGCGCATTGATAAAGCCGTCGTCCAGCCTGCCAAAGGACAATTTTTTCAGGCTGCCGATTTTCAGCGAACCCAGGGGCGTAGCCGTCAGTATTTTTTCGCTCAGTCCAAGCGAATAAAACGCCTTTGCCAGGATATCGTGCCCCGCGGGCGTTTTCAAAACATCCTTCAGCCTTGTTTCTTTTGTAACTGATAAATCAGACATCTAGATAGCCTCCAATCCGGAATGTTTCATCATTTTCAGGTGCTTCATCACATCGTTTTCACCACGGCCGAAATAATCGTGTAAGTGTTTATATTCCGCATAGAGGCGGTCGTAGATCGCGGCATGCTCCTCATTAGGCATATAAACCGTATCCTTTACCCTGCCAAGCGCCCGCGCCGCGTCAAAGATGCTGGAATAGCCGCCCTTTTCTGCCCCGGCCGCGACTGCGCCAAACATTGCCGCGCCGTAGGCGCCAGCCTGCTCGCAGCCCGCGATGCGAATTGGCATTCGAATGATATCCGCATAAATCTGCATCGCCATCGGATCCTTCTGCGAAATCCCGCCAGATGCATAAAATTCCTCTACGGGTACGCCGCCCTCCCGGAATGTTTCAATGATCATCCGCGTGCCATAAGCTGTGGCCTCGATCAGCGCGCGGTAAATATCCTCCGGCTTGGTCTGAAGTGTCATGCCAAGTAAGATGCCGCTCAAGTCGGCATCCATCAAAACGCTGCGGTTGCCGTTGAACCAGTCGAGCGCAATCAGGCCGCCTTCTCCCGGCGCCTTGTTCTGCGCTTTCTCCCGAAGCAGCTGATGGAGGCCGATTCCCCGCTCCTTTGCTTGCCGTTCATAATCCGCGGGCATGCAATTGTTCAAAACCCACGCGAAATGATCGCCAACGCAGCACTGCCCCGCTTCGTAGCCGTAATAACCGGGCATGATCCCGTCCGCCACTACGCCGCAGACACCCTCGATCTGCTTCTCCTCCCGGCCCATGATCATATGGCAGGTAGAGGTCCCCATGATTGCGAGCATTTTTCCCGGCCCATCGATCCCCACAGCGGGCACACAGACATGCGCGTCAATGATACCGGCGGCGACCGCCGTCCCTTCCTTCAGGCCGGTCAATTCCGCTATTGCCCGCGTCAGCCCGCCAGCCCTCCGGCCTATCGGTGTGACCGTGCGGGAAAATTTTTCATCCACCACATGGCGCAGACGCTCATTCAGCGCCGCAAAAAAATCTTCCGGCGGAAATCCGGTTTCCTTATTCCAAAGCTCCTTATAGCCTGCCGTGCAGGAATTGCGAATCTCCCTGCCTGTCATCTGCCAGACGATCCAGTCGGCTCCTTCAATAAAACGGTCCATTGCCTCATAGATTTCCGGCGCCTCCTCAAGAATCTGCCAGAGCTTCGGAAGCGCCCATTCTGAGGATACTGCGTTTCCATAATTACCGATCCATTTCTCGCCGCGCACGGCGGCAATCTCGTTCAGGCGGGTAGCATATGGCTGTGCGGCATGATGTTTCCAAAGCTTTGCATAAGCATGTGGTTCCTCCGCATACTCTGGGAGGAAGCACAGTGGCGTTCCATCCTGTTTGACCGGTAAAACCGTACAGGCTGTAAAATCGATCCCTACGCCGATGATCTCATCCGGCGAGATTCCGGAGTCCTGTAAAAGGGACGGAATCGTATTCACAAGTACATCCAGATAATCCTGTGGATGCTGCAAAGCCCAGTCCATACCGAGCCGTTTCCCACAAGGCAACTGCTCCTCCATGACACCGTTCCGATAGGTATGGACACAGGAAGCGAGTTCTTCTCCCGTAGCCACATCGATCAACAGTGCACGCCCCGATAAGGTTCCAAAATCGATCCCGATGCTGTATCCAGCCAACCTGCTCACCCTTTCCGCTCTGATCATTTCAAAGATAAAAATTTAATGATATCATAACGTATTGGGATGTTTATTACAATAGGAAGCCGGAATTTTATTACCCTATTGATTATCTCGCAGTGGGATAAAAGGGAGGATTCGTTATATCCCAATTTCGAATGCGCAGGTATTCTTTGGTAATCTGTGCCATTTGCAGGTCGTCTACTTCACCAATATATTCCTTAAGATCCTCCTCATGGAAATAGATCGATATGTTCCAATCCACTTGATGGTTAACAACGGGTAACCCTTCCATCGGCTCCAGATTGACGACCACCAAAACATCGACGATTTGATTTTGAATCCGCCAAAGCTCCCATGCGCTGCATTTACGCATTGTACCATCACCTCTGATAGAATCATATATTATTTAATTAAACTTTGTATAGTTTTGTGAAATATTTTCACATAAATAATCTGCCCTTGTCCATTCTATTTCCCTCTGGAAACAAGAAGAATGGACAAGGGCCTTTATCATAATGAAAATCAGGCGTTACGCACCTGCAAAGATTCGAAATAGCAGCCAGATCAAAGCACCGGTAATTTTACCGAAGAATTCCTGCGCTCCGTTGATTGTGACCAGGTTTTCACCCTCCTGCAGGTCTTTCTCCGCTGCAGATTTGCTCAGGTAGCAGATTGTTGCATCTGATCCCCTGCATTCTGTCATGCAATATCTGGATGCTCAAATATAAAACAGGGTATATCGAAATATCAATCCAGCCCGTCGGAAAAAGAAAGATATCATGTCCCAAAATTTGATATTTTTATAAATATTCTGTCTATCTCACCGCATAGAATGGATTATCACAGAAACCAGGTGCTGTTCATGAAAAAAACAAAGCGCTTCCTCTGGGATACCGTTGTATTGACCGCAGCAGCTCTTTTTATGCGCACGGTCGGCGTATCCTTCAACGTATATCTGACCAATCAGCTCGGCGCTGCAGGGATCGGGCTGTTTCAGTTGGTCATGACGGTTTTCTCCATGGCAATCACCTTTGCCTCCTCCGGGATCCGGCTTGCTACGACCAGGCTTGTGGTGGACGCTGAGAGCAAAGACAAGGCGGATGTCAAAAAAGTGCTGCGCAGGTGCCTGCTCAGCATTCTTCTGATCGCGTGCTTGGTTGCGCTGATCCTCTATGCCGGCGCGGATCTGATCAGCCTCCACTGGCTTTTCGACGGACGCACGGCGCGTCCTTTGCGCCTGCTCGCATTCAGCCTGCCGTTTATTGCGATGTCCGCAGCATTGAGCGGATACTTTACCGCGATCCGCCGGGCGGGCGCCTATGCGGGCGTTCAGGTGCTGGAACAGCTTGTACGGGTTGCAGCAACCGCGTGTTTTCTACATATGCTTTCCGATCGCGGCCTTGAGGCCTCCTGTATGGCGATCGTACTGGGAAGCTGCGTGTCTGATCTGAGTTCGTTTCTGGCTTCTTTTCTTCTCAGCCGGTGGACGGTGCGCAGACAGAGGAATCAGCACAGGGCGATGCCGCATCTAACCCGACGGCTGCTGCGGATCGCCGTACCGGATGCAGTCGGCGCGTGGATGCGGTCGATTCTGCTGACGATTGAGCATCTTCTGATTCCGATCGGATTCAAAAAATCGGGAATTTCCAATGAAAGTGCGCTGGCAACCTATGGGACGATCCACGCCATGACGCTCCCTGTGCTGCTCTTTCCATCTTGTATCCTCAATTCCCTGTCCAGCCTGCTGATACCTGAGATGGCGGAATACCATGCCCTGCGCCAGACAAAGCAGATTGATGCCATCATTAACCGCGTCCTTTATGCCGCGCTCCTGTTTTCCCTGCTGGTTGCCGGTATTTTTTATGCCTATGCAGGGGAACTGTCCGCCGCAGTATATCACAACAGTGATACCAAGCCCTTCCTCCAGCTTCTGTCCGTGCTCGTTCCCGTCATGTATTTGGATATGGCGGTCGACGGGATGCTCAAAGGCCTTGACCAGCAGCTGAGCTCTATGCGCTATAATATCATCGATTCGGGCTTGTGCGTCGTTCTGGTCTATTTTCTGATTCCGCGCTATTCCGTAAAAGGATATATCATCACATTGTTTGCCAGTGAAATCCTCAATTTCTATCTCAGCCTGCGCAGGCTGATCCGGGTCAGCACGCTGCGTTTGCGCTGGAAACGTATTCTAAAGCCGGTATGCTGTATGGCGGGCGCGGTGTACGGCGTCCGCCTTTTGGCGACGTTACCCACCATTCCGTTGATGGAATCAATCGCCTGCCTTACCGGCGCAATCATCCTGACCGCATGCGTCTATATCCTGGTTCTGCGCTGTGCGGGCTGCATTACACGCAAGGATATCCACTGGTTCTTTTCAATTTTTCGTTCTCAAGAAAAGGCGTAGCCCAATCCGGTCATTCATGCTTGATGCAGGTAGCTTTTATTGGATGGAAGAATGTGACGATCTGTTATAATCGGAGATCATATCCATTGGTATGAATAATAGCCACCACTTACTACATAATGAAAAGCAGAGCATCTCATTTACAAAGCCGTTATCCATAAAGTTTGCCTTGTTACTCGCTTCGCTTCGTAATAAAAAACAGGCAGAAACCGCTTCTGCCTGCCCTCGGGAAAAATCCATATTTTGCTTTATTATATCCTGCGGTCTAACCGGTCAACATACGCCTCTCGGAATGCTTCGTAATTGTGATGATCCAGCTCATAGCGAATCCGCTCCATGAGCGTGTTATAAAAATAAAGATTATGCATCACACACAGCCGCATGGCAAGCATCTCCTTCGCCTTGAAGAGATGGCGCAGATAGGCCCGCGAGTGGCGCTGGCAGGTGGGGCAATGGCATTCCGGATCAATCGGCCCCAAGTCGCGTTCATATTTCGCGTTGTTCAGGTTGATAATTCCATTCCAGGTGAACAGGTGCCCGTGGCGCGCATTGCGGCTGGGCATCACGCAGTCGAACAGGTCGACACCGCGGCTGACGCCCTCCAGGATATTGCCGGGGGTTCCGACGCCCATCAGATAGCGCGGCTTATGTTTTGGCATATAGGGCTCTACGGCGGAAATAATGCGGTACATATCCTCCTTCGGCTCGCCGACCGCTAGGCCGCCGATCGCATACCCGTCTAAATCCAGCGCGGCGATCTGCTTCATATTTTCCATCCGCAGGTCGTCAAAGGTACAGCCCTGATTGATGCCAAAAAGCAATTGCTGGCGGTTGAGCGTATCCGGCATGGCATTGAGCCGCTGCATCTCCGCCTTACACCGGGCAAGCCAGCGCACTGTCCTGGCGCAGGACTGCTCCGCATAGCGGTATTCCGCCGGGTTTTCCACGCATTCGTCAAACGCCATGGCGATCGTCGAACCGAGATTCGACTGGATACGCATGCTCTCCTCCGGCCCCATAAAGATCCGGCGGCCATCGATATGGCAAGCGAACGTGACGCCCGCTTCCTTGATCTGACGCAGCTTTGCAAGGGAAAAAACCTGAAAGCCGCCGCTGTCGGTCAAAATCGGGCCGTGCCAGCCGGTAAACGCGTGAATGCCTCCCAAATCCCTTACCAGATCATCGCCGGGACGTACATGGAGGTGATAGGTATTGCACAGCTGCACCTGGCAATGCAGATCTCCCAGATCATAGGCGGAAACGGCGCCTTTAATCGCGCCGCAGGTGGCAACATTCATAAACGCAGGCGTCTGGATTACACCATGCACAGTGGGGAATTCACAGCGCCGTGCGTTTTTTTCCTGCGAGAGGATTTTTAACATAGGATCTTCCTTTCCCATTTGCAATTCCGTTGCGTGCCGATAAGGATGAATTTCACAACGCCAGCATGGCGTCTCCGAAGCTGAAAAACCGGTATTTTTCCTGCACGGCGACCCTGTATGCGTCCATCGTATGTTCATACCCGCAGAAAGCGGAAACCAGCATAATCAATGTGCTTTCCGGCAGGTGAAAATTTGTAATCAGACCATCTATACATTTGAACTCAAAGCCGGGATAAATGAAAATATCCGTCCAGCCGCTGCATGCGCAGATTGCCCCGCCGTGATCACGCGCAATGCTTTCCAGCGTCCGGCAGCAGGTCGTTCCCACCGCGACGACTCGTCCTCCCTGCTTTTTTGTATCGTTGACCAGCTCCGCCGTTTCCTCCGGCATCCAATAGTGCTCGGAATGCATGTGGTGATCTTCGATATTCTCCGCTTTTACGGGCCGAAAGGTACCGATCCCGACATGCAGCGTCAAAAAGCCGATCCCGATCCCCTTTGCACGCAGCCGGTCGAGAAGCTCATCCGTAAAATGCAGGCCGGCCGTCGGCGCGGCGGCAGACCCCAGTTCCTTGGAATAGACGGTTTGATACTGCTCTTTATCCTCCAGCTCCGCCGTGATATAGTGCGGCAGCGGCATCTGGCCGATCTGGTCAAGAATCTCATAAAAATTGTTTCCCTCATAGGAAAACTGCGCCAGCCTGTTGCCGTCCGGCAAAACTTCCATGATCTCAGCATGCAGGATTCCATCCCCAAAAGAGAAACGGGCACCCTGCTTCGCCCGCTTCCCGGGGCCGGTAATCACCTCCCAGAGATCACCCTCCCGGTGCGTCAGCAGCAAAAATTCCACGCGGGCGCCGGTATCCTCTTTCGTGCCGTAGAGGCGGGCGGGCAGTACACGCGTATTATTCAGGATCAGGCAGTCGCCTGGTTGCAGGAGGTCCACGATATCATAAAAATGCCGGTGGCCGGTTTCCCCTGTCTGGCGATTCAGCGTCATCAGGCGGGCACTGTCGCGCGGCTCAATCGGATGCTGTGCAATCAATTCCTCAGGCAGTTCATAATAAAAGTCATTTTTTTTCAACTCATTTACAATCCTTTCTAAACGTGAGGCGCCAGTTTCGTATTAAGCGGCGAAATGCAGTGAATCTCCCATCCTCTTTACATCAAATGAAATGCGGGCTTGCCCCGTATCGTCCCTGACCGTTCCAACATATACTGTCTTTAACAGGCATTTCTGCATGATGATTTCACGAAAAAGAGCGGCAATTTATGCATTGTTCCAATGGAAGAAAATAGCTCAAAAAAACCTCGTGGAAATCGGCTTTTCTCCAAGAAAAGGGTTTGACTTCACGCGCCTGTAATGGTATGATGAATACAAATTTTATTATGACTTATGGATAGAGGCGCGTCGTTTATCAGTAACCAGCGTTAGGCTGCCAAAAAGCTTATGACCGCTGTGCGAAAGGAAAAGACGCCGAAGCGCGGCGGATGTTTGGCAAACCGTTTCGCTGGCTGCACGGCGAAGAGCCCTGCATCTGTCATCATGCATGTGATGGAGTGCTATCCGCGCAAAGCTTTTTGCGCGCCAGCTTCTCTATTATATTGCAATGATGACCGGTTGACAACCGGTTTTTTTCATATTCAGTCATAACATAAAAGGGGTTTTGTGAAATGAAACAGTTTAACGTCGGCATCATCGGCGCAACGGGAATGGTCGGCCAGCGCTTTGCAACGCTGCTGGAGAACCATCCGTGGTTCAACGTCAAAGTCCTCGCGGCCAGCCCGCGTTCGGCCGGCCGTACTTATAAAGACGCCGTGGGCGCAAGATGGTGCATGAAGAAGCCGATGCCCAAATCCATGGAGGATATGATCATCAGGGATGCAACGGCCAATATCGAGGCGATTGCGAAGGAAGTTGATTTCGTTTTCTGCGCAGTCGATATGAAAAAGGATGAGATTCGTGCGCTGGAAGAGGCGTATGCGAAGGCGGAATGTCCGGTCATCTCCAACAACAGCGCCCACCGCTTCACAAAGGACGTGCCGATGATCGTGCCGGAGCTCAACGCGGATCACGCTGCCATTATCCCGGCGCAGCGCAGGCGCCTTGGCACAAAGCGCGGCTTCATCGCCGTCAAATCCAACTGCTCCCTGCAGAGCTATGTTCCTGCGCTGTTCCCGCTGTCGAAATTCGGCATTGAACGCGTGCTGGTCTGTACGTATCAGGCGATTTCCGGCGCGGGCAAGACGCTCGAAAACTGCCCGGAGATCATCGACAACGTCATCCCCTACATCGGCGGCGAGGAGGAGAAATCCGAGCGCGAGCCACTCAAGCTCTGGGGCAAGATCGTGGGCGATGAGATCGTCCCAGCAACCGAGCCCTCCTTCACGGCGCAGTGTCTGCGCGTCCCCGTCTCTGACGGTCATATGGGCGCGGTCTTTGTGGATTTCAAAAACAAGCCCAGCAAGGAAGAAATGATTGAGATCTGGGCGAATTTCTCCGGCCGTGCGCAGGAGCTGAACCTGCCCAGCGCGCCCAAGCAGTTCCTGCACTATTTCACGGAGGACAATCTGCCCCAGACGAAGCTCCAGCGCGATCTGGAAGGCGGTATGGCAGTTTCCATCGGCCGCCTGCGCGAGGATACACAGTACGATTATAAATTCGTCTGCCTGTCCCACAACACACTGCGCGGTGCTGCAGGCGGTGCGGTGCTGATGGCAGAGCTTCTGGCGGCAGAAGGTTATCTTGATTGATTTAGGAGGCATCCTATTATGAGTAAGCAACCAATTTTCACCGGTTCCGGCGTGGCGATCGTTACGCCGTTTACAGAAAACAATGAAGTAAATTATCCGCTTCTCGGTAAGCTCATTGATTTCCAGATTGAGAACGGCACGGACGCCATCATTATCTGCGGAACCACTGGTGAGGGCTCTACCCTCACGCACGAGGAGCATGCGGGTGCAATCCAGTTCGCGGTTGACCACACGGCGCACCGCGTGCCGGTGATTGCCGGTACGGGCAGCAACGATACGGCCTACGCCGTTTACCTCTCCAACGAAGCGGAGAAGGCCGGAGTCGACGGCCTGCTCGTCGTCACCCCCTATTACAATAAAACCTCCCAGGCGGGCCTGATCCGGCATTATACCTATATCGCCGATCATGTCCACACGCCGATCATCACCTACAACGTTCCAAGCCGTACGGGCCTCAATATCAAGCCGGAAACATACCGCGAGCTTGCCAGGCATCCGCTGATCGTGGGTGCAAAGGAGGCAAACGGCGATATTTCCGCTCTGGCTAAAACTGTTGCGCTCTGCGGGGATGACCTGAATATTTACTCCGGCAACGACGATCAGATCACTTCCTTCATGTCCCTCGGCGCGAAAGGCGTCATTTCCGTTCTTGCAAACGTCGCGCCCCGTGTTGCGCATGACATCGCTGCCAAGTATCTCGCAGGGGACGCACAGGGCAGCCGGGATTTGCAGATCGAATACCTCGATCTGTGCAACGATCTGTTCATTGACGTCAATCCGATCCCGGCCAAAGAAGCGCTCGTCATGATGGGATGGGAGGTCGGCGCATGCCGTATGCCGCTGGCTCCCCTGTCCGAAGCCGCGCGCGCACAGCTGCGTGTTACGCTTGCAAAGCACGGGTTGGTCAAGTAATCGGATTTCTCACTGCTCATCATGTTCAGGAAGTTAAAAAAAGGATGGTCCTATCCATGACAAAGATTCTTTTAAGCGGCTGCGGCGGAAAGATGGGGCGTGTCATCGCCTCCTGTATCGCCGACCGTGAGGACTGTGAAATCGTTGCGGGAATCGATCCGGCAGGTATGGAGGACGCTGCGTTTCCAGTGTTTGGTGCCGCGGCTCAGTTTGACGGGAAGGCAGATGTGATCATCGATTTTTCTCATCCATCCGCGTTGGAAGGGATTCTTTCCTACGCTGTCTCTCATCATACGCCGACGGTCATCGCCACAACAGGCTTAAACGAGCAGCAGGTCGCTTCCATCCATGAAGCGGCCAAAGAAGTGCCGGTTTTCTTTTCCGCCAACATGTCGATCGGCGTTAGCCTTTTGACAGAGCTCGCCCAAAAAGCGGCGCGGGTGCTGGGCGATTCGTTTGATATCGAGATCATCGAAAAACATCACAATCAGAAGATCGATGCGCCAAGCGGCACTGCCCTGATGCTGGCGGATGCGATTTCCGGAGAATTAAGGCAAAAGCCGCATTATGAGTTCGACCGCCATTCCAAACGCGCGAAACGCGATAAGAACGAAATTGGCATTCACGCTGTCCGTGGCGGCACAATCGTCGGCGAGCACGAAGTTCTCTTTGCCGGGCGGGATGAACTGATTTCCATTAGCCACAGCGCCCGCTCCAAGGAAATATTCGCAGTTGGTTCCGTCAATGCAGCATTGTTCCTGCGCAGCCAGCCCGCCGGGCTCTATGCGATGCGGGACTTTGTCAATGCCAAATAAAGGAGAGCGAATGATATGAACGGAATTCAAAGCATTACCCTGAAGGATGACGTTACGCTGATCTCGTTACAGGATTCCCCCGCCGACATTGCTCTGGTATCTCAGATCTTTCAGATGATTTCCGACGCGGGGATTGACGTCGATATGATCTCCCAGACCCCGCCGCACGGCTCTGTCCCTTCTCTATCCTTTACGGTTAGCGGCGAGGATTTTGGAAAGGTCCTCGGGATCTCGGCAAAGCTCAGAGAATTGAATCCGGAGCTAAAGCTCAACGTCAGCTCCGGGAACTGCAAAATCTCGATTTTTGGAGAAGAGATGCGCGGAACGCCCGGGATTGCCGCCAAGGTGTTTTCTGCCGTGTCCAAAGTGAACGCGGATATCCGGATGATCACAACATCGGAGGTGGATATCTCCCTTCTGGTTGTGAAAGCGGATGCAGACATGACGGTGGATGCGATTCGGAAGATCTTTGCATGAATGAATCAATCGGACGGCAGGCTGTATATGCGGTCTGCCGTTTTTCTTTTGGGTATTATTACGAAACAGCTTTGTAAATTCGTCTTGATTTTTGTTATCTTCTCTAATAGAGATTGACAAAATTTATTTTTTCCTCTACAATATATGATGCGAGCAGACTGGGCAGCCGCACGCTTTATGCGTGAGGAAAGTCCGGGCCCCATAGAGCAGGATAACGGCTAACGGCCGCCGAGGGCGACCTCAGGGAAAGTGCAACAGAGATATACCGCCGGCTTCGCCGGTAAGGGTGGAAAGGCGAGGTAAGAGCTCACCAGCGTGCGGGGAACCGCACGGCTCTGCAAACCCTATCCGGAGCAACACCGACTGGAGAGACACGCTTGCTCGGCGCATTCTCCGACAGGTGGCTTGAGCGCAGCGGCAACGCTGCGCCTAGATAGATGGCTGCCTTCAATGACAGAACTCGGCTTACAGGTCTGGTCGCATTTTTTGCTAGAATGCCGCGCGGCAGCAGTTGATTCGATTGGCAACGCGCGGTATTTTTTTAATCCTTAATAAACACAGGCTTTTATCAAAATATCATGCGCGGAACCGGAGATGCAGAATGGAACATTTCTTTGTGAAAAATCCGCTTGTCACCTGCAACAATCCCCGCGCGGCGCTGAAAATCCGCAAAGAGCGTTTCGGGCGATAAACGCTTCTCACAAATCCTGCATAGGATGACAGAGAGGCGGAAGTTTTGTCCTTTCGCGCATAGACAACCGGATAAAACGTCCCCCTTTTATAATGAAAGGATGGTCGTTGAGGATGGTATGGGAGATTATTTGCTGGATTATCTTATTGTTCTTTACGCTTTTGGGGCTTGCGGTATTAATCTATTCCCTTTTGTTCCGAGTGATAGCCCGCTCCGGAAAGCAGGAATATCTGCTGCTGATTCCGTCTTCCGCCGCCGGTGACGATGCGGTCAGTCAGATTTATGCCGCGCAATTGCGGGCTGAGCTGCTCGGCCGCAGGCAATGCAGCGGTGTTTTGGTGGTTTGCAGCGGATTGGATGAAGAAACAGCAGCACAATGCGCATCGGCCTGCAATGCCTGCAGCCGTACACATATTTGCACAATGGAAGAATTGCAACAGCTTTTCAATTGCCCTGTTGTGGGAAAAGAGGAGACGCATGGATTCTGAAAAAACGCTTTGCTTCCGGCCGGACGGAACGTTTCGAATTCTACTCGCCACAGATTTGCATGCGATTGTACCGGAAATGGACGACGACCCTCTCGAGATCGTCCAGCCGAAATGCGATGCGCTTCTGCGCCTGCTGTCTTCCGGTGCGGATGCCTTCAAACCGGATCTGGTTATCTTTAACGGCGACAACATCGCAGGAAATTGGGATGAGATTACGGAAGACCGCGCAAAACGGATCATACGAATGATTGTGTCCCCCATAGCGGAACGGCAGCTTCCGCTGGCTGTGGTATTTGGAAACCATGACGCGGAGAAGGGCATATGCCGTGAAAAACAGTTGAAAATCTATCAGGAATATCCGCTCTGCCTTGCCGACGCGGGAGAGGACGGCGTTGCGGGCTGTGGAAATTACTGCCTGCGGGTTTTGGATAGAAACCATGAAAAAGCGATCTTCTGCCTTTGGTTTCTCGACTCCGGCGACTATGCCGAAGAGGGCGGCTACGCGCGCGTGCAGGATGACCAGATTGATTGGTACGAACGGGAAAGCAACCGCCTGCGGGAGAAAAACAGCGGCCTCCCCCTCCCCGCCTTTCTTTTTCAGCATATCCCTGTACCGGAGGAATACGGCCTACTCAAACAGGTAACGCCTGAAACGCCGGGTGCGGTTCAAGGACACAGCCGCTGGTCCGATCGCTTTTATGTGCTTGCCGACCCGCTACATACAGCAGGGGCACTGGGAGAAGGCCCTTGCCCTCCTGACCGCGGCGGCGGCCAGTTTGCAAGCTGGCTGCGGCAGGGCGATATCATCGCCGCCTTTTTTGGGCATGATCATGTCAACGATTTTGACGGCAAAATCGGCACAATCCGCCTGATCCAGACACGCGGGGCCGGTTTTACGACCTATGGCGCGGAGCGCGGCCTTAGAATGATTACGCTTTTTGAGGATCCGCTCCCGTATTTTGAGACTCAAATGCTTGATTTCAGTCAACTGGTGGGCAAAGACGCTATTCCAGCGGACTGATCCAATAAAAACACAAAGGACGAAAGGGAAGGTAGAAAATGAAAAAAATCCGTAAGATTCTGGCTTTGTTCCTGACGGTGACGCTGACCCTCGCCTGTCTGCCTCTGGCGGCGGGCGCTGCATCCGGCGCAAAGGAACCGCTCCGCTTCAACAAGGACGGTAAATTCAAAATTCTTGTTGCGACCGATATCCATGAGGATGAAAAGAATGACGCAAAGTCGGCCGATGCGATGGCACTCCTTACAAATGCAATTGAAGAGCTGAAGCCTGACCTTGTCGTCTTCAACGGCGACAACGCCACAGCCGGCGGGCAGGAGGGCCAGCGGGCAACGATCCATAAGATCGTAAGCCCCGTTGCAGCAAAGAATATCCCGCTTGCTGTGGTTTTTGGCAATCACGATGTGGAATACAGCGGTGTATCAAAAGAAGAGCAGGTCAAGATCTATCAGGAATACGACAATTGCCGTATGGTGACGGGTCCAGAGGATATTTCCGGCTGCGGGAACTATCATCTGCTGATTCAAAACAGCGCGGGTACCAGGGACGTTTTCAATCTCTGGTTCATCGATTCCGGCGACTATGCCGAAGAGGGCGGCTATGCCTATGTACAGGACGATCAGATCGAATGGTATGAGCAGACGAGCAACGCTTTGAAGGCGCAAAACGGCGGCGCGCCGATGCCGTCGATCCTTTTCCAGCATATCACGGTGCCGGAAGCCTACGACCTTTTAGAGCCTGTTCTGCTGCCCGGAAAGGGCCGCGTCAAAGGGCACGATATTTACTCCAACCGTTTCTGGAAGATCAAAGATCCCGCCAATACGACCGGAGAGCTCAGGGAGGGTCCCTGCCCGCCCAATATCAATAATGGAGAGTTCGCAAGCTGGGTTAAGCAGGGTGATATCCTGGGTGCGGTTTTCGGGCACGACCACATCAATGATTTTACCGGCACGGTAGATGGCATCCGCCTCGTCCATACGCGCGCAGTCGGTTTCAAGACCTATAAGGACGGCGTATCGCAGGGTGTCCGTCTGATCACGCTGGATGAAAACAACCTCAATGATTTCACGACGGAAATGTACGATTTTGCGGATCTCGTCGGCAAGAGCCAATCCACTAAGGGCTTTGATTTGATCACCAAAGAGATGTGGTGGGATTTCGGCTATGGCGTGCTTGGTGTTGCCGTTGCAATCACCGTCTATGTCCTTTACCGTGTATTTGGAAAATAAACCATGATCAAAAAGGAGCGTCCGCATCTGATCGCACGGGCGCTCCCTTTCTTTAATTTCGAATTCCAAAATGTTCTATTTTATCCAGCTGACGCTCGATTTCCAGCAGGCGGTTATACTTGCAGACGCGATCCGTCCGTGCGGGCGCACCGGTTTTGATCTGCCCGGCATTCAGTGCCACGGCGATATCCGCAATGGAGGTATCCTCTGTCTCACCGCTTCTGTGAGAAAGGATCGTGCCGTATCCGTATGCTTTCGCAAGGCGCACGGCCTCCATCGTCTCACTGAGCGTCCCGATCTGATTCGGCTTGATAAGAATCGCATTTGCACAGCCCTGCGCGATTCCTTCCCGCAAACGTCTCGGATTCGTGACAAACAGATCGTCCCCCACGATCTGCACCTGTTCCCCGATCTGCTGCGTAATTTCGGCAAAGCCGTCGTAATCCTCTTCGGCAAGCGGATCTTCAATCGACTGGATCGGATACTCCTGCGCCAGCTTTTTAAAATGGGAGATCACCTCCTGTGTGGTCAATCGCTGCCCGCTTTTCGGCATCAAATAGCCGTCTTCTGTTTTCCATTCGCTGGCCGCGGCGTCCAGCGCGATTCGTACATCTTCGCCCGGGCGATAGCCTGCCCGCTCCACTGCTTCCAGCAGCAGCTCCAGTGCCTGCCGGTCGCTCTCCAGATCCGGCGCATAGCCGCCTTCATCCCCTACTGTTGTGGAAAGGCCGCGCTTTTTTAGCGTTTTGCCCAGCTCTGCGTAGGTTTCGACCGCCATGCGCATCGCCTGCGAAAACGACTCGGCGCCGACGGGAAAAATCATAAACTCCTGGATATCCATGTTGTTGCTTGCGTGCGCGCCGCCGTTAAGGATATTGAGCATCGGCACGGGGAGCGTAACTGCGTTGACACCGCCCAGATAGCGATAAAACGGCATGCCGCAGAATCTGGCCGCCGCTTTGGCGCATGCGAGGGAGACCGCGAGAATCGCGTTTGCACCCAGCCGTGATTTATTCTCCGTCCCGTCAATCGCGCACATTGCCATATCGATCGCCTGCTGATTCGTTACCAGCATATCGTTGAGCGCGCCGGAAATGTGAGCATTAATATTGTCGACCGCCTTCTGAACGCCTTTCCCGCCGAAGGCCTCATCGCCGTCGCGCAATTCACAGGCTTCATACATGCCGGTCGAAGCGCCGGAAGGGACGCTCGCGCAGGCCTGCGTACCGTCCCGCAGGGTCACGCAGGCTTCAACAGTAGGGTTGCCACGCGAGTCAAAAATCTGCCTGCCCATGACGGATTCAATTCTTTCCTGATCCATTTTTCATACCGCCTTTCCAAACGATTCCGTTTGTCTCTTTGTATATATTAGGATAACCCGATTTTTTATTGTTTATCGAAATCGAGGAAACAGAATTCATTTTAATTGATATTTAATAAATAGTGTGAATCTGATATGATTATTTATAAACAAATTAAATAAATTTGGCGGCGATTTTTATGCCAACCGGGCACCATGTTTCTGCCGTATTTTGTCCAAATTGATCCGGAGAATGATTACAGCATCGTATATAATATTCTTATGTTATCCAATCTGAGACTAAATCTTATGCACCAAAGATAGTCTTATAAACGCCGAGGACAAGCTCTTTCGTGCGGGGCCGCGGGTTGCCGCCTGTGCAGACGTCCGCGATCGCGTCGAGCTCCGCTTCCTTTACGCCGATCTTCTTCAGCGTCTGCGGAATACCGACGTCAATGGATAGCTGGCGAACCTTGTCGATTGCGGACTTGCGGTATTCAGCCTGTGTCATTCCGTCTACGCTTTTAACGCCTATCATTCGGGCATTTTTTCCGGTATACTCCTCGTTGAACTTCATTACATAGGGCAGATGAAACCAGACAAGAAGAATTCTGAAGGCAGCGAACACACGGAACCCATCTAAATGCAAATATTTCCTTATTTACGATTGATATTATCAATATAGATATATATAATTATTATAGCATTTAAAAGTATCTGAGAATAGTAAACATGAACTAATTGAGGATTGAATACTGTTGGCCGCAATATTAAAAAACAGCATCCTTATCATTAAATTCCAGGCTGCGGTGCATGCAATATCCGCACGCACCGCGGCCTATTAAGAAGCGGGAGAGCTTATGAGACATTGGCTGCATACCTCCAAATTATTGTTGCTTTTTTTTACAGTATTTTCTTTTTTTATCGTTTTGGCATCTTCTATATTATTCTTTAATCAAACAAAGCTCAATCAGCAATATCCTTTCGGGACTTCGGACAGCATCCTCTTTAAAATTGAGAACAATGATAATTCTTTTGTAACAAATGGTGATTTGCTCCTTTGGATGGAACGTCAACCGCAGGGTTTCCTGATGACGCATAACCAACCTTTTTCAAAAACTTTAGAAGTTTATTCCAGCACGCCTATAAAGATCAAAACAGAAAATGGGAATATATATTCTTTCCTCACAGCTGACATAACAAATGAAGCCGTTTTAAGCAAGGGACGGAAAACAGATTGTGTTAGAAAACAAGGTGCTTTTTTCTTTTATTATAACCAGCACTCATATCAGGTAAATCGATTTTCAGATGATGCCCTTCAGGATATCTACGAATATATCCTGAATTTGAAAGCTGTCCTTTCAAATGGATCATCACTTCCTGTTACTGGAACCTTTGTATTGGATGCGGGAAAATCCACTCCGGAACTCTTTCAAAATTTATGTACTTACATTCATGCATGTTCCCCAACTACTCAAATTTCAGAATTAAAAAATGCAACGGCAAATCCACTGACACAATTGCAGCAATCTGAGGATAAGCAAATGCTATTGGTGGGAACCGCTCTTTTGACACTTCTCCTCATGCTGAACATAGCAAGTCTGAATCGGAATTGGCTTGCACATAAGAGGAAAGAGCTGTTTGTCAGATATTTGGTAGGGGCGGAAAAAAGCCGTCTTTTATCCGCAGTCGCGAAAGACTACAGCAGCGCGTTTCTCTGCTCTCTCGCTGTTGGCAGTATACTTGCCATCATATTCAGCCGTTTCTTCCATCCCTTTCAATATCTATCTTTTTCGGTGTCGCCCATCTCACTGGCATGTGCCTGGTTAATCGCATTGGCTTTGGGAGGCATCAGCCTGATCAGTATTATGATACACGCGCGCAAGATGATTCTGCGAATATAGAATGAAATGAGAGGTGGCGCAGCAATGCGATGGCATTTCATCTGGGATGATCTCAAAGAAAAACCGCTTCATTACCTCGGCATGTTTCTACAATTGCTTGCGGCAACACTCCTTTTTACGATCATTTTTTTATTACTATTCCATATGCAGGAGTATAAACAAAAAATAGAAGCGCTCAACCATTATGAGCAGCTCTATTATTTAAAAGATATCACAGACGAAACTTATTTTGAAACAAATATATCCTCTACCCCTGATGCAG
This sequence comes from uncultured Oscillospiraceae bacterium, assembly GCA_900549825.1. GTDB lineage: Bacteria > Bacillota > Clostridia > Oscillospirales > Acutalibacteraceae > Fimivicinus. Next base: position 42,509 of record URQB01000004.1, on the reverse strand, counting down.
GGAATCGCATGTATCAGTTATATAACTATATTATGCAAAATCCCGGCTTTCAAGCATACACCTTTTACCAGTATCAGGAGAACTTACAGGGAAATGCGTCACCAACAACGTTTTTCTATGCAGACACCTCTTTCTGGAATACCTTCCGCCTTGAGGCCGAAGGCGGTTACAACTTGTTTTCTAACAACACGCCTCGGGGCTATCTGCCAGTTATACTGGGCCATCACTTCAAACAGACCTATCAAATAGGAGATATCATAAATGATAAATATGAGGTAATGGATTATTTGAAAGAAGGGTCATTCTATTTAAACCCAAAGGCTTCCAACGAAATCATTTCTTTGGACGAAAGCATTCTTTGTCCGGTCAATATTCACGCAAACAGTGACTTTTCAGATCTTGACATGGCGATTAATTCCACAGTCATTTTGACAAACAAAGATACTGTTTTTCAGGAAATTCAAAACAAGTCATATGAATTGGGTTTGTTTACTTTTGCGTTTGAAAGCTTTTCTGATCAATTAGAAAATATCACAGAAGAAAATGAATTCTTTATTGAACTTGCAACAACCATTCTCATTTTGCTCCTGAGTGTTTCTGTTTTAGGTTTGGTTTCGAGTATATTAGAATATATAGACTGTCATAAAAGGGAATTTTTGATTCACATTATGTATGGCGCAACAATGAAGGATATCCTCATACGCATCCTTGCCCAAGTTTTTATTCCTTTAGCTATATCCATTTTGATTTCCTTTGCAATTGGAAAAGATTTACGAATATTTTTGCTAACAACGCTGTTCATACTGGTTTTGGGGATGGTTATTTCATTCGTCCCCTGTATCCGGCTCATACATCTGGATTTGAACAGTGCCATCAGAAAGGAATAAACACATGATCTCATTATTCAATATTTCAAAAACTTTTGGCGCCGGTGGCGCCAAAACAATTGCGCTGCATGACCTATCTTTGGATATTTCAAAGGGTGAATTGTTGGCTGTCATGGGCCCCTCAGGCTCCGGAAAATCAACCCTTTTAAACATTATTGGATGCCTTGAATCGCCATCCGGGGGAACGTATCTGCTAAACGACGTATCAATCCAAAGTTTATCCACGAAGAAAAACGCAAACTTAAGAAATGAATATTTTGGGTTTATCGTACAGGACTTCGCGCTCATTGAACATTATACAGCCGAAAAAAATATTACATTGCCTCTCGCATACAGCAAAAAGAAAATCAATGCAAAACAGGCTGTCGACTCTGTTATGAAAGAATTGAATATCTCCTCACTAAAAAAACAACTCTGTTGTACAATGTCAGGTGGACAAAGACAGCGGGTAGCAATTGCGCGGGTGCTCATCAACGAACCGGAAATCATCTTAGCGGACGAACCTACCGGTTCACTGGATTCACAAACTGGGCAAGATATCATGGACTTATTCAAGCAGATCCACAAACAGGGAAAAACAGTGATTATCGTTACACATGATGAGCGAGTGGCGAAACAATGCGATAGAATTGTACATATCGTTGATGGAACTCTGTATACGGAATAATAAAAGACACATTGTTCAATTTAGCTTTGCCCTGCCCTGCCTCAAAGAAATAGATATTGATATAGAAAGACCTCCTGCTAACTATAAACAAAACAAGTGTCTGGGTGTGTCTTGAGGCCGTAAAACAAAGCTCCTCCATTGAGCAGATATGATAACTAAACTTTTCCTCACTTCTAGCTCAAAATCAAACGGGAACCGCATCGTATCAATTGATGCGGTTCCCGTTTGATGATTACCATTTTCAGGAGAAGATTTCTCCCTGCTCAATCAGCTTAATGCCGGCCTTCGTCAGCACCGCCGCCGCTTCCTCGTTATTTTCCACGCGGATGATCACATATGCCGCGCCGACCTCCGGCGTGATGAACGCATAGGCATATTCCACGCTGATGCCTGCATCCGCCAGCACACGGATTGCCCGGGAAAATCCGCCCGGCTCATCCGGGATGCCGATGCCGAGCACGTTCGTTATGGATACGGTCAGACCGCTCTCTTTGAGCACTGCTTCCGCTTTCTCCGGGTCGTTGACGATCAGGCGGAGGATTCCATAGTCTGTCGTGTCCGCAATGGAAAGCGCGCGGATATCGATCCCCTTTTCCGCGACCAGAGAGGTGATATCGGCCAGCCGGCCGGGCTTGTTCTCCACAAAAATGGAAATCTGCTTGATTGGCATATCAAACCCACCTTTCTATCCTTAATCAATCACTCGTTTATCAATCACACGCACCGCTTTGCCTTCGGAGCGCGGAATGGACTGCGGCTCCACCAGATGGATCACTGCGGAAACGCCCAGCGTCGTCTGCATCGCGGTCTTGATGCGCGACTCCGTTTCCTCGATCCTGCGCACAGAGTCGGAGAACATCTTCTCGGACATCTCGATATAAACTTCCATCACGTCGAGATTGTTTTCCCTTGTAACGACAATCTGGTAATTCGGCTCCATACCCAGTTCCAGTATAACATGTTCCACCTGAGATGGGAAGACGTTGACGCCGCGGATAATCAGCATATCGTCCGAACGGCCCCTGGGCTTTGCCATTTTGACAAGCGTCCTGCCGCATTCGCACTTCTCATGGCTGATCGCACAGATATCACGCGTACGGTAGCGCACCAGTGGGAGCGCTTCCTTACCGATGCAGGTGAAGACCAGCTCGCCGTACGTCCCGTCTGGTACAGGCTGAAGGGTGTCCGGATCGACGACCTCCGGATAGAAATAATCCTCGCAGACATGAAGCCCCGTCTGCATCCGGCATTCATAGGAGACGCCGGGGCCTGCGATCTCAGAAAGGCCGTAGATATCATACGCCTTAATGGCCAGAGATTTTTCAATCTGACGGCGCATGTTTTCCGACCATGGTTCCGCGCCGAACAGGCCAGCGCGCAGGCGAAGGGTCGTAGGATCAATACCCATCCGATTGACCGTCTCGCCGATGAACATCGCATAGGAAGGCGTGCAGCACAAAATGTCGGAACCGAAATCCTGCAGGATCTGCACCTGGCGCTTCGTATTGCCGGAGGAAACCGGAATTGCGGTGGCGCCCATCTTCTCTGCGCCGTAGTGAAGCCCTAAGCCGCCCGTAAAGAGGCCGTAGCCGTAGGATATATGGACAGCATCCGTTTTGGTTGCGCCGGCCGCCGTCAATGCGCGCGCCGCGCCTTCGGCCCACACGTCGATATCATGCTGCGTGTAGCCGACGACCGTCTGCTTTCCCGTTGTACCGGAAGACGCATGAATGCGCACCAGTTGATCCTTGGGAACAGCGAACAGGCCAAAGGGATAATTATCCCGCAGGTCCTGCTTGACGGTAAAGGGAAGCTTTACGATATCGTCGATCGTTTTGATATCTCCCGGCAGCAGGCCAATCTCATTGAATTTCTGTTTGTAAAACGGCACATGATTGTATGCGTTATGTACCATTTGAATCAGCCTTGCGGACTGAAGCGCCCACAGATATTCGCGCGAGGCGGTTTCGATTTCCGGATTGAAATAGTGATCCATCTTGTATTCATTCCTTTCCGCTTTATGCGCCGTAATCATAGCCCATGGAAAACGCCAGCTTGTTCATTTCCAAAAACTTCGGCGGGACGGTCTCTTCCAGCGCCCGGTCCCACACATCCCGGCTGAGATCCATATGCTGCGCCAAAACGCCCATGAGCACCACGTTGACCGCCTTGGAGGAGCCCGCATCCATTGCGATGGCAAGCGCGTCGAGCGCCGTGATATCCGCTCCGCTGGCCTTAAGCGCTTCCAGCACGCCCTGCGGATACTCTGCCGCGCCGATGACGACGGGCATTGGGTCAATCTGCTGAATGTTGACGATCAGCTTCCCCTCCGGCTTGAGATAAGGCAGCCAGCGGGCCGCTTCCAGCTGCTCAAAGGCGAGGATGTAATCCGCCTCACCCTTTTCGACTGTGGGAGAATACACCTGATCCCCATATTTCACATAGGTGACGACGGAACCGCCGCGCTGGCTCATGCCATGCACTTCAGATACTTTCACATCATATCCTTTGCTCAGCAGCGCGCTGCCGAGCAGGCGGCTGGCAAGCAGCGTCCCCTGTCCGCCGACGCCGACGATCATGATACTTTTGACTGCCATTGATTAGCCCTCCTTATGCTGGATCGCGCCAAATTTGCAAAGCTGCGTGCACACGTCACATCCGACGCACTGCGTAAAGTCGATATTCGCCTTCCCCTCTTTGATGCTGATGGCCGGGCAGCCGATGCGCATGCACATTTTGCAGGAGGTGCATTTGTCGCGGTCAACATGGAGCGGCGGATTACGCTTGACATATTTCAGCAGTGCGCAGGGGCGGCGGGAAATCACGACGGAGGGCTCGTCGGCCTCCAGCTCCTGCCGGATGACTTCCTCCGTCTGCTTCAGGTCGTAAGGGTCAACCACTGCCACCCGGTTGATGCCGACCGCCTTGCACAGCGCCTCCAGGCTGACGGCGGCCGTCGGATCGCCCTTGATCGTATAACCTGTGGTCGGGTTCTGCTGGTGGCCGGTCATGCCGGTGATGCTGTTATCGAGAATCACAACCGTGGAATTGCCCTGATTGTAGGCAATATCGATCAGGCCCGTCACGCCGGAGTGGATGAAGGTGGAATCGCCGATCACCGCAACGGAATGATGATTGGAGCCTGCGCGCGCCTTGTTGTGACCATGCAGGGCGGAAACGGAAGCACCCATGCAGATGCAGGTATCCATCATGCCAAGAGGCGCCAGCGCGCCGAGCGTGTAGCAGCCGATATCGCCGCTGACAGTGACCTTTAGCTTTTTCAGCGCATAGAACAGGCCGCGGTGCGGGCAGCCCGCGCACAGCACGGGAGGCCGGCCCGGAATGGCAACGTCCGCCTGAAGCGATTTCTTCTCCTCGCCGAAGATGGCCTTCGCAATCATCGCCTGTGAATACTCCCCGCAGAGGGTAAAGGCCTCCTTGCCAATGACATCCACGCCAATTTTACGGCAGTGCGTTTCGATAAAGTCGTCGAGCTGCTCAATGACATACACCTGATCACATTGCGACGCAAAATCCTTGATCCGCTCCACGGGCAGCGGATAGACGCAGCCGAGCTTCAGATAGGATACGCGGTCGCCCAGCGCTTCTTTTGCATATTGATAGGAAATGCCGGCGGCAATGACGCCGATGGAGGTATCGTGATATTCCACTGTATTGATGGGGGCCGTTTCCGCCCAGGCCGTCTCCGCCTTGCAGCGCTCTTCCACGACCGCATGGCGGCCCTTGGCCATGGCGGGCATCATGACATATTTCTGCGGGTCCTTTACATATTCCTTTACGCCGTTGTCCACACGTTCGGCAATCTCTGCCAGGCTGCGCGAATGGGAAATGCGTGTGGAGAGCCGCAGGATCACCGGCGTGTCAAACTGCTCGGAGAGCTCATAGGCCAATTTCGTATAGGCAAGGCATTCCGCCGAATCGGAGGGCTCGAGCATCATCGTCTTGGAGGCCTGCGCATGATGGCGGGAATCCTGCTCGTTCTGCGAGGAATGCATACCCGGATCGTCCGCGACCGCGATCACCATGCCGGCGTTGACGCCCGTATAGGATGCTGTAAACAGCGGGTCGCACGCGACGTTCAGGCCGACATGCTTCATCGCGCAGAAGGAGCGCGCGCCCGCAATCGAAGCGCCGCAGGCGACCTCCATCGCCACCTTTTCATTCGGCGCCCATTCGCAGTAGATGTCGTCATATTTCGCGGCATATTCGGTGATTTCCGTGCTTGGCGTGCCCGGATAGCTCGAAGCAATCCGGCACCCAGCCTCATACAAGCCGCGCGCGACGGCCTCATTGCCCAATAACAGCTTTTTCATAGTGATCCTCCACTTTATGTAAAATGATGATTTCTTTCATTACTTTTGATTGCGCAAATCCAGAATCCGGTTCGCCTTGCCCTGGAAACGCTCCAGCGTTTTCGGCTCGACGATGCTCACCTTACACTGGATGCCAAGCACAGTCTGCAGCCGATGACGAATATGGTTCTGCAGCTCTTCGATTTCTTTATAGCTTTCCAAAATGCTTCCGTCGACCAGCTCCACCTTGACCTCCAGCGTGTCCGCATACCCCTCCCGGCGGACAACGAGCTGGTAGTGCGGGCCGATCTTCTCCATGCCCACCAGCACGCTCTCGATCTGAGACGGGAATACATTCACGCCACGGATTTTGAGCATATCGTCCGTGCGGCCCTTGACCTTATCCATGCGCACGCCTGTTCGTCCACATCTGCAGGGCTCGTAGTTCAATCGCGTGATGTCCTTCGTGCGGTAGCGCAGGAGCGGCAGCCCCTCCTTACAGAGCGTCGTGACAAGCAGCTCGCCTGTCTCCCCGGCCGCAAGAGGCTCGAGCGTTTCGGAATTGACGATTTCCGGATAAAAGTAGTCCTCATTGAAATGCAGGCCGTCGCGCTCGCGGCATTCGCCGGAAACGCCGGGGCCGACAAGCTCGCTCATACCGTAATTGTCGGTTGCAAACAGGCCCCAGCCCTTTTCCACCTCAGCGCGCATCTCCGGCGTGCATCCTTCAGAGCCGAAGAGGCCCAGACGCAGATGATAATCGCTCATGGGATAGCTCAGTTCCTTCGCCGTCTCTGCCATATACAAAGCATAGGACGGGGTGGAGACCAGCGCGGTGGTGTGAAAATCACGCATATACATCAGCGCTTTTTCCGTATTGCCGCTGGAATTGGGAACGACGGTGGCGCCGATCTTCTCGAGCCCGTAATGCAGGCCCAGGGCGCCGGTAAACATCCCGTAGCCAAAGGAAATCTGCACAATGTCCTCATCCGTCGCTCCGGCAGCCATGACCAGGCGCGCCATACAATCCGACCACATCTCAAGGTCACGCTTTGTATAACCGACAACAGTGGGCTTGCCCGTCGTGCCGGAGGAGGCGTGGATGCGCACAATCTTTTTCATCGGCTGGGCAAACAGGCCGAAGGGGTAATTGTCGCGCAGGTCGGCCTTGGTGGTAGGCGGTATGTATTGGATATCCGAAAGGGATTTGATTTTATCCGCCGTTACGCCTGCTGCATCGAGCTTTCTGGTGTAAAAGGGCACGTTGCGGTAGCAGTAATCCACCGTCCATTTCAGGCGTTCGAGCTGGAGTGCCTCAAGATCCTTGCGGGGCAATGTTTCGATTTCTGGCTGAAAGAACATGATAAAAGCTCCCTCTGATGAATTGATTTTAGCGGATAAAACCGCAGAATGTCAGAAAGCCGCGAATTAATGTTTATTATAATGCGTACTGAACAAAGGAGGAAGCATTGAAAGCCTTGTCTTTCAATGCCATTTGGCTTTGTTCCAGTGCAAGGGTTTTACCGCAAAAGCGGCAAAACCCTTGCACTTCGCAATTGACCTTTATAAAGGGCAATTGCAAATACGCATTGTAACAATGTCTCAATTTCAATGAAATGGATGAATTCGTCCATTTCATTGAAATTGCGCGGCAACCGCCGCGCGAATAAACCGCAACGCGGTTTATTCAGTAGACATTATTATAGCATATCTTTGCGCTTTGGACAAATTATTTTCCTCTGATATGCCAAAATTACAGCCGCAGAAAAATCTGTGACTGTAATTTTATGACTGGCTATTTTCGATTATTCCTGCTCTACAACGCCGCTATAGAAAAAGGTATTGACCGCGGGCTGTTTGATACGGTTATCGATTGCGCTGACAACAAAGCAAAGCAAGAGCGACACAAGCATTGCAAGCACCGCGAATACTGGCCCGAGACCTGCAAGCTTTGCAACGACAGGAGCCGTTACTCCGGCCAGCGATAACAGCTTGCTGGCGGCAGGAATCAGTGCAATGACAAAGCCGCTCCACATCCCGGCCCAGGCGCCTGCCCGATTCATCTTCTTCCAATACAGCGCCACCACATATGGTGCAAGGAAGGAGCCGGAAAGGATCCCCCAGGAGTAGCTCATCATATCCAGAATCGGCGTATCTGTATTGGCAACCACATAGGAGCCGATGACAAATATGACGCAGAGTACTTTCGTCAGTGCAGAAACGCCTTTGTCCATCATGGTAGGCTTCAGGCGTGCCTTGATCAGATCCATCGAAAGCGTCGAGCTGGCGGAAAGCGTGATCGAACACAGCGTCGAAACAGAGGCGGCGATCAGTAGCACCAGCACCACGCCAAGCAGGACGCTTGGCATGCGCACAAGCTTGAGCATCGTCGGCACGATATAGTCTTGGACAGGCATCGTTTCCTTTGTGAAGAACAGATGGCAAAGCGAACCGATAAAATAGCCGCCACCCGCGACGAGCAGCGCGAAAAAGGTGGAGATAATGATGCCGCGCTTGGCCTGCCTGTCATCCTTGATGCCGAAATACTTCTGGATCATCTGCGGCAATCCCCAGGTGCCGAAGCTCGTCATCAATACCGTCGCAATCAGGGAAACCGCCTGAGAGGCGGACAGCTTCGGAAGCCCCGCCGCTGTTTTTGCATAGGCCGCAAGGCCCTCGAAGCCGTTTACCTGATCGGAACGCAGCACAAAGAAGATCAGCAACGCCACGCCAAACATCATCACAATCCCCTGCACAAAATCCGCCCGCGCCTGCGCGACATATCCGCCGAGCAGCAAAAGCAGAATCGCCACCACAGCGATAATCACCATGCAGACCGTCGCGTCAATACCGAGTAATACGTCAGCTACGCTGGCAAGCCCTTTATAAACGGAAGCGGAATATGGAACGAGAAAGAGGAAGATCACTACCGCAGCAAAGGTCTTCATTGCCTTCGACTGATAACGGGCGTCAAAAAACTGCGGCATGGTTTTGATTTTCAGACGGGCGGAAACGTCGCGCGTCCTGCGCGCAAGCACACGCCACGCAAGCCAGGAGCCGAATACCGCGTTGCCGATTCCGGCCGCGATCCCCCACAGGCCATACTGGAGGCCCGTACCTCCCGCATAGCCGACGAACATGACCGCGCTGAAATACGCGGTGCCATAAGACAAAGCGGAAAGCCATGCGCCCGCATTGCGCCCGCCGACCGTGAAGTCGGCAATGCTTTTTGATTTGCGCCCCGCATAGATGCCGATCGCCATCATTGCAACGATATAAACCGCAATCGTCACCCACACCGCAGTATTTTCCACCCGGATCATCTCCCTCAAAACAAATTCCCGCTGCAAGTATGACACTTTAAAGTTTTGCGCTTTAAAGCTTTTTGCTGTTAAAGCACCGAACTTGATACATCATACTATGCAAGCGGGAAAAAGTCAAGGACATTTTCGAGGGAAACAGACAAAATTTTCACAGATTTTAACTGTTAGATTCTTTATTCGTCCGAATTTTCAAACAGACTCTCCTGCATCTTATAAATCATCTCCCGGCGGCGAAGCTCTTCCTCCGCATCCAGGCGGATCGTGCCGTCATCCTCTATTTTAAGAATATTGCCGGGCCGCACACCTTTGGGCAAGCGGCTTTTTTCAATCGCCACCATCGAGCAGTCCTCGCGTTCGCAAACGGCAAGGTCGCCTTCAAAGCGGTCGATGATGAGTGTTTCCACCGATATGCATCTCCTTTTTAAACGTTCATTTACGCGGCCATCCGCTTTGCGGTCAATTCCTGCTTCGACTTTTCCGTTGCGCAATAAAGGGTGCTGCCGTCGCTGCCGATCACAATCGTGCCGTCCTGGTCCGTCCGGAAGGGCGTGATGCCCCGCTTCTTCAGCTTTTCGAGCGTTTCCTTATGCGGATGGCCATAATTGTTGCCCGTGCCGCAGGAAATCACGCAGAAAGCCGGCTGGACCTTGTCGAGAAACGCATTGCCGGAGGACGTCCGGCTGCCATGATGCCCCATTTTCAAAACATCGGCATGCACGTCCATCCCTTTCTTTCGAATCGCGTTTTCGCTCGGCGTCTCCGCGTCTCCAGTGAAGAGAAACGAGGTGGAGCCAAAATCGAGCCGTGCAACGACGGACATGTTGTTGAGATCGTCATCTTGCTGGCAGGGGCCGAGAATGGTCAGCGCCGCGCGCTTCCCACTGTAGGTTTCGCCCGGTGTGGCCGCAATCACCTTTGCACCGGAATCCTTGACAGCCTGCAGGAAATTTTCATAGGTTTTCGTCGTGGGCGTATTCTTCTGCGTCAGCTTCGGCATGATGACATTGTCAACCGGAATCTTCTTCAAAACGTCCGCCATGCTGCCGATATGGTCGGAATGCGGATGCGTTGCAATCACATAGTCGAGGCTTTTGACATTCTGCGCTTCGAGATAGGAGAGAATTGTCTCCCCGTTCCCCCTCTCGCCCGCATCGATGAGTACGTTGAGCCCCTCGGCCTTGATCAGAATGGAGTCTCCCTGTCCAACGTCGATATAGTGGACGGAAAGCGGCTGTTTCGCCGCCTCTGAAACCTCCGTGAGCTGCGCACCGCTGAAGATCTCCTGCCAGGTAGGCACGGAAAAAGGCAGGTTGAGCTGCGGCGCAACCGTGATAAACGCGCAGACCAGCGCCAGAACCACGCCGATCACCTCAAGGGCGGCGCGCTTTTTTCGGGCCGCCCGGCTTACCTTTCGTTTGGCCATTCGTCTTTCTCCCCTTTTGGTGATTTTGAGTGTTTCTATTGCGACCGATGGGCTTCCCTGTGCCTGCCCGTGCGCGGATCAGGCATTTCTCTCCATTGCCGATCAGATCAGCTCTCCCCGCGCGGCGCAGCGCTTCCTCTACGAGTGTACGATTCTTCGGATTAAAAGATTGGAGCAGCGCGCGCTGAAGCGCTTTTTCCTTCGGCGTGCGCGAAACGTAGACCGCCTCCATTGTATAAGGGTCCAGCCCCGTGTAAAACATACAGGTCGAAATCGTCCCGGGCGTAGGATAGAAATCCTGCACCTGCTCGGGGCGCAGCTTCTCCCGCTTTAAAAAGAGCGCCAGCTCCACCGCGTCCTTCAGCGTACTGCCCGGATGGGAGGACATCAGATACGGCACCAGATACTGCTCCTTGCCGATCTGTTTTGTATACTCAAAATATCGTTTCGCAAAGTGAAGATACGCTTCGATATGCGGCTTGCCCATCTTATCCAGCACAGCGGCGGAGCAATGCTCGGGCGCCACCTTGAGCTGGCCGCTGACATGATGCTCGATCAGCTCCCGGAAGAAGCGGTCGTCTTTGTCCTCCAGCAGATAGTCATACCGGATACCGGAGCGGATAAATACCTTTTTGATGCCGTCGAGAGAACGCACCGTGCGCAGGATATCAAGATATTCGCTCTGGTCGGCTTTTAACTGCGGGCACGGCTTGGGCGCGAGGCACTTTTTGCCCTTGCACAGGCCTTTTTTCTCCTGCAGATCGCAGGAAGGGCGGCGAAAATTTGCCGTGGGCCCGCCGATATCGTGGATATAGCCTTTGAAGTGGGGCAGCTTTGTGAGCTTCTGCGCCTCCGCAAGGATGGATTGCTTGCTCCGCGTGGTAACGTATCTCCCCTGATGAAAGGCGAGCGAGCAGAAATTGCACGCGCCGAAGCAGCCGCGGTTGTGCGTGATGGAAAATTCCACCTCCGCAAGCCCAGGTACGCCACCGAGCGGCTCATAGGAGGGGTGATAAGTACGCAGATAGGGCAGCGCATAGACGCGATCCAGCTCCTGCTGGGAAAGCGGCGCCATCGGCGGATTCTGCACGAGCATCCGGTTCCCATGCCGCTGCTTGAGCAGCTTTCCCCGGATATGGTCCTGCTCATCCTGCTGGATGCGGCAGGAAACAGCGTATTCCCGCTTGGATTTTAGCACATTCTCATAGGAGGGGCACTCCTTGCCGTAAAGCGGCGTTTCGCGCACATCAACGGCATAGCAGGTACCGCGGATATCGGTGAGAGAGGAAACCGGCTCACCCTTGTCCAGACGGCCTGCAATCTCAACAATCTGATGTTCGCCCATCCCATAGATCAGCAAATCCGCGCCGGAATCGAAGAGGATAGACGGGCGAACTGTATCGTCCCAATAGTCATAGTGCGCAAAGCGCCTGAGGGACGCTTCCAGCCCGCCAATGATCAGCGGCATATCCGGCCCATAGGCCTCGCGGATTTGCCTGCAGTATACGATTACGGCGCGATCCGGCCGTTTCCCCGCCTTGCCGCCCGGCGTATATGCATCCTCACTGCGCTTTCTCTTTGCCGCTGTATAATGGGCGACCATGGAGTCGATATTGCCGGATGAAACCAGAAAGCCGAGCCGCGGCTTTCCAAAACGCATAAAGTCTCTCGTGCTGTGCCAGTCCGGCTGGGAGAGCATTGCGACCCGGAAGCCTGCCGCTTCCAGCACGCGGGTAATGATCGCCGCGCCGAAGCTCGGATGGTCGACATACGCGTCCCCCGAAACATAGACGAAATCCGGCGCGTCCCATCCGCACTGTTCCATTTCCTCTTTTGTAACAGGTAAAAATGAATGCATTTTCCGACCAACTTTTTATTCGATAAACTTTTTCAGCGGCTCGACGTCCAGCTCGCCGCAATCCTTCAGCACGTTGTAAAGCTGATGCGCAATCATCATCACGCCGCCCATGGAATTGCTTTCAATATTCAGCGGCATCATCGGGTCATGCACACTCAAGCGCAGCAAAAACCAGCCGTCTCCGTTTTCGCGGTCAAATGAGATGCGAATTCCCTCATGATTGTCCGGCGCGATCTGCCATGCGGGCTGTCTCTTTGCATATGCTGCTACCTTCTCAATCACGCTCTCGCCATATGCTTTGAAATCCTCGCAGATGATCGGCATCCGGAATTCCTGGCTCTCCAGCGGCTCCTCCAGCATGGCAATCAAATCCTCAAGATGTTTCCCCGATTTGCCGAGCTGTGCCATTTTGACGATGATTTTAGTCATCAAATAGGCGCCGTCGTCAAGGAAATAATTCTCCCGCAGCGCCGCGTGACCCGAGGTCTCAATCGCGAGCGGGGTGTTGATCCCCTGTGCGGTGAGCCGCTGCGCCTCATCAATCACATTCTTATAGCCGCGTTTGAAGCGGTGATGCTTCCCGCCAAGATCTTTCTCGATGAACGCTTTCAGCCCGCTGGAGGTGATGGAGTCGGTTACGATCGTCCCGCCCTCGTTGCCCTCGAGCGCGATGCAGGCGGCAAGCGCGACAAGGCGGTTGCGGTTGATCTCATTGCCGTTGCGGTCTACGCAGCCCGCACGGTCGACGTCCGTATCGAAGATCACGCCGAGATCCGCATGGTTTGCAAGCGCAGCCTTACAGATGCTCTGCATTGCGGCCTCATTTTCCGGATTGGGAATATGATTCGGGAAATGGCCATCCGGATCAAGAAACTGGCTGCCCGTGATATCCGCGCCGAGGGGAGCCAGCACCTTTTCCGCATAAAAGCCGCCTACGCCGTTGCCTGCGTCCACAACGATATGGTAACCGCGCAGGGGGCGCTCATAATCGTCCGCATTCACGCCGCGGCAGATCGTTTCCCGCAGGGAAGCGGCATATTCGTTCATAAAATTGACCTGCTCCACAGACCCTGGCCCGGCAGCTGGGATTTTCTCTTCCTTCTGCGCATAGAGAAGAATCGCTTCAATATCTGCGCCTTCCAGCCCGCCGCCGCGCGTAAAAAATTTCAGGCCGTTGCGCTGCCACGGATGATGGCTGGCCGTGATTTGCACAGCGGCATCGCAGCCGAGCTGCACCGTTGTCATAAACATTGCAGGTGTGGAGGACAGGCCGCAGTCCTTTACAGAGAATCCGGCGTCTGTCAGGGCCGCAATCACCTGCTTCTTCATCCGCTCGGCAGAAAGGCGGGAATCATGCCCCACCGCAACGGTAAAGCTGTCCTTTTTCATCCGGTGATTCAGCCAGCAGGCAAACCCCATTGCCATGCGGTATACAGCCTCATCCGTCAGATTGACTGCCTCTCCTCCCGGCGCTTCCATCGCGACACCTCGGATATCTGTCCCGCTTTTGAATTGCTTCCATTCCTTTGTCAGTATATCATTCGACATAATCTCAAAACCTCGTTTCCGCAAGCCCACAGCCCTTCTCAAAGGCGACTGGCTCATCTTTCTTCCTTTGATTTCTATTCTACCTGTTTTTCATGAATTCGTCTACTGTTTTCAAAAGGAATCAGTATCGATATGAGAAGTTTGTTTTACGTGTAGCGATTTACCGACATGAACTTATCGTCTCTCCGGATACGGAGCTCAGCTTTTCATCAGATCCGCAGGCCCAAAAGGCGCTGCCGACGGCCTTTGTTAAAATTTCAATCAATGTGTTCAACGATTATCCATCCTTCTCCGTTTTTTTCTGTTCAAAAAGGCCAGGGGCAGTCTCCTGTGCAATGGAGACCAATCGTCGGAGGCGATGGTTGACGCCGGAGCGGGAAATTGGCTCGGAAAGCGCCTCACCCAGCTCCCGCAGGCTCATTTCCGGATTTTCCAGACGAAGGAGTGCAATTTCTTTGAGCTCTTCCGGCAGCGATTCCAGACCGGCATGGTCGCGGATGGTTTCGATGGCAAAGACCTGCTCCGCCGCCGCATTTGCGGTGCGAGAGATATTCGCGGTCTCAAAATTGGTCTTTCGGTTGATATTGTTGCGCATGTCCTTATACATTTTTATGCCCATCAATTCCAGGGCCGCATTCTGCGCGCCCATAAGCGTCAGGGTTTCTTCGATGCGCTCGCTGTCCTTGCAGTAAACCACATGGCTCCCCTTGCGCTCCAGCTGCTTTGGCGCAAGAGACAATTCATCGAGCAGCTTTGCCAGATCTCGGCTGATATAGCGGTAAGGAACGACAAATTCCAGATGATAATCCTTCTCCGGGTCCGTCAGCGTCCCGCAGGCCAGGAAAGCCCCCCGCAGCAGTGCGGCCATACAACAGTCGCCGGTCAGATTTGCCCGATTGAGCCGCAGGGCCAGTTCGCCCTTCTCATGGCCGAATGCAGCCATTACCTGCTGCCGCTGGGAAGCGGCGCGGACGCAGACCTTAAATTTGCCGGAGGCCGATTGCGACAGATGCGCTTCCACCCCCGTTTCCTGCCGGATACCATCACAATACATCTGCGCAATCCGCTCCGTATCCGTCTGCATGGAGATTTCAGCAAAAGAAAATGCCCTGCTGAACAAAAGCAAACCATAAGTCTGTGCATGCATGCAGCAAGGCGCGTTTTCTACAGAGGCCAGCTCTGCTTTTACCTGCGATGAAAATGACATAGACGCGTTCCCTATCCCTCTCAATGATCAAAATGAAAATCACAGCAGGCACGGAGCCTGCTGTGAACCCGGCCAAACTCAGCTTATTTTTTGATATCCCGATGCTGGATGCTGACACGAAGGCCCTGCTTTGCAAAATGCTCGCTCAACAGCTCGGCAAACACGACCGAACGATGCCGCCCCCCTGTACATCCTACCGCGATGACCAGCTGGCTTTTCCCCTCGTTGCGGTAGAGCGGCACCAGATAATCAATCAGCGACATGAGCTTTGGCACCAGCCCCTGCGCCTGCGGCCACTTCATGACAAACTCCCTGACCGGCGCCTCCAGCCCGGTATGGCCCTTGAGCTCGTCCACATAAAACGGATTCGGCAGGCATCGCACATCAAAGACCAAATCCGATTCGTTGGGAATCCCATATTTAAAGCCGAAGGATACGCAATGAATCTGCATGATCCGGGCAGAATCCTCCAGGAACATGCCGGCAATGCGCTCGCGGAACTGCGTGGTCGTATACTGAGAGCTGTCTACAATATAGTCCGCGCGCTGGCGGGCAGGCGCCAGAATCACCCGCTCCGCATTGATCGCATCGTCAATCGAGCCTTTGGCCCTGTCCGAAAGCGGGTGCTTGCGGCGCGTCTCCTTATACCGGCGGCGGATGATCTCATTGCTCGCCTCAATAAAGAGCAGCTTGTAATCGCAGCCCATCGCCTTGAGCTCATCGAGGGAGTCCAAAAAATCGTCAAAAAAATTTCCGGCCCGGATATCGGTCACGACCGCCACCTTATCTCGCTTTTCCTGCGATTGGAGGATCAACTGCGCAAAGGTACGGATGAGCTTCGGCGGGATATTATCGACGCAAAAAAAGCCGATATCTTCTAGAGCATCTACCGCGCGGGATTTTCCCGCCCCCGACATACCGGTGATGATAATAAAATCCACTTTGTTTCCTCCTTTCGCAGCCGCAGCAAGCTTAAAAGCCCAGGAATCGCACCTCTGGCTCTAATCGAACGCCCTTTTCCCGCTCTACCGTATCCTGAATCAGACGAATCAGCGCGAGGATATCGGCCGAGGATGCATTGCCTTTATTGATGACAAAACCGGCATGCTTCTCACTCACCTGCGCACCGCCGACCGATGCGCCCTTTAAGCCGCAGCCTTCGATCAGAGCCCCGGCATAATAACCCTCCGGCCGCTTAAAGGTGCTGCCTGCGCTGGGATATTCCAGAGGCTGCTTGGCTTTTCGGCGGCCAATCAAGTCCTCCATCCGGGCGCGGATCGCCTCTTTTTCGCCGGGAACAAGGCGGAGCATCAGGGAAGTGATCACAAAGCCATTGTCCCGGTATGCGCTGCGGCGGTACCCGAGCGCAAGCTCATCGTCTCTGAGGCTCCCGCGTTCGCCGCTTTGGGTCAGATGCGTACAGCCGGCCAAAACGTCTTTCATCTCGCCGCCATAAGCCCCCGCGTTCATGAAGGCTGCGCCGCCCGCGCTTCCCGGAATGCCAAACGCAAATTCCAGTCCGGTCAAGCTTCGCTCCAGAGCAAACCGGCACAGGCGGGTCATACTGACGCCCACCCCGCAGGTGATGATGCCATCCTGCTCTGAAAGCTCATCCAGGCCTGGTACAAGGCATAACACAACGCCCCGAATCCCCTCGTCGGATACCAAGACATTGCTTCCGTTGCCCAGGATCACCGGCCGCACCCTCTGCTGATCACAGCAGCGCAGAATCTGCGATAGCTGTTCTTCGCTGCGGGGTTCGATCAGCAGATCGGCGGGGCCTCCCGTCCGAAAAGAGGTATAGTCCTTCATCGGGGCATCCCGCTTCACCAAACATCCAAGATCGCAGGCCTGCGCCCAAATCGCATCGAGTCCGTTCATGCAATTCTCATACCTTTCCGAATTCGCCTCCCCGAAACTGGAAAGAAACGGGAAGGCGAATGAGATTTGATATTTGGCCTTTTTACGTCCTCAACACAGCCGGGCGGGACAGGCGTTCATTTTTATATCGAAACACTGAATCAAAACAGCAGGCAACCTTGATTGCGGCCATCATGAATGATCCAGCAGCGCGGCACCGATCACGCCCGCGTCATTGCCAAGCTCCGCGGAGCAGAGCCGCGTCTGCTTCGTGGCATACATACTGTAGCGCTCACGGCGGACATGCTGGCGAAGGGGCTCAAGCAGCGTTTCCCTCTCATGGCCGATTCCGCCGCCCACGCAGATGATTTCAGGCTGAAAAATATTGATCGCATTGATAATGCCGCAGGCCACATAGTAGATATAGCGGTCAACCACGCGCTTTGCAGCGGCATCTCCCCTGCGCATGGCGTCAAATGCCGTACGCCCGCTGACCGCATCAATATTATTGTCAACCAGCTCCCACATCATACTGTCCTGCGCATGACGCATTTCATCCTTCGTCTGCGCAATCAGGGCCGTGGCGGAAGCGTAACGCTCCCAGCATCCCCGGCGGCCGCAGTTGCACTGCTCGCCGTCCACGACGATTACCATATGGCCCATCTCGCCCGCGGCAAAGTTCGCGCCGTTGAGGATATGCCCGTCCACAATGATACCGCTGCCCACTCCCGTACCGAGCGTGACGGCGATAAAATCCTTTACGCCTGCGCCCGCGCCCGCCTTTGCCTCGCCATAGGCCGCGCAGTTCGCATCGTTTTCCAGATACACCGGCTTGCCAAGGCGCTCATGCAGCATCTCCTGCGCAGGTACATTCTGGAAGTCCAGATTATTGGAAAATTCGATATAACCGGTCTTTTTATTGACCGTACCGGGTGTACCGACTCCGACAGAGGAAATATCATCCATCGTAAGCCCTGCGGCCTCGACCGCCATATGCACGGTTTTTGTGATATCATCGAAGATCTCCGCAGCCGGACGAGGCGCATTCGTCTTCAACTCACCGACGCCAATGATCTGAAACTGATCATCCACCACGCCAGAACGGATATTCGTGCCACCTAAATCAACGCCTACTCTGTACATATTCCCAGTCCTCCGTGTTCCAAATCTATGTGATATAAACTGCCTTGCAGGGCAAAACGCCGGAAGCCGCCAGCATGCGGACCCCACGGCAGAATGCGCATGAGGAGATCTTCTTCGTTCGCCCGCGCGAAAAGCCAATTTAAAAGCGCTGCCAGATCTCAGTATCCGGGGAATCCGGCTCGCCGCCGTCATCCATTCCCAGATTGTGCAGCAGCTCCCGCGCCGCATTGTAGCCCATCTTCTTCTGACGGTTGTTCATCGCGGCAACTTCTATAATGATTGCGAGATTCCGCCCTGGCTTCACCGGGATCACCGCAGCGGGAACGCTGATGCCGAGTATCGTGGTAAACTCATTGTCAAGGCCCATCCGGTCGTATACCTTTTCGCTGTCCCACGGCTCCAACTGGATAACAAGGTCGATCTTTTCCGTCATCTTGACGGCTCCCATGCCGAAAATACGGCGGGCGTTGATGATGCCAACCCCGCGCAGCTCAATGAAATGGCGGATATTATCCGGCGCCGAGCCGACCAGCGTCCTGGAAGAGACGCGGCGGATTTCCACCGCATCATCTGCGATCAGGCGATGGCCTCGCTTGATCAGCTCGATTGCAGTCTCGCTTTTGCCCACACCGCTGTCGCCGAGGATCAGAACGCCCTCGCCCGCGACCTCAACCAGCACGCCATGGCGTGTTACCCGCTGGGCAAGCTCTACATTCAGATAGGAAATCAGCGCAGACATGAAGCTGGAGGTCGTATCCGCCGTGCGCAGCAGCGGCACTTCATACTTGCGGGCATTTTCCATCAGCACGGCAGGGCATTCCAGATTGCGGGTAATCAGCACCGCGCAGGGCTGGCGGCACATAAAATTCTCCACGCGCTTGGCACGCTCCTCCGGTGCGAGGCTGTCGAGGAAGGCGAGCTCCGTCAGCCCGAGGAACTGCACACGGCTGGGGTCAAAATAATCGTTATAACCCGTCAGGATCAGCCCCGGGCGGTTGACATCGTAAGAAGAGATATAAAGGTCGGACGCGGCCTTGGGCAGATAAAGTGCTTCCAGGGAATGATCCCGGATGACCTTTTCAAGGGAAACAGAATATTTAGAACTCATAAGCACCGCCTTTTCCGATCCGGCGGCTACAGCCCGCCGCCACTGTCATCTTCCTGAATTTTCGTGCGATTCTGCATATCAAAACGATTGTACAGCCATTATAAAGCATTCTTTCAAAAGTTCCAATACCTACGTTGGATTTTCTTTGATAAACTTTTTAAAAACTTGAAATACCGATTTCTCATAAGTCGAAAATAATCAAAAACCGGAAACCTTTTTTATGAAAAGCGTTCATGCGCTCCTCTTCAGCCTCCTTCCGGCCATGATCAAAGGCTGATCATCTTTAAGAAATATTTGCGTTTTTTCACGCAGTGTTGTATGATGAAACAGATAAAATGAAGAAAAAGGAAGCGGTGAGGACACTGAAGCTCAAGGTCGGTTTGATGAATGATGCGTTTCCACCCACGCTTGACGGCACATCAACGGCAACATTGAATTACGCCAATATCATTCAGGAAAAGCTCGGCGAGGTCATGGTGATTACTCCGCGCGTACCCGGTGTGAAAGATACCGGCTATCCCTATGAGGTATATCGCTATAAATCTTTCCCCCTGAGCAAAAAAGACGAATACCGGTTTGGATGGCCTTTCAAGCATGAGTTTCGTCATTATGTGCGAAGCAAAAAGCTGGACATCCTGCATTACCATTGCCCTCTTGCTTCCGCACATTTTGCAAAACTGATCGTGCAGGAGCAGAGAATTCCAATGATTGCCACTTATCATACCAAATATGACTATGATATCCGCAAACGTGCGCCTACAAAGCCGCTGCAGGATTTCTTCATCCGCTTTATCGTCAATCATATCAAGATTGCGGACGAGGTGTGGGTTGTCAGCGAAGGAGCGGGCGAAAATCTGCGTTCTCTGGGATACACGGGCGATTATATCGTGATGCCCAATGGCGTAGATTTTCCGCGCGGCAGAGTAGATTCCTCCGCTATTACGGCACAATATCACCTGAGGGATGATGTGCCGGTGTTATTGTTTGTCGGCCGCATGATGTGGTATAAAAACCTGCGCCTGCTGCTCGATGCGCTGCGGATCTATAAGGAATCCGGGCATTCCTTCCGTATGTTTATGATTGGGAAGGGTACCGACATGCGTTCTGCGGAAAAATATGCCGTAAAAATCGGGCTTGCAAAGGATATTACCTTTACAGGCAAGATGAGCGACCGGGAGCAGCTGCGCGCTTTCTACAGTCGGGCGGATGTTTTCCTGTTTCCTTCCACCTTCGATACCAATGGGCTTGTCGTCCGGGAGGCTGCCGCCTGCGGATGCCCGAGCCTTTTGATCGCCGGCAGCTGCGCAGCGGAAGGAATTGAGGATGGTGTAACCGGATATCTCAGTGAGGAAAACGCCGAAGCCTATGCGAAAGCGCTGGAGCGTATGCTGGATGACCCGGGCAAAATGCGGCAGGTTGGAGAAAACGCCAGCAGGGAAATCTATCTCTCATGGGAGGATGCCGTCCGCATGGCGTACGCCCGCTATGAGAACCTCTGCCGTAACTGGGACTATCCTCCTGGATATCATGATGAGAGCTGGGGCAAAGAAGAGGGCGCGGAGCAGTAACGCTGCTTTTGTGTCATCCTTTTCTCCCGGCGAGCACATTATCGCATAGTAAGGATCTGGATTGTTATGCCTAAAATTGGAATGCGAATCGTCAAAACCGCAATCGCGGTTTTTTTATGTTTTCTCATCGATCTGCTGCGGAATCATCAGGGTGTCCCTTTCTATTCCGCCATCGCCGCAATCCTCTGCATGCAGCCATTTGTTTCAAACAGCGTAAAGGTTGCGCTCAATCGCAGCGTCGGCACGTTTATCGGCGGCCTGTTCGGCATGCTTGTATTGCTTGCGGAGCGGGCATGGCTGCCAAAAGGTATGCCCATCCTGCAATATTTCATCGTGTCGCTCTGTGTGGTTGCCCTGATCTATATCACCGTCGTCTTAAAAAAGACCTCTGCCTCCTATATTACATGCGTGGTGTTTTTGAGCGTTACGATCTCACACGGAGCGGATGTCAACCCCTATCTGTTTACTATCAACCGTATTATCGATACACTGATCGGCATCGCCGTATCGCTCGCGGTAAACGCGGCCCGTCTGCCGCGTAAAAAAGACAGGAATACGCTGTTCATTACCGGCTTGGACGGCGTGCTTTGGGAGAAAGAAAAAGCGCTCAGCTCCTTCTCCAGAATCCGGCTTACGCACCTGCTGAACCAGGGAGCACGTATCACGGCAGTCACTGACCGCTCCCCCGCCTCCTTTCTCCCACTGATCGGGGATATCCCTTTCGCACTGCCCGTCATTGCGATGAACGGAGCTGCGCTGTACCATATTCCAAGCAATACTTACGCCTACTGCAAAACGATCCCGCGCACCATTACGGACCGCCTGCAATCCTTTTTTGCACAAAGGGAAGTCAATTGTTTTACGAAAGCCGTTATTCATGACGTGCTCCATATTTATTACGGCAGCTTCACCAATGAGGCACAGGAGGATCTTTACCGCATCCGGCACGGCAGCCCTCTGGAAAATTATGTGTGTGCAGGCCTGCCGGAGGGGCATGAAGCAGTCTGCCTGATGATCATCGATACGGACGCCATGGTTGAGCGGCTGTATGAGGAGATTTCGGCATCCCCCTTCTCTTCCCAGCTGCGTTTGATCCGACGTGCCGACCGGACACATCCGCGCTATTCAATCCTGGAGATTTACAGCGCGGAAGCCACCCTGACCGGCGCCGCTGGTATTCTGAAAAGCCGTTCCGGCGCGGACAGCATTACCGTTTTTTCCAACAGTGATGACGAGCTGTCCCTCATCTTGCACGCCGATTACAGCTATGCCGTTGGGAATGCGGAGGAAAGCGTCCAGGAATCGTGCCGCTATAAAACCGGCAGCGGGGAGCAAGTGATCCGAACCATCTCGCGCCTGTTTTATTGCCGGAGAGAAAGTCAGTTTTCAGATAAAACCCGCGTGAAACGAAAGGGGCATGGCCGAGAGGGAAACAATTATGGATCATCGCATTGAATGGAAAGCGATTACAGCCTGCGGTGAATATGAGCCAATTTTTTTTTTGCTCCCTGATCAAGTGATGTGAGAATTTGGCAGCGCCTTTGCTTCACAAATAAAATCCCGGGATTTCTCAAACAAGAAATCCCGGGATTTTTTACTTTCCCCACCAGTATCAATCAAATCGAAATTTCATGCGCGATCCGATAGACATTCAGATCAATCGATTTTTTCATATTCAGAGCCTCATAGATGTCGAAATCCATGACCTCCTCCTTCTGCATCGCGACGACGCGGTTGCCGATCCCCTTCTCCAACAGGCGAACGCAATAGTTGCCCATATGACTGGCGACCACACGGTCGCGAACCGTGGGAGAACCGCCGCGCTGGACATGGCCGAGAACCGTTGCGCGGCTTTCCACGCCGGTTGCCTCTTCAATCCGCTTTGCCATCTCGTCTACGCCGCCGATGCCCTCGGCCACGATGATAATAAAGTGCTTCTTGCCTGTTTTTTGCGTACGGCGCATCCGCTCGATGACGTCGCGCTCAAAGTCATACGAAACTTCCGGAATCAGGATCGAGGTAGCGCCTACAGCGATGCCCGCATTCAGCGCGAGATATCCCGCACGGCGGCCCATGACCTCGACCACGCTGCAGCGGTCGTGTGATTCCGTCGTATCGCGGATGCGGTCGACCATCTCCATGATCGTGTTCATCGCGGTATCGTAGCCGACGGTATAATCACAGCAGGACACGTCGTTATCGATCGTACCAGGCATGGCGACACAGGGAATCCCGTGCAGCGAAAGGTCGCGCGCGCCGCGGAACGAACCGTCGCCGCCAATGACCACGATGCCCTCCATGCCGGTTTCATGGCAAACGTCAACCGCCTTCTGAATGCCTTCTTCTGTTTTAAATTCAGGGCAACGAGCGGTATAGAGCATGGTGCCGCCGCGATGAATAATGTCAGAGACGCTTCTCAAATCCATCTCCACCATATCGCCGTTGATCAGCCCGCTGTAGCCCCGGCGGATGCCGAGCACACGCATACCGCTTTCACAGCCGGTACGCACGACCGCGCGGATTGCGGCGTTCATGCCGGGCGCGTCACCGCCGCTGGTCAATACACCAATCGTCTTCATAACCGTTTTCCCCCTAAAAATGTAGGTTTTCATTCCGTCAGAAAGAATGCGCCTGTAAGGCTTGGCTCCTTCCAGGCCCTACGAACGCATTATATTTATCATACACTACTTTGGCGCGATGTCAAGTATGCCGCGATAAAATTGTATCGTTTTTTTGTCAAAGACGCACGAATATTGCACCCTTATGGTCGAAATACAACATTCTCTTTCCCAAGAATACGCCGCAGCTCCCGGAGCATCGGCTCGTTTGGATCAATGAATTCTGCGGGAGGCCGGGTTTCATACTTTTGGGTGTCGCAATAATAGTAGTAAAGCGGCGTCATTCCATCGAAAATGCGCAGCACCCGTTCCGCCTGCTCCCGGGCAGGTGCATCCTTTGCGGGGAAGCGCAGAAAAAGCCCTCTCCGTTTTGCTCTGGATCCGCCTTGCGCAGCCTGTTCGGTTACGGCAGCCGGCGGCGGAGCTTTTTTTCGCTGCCTTTTCTGAAAGCCAGTTGGAACATGCTGCGGATCCGGAACAGCCTCCACCAGGTCACAGACCACTTTCGGATCTTCATCCTCCCGCAGGCTCAGCCGACCGCTCAGGAGGATGACGTTTCCCTCCTGCAGCTTGACTGCGTTGTCCGTAAAAATACGCGGAAATACGATGACCTCAATGGCCCCATACATATCCTCCACGGATAAAAAGGCCATCGTGGCATCATTTTTTGTGATTTTCTTTTTTACGGAGGCGATGATTCCGAGCAGCGTAACCTGCGTGTTGTCCATATAGCGCGCGGAATATTCCTGCGCGGCGTCCAGTAAATCTGAGATCCGGGCCGCCTGCACGTTCTGCGCGGCATCCAGATATTCCATCATCGGATGGCCGGAAAGGTAGAGCCCTGTGCTTTCCTTCTCCATGCGCAGCTTTTCCGCAGCAGGGAATTCGGCAACCTCCGGAAGCGCCGGACCGGTATCCTCCCCAAAAGAGGCGGACATATCAAAAAAACCGAGCTGACCGTCGATATTGCGCCGCTTGTCCGCTTCCAGCGTCTCCATGATGATAGGGAGCGACTGCAGCATCTGGCGGCGGTTGGCGTCAAGGCCGTCAAGTGCCCCGCACTTGACAAGGCTCTCCAATGCGCGGCGGTTAACGTCCTTTCCGCCGTAAATGCGCCTGCAGAAGGAATAAAACGAGGCAAATGGCCCGCCTGTTTTCCGCTCCTCCAGAATCCCCTTGATAAAGCCCCTGCCGAGATTCTTGACGGCGAGCAGGCCGAAGCGGATACAGCCGTCCGCCACGGTAAAGCCCTCCAGGCTCTCGTTGACATGCGGTGGCAGCACGGAGATCTGGAGCCTCCCGCATTCCGCGATATAGCCGGATACCTTGCCCGCGCTGTCGAGCACGCTCGTCAAAAGCGCGGCCATGAACTCGCAGGGATCGTGGCATTTCAGCCACGCCGTTTGATAAGCAACATATGCATAGGCGGCGGCATGCGATTTATTGAAGGCGTAAGAGGCAAAGGAAGACATCTCATCAAAGAGCTCGTTGGCAATTTTTTCGTCTACGCCCCGATTCACCGCGCCTTCGCATTCCACACTCCCATCCTTATTGACAAGGCCGTAAATGAAATTTTTGCGCTCCTGCTCCATGACCTTATGCTTCTTCTTGGACATGGCCCGGCGCACGATATCCGCGCGCCCATAGGAGTAGCCCGCCAGTTTGCGGAAGATTTGCATCACCTGCTCCTGATAGATCATGCAGCCGTATGTGACGTCCAGAATATCTTTTAAAAGCGGCGTTTTGTAGCGCACACGATCCGGGTGATGACGATTTTCAATATAGGTGGGGATGGACTCCATCGGGCCGGGCCGGTAGAGCGAAATCACGGCGATCAGATCCTCCAGGCTTTCCGGCTTGAGGCCCATCAGGACGTTGCGCATCCCTGCGGATTCAAACTGGAAAACGCCCTCTGTCTGCCCGCTGGAAAACATCTCATAGACCTTTTCATCCTTCGTGGAAATCTGATTGACATCAAAATCAGGATCGCGCAGGCGGATCATCTTCTCTGCATCGCTGATGACCGTCAGCGTGCGCAGGCCGAGGAAATCGATCTTCAAGAGGCCGAGCTCCTCGAGCGTCGTCATCGTAAACTGGGTGACAATCGATTCATCGTTGCGCGCGAGCGGCACATAAGAGGAAACCGGATCACGCGTAATCACCACGCCTGCCGCATGGGTGGAGGCGTGGCGCGGCATGCCCTCAACCTTGCGCGCCATATCGATCAGGTCGCGCACCTGCTCGCTGCCGTCATACTGCTCGCGCAGCTCCGCGCTCTTTTTAAGTGCCGCGTCCAGCGTGATGTTCAACTCATATGGGACAAGCTTCGCGATGCTGTCCGCTGTGGCATAGGGCACGCCCAGCGCCCGGCCGACATCGCGGATTGCGGCCTTCGCCGCCATCGTCCCAAAGGTGACGATCTGCGCCACATGGTCCGCGCCGTATTTGCGCACCACATAGTCGATCACCTCCGGACGGCGCTCATAGCAGAAGTCGATGTCAAAGTCCGGCATGCTCACGCGCTCCGGGTTGAGGAAGCGCTCAAAGAGCAGCTGATATTTCATTGGGTCGATGCCCGTGATGCCGATGCAATAAGCCGCGATGCTGCCCGCGCCGGAGCCGCGCCCCGGCCCGACCGGAATGCCCTGCGATTTCGCATAATGGACAAAGTCGTGCACGATCAGATAGTAATCGACATAGCCCATTGTGTGAATGACATTCAGTTCATAATGCAGCCGGTCGATATAGTCCTGCGGCGGATGTTCCCCATAGCGCTCGCGCAGCCCTGTTTCGCACATCCGGGTGAAATATTCAAAATGATCCTCCCCGCCCGGTACCTCAAAATGCGGCAGCTTCGTCTCGCCGAAGGTGAACGTCACATCGCAGCGTTCTGCAATTTTCACGGTATTATCAAAGGCCTCCGGAAGCTCCGGGAAGAGCGCGCGCATCTCCTCCTCGCTCTTGAGATAGAATTCCTGCGTTTCAAATTCGAGGCCCGTCTCCTCCCCCACTGTGTGGTTCGTCTGGATGCAGATGAGCACCTGCTGGACACGGGCGTCTTCTTTATAGATATAATGTGTATCGTTTGTGACGACGAGCGGGATGCCTGTTTCGCGGGATAGACGGATGATCAGCGGATTGATCTGCTTTTGTTCGCGCAGGCCGTGATCCTGCAGCTCGAGGAAATAATTCCCGCGCCCGAAGAGGTTGTCATACCACAGTGCGGTTTCCTTTGCGCCTTCATAATCACCACGGGACAGCGCGCGCGGAATTTCCCCCGCCAGACAGGCGGACAGCGCGATAAGGCCCTCATGATGCTGTTCGAGCAGCTCATGGTCGATGCGAGGCTTGGTGTAAAAGCCCTCCGTCCACGCTTCACTGACCATGGCGATCAGATTCTGATAGCCGGTATGATTTTCGCACAGAAGCACGAGATGGCTGCGTTCGCTGTCGAGCGCATACACTTTATCATGGCGCGTACGCGCGGCAACATAGACCTCGCAACCGATAATGGGCTTCATCCCGCGCTCCCGGGCAGCGCGGTAAAAATCGATCACACCGTACATCGCGCCGTGGTCTGTGATGGCGACGGCGGTCTGCCCGAGCTCCCTGGCACGGTCAAGCACAGGCCCGATGCGGCACGCACCGTCGAGCAGGCTATATTCTGTATGCAAATGAAGATGGGCAAAGCCGGACAAGATATCACTTCCCTGTGAGGAATCCATGCTATTAGAATGATTGTAACACATCTGATTTCTTTTTTCCATTTCTAACTTGAAAGAAAATGCAGGCAGCCAAGAGCCGTCTGCATTTCAGATTATGGTTTGATCCCATTGGTATCCTCGCTTACCTTCAGGAGAAAGTGATACAGCGGCACGAGCTCAGAAAAGCCTTCTCTGAGTTCTGCGATGATCCCTGCCTCCTGCAGCGGCAGAAGGCTGGGATTCTCCCGGCAGACAAACGCGTCCTTCCGGTTGAAATAATCGCGCAGATCCTCCGGCACATCGCCGGGCCGGTTCTTTTTATAGCTTTCGCCGCCAAAGGCAAAGCCCGCTCTTTCCGCTTTTTTCACAGCTTTGCGGAAGGCCGCCGGATGTTCCAGCATTGCGTTGCGGTACGCCTGCATCAGCTGCGGGGTTGTGTAGTAAAAACCCACGCCGAACCGATAGCCCTGGGGCGTTATCTCAAACCAGAAGGCAGGTGAGCAGGGGAACTCCTTCTTTGGGCGCATAAAGGTAATCCAGACGTGCTCCCGGTAAAGCGTTTTATCCTTCGTGAAGCGCGTATCGCGCCGGATACGGGATACCATGCGCGTTGGGACCAGGCAGATTTTATCATCGATTTTTTCCATTCTGTCCGCAAGCGCGGCACAGATCTGCTGCATCGGGATCAGCACCTGTTCCTTGATCGCGGGTTTCTTAGACTCATAAAATTCCTTGCTGTTTTGAAACCGGTTTTCCGCCAGCAGCCAGAGCGCGTCCGGACTGATGCCGCGGTAAACGACGAATCCTTCTTTCTGCTTTCCAGCCATTTAAATCACTCCCCTGTTCTTCATCTCCTGCGCGGCGAGCAGAACACCCATCTTTGCACTGTGGAAATTGAGCCCGCCCTGCATCCAGGCGGCAAACGGCTCGCGCAGGGGCGCGTCCGCCGAGAGCTCAATGGATGAGCCGAGCGTAAACGCACCCGCCGCCATGATGACCTGGCTGTCGTAGCCAGGCATGTCCCATGGCTCCGGGGATACAAAGGAATCCACCGGCGCGCCCTTCTGCATGCCCTGGCAGAACGCAATCAGCGCTTTTTCCTCCCGCAGAAGCACAGCCTGGATGATATCATGGCGCGTTTCTCCACAGCGGGGCGTCACGTCATAACCCAGAATTTCAAAGAGCGCCGCGGTAAAGGCCGCTGTTTTCAGCGCCTCTCCCGTCACATGCGGCGCATGGAATAGACCCATGTAAAGCGGGCGGTTCTGGCCGAGCGTCGCGCCCACCTCGCGGCCGAGCCCCGGCGTCGTCATCCGGTAGGAGCAAAGCTCCACCAGATCGGCGCGGCCCGCAATATAGCCGCCCGTCGGTGCAATCCCGCCGCCGGGATTTTTGATGAGCGAGCCCGCAATCAGGTCCGTGCCCACACTGAGCGGCTCTTCCTGCTCGACGAACTCGCCATAACAGTTATCAACCATCACGATCACATCCGATTTGACCGCCTTGACTGCCTTCGCCACATCGCCGATCTGCGCAACGCTCAGGCTCGGGCGCAGGGAGTACCCGCGCGAGCGCTGGAGATAGACCATTTTGGTCGTCTCATCAATCGCGGCACAAATAACCGGAATATCCGGCAGGCCGTCCTTCCCCAGCTCCACCTGACGGTAATGGATCCCATAATCCTTTAAAGAGCCCTGCCCCTCTCCGCGCAGGCCGATCACGGAATGGATCGTGTCATAGGGCGTGCCAGTCGCGCTGAGCATCGTGTCCCCTGGGCGCAGTACACCGTAGAGCGCTACGGCGAGCGTATGCGTCCCGCAGGCAAAGGTGTGGCGCACGAGCGCATCCTGTGCGCCCATCACCTCGGCGAACACCTTGTCGAGCGTCTCACGGCCCCGGTCGTCATAACCATAGCCGGTAGACGAGACAAAATGGCTCTCGCTCACGCCATTTCGAATAAAGGCGGAAAGCACCTTGAGCTGGTTATATTCGGTCATCTGATCAATTTTCAGAAAGTCGGGCCGTGCGCACTCCAGCGCATCTTGTCCAGCTTTCTGAATCACAGGGTCAAGCTGAAAAAAAGACTGCTGCATATGTAACTCTAAACTCCTTTTCGGGTAATGATCAGGGTTGATTCTCCATACGGTTCAAAGCCGATTCGGCGGTAAAATGCCTCGTGCAGGCCATCCTCACGGAAAAGAAAAACCATTTTTCCTTCTTCGGATAAGGCTCTGCACAGCGACGCAGTCAAGTAAGAACCGATTCCATTTGTACGCTTCTCCGGCAGAACCGCCACGCCGCCAAGGAAAGCTTCCCGCCGCGTCAGCGCAACCGCCATGGCACAGGCGATCCATTCATCCCTGTCTTGTACCGCCCATACCCGGGCCGTGCCATGGCGTACCCGATGGGAAACGTCCGGGAGCCATGCTGCAAGACTGGGCAGCGGTTCCCCCGCTGCGGTCAAAATTTCATAGACCTTTGGCAGCGGAGGCTCTTTGCAAAGGGAGACCACCTCATGCTTCTGCGGCACGAGCGAAGAATGCAGCCGCATAGGAAGGCATCGCTGAAGGCGACAGCCTGGCAAAAGGCAATTCTCCCGGACAACCCATTCCGGACACAGGACGCTTTCAAAGCCAACCGCATACAAAAACTCCCATATTTCCTCCAAATCTGCCCGCTTCACAGCACATACCGTCACATTTCCATCAACACGTGACAAAGCGGCGGTCAAGCGCCCTGCTTCGTCCGTCTGCATCCAAAACAGAGCAAACGGATAGCCCGTCCCATACGCTTCCAGAAAAGCGGCAATCCGCACGCCGTAAGGGCTTCCTTCACAGAAGGAGAGAAAAGCGGGCGCCTGCTGCCGGTCAATCAATCGAATCATCGGCAAAGCACTGCGCAAGCGCACGCACCAGATCCGCGGTATCGTACAAATCCCCTTCTTCGATCACGCAGGAGGGTGAATGCAGATAACGGCACGGCACAGATACTGTAATGGTTTTGACGCCGCCCCGGCTCTTGTGGATCGCACCCGCATCATTTCCGCCCGCGACCAGCGTTTTGGTCTGACAGCGGATATTTTTCCGCTCTGCAAGAGAGAAAGCAAAATCATAGAGCCGCCGGTCATAGAGCGTACTCTTATCCATAAAGGATACCACCGCGCCTTTACCCAATGCACAGACGCGCTTGTGCGGCTGGACGCCCGCGATATCCGCCGCGGTCGTCGTCTCCACCACGATCGCATAATCGGGATTGAGCTGGTAGGCGGCGGCTCCCGCGCCGCGCAGGCCTACTTCCTCCTGCACGGTAAAAGCAAAATCGAGGTCATAGGGCTGGTCGCACTCGATCATCTCCAATAGGATCGCGCAGCCCGCGCGGTCATCGAGCGCCTTCGCCTTGATCCGGCGCTCGCCAAACGGCATGAAGGGCGAGTCAAAATAAGCGATATCACCCAAATGAACCGCTTCTTTCGCCTGATCGGCAGAAGAAGCTCCAATATCAATATAGAGCTTCTCAAAATCCGGGATTTTTTTCAGATCGTCCTTTTTCAGCAGATGCACCGGCATGGAGCCGATTACGCCCGGAAGTTTCTGATCCCCCACAAACACGCTCCGCCCAAACAGGACGCGCGGATCAATCCCTCCAACAGGCGAAAATTTCAGATAGCCATCTTCCGTGATATACGTGATGATCAACGCCACCTCGTCCATGTGGGCGGCAAGCATCACCTTCTTTGTTGCCCTTTGCGCGCCCTTTTTATGCACCAAAAGATTACCGAGCGCGTCAACCTCATACTCCGCATGCGTCCCGATGCGCTCAATCAGATAATCCCGCACCGCGTCTTCCCGGCCGGAAGCGCCCTGCAGGGAACAGAGGGTTTTTAAAGTTTCCAGCATTTACGCGCGCCCCCTTTCCAGGATATAGGCCGCCAGCAGCCGGGCGGTGCTCTCCACATCCTGCGGGTCGATGACCTCGATTCCCATATGCATATACCGCAGCGGAATGGACAGAACCCCCATGCGCGTGCCTGCGCCCGCCGCGGCGATCTCATCCGCGTTCGTCCCGGTTTTCCCGTTCATAACCTCCAGCTGACAGGCAATCTTCTGTTCTATGGCGATCTCCTCCATCCGACGGCTCATTGCGGCGTTCAGGGTAGGCGCAATGCCGATCATTGTGCCCTTGCCCAGGTCCGCGCATTTGTGCCGCGGCGCATCCGGCGTCATGGCAAAGCTCACATCCACCGCAATGCCCTCTTCGGCCCCGGCAGCAAAGGAGGCGCAGCCCGCGCTCCCGCCGCCAACTTCCTCCTGCGTAGAAAAAACGACGGTGATCCGGCAGGAATGCTTCTGCTCCCTGAGCAGTTCCAGACAGCGAAGGATTGCCGCCACACCCGCGCGGTCATCCAGAGACGGCGAACTGATCAGGCCACCCAGCAGCTCCCTCGGCTCCCGCCGCAGGGTCACACGGTCGCCCGGGTGCACCTTTTCCCGCGCGGCCTCCGCCGCAAGGCCGATATCGATTGCCATATCCGTAATATCGGTGATCGACTGATCGTCTGCCTTTGACAGATGCGGCGGTGTGCTGCATACCACGCCATATAGCGGCTCGGTTCCCCAGACGGTCACCTCATGCCCGGCCAGCGTACGGATGTCGATGCCGCCGCATTTGTCGATCTGCAGAAAGCCTTCCGCGTCCACACCGGTCACGACCATGCCGATCTGGTCAATATGCGCATCCAGCAGGATATGCGGACCTGACCCCTCAATTTCGCCGATGACATTGCCGGAAGCATCGGTATGCACCTGCGCGAACGCGCCGAGCGCACCGGCGGCCGTCTGTGCCGCCGTCTTTTCTGCGCCCGACACGCCCGATACGGCACACAATTGCAGCAATAAGTCCTTCATTGACAGAATTCCTTTCCAAACTGGTAATACTGATTTTAAGGTAATTAGCTTTGATTATTATACGTTTTTCGGAGTGAAAATTCAATATGTCCTGCTTTTTCCTTTTCTTTTCAAATCTGTACAGAAGCTTTTCTTGAAAGGCTTCCAAAATTATGATAGACTATTTTCATTCAATTTGATTCGTAGCCGTAGGGCTCGGAAAGAAGGCTGACGATGGAACAAACACACAGCAAGCTGAAACGTCCCGCGCTGTCGCAGCGGTTCTATGAAAACCGTTACGTATGGATCTCTTTTGCCGCCTCCGCGCTGGTGATGCTCCTGGTCTACATCTGCTTTGAGCTGATCCCCTTCGGCGGAAGGACGATCCTGCGCATGGACCTTTATCATCAATACGGTCCTCTTTTTGCGGAGCTGTATGAACGGATCGTGGGCGGCGAAAATCTGATCTACTCCTGGAATACGGGATTGGGCGGCAGCTTCCTGGGCAATTTTTACAATTACCTTTCCAGCCCCCTTTCCGCCATCATTCTCCTCTTCGGGCATCAGAACATCCCGGAAGCGATCGCCACGATGATCCTGCTCAAGGCAGCTTTTGCAAGCGCAGCATTCGCCTATTACCTGAAGCGTTCCACCGGTAAAAACGATGCGACAATTTCCGCCTTCGGCGTGCTGTATTCGTTCTGTGGCTTTTTCATCGCCTATTACTGGAACGTGATGTGGCTGGATGCGATGGTCCTTCTGCCGCTGATTGCGCTCGGCATCGAGCAGATCATCCGAAAGGGCCGCTTTTGGATCTACTGTGCCGCGCTGGCGCTGACCATGCTCTCGAATTACTACATGTCTTTCATGGTCTGCATTTTCGCTGTGCTGTATTTCCTGGTGTATTATTTCAGCCATTATGAGATTTCAGACCAGCTCGCCGGTGTTCAGGCCAATGAAAGCAAGCCTTCCCTGTGGTCCAAAATCCGGGGCAGCCGGTTTTTGCAGAGCGGATTCCGTTTTGCAGGCAGCTCGATCCTCTCCGGCGGTGTTGCGGCTTTTGCCCTGCTCCCCACCTATTTTATTCTGCAGGCCTGCTCCGCCACGTCCGGCACATTTCCGAAAAAATACGCCTCCTATTTTACCATATTCGACTTTCTGGCCAATCATTTCGCCAGCGTAACGCCTACCATCCGCAGCAGCGGCGAGGATGTACTGCCCAACGTATACTGCGGTGCGATCGTGCTGATCCTGATTCCGCTCTATCTTTTTGCAAAGACGATTTCCAAGCGGGAAAAGGTCATGCATCTCTCTCTGCTCGTCTTCTTCTATTTCAGCTTCAACACGAATTTCCTCAATTATATCTGGCACGGCTTTCATTTCCCCAACGACCTGCCCTACCGGCAGTCCTTCCTCTATTCCTTTATCCTGCTGATCATGGCCTATCAGGTGCTGATCCGGCTCAAGGAATTCGCCGCGAAGGAAATTGCTGGCGTCGGCCTGGCCGTGATGGCCTATGTGGTGATCGTGCAGAAAATAACGTCCAAGAATGTGGACGAGCTCTCCGTCCTCCTCACGCTGATCCTGATTGCGATTTATGTGCTGGTCATGATCTTAATGAAGGACAAACGCTACCAGTCCTCCGCCGTGGCGGTGCTGCTGCTCTGCTGTGTCGTTACAGAGGCTGCGGCTGCAAATACGGATAATTACAGCATGGATCAGCCGAAAAGCAATTACGTATCCGACCTGACTGATTTTGAGGCGGTCAAGGAGCAGCTGGATGCGCGGGAAAACGGAGGCTTCTACCGTATGGAGCTGACCAGCCTGCGCACGCGCATGGATCCTGCCTGGTACAATTATAACGGTGTTTCCACCTTCTCCTCGATGGCCTATGAAAAGGTATCGAATCTGCAGAGCCGCCTGGGCATGTTCGGCAATTTCATCAACAGCTATACCTATCACCTGCAAACGCCGGTCTACAACAGCATGTTCGGGCTGAAATATATCGTCAATAACGCAACCGATGTGCATCCGGATGCTTCGCTGTATACGGAGCTGCCGATTTCACAGGGGAAATTCACAGCATATGAAAATAAGTATTCCCTGCCGGCAGCTTTCCGTGTCAATGATACCGTGCAGAGCTGGGCGACGGACGGCAGCGATCCCTTTATGGTGCAGCAGGAGTTCTTCCAGAAGGCCACCGGCTGTGGCACGCTGTTCCACCCGATGGAGATTTCCAACATCGATTATTACAATATCGATTCCTTCAGTGACGAATCCCAGCTGGGCACTTTCACCTTCTTCCGCACCACGCCGGGAAAGGACGCCAGCCTGACGATGCATCTGATCAGCCCCGGCACGGAAAATCTCTATCTCTATGTCAATTCGGATAATGTGGAGCAGATCAGCATCTCTTCGGACAGCTATCATAATACGCAGAATGTGGACCGGGAATATATCCTCGATATCGGCCGCCATGAGAAAGGCGAGGTGATCAGCGTGGATATCACCATCAGCAGCGGCGATTCCGGCTATATTGATTTTTATGCCTACGGCTTTGACGAGGCGGAATTCCAGCGCGGATATGAGCGTCTGAAAGCGGATTCCCTGCAGGTGGAGACCTTTACGGATACCAAGATCCGCGGAACAATCGATGTTTCCGACAACGGCATCCTGTATACCTCCATTCCCTACGACGAAGGCTGGACTGTTATGGTAGACGGCGAAAAAACCGCCAAGAAGGACCTGATCGCTGTGGGCGACGCGCTGCTCGCGGTAAATATCGGCAGCGGAATCCATACCGTCGAATTCTCATATACGCCAAGGGGAATGTATATTGGGATCGGTATTTCGGTCTTTGCGCTGGCGGTCATCATTTTGCTGCTTGTATGGAACCGCAGCGCTAAGAAACCATTCTTCCTGATGTCTTATCCCCTCCGCAAGACTGTCTCCGGCAGTGAATCAGAGCTACCGGAAGCATCTGTACAATTGAAACTGAAGGAAGACGCGCCGTCTGTTTCCTCACCGTCTTCAGATAACACAATCCAAACGGATGAAGAAGAGACAAAGCGCCCGGACGAATCATAAAAAATGAGCGCAAAGGGCCTGCTTCCAAAAGGCCTGTTCTGTGACCTGTTTCACTTTGTAGGAAATAAAGAGGTTTTGTCATATTTGGACAAAACCTCTTAGTGATGTGAAAGATAATTTTTCATACCATATTCCATGCATCTCTTTGCAAAGGTCTTAAAATAATGTAAAATATGAAATAGAAGAAAGGCTGTGTGTACTAGATTTAGGAGGTTGTAAAGCATGCCGGATAATATGGACGAATTCAGTTCAATCCCTTTTGGCAAGCTGGGGATCATTACGCTGCCGGGCTGTGAAGAAATCGGGCGCAAAATTGACCGCTATATCGTAGAATGGCGTGAAAAACGGGAAAGCGAGCATAAAACAACAATCGCGTTTTCCGGTTATCAGAAGCCGACCTACTTGATGAAGGTCAGCTTTCCCCGCTTTGGAACGGGCGAGGCCAAAGCATCCATTTCGCAGTCCGTACGGGGCTACGACATTTTTATTGTGGCCGATATGTTTCATTACGGTGTGACTTACAAGATGTACGGTCAAACGGTGCCGATGAGCCCGGACGAGCATTATGCAAACCTGAAGCGCGTGATCGCGGCCATCGGCGGCAAAGCACACCGCATTACGGTGATCATGCCGATGCTGTATGAAGGCCGCCAGCACAAACGCTCTGCCCGCGAGTCTCTCGACTGCGCGCTGGCTCTGCAGGAGCTGTGCAATATGATGGGTGTGGATAATATCATCACCTTTGACGCACATGACCCGCGCGTACAGAATGCGATTCCGCTCAAGGGCTTTGAAAATGTCCAGCCGGCATATCAGATGATCAAGGCGCTGGTCAATCATGTAGATAACCTGAAAATCGACCGCGAACATCTGATGATTATCTCTCCGGACGAGGGCGGCATGTCTCGCTGCATCTATTATGCAACCGTTTTGGGCCTTGACCTCGGCATGTTCTATAAGCGGCGTGATTTTTCCCGCATCGTTGATGGACGCAATCCGATTCTGGCGCATGAATTCCTCGGTGACAATGTAGAGGGCAAGGATGTTATCATCGTCGACGATATGATCTCTTCCGGTGAGTCCATGATCGAAGTGGCGAAAAAGCTGAAGGACCTGAAGGCAAACCGCATTTTTATCTGTGCTGCGTTCGGCCTTTTCTGCAATGGTCTGGAGGTGTTCGATACAGCCTATGAGGAAGGACTTTTCTATCGCGTCTTTACAACCAATCTGATCTACCGCACGCCTGAGCTGTTACATAGGGAATGGTATACGGAAGTGGAAATGTCCAAATATATCGCTTATATCATTGATACGCTGAATCACGATATGTCGATCAGCAAGCTGCTTAACCCCTCTGACCGAATCTACAATTTTCTGAAAAAGCGCGGCTATGAGGTTCACGAGGCGAACGCAAAGCCATAAATATTTCAATATTAAAAAGAACCGGAAGCAGCAAAGCTTCCGGTTCTTTTTACAGTCTGTCGAAAAAGGTTGGGATCAGCGGCCTTTTTGGGTATCATAGAAGAGAGTGAAGACAATGGGCGGCCTGGGATCGATCCCGTGGTGCTGTTCCAGATCGTTCTGATCCAGCATATCTATGGGGATTCCATCGCTTTTCAGATACACCAGCCGTTTGAGATTTCAGTCCAGGACCATTCCTTACCACTGGTGTATAATGGCAGGATGGGCAAAGAGCCGGTCCATCGTCCGCATAAAGGGAACCAGTGCTTCAAAATCGACTGCCCGGTGATCGAACGCAAGGCACAGCGGCATGACTTGACGGATCCCAATCTGCTTGATTCCGTTTGGATCGGTATAAACGCCCGGCTTCTCCTGCAGCGCACCGACTGCTACCGCAAAAATCTGCGGAGGCACAATCTCGAGCAGAGCTGTCGCGCCGTGCTGCTCCCTGTAAATACTCCCGATATTGGACACCCGTATGTCAAGCCCACGACAAAAAATATATAACTTTTTTTGAAGATTTCCGGGCAGCCGCATAGCTGCCCGTAGCTGTTCCATACGGTGTTCATGGCTCATGCCTCCTTTTCCGGTTTTTCTATTTCTAAAAAGTCCTGTGTCACATACTCAATCTCAATCCGGTCTCCCGGAAAGATATAGACTTTATTGATAAGCCGGTCAATCAAGGCCTGCGTCAGAGTGTCGGCGCTGCCTACTTCCTGAACGATTTCACGCTGTTTCAGTCTTGCCTCGTAATCGCTTTGTATCTGTTTGGTCTGTGCGGTAATAGAGGCATGGACATTCTTTGCCTGCACCAGCTCGGCATCATATTCCGCTTTTCGTTCCCGGTAGGTTTCCAGGTCAATCTCCCCAAGTGCGTACTGTTCATA
This sequence comes from uncultured Oscillospiraceae bacterium, assembly GCA_900549825.1. Taxonomy (GTDB): domain Bacteria; phylum Bacillota; class Clostridia; order Oscillospirales; family Acutalibacteraceae; genus Fimivicinus. The sequence goes on along the minus strand of URQB01000004.1, from coordinate 4,964 downwards.
GAGCTGCCGTTTGCTGTCCTGGATAGAGCGCAGTTTATCTTCATGCTCGGCCTGCTGAACCGTCTGCAAATCTAGCTTGTCTTTGCTACTGTCAATTCCCAGCGCCGGACACATCTGTGCCCGGATTGTTTCAAGAACCGCCTGCTCCAGATCAGCCATTTTTACCCTTACTCCGTGACAAGGAAGATTTTCTGCCACTTCGGAATGGCGGCAGTAAAACCAGGCATCATTCCTGAGCGACATGGCATGGTCGCAGTAGCCGCAGAATACTTTTCCACGGAGAAGGTAGTCACGCCGCTTTTTATTGGGAAGGGAGAAACGCCTGATCGAAGCATTGGCTTTCTCAAACAGTTCCTTGCTTACGATTGCCGGGTGGTGGTCTGGGATTTTGAACCACTCGCTTTCATCCTTTAGCTTCATGCGGCGGCTGCCAATCTCCTGTACCTTGCGCTTGCCGATCACATAGGTGCCGATATACCGCTGATCCTCCAGCATCCGCAAAACCGTTGAACTGTTCCAGACGCCATGCGTCCGGGAAACATTGTAGTGATCTTTGCCTTTATCCCTCCGGTATTCTCCAGGCGTAGGAATATTCAGAGCGTACAGTTTCCTCGTGATCTCTGCGGCTGTATTGCCATCAGCCGCCCATTCAAATATCTGCCGGACTATCCCTTCCACATCCTCGTCCGGCTCCATGCGACCGTCTGTGCTCTTGCGGTAGCCATAAGGACAAATGACACTCTGGTACTCGCCCCGGCGCATCTTTGCGTATTTGGCACTTTTCGTTTTCATAGACATATCCCGGCTGTAACACTCGCTGATAAGATACTTAAAAGCTATGTCGATTCCTCCAGTATCTCCTTTGAAATTGGCGGTGTCAAAATCGTCGCTCACAGAGATAAACCGGGTATGGTAGAGCGGAAATACCCGCTCAATGAAATAGCCGGTCTCAATGCTGTTGCGGCCAAAACGGGAAAGATCCTTCACAATAATACAATCAATCTTTCCAGCCTGCACCATTGCCAAAAGTTCCTGTACTGCCGGACGTTCAAAATTTGTTCCCGTATGGCCGTTATCAACAAATTCCAGGACTTCGCTGTTATCCCATTCCTGCAGCGACATGGCCTTTTCCCGAAGGAGCAGCTTTTGGTTGGGAATACTTAAACTTTCTGTCTTGAAGTCCTCCACAGACAGGCGGATATAAAGGGCAATCACATATTTCTGCTTCATTTTATCGCCTCCCCCTGAAATTCGCTCTTAAACCGGAAAGAAACACGGATATTCCGCTCGTGGTCGATCTCAATCCGGTCAATCAGCCGTTCAATCAGTTCCGCCGTCAGCACATGGTCCTGCGCCAGTGATTTTGCGTCTTTTTCCATTGCGCAGTAGCGTACAAGCTGGTCGTCCAGGGCATCCATACCTTTTTCAAGCGCCTCAATATCACCGGAAAGAACAGTGATAGATTCCTCGTAACCTGCTTTCAGTTCAAAATATTCCTCGCTGGTTAAAATGCCCTGTACGAAATTTTCATACAGCCCGCGAATCAGACGCCGCTGTTTCTCTATATCCTGCCGTTTGGCAGACATCTGGAATTTCAGTCCGTCTTTTTTCTGTTTCTGCCGTGCTTCTAACTGAAAGAGAGGGAGAGACATACCCAAAGCAACAGACAGCTCTTTTTCTAAAATAGCGGTGACAGTTGCAATCAGCTCTGTCTCCTGTATCATCACGCCTTTACAGGTATCTTTGGCTACACGGCTGTTCGTAAGACAATGGAACCAATAAATATCCGTGCCTTTCTTACGTTCCGCCCGCTGCCGGTGGAGGCTTCTGCCACAGTCCGCACAGAACACCTTCCTCTTAAAAATATTAGGCGTATATGGATTTTTCGGTTTCGCCCTGCTTTCCTCACACACCTGCTTCCGGTATTCCTGTACCACAGTAAAAAGTTCGTGGCTAATAATCGGTTCATGGGTGCATTTTGCGACAATCAGATTATCCTTTCCAGCCTTGACCTGCTGGTGATCCACCATCTTTGTTTTGCCCTGCACCAGATCGCCGGTATAAACCTCGCTTTCCAGAATCTTCATTACCGTGCGGGTCTGCCATTTCCCGCTGCCGATCAGACCGGGGCTGGTAATCTCACCGGTAGATTTCTTGTAGTGGCTTGGCGCCGCAATTCCCATTTCATTGAGATTACGGACGATGCGGTTCAGCGCCACACGCTCATAAGCCCAATCAAAAATCTGTTTCACGACAGGAGCCGTTTCCTCGTCAATCAGCAACTTATGACAGTTATCCGGGTCTTTCCGGTAGCCATAGGGTGCCCGTGCTCCGATATAATCACCGTCTTTCATGGCCTGCCGTGCCTGCGCCTTAATTTTTCTGCCAATATCCAGGGAATAAGCTTCGTTTATCATATTTTTCAGGGGAAGCATAATGCCTCCATGGAGGTTGCCGGGGTCCGCCGTGTCAAACTGATCCGTGACCGCAATAAAACGGACATTGTGTGCGTAAAAATACTGTTCAATATAATAGCCGGTATCAATGGAATTGCGCCCCAGCCTGGAAAGGTCTTTGACGATCACACAGTTGATGTGGCCCGCTTCAATATCCGAAAGCATCTGCTGGAATCCGGGACGGTGGAAGTTTGTACCTGTCAGGCCGTTGTCGATATATGTGTCATAGACTACAAAATCCGGTTTATCCGCTAGATAATCATTCAACACCAGCTTTTGATTTTCCACAGAACAGCCCCGTTTCTTGTTATCCTCCACAGAAAGCCGGATATACAGTGCCACATATACATATAAGGACGGAGCTGGCATAGGAGTTTCCGCCTGTTTCCTGCTTTTTCTTGCCATTTAACTTACCTTCCTTTCTGCAGCCTGTTCCGCGATCTGCTCTGCCAGTGTGACGGCCTTTTTATATTCATCCTGATAGTTAAATTCAATATGTAACTCGTCCTTGCCGATCACGCGAATACTGCGGATAAGTTGCATGACAGCCCTTCGGTCAATTTCTTCCATTGTGGAGAACTGCATAAAATGATTGATCCAACGATTCCGCTCGCTGCGGTTCTCCAGTACATCCGTCAGGCGTTCTTCCCATTCAGCAATCGCTTTTTGCAGAAGTTCAATGTCGGCATTGTATTTCCGCTTATAGGAAAGATATTCTTCTTTGGTAAGAATCCCGCTTACCAGATTTTCATAGAGCTTTGTTTTGAAGCCCTCAATCTGCGCCCGCTGTTTTTCGTTTGCCTTGATCTGCACGGTATATTCCTGAACAAGTTCCCGGTTGATCCGTTCCTGGCTGATACTGGACAACAGCGCATCAAGGGAAGCTATATTTTCAATATGGCCCTTTAAGCTGTCCTGCACGCACTCGATCAGATCCGTTTCCTTTAACATGACGGAGGAAGTGCAGCCGTTCTTCTTTCCGGTCGGACAATAGTAGTAGTGGTATTCCTTGTCCTTATAACGGTTCGTCTTGCGGGTCATGCGGCAGCCGCAGCACCCGCAGATCAAAATGCCAGAGAACAGATATACTTTATCTGATTTTGGGGAAGTCCGGGTGTCAATCCGGCGAAGCCTCTGCACCAGGTCAAAATCATGTTTCTGGATAATCGCTTCATGGGTGCCCTCCACGCGAATCCATTCGGAAGAAGGCTTGTCCTCACGCTCTTTCAACTTGAAGTGGGGCGTCGTCTGTTTTCCCTGGACCAGCGTTCCGGTGTAGGTTTCATCCTGCAAAATACGGATAATGGTAGTGGCGGACCATTTACAGTCCTTGCGGTCCGTATAGCCGCCTTTGGCATGGGGCATCCCGTGATTGCGTTTATAAGCCAGAGGGGAGAGAATGCCCATCCGGTTCAGCTCGTCCGCAATATGGGAAGCGCTGAATCCTTCCAGCCGTTTTCTGAAAATATCCCGTACCACGCCCGCGGCATATTCGTCAACTTCCAGACCTTTATGTTTGTCGCCAGTTTTCACATAACCGTAAATGGGAAAGGCTCCGACAAAATCACCGCTGCGGCGTTTTACATCCAGGGCGCTCCGGGTCTTTACGGAAATATCCCGGCTGTATGCCTCATTCATAATATTTTTGACGGATACTGTAAGATCATCTGCAGAGTCATTTTCCGTGTCCACGTTATCATTGATGGCGATAAAGCGGACGCCGTAGGCCGGGAATACCCGGCGCATATAGCGGCCGGTCTCTATATACTCCCGTCCCAAACGGGAGAGATCCTTTACAATCACACAGTTGGCTTCTCCCTGCTCAATCATCCGCATCATTTCCTGGAAGGCCGGACGGTCAAAAAGGACGCCGCTATAACCATCGTCAATCTTTTCCGCCACGACCTCAATTTCCGGGTGCCGGGCAATGTAGTCATCAATCAGCCGCCGCTGGTTGGCAACGCTGTCACTTTCCACTGACTTGTCATCCGTATAAGAAAGACGGATATACTTAATCGTTTTGTAAACCTGCATAAAAAACACTCCTTTCGTTGCGCAGAAAAATCCCCGCAATTCAAGAAGTGTGGCTATGCCGTATTCAATTCCTTTTCCGATTCTTATTCTATCACGACTTCGCGGGAAAGTCAGCCCTTTTCTGGAAAATATCCGGCTTATCGCAGGATTCCCTTGATACATTCCTCCAGGGTGGCTCCACCGGAGGCAAAACTGGCATGGACGGTAAACCGCCCGCATTTGAAACGGTAAGGGTTTTTAATCTGACGGACAAATTCTGCAATCCGGTCCTCACGGGAAAGCTCCCTGTCAACCGTAACGTCCCGAATATCTACCAATGTTCCGGCTCCGCCAGCAGTAGTTACATTTTCCATAATATCAGCTCCTTCCTGAACATTCCTGGCTATCAAAACCACATGAATAGGTCAGACCTGCGCCCATACAGTCACAGACCCGGCCCATTGTATCTGATTTCGATTAGCTGCCGTATTTGCC
>URQB01000003.1 GCA_900549825.1 uncultured Oscillospiraceae bacterium | reverse complement strand
CATTGCCTTCCCGCCCGTCTCTCTTTTTTCTGCATAAAGGCCCCCGCGCAAGCATAGGATGAATTAAACGGAATTTATCTTTCAGAAATGGGGACGGTAAAAATGGACAAACAGACTGCCTCTTCGTTGAAAAAGCCGGGAATCCGATACCTGCTCATCCTGGGCTGCACCGTTCACGGGGATCAGCCAACGCAGCTCCTGCAAACCAGGATCGACTGCGCGGCACAATACTTAAAGCTGCATCCGCAGGCGGTGGCAATCGCCAGCGGCGGTTGCTTCCGGGCCGGGCAGACAAAAAGTGAGGCGGCTGTTATCCAAGGCGGCCTTTGCGCAGCAGGGATCGCCCCGGAGCGGATTCTCTTGGAGGATCAGGCGCGTTCGACCGCAGAAAATTTTATCCTCTGCAAGCAGCTGCTCGAAGGCCGGGAGGCCTGGAGCGAAGGGGAAACCGTTGCGTTTGTTACAAATGATTTTCATGTGGCACGCTGCCTGAAGCTTGCCTGCCTCAATGGGCTCCGCGCCGTGCCGGTTGCGGCGGCAACGCCGAAAAACGCGCGCCTGCGCTGCCGGCTGAGGGAATGCATTGTTTCGATTCCGGTGCGGTTTTCGGGCAAATGAGGTTGGCACACATCATATGGCGATCCGCTGGAAAAGGGTGCGGTTCCATATCTTTCCTTTGCAACGCGCCTCATTCCTGCGAATCTGCCCGCTGATACCTCTGCCGGAACGTTCCCGGTGTCATCCCCACGGCTTTTTTAAACGCCCGGTCAAAATGGCTCTGGTCACAGTAGCTGAGCTGGAGCCAGATATTGCCGCTGCCCGGCGTTTGCAAAAGGCGCTTGGCCTCCTCGATTTTCTGCTGCTGGATATATTGCGTCACGCTCAGGCCGGTTTCCTGCCGGAAACGCTGCGTCAAATAGCTCGGATTGCGCTGGACGCTCGCAGCGATCTCCTCCACACGGATGCGTTCATATAGATGCTCCTGTACATATTGTATACACAGATGCACAGTCGGAGAGTAATTCGCGCGCTTGATCGCCTGAACGCGGGTGGCGAAATCCGTCAGCATCCGGGCAAACAGGCTGACCAGCGCCTCCTGCTCGCCGACCTCCTCGCAAAAGAGGACGTAATATTCATACAGCCCGCAGGCCTCCTCCCAGCCGAGCCCCGCCTGCGCGGCAGTCTGAAAGGCAAGCGCGCCGATGGCGATGATCTGGTTGCGCAGGCTGCGCAGCGGTTCATGTGCAAAAGTGGCAAGGTTCCAGCGCGGCAGCTCCCGCAGGTGCTGACTGAGCGCCCGCGGATCGCCCTCCCGGATACAGTGCAGAAGCTTTTCCTGCAATCGTTCACTAAACAGGCGCGGCTCTTCCTCGTGGTGCAGGAAGGGCTTTGTTCTTTCCAGCGGCAGCTCCGGCAGAAGCTGCTTTTGATCCATCAGCTGGGACAGTGTAATATGTTCGCCATACATCAGGTTATATACAAGAATCGCCCCATCGATCAAAGCGCGGCAGTCAAGCACCGGAATGGACCGGTAATAGGCAATCATAGCGCTTTTCTGCGCTACGCTGATATTGAGCGGAGCCAATATGTGGGAAACGGCCGTCTCATTGAGTTCGCTCGGAAAGACCGGCCCCAGCAGCAGCGTCCCCATCGCGCGCCCGAGCTCGCGCACGCCGATGCTGGCCATTGCGCCAAAAACCGGCGAAGTCTGCAGCCTCGGCAGGCAGTTGCTATCCTCCCGGTGCAGAAGCGGAGCTATCAGCGCTTCCTCGCAGCCCTCCGGCAAAGCGGGCCAGCCTGCGGAGAACATCTCTTCGCCAGCCCTCGTGACTGCGCGTACCGGCACACTGGAAAGGGAACGCAGAAGCATCCCGTTTTCCCGCGCCATTCTCCAGCGCATTTCCACCGCCTGTTTATATCCCATATCCTCTCATCCCCGAACATTTCAGATTAAATTGATCGTTCACAAATGGATTATACTATAAACTTGGATTAATGCAATCTAATTTTTAAAAAATATGATAGTTTTTTTTCGTCGGACAAGCGATGTTTGGCAAATTTAACAATTTGACGATTGATTCAAAGGAGAATGAGAACGATGATTGGAATTGGTAACTGGGGCTGCCATGTTGACACGATGTTCTTTAAGGGCGATGTGCAATTCACCATCACAGACAACGGCGGAGAATACGGCTTCGAGCTCCATATGGACGGCCCGATTCCGGAATTCCAGATCAAGGAGATCAAAGAGGAAAACGGCGACACGCTGCATGCCATCGCGAACGTCGAAATGCTGCCCGGCAAGGATATCGACGTTGCGCTGACTTTTGACGGCGACACGTTCAACGGTGTCATCAAGGTCCCCTTCCTTGGCAAGATCAAGCTCAACAACGGCTATCGCATCACGGAATAAAGCAGGCGCTGCCCATGCCCCGCACCGCTCCGTGCCCGGGGCATGGGCATCCCTTTCCTGCGGATTTTGCGCAGAAATAAGTTGACAAGCTGGCAAAATTGTGTTATGATAGCTTCCATCCCGCATGGAGAGATACCGAAGTGGTCATAACGGAACGGTCTTGAAAACCGTCGTGCCGCAAGGCACCGTGGGTTCGAATCCCACTCTCTCCGCCAGAGAGTGATACGAAGCCTTTCTCGTTTGATATATACAATTTTATCATCAAAGATGTTGCCATGGAGAAGTACTCAAGTTGGTGACGAGGCGCCCCTGCTAAGGGCGTAGGTCGGGTAACCGGCGCGGGAGTTCGAGTCTCCCCTTCTCCGCCAAGTGAAAAGCTACATTTTGAGAAATCAAAATGTAGCTTTTTAATATACGCTTCTTTCACAAATATATTTTATATTTGTGATATGCGATATAACTGTGATAGGTTATTTTGAGATGGAAAGACTCTCAAAATCTGTTTGTTGGGCGAAATGGTTGAACAATGACGAACTGTTATTCTTCGATAGCATGCCGCAGATATTACCTTTATATGAGATATGAAAAGAAAAACTGATAAAGGCCTATCCTGATATGAAAATAAAAATCACCAAGACGCAAATCTCTTTCCGCAACCGGTATGTTTTTGCAATGGTCTCGCTGCCGTGGAGAAGAGTCAAAGGATGGCCGGAGAAGTATCTGTTGGTTTCATTTGGACTCGCGTATAAAAAATCGCCACGTATCGTACAAGCTGTGGAAGCCTATCCTAACCGCTGGACACATCATGTGATAATACAGCGCAGAGTAGAAATCGACGATGAACTCATGGATTGGCTTCAGGAGGCGTATCCGTTTTCTATGACAAAATGAGGACATTCCACTGCGGCATACGACCATAGCTGACGATACGGATCAAGTTTCGGCATATAGATAGTATAACTGCGCGCTCCAGGACACGGGTTTTGAAGGTACAATGTTTGCGATTATGATGGATATCTATTTTGTAACAGTCCGGCAAGCCTGTGGTTCGCAAGTCGCGTACCGCAGGTTTTTTCTTTTTACAGCTTTGGGGTTGCGTTTTAGCTGTGTATCGATCTTATCAATAGGCGGAAACCAGCCGATTACTGTCATGTAGCCGGCTGTTTGTTTATATAGATACATCAGAAGGGAACTGCATGAAGCATAATGGAACGCAAGCAATCGATACGCAGCGGCGGCGGAGACGATCCTTATATGGAGACTGCGGCGACATGCTGCGCAGCTGGGCTTCCAGCCCAAACGGGCAGGGCGAATGCAGGAAGCCGGTATATCCATTTCAAAAAGAAGGGATGCCATTATCAGAACTGAATCAGCCAGTACCGCGGTCCTGAGTTTTTATAGATGGGCTGTTGTGGAAAGGCTAACGAATCAAAATATCGGGCAGAGCCCTGCAAAGGGCATGGCCTTTCCGGATCTACCTGAAGCAGCCTTTTTGTCCTTAGCGGCATGCCAAGGGTACGCCTGCATGTCTCCAGGGGTTCTGTCGGTCCAAAGCCGTGCCAAGCCGGACATACGGTCATCGACCTTCCCATATCATTCAGCATTTTTGCCCAGTGGTGCCCACCGCCGCCCCTTGCATCGCCTGAAAAAAGGGCGTATAATATAGAGGAGTAGAAGAAAAATAAAATTGGGCTCACTGCGCTGTCTGCATGTGAAAGGAAGATTATCGTGGGCGGAGATTTACATTGTCATACCAGGCTTTCGGATGGCTCTCTCGGCATTGAGGATCTGATTCTGCTTGCAAAAAAACTGAAGATAGAGACCATCGCCATCACGGACCACGACTGCCTCGCCGGAACGGTGCGTGGCAAGGTCATCGGCGAGCGGCACGGCGTTCAGGTCATTCCCGGTGTGGAATTTTCCTGCATCGATCCAGAACGGGACCGCCGCAGGGCACATCTGCTCTGCTATCTCAGCGACAGCCCCGACCGGCTGGAAGGGCTGTGCCGCCGCAACTCCCTCTCTCGCAGAAAAGCGGGGCAATATATGATCCTGAAAGCAGCCAAACGGTTTCCGATTACGCCGGAATTTGTCCTGAAATGTGCGTCCGGCTCGACGAATATTTTTAAGCAGCACATCGCCCATGCCCTGATGGAATGCGGCTACACCCATACGATCTTCGGAGAGCTCTATCATGAGCTGTTCTCCTCCGACAGCCCGAACTGCATCAGTGTGGAGCCTTCCTTTCCGGATGTCCGCGAGGTATTGGAAGCCATTCACGATGCAGGCGGCATTGCCGTGCTCGCGCACCCCGCCTTTTATGACAGCTTCGATTTGCTCGACGAGCTGATCGAGCTGGGGCTGGACGGGGTGGAGGTCTGGCATCCGACGGCCGACGAGGAAACAGTAGCCCACCTGAAGCGGACGGCGCGCGAACACAATCTCCTGATGACGGGCGGTAGCGATTTCCATGGGATGTACAACTCCCGCCTGACGGCGCTTGGAGACTGCCTCACACCGGACGAACAGCTCACGGAGCTGCTCAACTATAAGGCAAAACAGCGCCGCCTGCAAAAAAAAGCGGCGGTGGCGGCAGAAAAAGCGGTGTGAGCCCGCCCCGCGGAATCCTACCCGCGTTTCAATTTCTGCGAAAGGCAGGAACACAAATATGAACGCTTTTGACGATAGCGATATGAAAATTTTTGGTGTCAGAGAGGAAACGGATTCCTCCGACGGCGCCGAAGTACAGGCGCTTGCGGAGGAGATGAAACGGCAGCGGCTCAACGGGAATTCAGAGCGCGCCAAACAGCTCGGCATCCGGCTCGCCGCCCTTGCTCCGGACTCTGCGGAGGCAGACAGCCTTGATCTGATCCGCCTGCTGGGCGATCCGCTCCCTTCCGCCGAGATCATGTGTCAAATCCGGATCCTGCTGATCTTCACGGCGGAATCCTGCCTGCATCTCTATACCCCCACGCCCCTGCTTGCCACCACTGCGGCCAACGCCCTGTACGACAAGCTGATTGAGGACGACCCCGGCTTTTACGATACGATCTCCAACGGCGCCGCATTCAGTTTTTATTATCTGGCACTGCGACACAGCGGAAAGACGGATGAAAACATCGGTATGACCTTTGCCATGCTGTGCGGTGCAGAGAATGACGAAGCCCTGGCCCGGCTCGGTGCGCGCGTTTATCAATATGTTACCCGGAAAATTCGTGGAATCATCGGCGGAATCCAGTTTGCAGAGATTCAGTGAAGCACAATAACAGGAAATGGGATGCATCAAAAAACACCCCTGCGGAGAGCGAAGCTTCCGCAGGGGCTGTTCTATATCATTAGCAAAAAAGCGTGACAGGAGGGAGCCTCCCGCCGTGCTGCTATTGATTCGTTGATGGTTCATGCCTCCAGCTCTAGATCCGGCGCTTTGGCATTTGGGTCCGCTTCGCCGTGGCGCACCTGCGTCATGCATAGGAAAGCGAGCGCAAATGCGATCGGGCAGTAAATAAAGAGCGACCAGTAATTCGTCGAGCCACAGAGCGTGCCGCACAGGATCGGGCCGACGATAGAGGCGGAAAACGTCGCCGTGTAATAATAGCCGGTAAAAGTGCCCACCTGCTCCGGCGTACCGATATCCAGCACAACGGGCAGCGTGTTGATATTCACAAGCGCAACGCAGGCGCCGCCGCCTATGAGCGCGATGAAGATCATCACCTTTTGGAAACCGGGGAACTCCTTTGTCAGGAAGAACAGGGTAAACAGCAGCAGCGCGCCGCCCAGGCCGATCAGGATGGTCTTCTTGCGGCCGATCTTCTGGCCCAGCTTGCCGGCGGGAATTGCAAAGATCATCAGGGACAGCGCAAAAATCCCCATCAGGATCGTCGCCGTCGCAGTGTCAAGCCCGAGCTCTTTCTTTGCAAACAGGGTAAAGAAGGTCTGGATGGTGTCAGAACCGTTAAAGAGGAAGAACAGTGTCAGGAGCATGAAGATCAGGCTGCGTTTTTTCTCTTTGGTCAGTTTAAGGTCCTTCAGCTTCTGCTTTTCTTCCCTTTTGGCCTCTGCCATTTCCTGCGCCGCCATATTGGCTTCCGCCATTTTCTTCAGGCGGTTGTCGGGCTCCTTGACAGTGAGCATGACCACCAGCAGGCAGATCAACATCACAACTGCCGTAAAGACAAATACATAGGGGCGCTCCGCATCCGTGGCGGGCTTCGATCCCATGAAAAGCGTCATAATCGCAATGACGATCATGCCGCTGCCCATGCCGAGCAGGGTGCCGAGGCCGCCCATCAGGTTGATGACGGCGTTGCCTTCGCTGCGCAGGGAAGGCGGCGTCAGGTCGGGCATCAGCGCAACGACCGGGGAACGCCACAGGGACATGATGAGGTTAAAGCAGATCACGCACAGCATCAGCGCCCAGATATAGGGCATGCGGGGAATCAGGATAAAGAAAAGGGCCGAGGCCGGAATGCCGAACAGCAGGTACGGCCTGCGCTTGCCCAGGCGGCTGTGCGTCCGGTCGGAGATTCTGCCGAACAGCGGCTGAAAAATCACGCCGAACACGTTGTCGATGACCATGATCGCGCCAATCAGGCCGCCCACGACGCCTGCGCCGACGACATCCGTGCCGCCGAAAAGCGTCGCAAGCCACGGCAGCTTTTCCGCAATGCCGGCTACCGTCGGAGAAGCGGACAGCATCTCATCCAGGATCGGCGGAACATAGGCATTGTAGACCGACCAGGCAATCGAGCTCGCCATAAAGCCAAAACCGATCAGGAACGTCAGCTTATAGTTGAGCTTCTTTTTTTTCTGCTCTGCCATTACCATTCTTCCTTTGCATCTAAATTGAAAGCAATATGCTTTCGAAGACAAAATGAAATCTGATCATAGTATAGCAATTTTTTGTAGGTATTGCAACGGACTATCCTGTCGTTATGTTAAATTTTTATTAGATATTGAAGAAACCTGCCGTCATTTCACCACAGCGCTATCTTTTTACCAAAAAAGGAGGCTGCTCAAGGCAACCTCCTCTCTACTTCTCGGAAAAGTAGCGATTCATTCCACCTTCGCCCCATCCGACGCAATCATTTTTCCCGTGATCGTGATATGGAACGGCGTTCCACTGATCTCCAGCCGATAGGTCTGGCCCTCCTGAAGCCCCTGAAACCGCACCTTCAGCTCATCGCCGTCCGGCCCCTCCAAAATCGTTCCCATAAGGCGGTTTCCATCGGGAGAAACCGCAGTAACAGTCAAGCCTTCCCGCCATTCAAAATCATTCTTGAATTCGATCTCCACCAAATTGTCATCCACCCTGTATTCCGTGCGGTCAAAAACAGGCAATTCAGACTCTCTGACGAGGAAATCTCCGTACAGCGTTTCAGCTCCCTTCCTGCCCTGAACATTGGAAATCGCCACGCTGACGATCTCATTGGGCGAGAAATCCGCCGCTTTGAGATACCAGTATCCGCCCTCATAGCCTGCGATTTCGCAGGCGACGGCTTCCCCCTCGCGCGTGAGCATGACCGCATGCTCCTGCCCGGTCAGCTGAGTCTTCTTCCATCCGTCTTCAAACCGGACGCGGAACAACCCGCTTGCGAAGCGCTCCAGCCTCGCCCGGTCATCTGCCTCTTCATAGCGCGCATAACGGCCCTTGCGGTTGCAGAAATTCGCCGTAAAGGAGCGCTCCTCGCCCTGATCGTCCGTCATGCCTGATACACGTACAGTGCAAGCACTGCCATCAGCCAGCCCCTCCGCTGTGACCGAAAAGCGATCGTCTTTCACCTTGATGATTTTCGCCGTAATCGGCTTGCCGCCTGCGGGCGTGATCGTGACGGATTCCCGGCCGCTCAGAGAAAAATCCTGCGTGAAGCGCAGCTCCAACACCCCGTTTCCGCGCACACGGACACCCATCAGATCGAGGAATTCTTCTCCCAGCCCCGCCTTCTCATAGGCATCCTCCAGGCTCATTCCCTGCGCCACAAGAGAGTCAATATAAGCACGCATCTGCTGCGTTGTATCAAACGAATGCTTTCGGACGGATACCTTCGGCCTGACCCCCTTCTGCTCAAAGACCTGGTTTGCCGTATCGGTCATATTCTTTTCGAGCTGCTCCGTTTTCTGACCTGTTGTCCCAGCAACAGAGATCAGGACGTCTCGCCCTTCCTCGGAAAGATAACCATCCTCAATCGCCTGATTGAGAATCGAACGCAGCGTGTCCTCCGCACTGCTGTTTGCAGCGTTTACCTTTTGCAGCAGCGTCTTGCCGTCCTTATTGATGCCAACAAGCCCCACCACGCTTCCAAAGCGGTTGAGTTCTATGCGCACAACCGGATTGATCGCAATCTCCACGCTGGCATCCACGGTCGAAAGCAATTGGTACCCCTGCTGCACGCCGATCAAGAGCAGCAGACAGGCCGCCAATGCGACCGCCCACCTCTTTACCCGCCGCATGGTAACCACTCTGCCCCGCCCCGGCGATTCCTCCGGCTGTTCGCCCTGTTCTCGCAGAGAAAGCGCCAGGCATTCGGCGTCCAGCTCCATGCCAACCTCCCAGCCAGGCTGCGCCGGAACCGTCCGGAATTCCCCGTCCGCCGTCAGGAGTACTGCGCTGTCTCCGTTTATTTCCATGATCAAAATCCGATTCACAGCTGTTCCCCTCCTTCCACGTCGTCCAGACGAATATATTCCCGGATAAACGGATAATCGCCGCTGTGTACTAATACGGCCGCCACCAGATATCTGCGGTGGTCTTCTAGCACCTTTGGCTTGATATGGAGCGATTTAGCCAGCGCCTTGATCGGCACCTTCTTTTTGCGGCGGAACGCTGCGAGCATCGCTTCATCCTTTAAGAGCAGACGCACTGCTTGCTTGCAAACCCTGCGCGTGGAGGCATGGCGCGGTGTGGATGCCGACAGCTCCTGAAAGGACATCGACCAATTCTTTAATTCCTTCGTAAAAAGCAGGATCTCCTCCCGGCGCGCCTCCTGCTCACTTTGCAGGTTGTAGGTATGCTGCGAAACCGTTTCGATGAGCCGCCTGCCCTCCTCATCGTTTGTGTCCAGTACAGGCAGTTCCCGGTGCGCCGTATCCCGGCGGATACAGTCAATCACCCGCCGGGAGATGAGCAGCCTTGCAAAGGAAAGAAAATCGCCCCTGCCCGGCTCGAAGGTATGCACCGCCTGTGCAAACGCCAGCATCCCGGCTTGGATATAATCCTCCTGCGCCTTCGGGCTGTTGGCCAATACGGTTGAGAGGATCAATGGCCGGTATTCCCTGAGCAGAGCGTTCATCTCCGCATCGGACGATTTTGCCGTCTTCACCCTGTCCACAAGCACCTGCTCCATAGGCGGCACCTCCTATGATTAAAATTTGGCGATAAGGAAGCTTACTGGCCTATTATACAGGAAAATACCGCTTTTGAAAACGGATATTGGCCGCCGCTCGCTCTTACATATTATCATTTCGAACCCTGTGTGCAGCGTTTTGGGGCTTACCCAAATGATAAAACGGAAATCTTTGCTGCTGTGCAGAGAGGGCGCCCGGTTTGACAAGCCTATGAAAGTGTGCTATCCTGAGTTCAGCCAAAACAACAAACACAGGGGAGCCAACAGCGGCTGAGAGGAAGGACAAGCCTTCGACCCTCGACCTGATCTGGATCATACCAGCGTAGGGAGTTATAGATGCCAATCATGACCTCCCGCTGTCGCAGGGGGTTTTTATTTTATTTGGTAAAGCTTAAAAATAAACAGGAGGCAATCAATATGAATGCAAGCGTAGCCATCCAGGTCCTGCCCAGTGTACAGGGCGAGGAGGTCATCCGGATCGTCGATGAGGTGATCGCCTATATCAAATCGAGCGGCCTGAATACCTATGTCGGCCCGTTTGAGACAACTATTGAGGGCGATTACGACCAGCTCATGGAGATCGTCAAGGAGTGTCAGCTCATCTGCATCCGCGCCGGCGCGCCGAGCGTAATGTCCTATGTCAAGATCAATTATAAACCGGACGGGGACGGGGTGTGGACCATTGAGAAAAAAGTTAAAAAGCATCACGAATAGGTTTTACTCCATTTTAGGGATCGCGATCATCCTGCTGTTCTGGCAGGCGCTGTGCTCCCTGAATGTGGTGCCGGGCTATATGCTCCCGTCGCCCCTCACCGTATGCAAATCCTTTGCGGAACACTTCACCATCCTGATGGGGCATGCGAAAACATCCCTGATCGAAGCGCTGCTCGGCCTCTCCATCGGCGTGGCCTTTGCCTTTGTAATCGCCATCGTGATGGACCGCTTCCGCGTGATCTATCAGATGACTTATCCTCTGCTCGTCATCACGCAGGCGATCCCTGCTGTGGCGATCGCCCCGCTTCTGGTGCTGTGGCTCGGCTATGACATGACGCCGAAGGTCGTGTTGATCATCATCGTCTGCTTTTTCCCCGTGGCGGTCGGCCTGCTCGACGGGCTGAGATCAGCGGATGAGGACCAGGTCAGTCTCCTGCGCGCAATGGGCGCAAACCGGCTGCAGATCTTCTGGCACATCAAACTGCCCGGCGCGCTGCCGAACTTTTTTTCCGGGCTGAAAATCTCCGTATCCTTCTCCATCGTCGGGGCGGTCATTGCAGAGTGGCTCGGCGGCAGCAGCGGGCTCGGCGTATATATGACCCGCGCGCGCAAATCCTTTGCGTATGACGATATGTTCGCCGTGATCTTCCTGGTCGTCGCCATCAGCCTGCTTCTGATGGGGCTGACCAACCTGCTGGAAAAGAAGATGACGCCCTGGCGGCAGATCAAAAAATATAAAGGAACACGCTATACGAAAAAGAAAATGAGAAAAGGAGAATGCAGTTTATGAAATGGGCCAAACGTATTTTTGCGCTTCTGATGGCTGCGGCCTGCGTCCTGGCCGTCTTTGCCGGCTGCACAAAGGATGAAAAGGCCCCTAGCGCGCAGACGCAGGAGAAAACGAAAATCACCGTCGTGCTGGACTGGACACCTAACACCAACCACACCGGCCTGTACGTTGCACAGAAAAACGGTTACTTTGCGGATAACGGCCTGGAAGTGACGATCGAGCAGCCGCCTGAGGACGGCGCGGAAGCGCTCGTCGCCTCCGGCAAGGCGCAATTTGGCGTGAGCTTCCAGGAGAATGTGGCAAGCGCGCTGACCGCCGATTCCCCGCTGCCGGTTACTGCCGTTGCGGCGCTGATTCAGCACAACACCTCCGGCATCATCTCTCTGAAGAAAAATAACATCACCTCCCCGAAGGATATGGCGGGGCACTCCTACGCCTCCTGGAATACACCGATCGAAAAAGCGATCCTCAAGGACGTCATTGAGAAGGACGGCGGCGATTTCAGCAAGGTCAAGATGATCTACAACTCCGCTACAGACGTGGTCACCGCCCTGCAGACGAATATCGACACCGTTTGGATCTATTACGCATGGGACGGCATCGCAACCGAGGTCAAGGGGCTGGAAACCAATTACTTCGCCTTTCAGGATATGAACCCCGCCCTCGATTTCTACACACCCCTCCTGATTGCGAACGACAGCTTCCTCAAGGAGCACCCGGATCAGGCCAAAGCGTTCCTGAAGGCCGCCCGCCTGGGCTATGAATACAGCATCGAGCACCCGGAAGAAGCCGCTGCTATCCTGTGCGAATACGCGCCGGAGACGGACAAGGAGATCGCCACGGCGAGCCAGAAATACCTTGCCAAGCAGTATAAAGCCGAAGTGGAGCGCTGGGGCGAATTCGACCAGAAGCGCTGGGACGCCTTCTATGACTGGCTGTATAAAAACAAGGTCATCACCAAGGAAATCCCGGACGGCAAAGGCTTTACCAACGACTATCTGAACTGAGAAATCTCGTAGCACAGGGAAATGAGGCGCTTGAATGGACCGGCTGAAAGCAGAACACATCACAAAAAGCTTTGACGGCACGACGATCATCCAGGATGTAAGCCTGACACTGCGTGAGGATGAGCTCGTATGCCTGCTGGGCGTCAGTGGTGTGGGAAAAAGCACGTTTTTCAACGTCCTTTCCGGGCTTGCCGTACCAGACAGCGGCCGGGTCCTGCTTGGGGATGAGGATATCACGGGCCAGACGGGGCGCATCAGCTATATGCAGCAAAAGGACCTGCTTCTGCCGCATAAACGGATCGTGGACAACATCGCCTTGCCGCTCGTGCTCAAAGGCATCCCCCGCAAGCAGGCGCGTGAGCAGGTGTGTGCCGGCCTTGCGGAGTTCGGGCTGGAGGGGACACAGCACAAATACCCCGGCCAGCTCTCCGGCGGCATGCGGCAGCGCGCGGCGCTCTACCGCACCTATCTGTTCAACAGCGAGGTCGCTCTTCTGGACGAGCCCTTCAGCGCACTCGACGCGATCACAAAGTCACAGCTCCACCTGTGGTATCTGGAGATGATGGGTCGCCTGCACATGTCAGCGATTTTCATCACACACGATATTGATGAGGCGATCTTCCTCTCCGACCGCATTTCCATCATGTCCGGCACACCGGGGGCGATCACGCAGGAGCTCGCTATCACACATCCGCGCCCGCGCACGACGCGCTTCACCGCTTCAAAGGAATTCATGGCGTATAAGCAGCAGATTCTGGACGCCTTGAAAATTCAGTAAGACGTCGGTTTTCAGCATCAAAATGCTTTAAAACAGAGGGCGGAGATGCCTGATCAGGCATCTCCGTCGCTTTTTCTTAACGGTCTGCGTCGGGCGCATTCGAATTGCGCCGATAATCCCGGCATACAAATCGCTTCCCATTGGGCAGAGACTGCTCCGCCCGGAAAACAGGGCGGTATCCCGCCCTCCGCAGAGATTCCGTCAATTTTTCTTCCCTGATTTGGTGATGCACCTCCTCCAGCCTGTCAAAGGAATGCAGATATGGGGATTCTGATACGAACCCTCCCGTATCGGGATTCACTTGAATCACGCAGGAAAGGCAGAGCGGCTGTACGTTTCCAACCACGCCAGCAAAGCATTCATAGCCGATGTATTCGATCAGCAGATCCGCGACCAGCAGGTCCGCATGCGGCAATGTGAGATGAGGGTCCATTAAATCTGCAAGAATCGGATGAAACGCGCCCTCCAATAAGGTTCCATAGCGTTCGGCGCATTCCTGCAAAAAAGAGGCGTTGAGATCCACGCCGTAGACGGTTTCAATCCGCCCCGGATCTATATGACGCAACCCGTTGCCTCCTGCAACGCCTAAAATCATCAGCGTTTTGGCCGGATAGCGGTAAAATTGGCCGAGCATGATCTCATCCAGCGCCTGAAGCTGCCGCACTTCGCCCGACGCCATATGCATTTCATAATCGCGCAGTGCGATTGTACTCCATGGATTTTCCACTTTTGCTTCCCAGCCTCCATCTGTCATAGACTCGTTTGATCCATGATATCATAATAGCAACGGCCCGGCAAGCGCGGGCTCCGCTTTCAGGCATTGATTTCCGCGCAAAATCGGCTATAATAGGTATATTGGCCTTTTGCCGTTTCAGAGCGCGGAAAAAGCCATAACGCGGCAAATCACCAAGCAGGGAGTTTTGATCTATGAACGGTTATTACCCGCCTCCCCCTTACGGATACAATTACGATCCAAACGGCTTTCGGCCGCCTGTCTCCCCTTCTCCTGCAGCACAGCAGGGAAAGAAAATGCTCCGCTCGCTGAGCATCTTCGCGGGGATCGGCCTGCTCGGATTTATGCTGATGCAGCAGATCTTCTCCGGGCTCCTGATGCTTCTGGGCCTGAGTGATCTCTATCTAAGCAATTCCCTATTTCAGAATGCTTATGGAATCCTTTTCTCCATCTTCTGCGTAGGGCTACCTTTCCTGGCTGTATATTTCCTTCTCTCGATTCGCCGTCAGGTTCCCGAGCTCCCGCTGAACGCGCCTAACAATAAGCTGCGCGCCTTTCTGCTGGTCCTCATCGGGCTGCTCGTCTGCATGGCGGGCAATTATGCAACCAGCGGCCTAATCCTCTTTTTCGATCTGTTCGGCATCAAGCTGACCGCGCCCGAGGTACAGGCGCCCGTCAGCGCCCTTGGCTGCATCATCCTCTTTTTGCAGAGCGCCGTCGTTCCCGCGATCGTGGAGGAATTCGCGATGCGTGGCGTTGTGATGCAGCCGCTGCGCAAATACGGCGACTGGTTCGCCATCCTCATGTCTTCTTTCGTCTTTGCGCTGATGCACGGGAACCTGGTGCAGGCTCCCTTCGCCTTCATCGCGGGCATCGGCCTGGGTTATGCTGTGATTGCGAGCGGCTCCCTCTGGACGGGAATCCTGATCCATCTGCTCAACAACTCCATCAGCGTCGTCCAGACAATTGCAATTGCCAACCTCCCGGCGAGAAAGGCAAACCTTGTCTCCTCCATCCTGATTGGCGTAGTCATCGCGGCCGGGGCGGCCGCTCTGCTCGTATATCTGTTTAAAAAGGAAATGCGCGTCATCCTTCCGCTTTCCGGGATACCGCTGCGCCGCAGCGAAAAGGTATCGGCCTATCTCTTCACCCCGCCGATGGTGCTGGCGCTGGCGATGATGGTCTGGTCGACGCGCTATTATATCAGCGTGCCGTTTTCTACCGGGCTGCTGACAGTCTTATTCTTTCTCGCGGCCATTGCCGCCTTTATTTTCTCATTTACCCCGCAGAAGGCCACCTCCAGGCCCATGTGAAAGGATGATCATTGAGCATGACGGACCAGGACTGCATGCGGGAGGCAATGCTTCTCGCCCGCCTCTCCGCGCTGGAGGGGGAGGTTCCTGTCGGCGCTATTGTCACCCGCGGAGACGGTATTGTTGGACGCGGACGTAACCGTCGGGAACGAGGCAAAAACGCGCTGGCCCATGCGGAGCTGGAGGCCATCTCCGACGCCTGCAAAACGCTTGGCGGCTGGCGGCTGTGGGAGTGTACGATCTACGTCACGCTGGAGCCCTGCCCGATGTGCACCGGGGCGCTCATCAATTCCCGGATGCAGCGCGTCGTTTTCGGCGCGTATGATCCGAAGGCCGGCTCCTGCGGCTCCGTCATCGACCTTTTTGCCTTGCCCTACAACCATCAGCCTGTTTTGGAGGGCGGTTTTATGGAGCGGGAATGCGCAAGCCTTCTTACGGAATTTTTCCGCACTCTGCGGGAAAACCGTAAAGTGAAAGATCAATTAGGAGATGTTTAAACCATGGGTGAAACGACCAAACCCGCCGATTGCGGCGGAAATTGCGAAAGCTGCGGTGCAGACTGCTCTTCCCGGCAGCAGGATCTGCATATTCCGCTCAATCAATACAGCACGGTGCGCAAGGTCATCGGCATCGTCAGCGGAAAGGGCGGCGTCGGCAAGTCGCTCGTCACATCCCTGACCGCCTGTGCAATGCAGTCGCGCGGCTACGCGACCGCCATCTTTGACGCGGACGTGACCGGCCCCTCAATCCCGAAAGCCTTCGGCATTACGGAAAAGGCAAAGGGCAGCGAGCTCGGCCTGCTTCCCGAAAAATCGAAAATGGGCATTGAGATCATGTCCGTTAACCTTCTGCTGGAGGATGATGAAGCGCCTGTGGTCTGGCGCGGGCCGGTGATCTCCGGCGTAATCCAGCAGTTCTGGACGGACGTCGCGTGGGGCGAGATCGACTATATGTTCATCGATATGCCGCCCGGCACGGGAGACGTGCCGCTGACGGTTTTCCAATCCCTCCCGCTTGACGCCATCGTCGTCGTGACCACACCGCAGGATCTGGTCACCCTGATCGTCAAAAAGGCCTACCACATGGCGAAGATGATGAACATCCCGATCCTCGGCATCGTGGAGAACATGAGCTATGCCGTCTGCCCGGACTGCGGCAAAAAGATCGAGCTGTTTGGTGAGAGCAAAGCCGAAGAAGTTGCCGCCACCCTCGGTGTGCCGGTGCTTGCCCGCCTGCCGATTGACAGCAAGACCGCCCGCCTCGTCGACCAGGGCGCGGTGGAGCTTGCGGACGATAAAGCGATCGCCCCGGTGGCAGATTTTTTGGAGCAGACGTTCCCGAAAGCATAACAATCAAAATAAGCGCAGAAAAAAGGCTGTCGAAAAAGTCAAATTGAAGAAAAAAGTGCACAAAAAATATCGTTGCGAATCGCCTACGTAATCAGCATCTGAATGCAGCGCTGAACGCTGGCGGAAGGCCGAGGCTGCATTTGCAGAATCTGACGGCGTGGCTCGTGAGGGAATTTTTGCCCGGAGGGCAAAAACGAACCTTTCCATGTGTTTGAAGCCGCGTGAGCGGCTGAGTTTGGGAAGGTTCTCCGAACGGGTTTGATCGTGCATCAGCGCTTCCCGCTGCCGATGTGCCGTGCTTCAAAAAGTTCTTTTGCACCCTTTTCCAACGGGAAAAGGTGTGGACCCGCGCGGCCTGAGCGCAAGCTTAGCCTTTTGCTGTTATTAAAGCACTCCACAATCACAAACATTATAAAAAATATTTTCCGAAAAATTTTTAATGAATCATTCTTGTGCATTTTAACGAAACAGTATACCTTTTCCAACAGGCCAAAAAAGGCTGTCGAGCAGATTCGACAGCCTTTTTTATTTTATTATGTTCCGCTCTTGCATGCATGCCCGTTCTTACTTAAACAGGAACGACAGGTTCCATTTTCTATACCCATCCGGTACGGAAAGCAGGGATGCGTCGATTTGATCCGTGATGCTGTTGACCTTGAGCTTCATCGTCCCACCCGGGCCGCGCAGCTCCATGTTGACGAGCTTGTCGCCGGAGAAGTAGAAATAAATCCGCTCGGTATCAGAGGTGTAGCGCTCACAGGTTAATTTCTGCCCGTCGTCCGTCACCTCCAGGGAGCTGACGAATTCAAACTTTGATGGGTCGATCACAAGGCTTTTGAAATCCCCTGCCATGGAGGATGGCACATCCGTGTAAGCCCTCAGGAAGGGAAGCACCGCATAGGTGCTCTGCCCGTCGCTGATGACCGACATCGTTAGCTTATCCGAGTAAGTCATCTGAATGCTGAGCTTCTTTCCGGAGGCGGTCAGGAGCAGGGGCATATCCGTTTCTTCCCCATCCACCTTCTGGGAGGAAACCACATCCCAGGTGTAGACGCCGCCCGCCAAAATCCGCATGTAGGGATCGGCCTTATGGCCCTTAAAGGGCTTCATATCCTCTTCCTTAACCGGCTTTTTATCCGCCGACGCGCCCCCGGGGGCGTCGGATGCGGAAGAACCGCCCAAAGCGCCTCCCCCTTCCGCGTTCCCGCTGGATCCGGATATCACGTTGCCGTTCGCATCGGTCGCGCCGCCTCCGCCCGAGCCACCGCCGGCACCCGCTGCGCCGTGCTCCCCATTCCACCCCTGCTCAAACAGCTCAGGATCGGTCGGGATCGTGGGCGAACTGCTATGGGATTGCCACAACACAAAAATCAAAAACGCCAAGATGAACACACATAAAATCACCGTGACGATCACAGTAGAATTCTTCAAATCGATTCACGCTTCTTTCTATCCCTCCGTGCACGCCGGAGGGACCCCCTCTGATCTCATTAGTAACAGAATACCACAGAATGATATCAAAAGGAATCGCCTTTCGGCAATTTCCACGCAATGCGGCGCGGGGTTTCACGAAAACTCATTTCATAAACTCTGAATGGAAATCATCGGGATGATTCCTGTTTTATTTTACAAAAAGCGAAATCTATGAGGAAAACATCGTATGCATCGTGCGCCCTGCAAGCATCCTGTTCGACGAGCAGGACCGCGTACCTAAAGAGCTGGCAGGGCCGTATCCGTCTCCGCATTCGACACGCTCAACACCTGACTGCCGGTCTACAACTAGGAGTTCTGCGGTGCTTCCGTCTATGTCGATCTGGAGGCGTACTATGTGATCGAATCCATCGGCGCGCTCGGCCGCAACGCCGCCCCCGCCTGGACGATCCAGTCCGGCGAGCCCTTCCACTGAAGGATGAAAGCCGTCTTCACAATGAACTATTACAACACCTGGTGCAAGATTCCGCTGGGCTCTCATGAGCCGTCACGCCAATACCAGCCCTAGCTCACAAAAGATTTTCTAATAAAAGTGTCTCCTTTAACAACTCCACCTCATTCAGCTCGTGAATTTGAATGCTGCGGGAGAGATTCTGCCCATATACGGAAATGATATAGCCCCGCATATAGAAAGTCATCAGATTTGCGCGGTTCAGAGCAAGCGCATCGAATGAGTTTAAGGGTACCGATAATCCTTTTCCTAAATATTTAATATAAGATTCTTTTTTCGTCCAGACTTCAAAAAAACGCTGATCGCTATCTTTTTCCATTATGTAAACAACTTCGCTGTTTGTAAAAAACGTTTTGGCAACATCCAAAAATGGCCCGGCTGGTTTTTCGATATCAACCCCCACTTCCCTGTTGCTTATTGCGACTGTAAAAGCATTTCTTGTATGCGAAATATTGTAGCAAAAATGATTGATCCCGGTGAAAAAAGGTTTTCCATATGCATTTCTGTTAATCACTAATTGCCTGTTAGAGATCGAGTACTCCTTACATGCTAACAGTCGGGTCAATAGCTCAGAATAAAGGGAAAGTTTTTGATCGGATAAAAAGCGATATCGCAGTAGCTTTTCTTTTTTTTCAGCAGGTATTTTGCAAAAAAGCTGTGGATCGATTGGAGATAGCATGTTCAATTCAACAAAATATAAATCACAAAGCATAAGTTCATATAGGAAGAAAGACAGAAGGAATCCCTGTTCTGTAACTGCGTAAAAGCATAAAAATATACGTAATGGATACTTTATCTCCGGCCCGTCACAAAATCAGCCTACAAGGCAAGACCGCATTCAACTGCCGACATATTTTTTTTCAGCAAAGAGGCCCTATTTTTCGGGACGGTAGCTTCCAATACAGATTGGATTTCTTCCCGGGTAAAAAGAGAAGTCACTTGGATCAATTTGCCCAGCATAATTAGATTTGTACACCCTTTCAGCCCTTCACGCTCGGACATCTTTGTTGCGGGGATCCCATAGATCGAAAGATTCTGTCGTGAAGATGGCGCCTCGATCACCGTATTGTCGAAGATTACAATCCCACCAGGCTCAACTGAACCAATAAATTTTTGATAAGACGGCAGATTCATGGCAAGAAAGGTGTTCGGGTTCGTAACAAGAGGAGAAGAAATAGGCGCATCCGAAATACATACGCTGCAATTTGCCGTCCCCCCCCTCATTTCCGGGCCGTACGATGGCAGCCAGGAGACCTCGTATCCCTTCAGCATGCCGACATAAGCAATGATCTTTCCCAGAAATAAAACACCTTGCCCTCCAAACCCAGATATAACAGCAGCCATTTCCTTCATTAGAATCACTCCTTACCTTTGGTAGCTCCCGTATCCTTATAGACTCCCAATGGATAATAGGGTATCAGATTGCCCCGCAGCCATTCAAGAGCGGCATCAGGAGCCAGGCCCCAGTTTGTAGGGCATGCAGCAAGCACTTCAATAATAGAGAAACCTCTCTCTTCGATCTGATAACGAAATGCTTTTTTGATTGCTTTTTTTGCCTGGATCACATGCCTGGGACAATCAACGCTTACCCGTTCAGCATAAGCTGTTCCCTCGATTACAGATAACAACTCGCAGACTTTGATTGGATGACCCGCTGATTTGACATCCCTGCCATACGGCGTAGTTTGTGTAACCTGTCCGGGAAGAGAGGTCGGAGCCATCTGGCCGCCCGTCATGCCATATATAGCATTATTGATAAATATAATCACTATATTTTCGCCTCTCGTGGCGGCGTGAACGGTTTCCGCCGTCCCAATCGCCGCCAGATCGCCATCGCCCTGATAAGTGAAAATGATGGATTTCGGCATCAGGCGCTTTGCTCCTGTTGCAACGGCGGGGGCCCGGCCATGAGCCGCCGCAATCATATCACACGAAAAATATTCGGCACACAATACAGCGCAGCCGACCGGTGCGATGCCGATGGTTCTTCCTTCTATATCCAACTCATCGATTGCCTCAGCAACAAGCCTGTGGACAATTCCATGAGAACAGCCTGGGCAATAATGCGTAGCAACATTCAATAATGCATGAGGTCGTGAAAAAACAACTTCCATATTTTAAATTCCTCCTGCGTTTTTTATGATTTCCTCTAAAATTTCGTCCCGAGTCGGTACGACTCCTCCTGTCCGCCCCAAAAAACGGACGAAACAGTCAGAACCAACCGCCAATCGGATATCATCAATCATTTGCCCCATACTCATTTCAACTACGAGAAATGATCGAACCTTGGCGGCGGCTATCGCCAATCTCTCTGTTGGAAATGGCCAAAGCGTGACCGGCCTGATTAGCCCTGCCTGAATACCTTTTTTTCGTGCGAGATCAACAGCAGCTTTTGAGATTCTCGCCGTTGCACCATATGCGACGACAATCATCTCGGCATCGTCGGTGAGATACTCTTCATATAAAGGCTCGTTGGATTCGATTGCCCGATAACGGTCAAATCTCTTACGAACTGCCTGCTCCATATGCTGCGGTAGCAGATAACCGGAGTTGACGATCGTATGCTTTCGTGCAAACCCATGCCCCGTTGCCGCCCACGCCTTTGCGGAAACGTCGGTTGCTTTGCTTTGTGGCAGAAAAGCAGGCTCCATCATTTGCCCAAGAATCCCATCAATCAAAAGCATCGCGGGCATTCGGTATTTTTCGGCAAGCAGATAGGCTTTCTCTACAAGCTCTATCATTTCTTGAACAGAGGCTGGTGCGAAAACCAATATATGAAAATCCCCATGCCCCGGAGCGCGGGTTGCCTGCCAATAATCTGACTGTGCGGGAAGAATGCTGCCAAGCCCGGGACCGCCCCGCTGTACATTAACAATCAATGCCGGCAAATCTGCACCTGCCAGATATGAGATGCCCTCTGTTTTTAAACTAATCCCGGGAGAGGACGAGGAGGTCATGACTCTTGCACCGGTAGATGCCGCTCCATAGACCATATTGACAGCGGCGATTTCGCTTTCGGCCTGCACAAATATCCCGCCCACCTGCGGCATCCGTTTGGCCATATAGGCTGGTATTTCTGTCTGGGGCGTAATCGGATATCCAAAGAAGCCGCGGCAACCTGCCTGGATCGCCGCTTCGGCGATTGCTTCATTTCCCTTCATTAATACTTTTTTTGTCATCATCCTGTTTTTCCCTATCTTTCTATCGAAATTGCACAGTCCGGGCACATAAGCGCACAGAAAGTACAGCAGGTACAATTCTCCGGCGCTGCGGCATAGGCAGTGTAGTATCCCTTTTCATTTGTTTTCCTGGTATTTAGCTGAATTACGTTATTTTTACATATGCCAATACATAATCTGCAGGCTTTGCAGAGACGTTCATCAATTTTTATATGCACCATATTGATTGCCCTCCTTATGGATGGTCAATGATACCACAAGCCGATCAGAAAAGTTCGGCCTGATCCGTTTGGGCGGCTATTTCTGCCTTTCGAGTACAACATAATTTACTTTTCCAATCAGAGTCCTCGGCATCTGCTCCAGCAAAACGATCTCCCTCGGGCAAGAGTAATACGGCAATTGCCCGGAGCAATGCGACCGTATCTTCTGAACGGCCTTTTCCCGGTTGCTGTTTCCCTGCGCCGATAACACCACAAATAACCGAATGATCGGTTTCCCATTATGCTCACCCTGCACAGCGCACGCCTCAAAGACCTCATCCAGTTGTGTCACTTTGGCTTCAATATCATACGGGTAAACATTATAACCGGAAATAATAATCATGCGTTTGGCCCTGCCTACAACATAGAGGAATCCATCCTCATCAAGATAGCCCAGATCACCAGTCAGCACCCACTTCGTTTGATTGGAATCCTCATACAGGCCTATTTGTGCATCTCCCTGCGTTTCAAGATATCCTTCCATCAACGTACTCCCAGCCACTACAATCTGTCCAATCTCATTTGGCTTCACTGCTTCCTTCTGATCGTTCCAGATTTGAATCGATATCCCTTCTATCGGCTTGCCTACAGAGTTTATTCTGCAGTCGGCATATGTATTGACCGCGCAAACGGAGCATACCTCGGTCAATCCGTAACCTCTATATATCTCCCCTCTTGCACCGTACTTACGGATGATACTGTTAAAATCAGAAAGCAGCTTTTCATCGATAAAATCCCCGCCCGTCGCACACCAGTTGATATTCTTTAAATGGCTGCCTTTAAAATTATCGGCAAGCATAAGCTTTTTATAAATTTCCGGAACGCCCATGATTGCACTGACCTTATGTTTGCGGATCAACTCGTTTGTTTGGTACGCGTCAAATTTCATAACAGGTACGGTACACCACCCCATACATAAGGGTAAGTGGACCGCCGTCGCCAAACCAAACGAATGAAAAATAGGAAGGACCGACAACATGGTTTGTGATTTTCTGAATTCCGGCTTGACAACTTTGCTTGCTTTATATATCACCTCATTGATTGCGTAATTGCTCAGTTTGATAATTTTATTGGTACCCGTCGTTCCTCCGCCATGCAGATAGCAGGCGATGGCCGCGCCGTTGTGATCCGGAAGAAAGGCCTGTGCAAGATGATTATCCCGTGCGATAATTTCATGGAAATCTTCCGCTTGATCCATCATTAATCTGTTTGGCTGCGTACCTGCAGCATATGCGCAAGATACGGCTGACAGATCCAGCTGCTTCTGTTCCAGCACTTTTCGGCACGTATCCTCCATTGCAATCATCATTTTGCTCTTCGTGAGAAGCAGATTCTCACGCAACCGGTCATCGTTTAGCAGTGGGTGCAGGAAATTTGCGATTGCCCCCAAAGAATTTACTGCATAAAACGAGATAATCGACTGCATACTGGTCGGCAGGCATATCGTAACAACATCACCGCTGCGGATGTCGTTTTCATACAGATACTGTGCAAACGACAAAATATATTCATTTAACTGAAAGAATGTGACTGACGTATCATCACAGATGATTGCATGATCTTCACGGTTCTGCATTGTATTTTTAAATAAAAAATAATAACAGCTTTGATTGGTGTCCCGAATCATATAGGCTTTCGTCTCCTTTCTGATCTTTTTTATCTTTTCTCATCCAGCCCATACCGTACCAAGAATCCGGATGCCTTCCTCAATCTGTGCATCGCTTGGAGTCGAAAAATTCATGCGTACTGCATTCGTTATTTCAGACTGCTCTGCAAGAAACATAGTTCCAGGAAGCACCGCTACTTTGTGAAGCAGGGCTTTTTTAACCATCTCAAGCATATTCTTTCCATCCGGAAACGTACACCATATAAACAACCCTCCTTCCGGCCGAAGATACGTAACGCTATTATCAAGGTATTCATCCATTCGATCACACATCAAATGAAGCTTTCTCTTATAAATCGTTCGTATTTTTTTGATATGTGATTCAAAATTGTAATTTTCCATCCATTCATTGACGATTAGCTGGCTCAGCATAGAGGTATGGACATCCTCCACCTGCTTTCCAACGATCATCTTTCCTATAATGGCAGCAGGGGCGATCACATATCCCACCCGGATTCCGGGCGCAAGGATTTTCGAAAACGATCCAGCATATATGACTCTGCCATCCTCATCCAAACTTTTGATGGATGGAATCGGTTTGCCTGTCACCCGTAATTCGCCATACGGATTGTCTTCGACAATCAGGGTATGATATTTTCTTGCCAACTCATACAATGCTCTTCGCTTTTCAAGGGACATGGTAATACCTGTGGGATTTTGAAAGTTGGGAATGGTATAAATAAACCGTACGTTTTTGGAAGCCCTGAGCGTATGTTCAAGCCTGTCGATGTCTATTCCGTTGTTTTCAACAGGCACTCCTTTCAGTTGGAGATTACCCGCACGAAAACAGCAGAGTGATCCAATATAAGACGGCGTTTCCACGACCACCGTATCTCCTTCATTACAGAAGACTTTTGTTGCAAGATCGATCACCTGGCTTGCGCCGTTTGTTATGATTAACTGATCAAAAGGCCCTCCAATATTGTGTTTTTCAGCTTCATATTTACGAATCCGGTTTCGTAATGGTTCATATCCTTCCGTCATACCGTATTGCAGGGCATCAATTGGCTGCGTTTTCATCAGCTTTGCAGTGATTTCTGCGATATCTTGAACGGGAAATGCGTCCGGAGCGGGGTTGCCCGCAGCAAAGCGGATCATATCGGGTTGCGAAGAAAGTCTGAGCAATTCTTGACCCGTCTCCGGCTGAAACGGCATGATCCTATCCGAAAAAAAATAATCCATACGTTCTCTCTCCTTTTTCAAATGTAAATGACCAATTAGCAAGCTGGAATTCTGCCCATACTACTTTTTACTGCATTCACAATAATGTCAATTCCTCTGCATAGCAGCTCCCGCTCAATCGTAAGAGGGGGCAGTATTTTTAGAACGCTCTCCCTTTTGCCGGCAGTTTCAATGATCAGGCCGTTTCTATAGCATTCTTCCGCAACCTGTCCAGCGGTAATACTGCATTCACTGAAATCGATTCCATAGATCATTCCCTTATTCCGTAGCGATAGATTCAATCCCAGCGGCAAAATGGATTCCTCAAGATATTGCTGCACAAATGCACTATCCTCGTTTACTTTATTACCGAGCCCTGCCGTTTCTGCATATTCCAGAGCGGCCTTTGCGCCAACAAAGGCTAACTGATTGCCACGAAATGTTCCCGTATGTTCTCCGGGGATCCACAGATCGAGTTCGGGTTTCATAAGCACGAGCGACATCGGCAAGCCATACCCGCTAATAGATTTTGATAAAACGATCATGTCAGGTTCAATCCCTGAGGATTCAAAAGAGAAAAAACTTCCGGTTCTGTAACAGCCAACTTGGATTTCGTCGCATATCAGAATAATATCCTGCTCCTTACAGATCGTGTAAAGACCGCGCAGGAACTCATCGGATAGAGGATAAACACCGCCTTCCGCCTGTACCGCCTCTATAATAATTGCGGCAGGCTTATGAAACCCTGTCCGTTTTTCACTCAATACTGCCTGCAAATAACGAATGGGATCAAACCTGGCAATATGATCGTATTGTGTCGGGATAAAGGATACCTCCAAGTTGCTGGAAATCAGGTTTTGATTTCTCAAACAGGCGCTTACTGAAAGCGCGCCCGCCGTCATCCCATGAAAGCTGTTTGTCAATGCATAAACAGAGGCATTTTGTTTGATTTTACAACACAGCTTTAACGCCGCTTCAACAGCGTTTGCCCCCGTCGGCCCAGTAAACTGCAGCTTGTAATCCATCTGCCTCTTGTCAAGGATGTATTGTTTAAAGGAGTCGATAAAATCTCTTTTTGCCGGAGTGAGTAGGTCTAAGCCTTGTATGATATTGTCTGACTGCATATAAGAGATCATTTTTTGTTTGATATATTGATTGTTATGTCCATAGTTGAGGGATCCTGCACCTGCAAAAAAATCGATAAACGACTTGCCGCTCTCCGAAATCAAGGTCGCGTTTTTGGCGCTTGCCCACACATCGGGAAATTTTCTGCTATAGTACCTCACATTGGATTCCAAATTTGTTTTATTCATACGTCCACACCTCACACCTCTAGCCTGATTGCTTTCACACGAAGGATTTCGGCTAAATATTCCTCAATCAAATCCGCGGATTTTCGCGTAGCGTTCCCTCCTCCAGCGGATTCTGTAAGCGCTTTCATCTGATTGATATTTTCTAAAATTTCAGGATTATGCATCACTTCATAAGCGATCTCCTTCAGCTTTTGCCTGGAAATCTTTTTTAAATTGATTTTGTTCCCCAGCCGAAGTTCAACGACTCGCTTCGCAATCAAAGGCTGATCGATAAACACCGGCGACACAAGCATCGGCACGCCAAATGCGATGGATTCATTGACGCTATTCATTCCGGCGTGGTTAATAAACAATGACGCGTGCTGCAAAACTTCAATTTGTGGCACAAATGAATACACGTATACATTCGGAGGGATCTTCTTAAATTCTTCCTTTTTGAATTGATTACCGAGGGAAACGATGACGTTCACATGCTCTCCAGCAAACGCCTGAATGCATTTTTTGAGATATCTTTTCTTTTTGGCCAACGTCCCCATCGAAACATAGATAATCGGATCTTTCATTTCATGATAGGGAATCACACAATTGCTTTCCGAACGGCTGCTGGAGATGAGGGGGCCCACAAAATGAAAGGAGTCGTCAAAATCGTCGTTGTGAATTTGAAATTCCTTGATACAAAACGCAATATTGAGAGCAGGGTTGACAGAAGAGATTTCCTGCAAAAAATCCTCTGTTTTGATTTTAATATTCTTCTGCCAGAATTTTGTAATCAGCTTTCTCACTACTCGGTACTTCAGCAAATATAAATTATTAGAGTTTATCACCATATCTCTTGCCACAGCTTCGCTGAAAGCAAACATGGACGAAAGTGCAACGGCCGGTTTATTCACTTGCTTGGCGAGTGACTGGCCGAGGAAAAACCATCTGTCATAAACAAGCAGGTCGTACTCCCCGGCGACAGACTCGGCCGCTAAAAAAACCTCTTTAAATAATTTGTGTTCATTCTTTGCATCATTCACCGCGTCCGGCAAATTTGGGTATGCAATAAACAACGCGCCAGCTGATTCAATCAACGGCCGGTGAACATTGGAGCATACATACCCAACCTGATGCCCTCTTTGAACAAGCTCTTTGATAAGAGGAAGAGAAGATAGGACAAAACCCGGCACCGGCAAATTGAGGAATAATACTCTTGCCATGTTCCTGCGTCACCCCCTATGATAGATTCCTTTATTTCGTTACGAGATCGTATTTTTTAACGGCAGGTGTATTACCATCTCCTTCCTTTACAAAGCTGTTGGGTTCCCCTGCTTTTTTTCTCAACTTTGGAAGCAATATTCGAATGGTATCATTGCTAAAGTCGGCGCTGATCGAACACCCGCCTGTTTCTAGAGCAATTTTGGAAAGCAGAAACTCGCTAATCTCTCCCTTGTCTATAGAGCCCATATCATCCAAGTGATCAAAAATCAGTCTGGTATTTACAATTGGCAGAATCCGGTCTTCGTAATAGCGATAAAACGAAGAATATTGATTCAACATCCAATATCTTTGATAAGACGCGCCAATCAAATCAAGCCCGCCCAGAACCGTATGATTTTCAATATTGTATAAGGCAGGTAACAGATCGAGATAGAGCCCGAGTGTATTGTAATCGCTGGCGGTTCTGCCATGATACAGGATTGCAAACGGGATCAGGGTAAGATCCGTATCCAAAAGCGAGTTTTCATAAAAGGACTGCATCACAAAGGCATTCGGGTCATTTAGAATCTTTTCGTAATCTGAATCCTCAAGACGGGTTTTGTGAACTTTGTATTCACTGATCTCATAATCGCTTAATACCCTTTTGTAACTTTCTAACGCAGATACGTATGTTTCATAAAAATGATCGGGCACAGCCTTGATCGGCCTGTTCTTTTGAGGCGTGCGGTGCTTGATTTGCTGATGATTGAGTAAGCCGCGCAGCAAGGCAAGCAAAATGCCATTTGACATGAGATCCCAAACGCAGTGATGTACAGCAAGATAAAGAATATGCTCCGTCTCATGGACCTTCACAATCCAAAGCTTACTGAGTAGGTTTGAACCAATAAATCGGGTATAATCTGAACCTATGCTGACACATAGTTTGTCAAAATATTCCGGCGGCTTGTCGCCCGCTTCAAAATAGGGGATCTCCCATCGCTCCGTATATGCCCGTACCTTGATCTTTTCTTCATTGATATCGTAAAAGGATCGCAATACGTTTTGATCGCTGATCAGCTTCCGGACAGCGGCGATCAATTGATCTTTGCCCGTTTTACCCGAAATGCCCACCTTCAAAACACAAATATTTTCGGGCTGTGACGTATAAAATATCTGCTGGATCATCGTTGTCGGATACGATTCCTCCACGGTGGATACATAAGTGG
This sequence comes from uncultured Oscillospiraceae bacterium, assembly GCA_900549825.1. Lineage (GTDB taxonomy): Bacteria > Bacillota > Clostridia > Oscillospirales > Acutalibacteraceae > Fimivicinus. The sequence goes on along the minus strand of URQB01000003.1, from coordinate 129,676 downwards.
CTCCATAAGCGCACAGTTGTTTGTATTCCTCAGCTCCTGCCCTCTCCGCCTGATTCAATGCGGTGCCGTAGTTGATCTGTTGCTCTGTGATTGCAAGTGCATCTTCTGAAGCATTTATTTGCCTGTCCTTCAGTTCGGAAGCGATGGCTTCAACCGTATGCAGATGCATGAAGTCCATAACGCTGACCTCATAGCCATTCTCCTTTAGGCTGGAAACAGCGCGGATGGCCTTGATTGAGTCACCTCCCAGGTCAAAAAAGTCATCGCGTACGCTTATTTTCTCTATTCCCAGGATTTCTTCAAACACACGCTTTAGCAGCTTTTCTTCCGTATTGCGGGGAGGGATATACGCTGTTTGTGACTGCATTGCGATTGGGGGAAGGGCCTTTTTATCCAGCTTTCCATGATTGGTTACCGGAATGTTGTCTAGCTGCATAAAATATGCCGGTATCATATAATCTGGCAGGCTTTGCTTTAGCTCTCTTTTCAGATGGGATGGATCGATCTTTTCATCAGCCGAAAAATAGGCACAAATCGATTTCTCGCCATGTTCATTTTCAGTTACGGTAACCGCACAAGTGCGAATGCCGCTGCACTGCCGGATGGTGCTTTCAATTTCTCCAAGTTCAACGCGGAAACCGCGTATTTTCACCTGCTCATCGATTCTTCCCATAAAACCAATATTCCCGTCCGGCAGCCATCGGGCCAAATCACCGGAACGATACATCCTGCCGCCGTAGAATGGATCCTCAACGAAACTGCCTGCCGAGCGCTCCGGCCGATTCAGATATCCGCGCGCAATCCCGACGCCCGCAATACAGAGTTCGCCTGGTATTCCTATACCGCAAAGGGTATCTTGATCCAATATATAGATTCTTTTATTGCATACCGGTTTCCCAATTGGGATTTTTTGAGGGATTAGCTCGAGAGGATTCCTTTTCCAATATGTTGCGCATACTGTGCCTTCAGTTGGGCCGTATTCATTAATATAGGCGGTACCGGCCGGCACGGTTTCCAGCACACTGCGGGTTGCCTCGGAACCTGCCGTTAACAACAGCCTGATAGGAGGCAAATGATTCAGCTGCATGCAAAACTGTGGGGGCAAAAGCATGACCGACACACCATGCCGCTTGATATACTGAAGAAATGTCTGTGGGTCATAACGCACACCTTGCGGCGCCACACATAATCCCGCCCCGTTGAGAAGCGCCATAAAAATTTCCCACACCGACGAATCAAAGGAAATAGTTGCATACTGCAAAATGACGTCTGCAGACGATATTGCATACCTGCTGCCAAGCGCCACTGCCAGATTGGTAACACCGGCCTGCTCCACAAGGGTACCTTTTGGCTTGCCTGTGGTTCCTGAAGTGTAGATGCAGTACGCAAGATCAGAGGGGGAGTTAATATGGGGCGGATTGCCGTCCTCCTCGGCGAAGAACAGCTCTTTGTCGCATAGATCGAGCACGGGAAGATCTGTTTCCGCCGGCAGCACTGCGTTCGCCAATAAAACAGCCTTCGGCAAGCTGTCCTCCAGCATAAACCGGACCCTGTCCTCCGGGTAATCAGGGTCGACCGGCAGATAGGCCCCTCCCGCTTTGAGAATTCCGCACAATCCGACGATCATCTCCAGGCTCCGTTTTGCCACGATGGCAACCAGGTCGTCCTTCCCCACGCCAAGCTTTCTCAGCTTTGCTGCCACACGGTTCGCCTGTGCGTTCAACTGGGCATAGCTCAGTTTTTCCTCTTGATATATGACTGCCGTGTTATCCGGATAGCTTTCTGCCTGCGTTTCAAACAGCTGCACAATCGTCTGATCCTTCGGATAGTCCGTTTGCGTGTCGTTGAATTTGTTGAGAACCTTTTCGCGCTCTGCTTCATCCATCATACTGAAAGACCCGATCGGTTCGCTGATAGATGCCGCCATCTCCTCCAGCAGGTTGATATAATGCGCAAGGATCAGCCGGGCGGTCTCCTCTTTGAACAGATCTGTGCAGTATTCGAGCCGGAGGGCATAGCCTTCCCCGCTGCCCGTCACTTCCATTGCAAGGTCGAATTTCGAAGTTCCGCTGTTTTCCTCGATGACTCTGACTTCCTTTACATCCTCCAGCCTGCCTTTCGCCGCCTCATTGTTCTGCAATACGAACATGACGTCAAATACCGGATTCCGCGACATATCCCTCGTCACGTTGGCCTTATCGACCAATTCTTCAAACGCATACTCCTGGTTTTCGTATGCGCGCAAGCACTTTTCTCTGATTTCCCCGATCAGTTTGCCGGCCGTTTTTTCCCGCTCCGGCCTGCCCCGGATTGCAAGCGTATTGACAAACATGCCCAGCATCCGTTCGGTATCGCGATGCGTCCTGCCGGAGACTGGCGTCCCCACCACAATATCCTCCTGACGGCTGTATTTACCCAGCAGGACCATCAGCGCCGTAAGCAGCACCATAAACTCCGTAGCCTCTGTCTGCCGGCACACGGCATCGATCTTTTCTCGAAGAGAGCGGTCTATATGGGCGCTCACCACACTGCCGCGATGGCTCTGGATTTGCGGGCGAGCATAATCGAGCGGCAGGTCCAACACGGGAATTTCGTCCCCGAATTCCTCCAGCCAATACGCCCTCTGGCTACTCAGATCCCTTGTCCACATCCATTCGCTGTAGTCCTTGTAATGTACCCTAAGTGGCTCCAGCTCTTCCCCGTTATACAATCGTATAAATTCTTCCAGCAATATGTTGATGCTCATCCCGTCTGATATGATATGGTGCATATCGAACAGAAGCAAAAATTTCTTTTCTGTCGCCTTTATAACCCGGATGCGAACCAACGGAGCTTTTGAAAGGTCGAACGGACATACAAAGTCAGCGAACAAATCATTTTTTGCTATAGACGGTTTGCCCTCATGGGTTTTCACGAAATCCTCTATATCCATAAACTCGACTGACGCATCGACGGTATCCGAAATAATCTGAACCGGTTCATCCTGAATGATGTCAAATCTCGTTCGCAGGATCTCATGTCTGTTGATCAATGTATGGAAAGCCTTGTTTATTTTTTCACAGTCTATTTCCCCACTGATTTCAAGCATGGCAGGCATATTATAGGAGATACCGCTGCCATCCAGCTCGCTCATGACGTACATACGTTTCTGTGTGGATGACATTTTATAATACGCTTTTGTCTCTGCCACAGGTATCTCACGATAAAGATTCCGCGCATTACACTGTTTTTCCACTTCCGACACCATACCCTCTACAGTAGGATTTTGAAACACTTCCTGCAACGGCAGCCGCACGCCAAACCGGCTTTCAACTCGATTTACTACACGCATCGCCCGTAAAGAGTGACCGCCTAATTCAAAAAAGTTATCCCTAACGCCAACAAAGTCAACCCCGAGAATCTCACAGAAGAAAGAGGCTATGATTTCTTCGTTTTTATTTCTGGGTGCAATAAACACCGTTTTGTTTGATCCTTTGATGTCGGGCAGCGCGCGTTTATCAAGTTTTCCGTTTCTGGTAATCGGCAGGGCCTCTATTTCCATCATAAATAGCGGAACCATGTGTTCCGGAAGCGACAGCCTCAAACTTGCCCGTACTTCGTCAATCTCGATTTTGTGGGTTTTATCGCCTACGAGATAGGCATAAAGCGTGTTTTCGCCTGAGGAGTTTTTTCGTATGATGACTGCGCAGTCGGCAACTCCCTTCAACCTGCGTATATTACTTTCAATTTCACCAAGTTCAACACGGAACCCGCGAATTTTTACCTGCTCATCAATCCTCCCCATATACTCAACGTTTCCGTCCGGCAGCCACCGGGCCAAATCACCTGACAAATACATCTTTCCCGCCCCAAAAAGATTTGAAACAAACTTTTCCGACGTGAGCTGAGGCCGGTTTAAATACCCTCTCGCCACGCCAGCCCCTGCAATACATAACTCACCGGGTATACCAATTCCGCAAAGGCTGCCTTGATTCATAATATACAGTTGTGTGTTTGCCATAGGTACGCCGATCGGAACGGTATCAAACCGATTCGGAACCCGATAAAGCGCCGCGGCTGTAGTAGACTCAGTTGGGCCATAGACATTAAATAGATTGACTTCTTTGTTGTGGTCCCTGAGAATTTTCACATATTCATACGAACACTGCTCGCCTCCGAAAAACAGATCCTCCAAACCATCGAATATTTCACAGTCAATTTGAATCATCTGGTTGAAAAGTGCGGTTGCAATCGCAAGCATGTTAACTTTATGAGCTCTAATACAAGCTTTCAGTTTTGCAGGGTTCAATATGACATCATTGTCCGCAAGAATTAATCTGCCGCCATTTAGAAGCGGACTCCAAATTTCAAATGTGGAGATATCAAAGGAAATGGATGCCATCTGCATAATAATCATAGAGTTATCCAAAGCAATGTATTTGATATCACAAACAGTCCTGAGCACATTCTTATGCTCCACAAGGGTACCTTTTGGCTTGCCTGTGGTTCCTGAAGTGTAGATGCAGTACGCAAGATCAGAGGGGGAGTTAATATGGGGCGGATTGCCGTCCTCCTCGGCGAAGAACAGCTCTTTGTCGCATAGATCGAGCACGGGAAGATCTGTTTCCGCCGGCAGCACTGCGTTCGCCAATAAAACAGCCTTCGGCAAGCTGTCCTCCAGCATAAACCGGACCCTGTCCTCCGGGTAATCAGGGTCGACCGGCAGATAGGCCCCTCCCGCTTTGAGAATTCCGCACAATCCGACGATCATCTCCAGGCTCCGTTTTGCCACGATGGCAACCAGGTCGTCCTTCCCCACGCCAAGCTTTCTCAGCTTTGCTGCCACACGGTTCGCCTGTGCGTTCAACTGGGCATAGCTCAGTTTTTCCTCTTGATATATGACTGCCGTGTTATCCGGATAGCTTTCTGCCTGCGTTTCAAACAGCTGCACAATCGTCTGATCCTTCGGATAGTCCGTTTGCGTGTCGTTGAATTTGTTGAGAACCTTTTCGCGCTCTGCTTCATCCATCATACTGAAAGACCCGATCGGTTCGCTGATAGATGCCGCCATCTCCTCCAGCAGGTTGATATAATGCGCAAGGATCAGCCGGGCGGTCTCCTCTTTGAACAGATCTGTGCAGTATTCGAGCCGGAGGGCATAGCCTTCCCCGCTGCCCGTCACTTCCATTGCAAGGTCGAATTTCGAAGTTCCGCTGTTTTCCTCGATGACTCTGACTTCCTTTACATCCTCCAGCCTGCCTTTCGCCGCCTCATTGTTCTGCAATACGAACATGACGTCAAATACCGGATTCCGCGACATATCCCTCGTCACGTTGGCCTTATCGACCAATTCTTCAAACGCATACTCCTGGTTTTCGTATGCGCGCAAGCACTTTTCTCTGATTTCCCCGATCAGTTTGCCGGCCGTTTTTTCCCGCTCCGGCCTGCCCCGGATTGCAAGCGTATTGACAAACATGCCCAGCATCCGTTCGGTATCGCGATGCGTCCTGCCGGAGACTGGCGTCCCCACCACAATATCCTCCTGACGGCTGTATTTACCCAGCAGGACCATCAGCGCCGTAAGCAGCACCATAAACTCCGTAGCCTCTGTCTGCCGGCACACGGCATCGATCTTTTCTCGAAGAGAGCGGTCTATATGGGCGCTCACCACACTGCCGCGATGGCTCTGGATTTGCGGGCGAGCATAATCGAGCGGCAGGTCCAACACGGGAATTTCGTCCCCGAATTCCTCCAGCCAATACGCCCTCTGGCTACTCAGATCCCTTGTCCACATCCATTCGCTGTAGTCCTTGTAATGTACCCTAAGTGGCTCCAGCTCTTCCCCGTTATACAATCGTATAAATTCTTCCAGCAATATGTTGATGCTCATCCCGTCTGATATGATATGGTGCATATCGAACAGAATATAAGTCTTATTTTCTCTTTCCATAAAAGCGCTCCTAAGCAAGGGCGCCTGACTCAAATCGAAGGGTTTTACAAATGATTGAATCAGAGTATGAAGATCCGTTACGGTGTCATGAAATCGTTCCAGTTTTATTTTGATATCCGGGTGTATGATCTGTACCAGGTCGTCATTTTGTAATTCAAATGATGTGCGTAAGGTTTCATGGCGTGCGATTAGCTGATTCAAAACATATTCAACGCGCGAATACTGCACGTTCCCCTGGATTTCTATAGCTCCGGGCATATTATATGTCGTATTTCCGGGATCCAGCTGGCATGTTAAATATATGCTTTTTTGCGCTGATGACATAGCATAGCTGGCCTGCTGTTCCGCATTGGGAATTCCGGCAAACTCTCTGCTTGCTTTTGTATCAACAATCTCCGCCAGCTTCTTAATATTAGGATTTTCAAAAAATTCCCCGATCGTGATGCGGACGCCTAATTGAGATTCAATCAGGTTAATGATTTTTGTCGCACGCAGCGAATGTCCCCCAATCTCAAAAAAGTTATCATGGATCCCCACTTCATCCAATCTAAGAACATCCTTATAAATGCGACTAATTTGGATCTGCGTTTCTGTCTCAGGCGGTACATAGTCACACGAGCGTTGTACAACAATATCGGGAAGATGTTTTTTGTCCACCTTTCCGCTATCCATCAGCGGAAGTGCGCTGACCTGCATAAAGTACCCGGGTATCATATAGTATGGAAGCTTTCTTGATAGGACAGTCCGAATATCGGATACAGTTAACTTTCCCTCGGATACATAATATGCATAAATCGCCGTGTCACCGCTGTGATCCTTTCTCGCGACGACTGCTGCATCGGTGATTCCCCTAATCTCACGCAAAACATACTCAATTTCTCCGAGCTCTATACGAAAGCCCCGTATTTTTACCTGCTCGTCTATTCTGCCCGCATATGCAATATTTCCATCAGGCAGCCAATATGCCAAGTCACCGGTTCGATAAAGCTTTCCTGCGCCGTACGGATTGTCCGTAAATTTTTCAGCAGTCAATTCTGGCTTATTTAGATACCCCCTTGCCATACCCGCACCCGCGATACACAATTCTCCAGGCATACCAATTCCACAAAGCCTGTCATCTTTTATTATGAATACATTTGTATTGGAGATCGGTTTACCGATCGGGACAAATGCTGATTTAAAATTGTGGGTTACCTCAAAACTGCTTGTGTTAACGCTGACCTCTGTTGGCCCATAGGTATTGAATACCCTTACGTATTCACTCCACTTTATAAGAATATCGGCATCGGCGGCCTCGCCTGTAGAATCTAGGACCCTTAAATACGGCAGGTTTTCTGGCCTCAACTCACGGATAAATGCAGGCGTAAATGACGCAACCGTCACCTTTTGATCTGTCATATACTTTTCAAGCGCCCTAGGATCTCCGATATAACGAAGTGGCATTAAACATAGGGTCCCACCCACAGTCAAAATATTGAAAATATCCCAAACAGACTGGTCAAACGAAAGATTGGCGAACTGTAAAACTGTATCCTGATCTGTTAATGAATAAATATCTGTGTATGCATATAAAAGATTCGTTAATCCGCCATGTTCAATTAACACGCCTTTCGGAACACCGGTCGTCCCTGAAGTATAGATACAATATGCTAAGTTATCCGCATGAACCGGTTTATAAAATTCGGTATTCGCGGTTTGCCAAAGAGTCTGATCCGAAAGGTCGATGACTGGGATTCCCAAATGGTCCGGCAGGGCGGCTTTGTAGCTGATAATGGCCTTGGGATTACAATCCTCGATGATAAACTGTTTTCGCTCATTTGGATTTGTCAAGGCTATCGGTACATATGCAAAACCAGCTTTTAATGTAGCAAGCACGGCGATAACCATTTCGATGCTGCGGTCAGCGCAAATTGCGATAAACTCGTCCTTGCCAGGACCCAGGCGATTCAACACCTGTGCAAGCTGATTGGATTTTTGATTCAGTTCATGATAGGTGATCAATTGATCCTCACAGATCACGGCTATTTTGTCTGGAGTCGCTATAGCCTGCTTGTTAAAAAGATCGATCACCGTATGATCTGTCGGATAATTCTTGTATGTATCATTAAACCCATAACGAACCAGGTCCTTTTCATGATCATCCTGAACGTCAATCTCTTTGAGAAGCTGCATATCATTTTCGATAGCAGAGTCGAGAAACAGATTCAGGTGACGCAATAAAATCGAAATATCTGCTTCGCTGAATTTCTCCGTCTGATAATCACACAGTATTTCAATTCGCTCATGGAATACGCCAAGATTCAATGAGATGCTTTCTGTCTGTCGTCCACAATGATACCATTCAAAATCAGCATCCTCGACGGATCTCTTCAAGTAACTGATATAAACATCATAAGGAACCCCGCTAAAACAGCCCTTTTCCATTAAATCATTTGCCAGGTCCGTATAGTTGTATCTGCAATGCTTAAAGGATTGAAGTACTTCCTTTTTTGTTTTGTCTAACGTGGCTTTCCAGGTTTCATTGCGATTCAATTTGAGTCGAAGTACCAGCGTGTTAACATACATACCAATGCTGGTTCTGTCTTCTTCATGCAATCGGGTATCAACAGCTGTCGCGATATTGATTTCATCCATATCCTGAACCATACAAAAATAGCATCCGAGTGCAGCAGTAAAGAGTGTGAGAAGAGATATATTGTTATTCCTGCAATAGGAAAGCATCCGATCCGTTTCAGCCGGCTCGAAGATATATGTATACCGAACGGAATTCAAGCTCTGGGAAACATTTCCCCCAACATACGTCGGTTTATAGCCGTTTTCATATTTTGAAAGCCAGTATGCCTTATCCTGCAAGAATCGATTCGATTTTCGGAAGTGTTTTTCCTTGATGACATCATCAAAATAAGATGTTTCAGGTATGTTCACCGTATTTCCGGAAAGATAGCCCTGATAAACTTCCTGAAAATACTTTGCAATCACAAGAATGGAAGTAGCATCCCCAACAAGATGGTGCAGATGAATCAGAACGCCATATGCCTGTCCTTCAATCAAAATGCCCGTTAATTCACATAGGGTTGTTTCTATATCAAACTCGCTTGCAGCCATTTTTAATGCATAATCATCCAAATCGGACTTTTTTTGAAAGGACAATACTTGAATGTGTTTTTTATGATAGGAGATCCGTTGTTTCGCTTTCCCGTTATCAATATTAATCACTGTATTTAAAATGGGGATCTTACGGAAAAGGTAATCCAAAGTGTATAACAAAGCCTGGCGACTGCCCTCCCCGCTACAGAGTATAGCGACTGTTATACCAGCAATACTGTTGTTTTCAACGAACTTGATTGTTTCTAAAATTTGATTTTGGCTTGAGCTTAATTCCATATCCATTGCCAATATCCTCCCTTAGATCGATCTAATACATTTTATTAATTATTATATTGTTTAAATATATAAAGCTTATTTATGACTAATATATCACAATATTTTTTCTATTTCAACTACAAATTTAGTATATTGACAAAAAAATGAAGCCATGATACAATTTTTTATAAATATCAATGAGGTATTCTTTATGAAACAAAATATGGAAGAAAAAAAAGTATATACAATTGATGATATGATTCGTCGCTCTTCCGTAAAATTTAAAACAGATCCTTCCATAAGATACGTAGATAGGAATGACATCGTATCAAAAACATATATTCAATTAGAAGCAGACTGCGCATCATTTAGCAACATGCTAGCCTCCAAAGGATGGCGACAAACAAATATCGCCCTATTAGGGAAAAAAAGCTACGAGTGGATCATCGCTTATCTAGGCACTGTTTGCAGCGGGAATGTTGTTGTTCCGCTTGACCGGGAATTGGAGAGCGATGAACTTGGTAATCTAATTGATGATTCGGAAATAAAATGCTTGGTATATGATCTATCCGTCCAGTCAAAAATTGATGACATCATAAATCGATGCAAAAATATAGAACTGCTCATCTGCCTTGAAAAGGATGAAAACAACCGTGCAAAACAGACTGAGCAATTCTATTCGTTATTAAAAAGTTTTCAGAAAAATAATCCGGTAAGGCCCCTACCAGATGAAGTTTGCGCAATCGTGTATACCTCTGGAACCACAGGTAAGAGCAAGGGGGTTATGCTTACACATAAAAATATCATACAGGATATATTGTTTTGGGATGCATATATTGGATTAGATTGCAGTGATACCTGTCTATCTATCTTGCCCCTGCACCACACCTATGAGATGACCTGCGGTATTCTTTATCCCATCTTCTCGGGCATGACAGTTTGCCTAAATAAAGATTTAAAAAGCTTCGCCAAAAATCTGATTGTATTTAAGCCGACATTTATGTTCGCAGTTCCGAGAATCGTCGAATCCTTATATCAAAGTATTTGGAACGAAGCAAAAAAGAGCAAAAGGGAGCGGAAGCTTCAAACTTCCATCAAAATGAGTAATTTTCTCAGGCGCTTTGGAATGGATTTTAGAAACCAATTATTTATGAAAATACGAGATCCTTTTGGCGGGCAACTAAAACGGATCTATTGTGGGGGAGCGCCATTATCCCCAAAAATAATTACAGGCTTTGACGAGATCGGCATTACTGTTTTGCAAGGATACGGAATTACCGAATGCTCTCCGTTGGTCGCATTAAATTTGGAAAACTGTATAAAGCCCGATTCTGTCGGCATGGCATGTAGATACTGCAAGGTATGTATTAGAGATGGCGAGATCCTAGTAAAGGGCGATATTGTGACCAGTGGTTATTACAAAGACGCACAGGCAACCCAGGCTGCATTTACTGAAGACGGATGGTTTCGAACGGGAGATCTTGGCTCAATAGACAAAGATGGTTATTTATATATAACAGGCAGAATAAAAAATTTGATTATTACCAATAACGGCGAAAATATATCACCTGAAAAAATGGAACAGAAGCTTATGGACCTGCCTTGTATCGAGGAAGCGATCCTTTATCAGGAGCAAACCAACGGTCGGGAGCTCATTGTAGCGGAAATTTATCCGAGTCAATCTCTTGCTGGGCAAATGAACTGGGATCATCTGGAGGCTTATATGCAAGACGAAATCAATCGATTCAATACGTCCCATCCCGGTTACTGTAAAATTCAAAAGTTAGTACTGAGAAAAATACCATTTGAAAAAACAACATCCTACAAAATAAAACGATAGAAAAAAGGAGAAGAACTGCATGTTTGAAATAGTAAAGAGGATCTTGAACTCATATACGTCTGTGCCGGACAGTGAAATCACCCTGCAATCTTCCATCACGATGGATCTATTAATGGATTCCCTTTCCATCGTCAACGCAATCACCGAAATTGAAGATGAGTTGAATATCGAAATTGATATCGACGATCTCAAAGATATGGTCTACGTGGGTGACCTGGTGCATTATCTTGAGAAATACAGCTAAAAACGGGTATTTCACTGGTTAAAGGATACATAAAGGAGGAGTATCATAGTGGATCACACTTCATCGCTTCGAACTTACTCCAAAAAAGAACGCAATCTGTATTTAATCGGGCTCGCCGGGCAGAATGTGATATACAGCGCCAGCACTGTTCTTGCATACTACTACCAGTTTACATTATTAATACCGGCAATGGCGGTTAGCCTGATCCTATCGCTCAACCAGATCTTGGATGCGATAAAGGATCCGCTTATGGGCAACATCATGGATCATACCCGAAGTAAATGGGGAAAGGCCAGGCCCTATGTTTTATTTACGCCGATCCCAATTGGCATTCTTTTAATTCTGTGCTTTATAAACCACATATACGATCCCGCTCAGCCGATGGGGTCGGGCCAGAATCTTTTTGTTATTCTATGGGCGTCCTTATCTTATTTCCTGTTTGGGCTTGCGTTTTCTGCATCAGATATCCCACTGCACAGTTTGCCGAATCTGATGACAGAAGATGAGAACGACCGGACGAAAATTATATCACTAAAAACAACAGCAATGCTGATCGGTATGCTTGGAATGGTCGTACAACCGTTGTCGATTCAGGTTGGAAAGATATTCGCTCGGGAGTCCCTTCAAACTCAAAGGTCTGAACAATTGGGTTTTTTTCTTGTTGTATCGATTTTTTCAGTCATTGGAAGCGCTTTATTTCAACTAACCGGGCTGTTTGTGAAAGAACACATCTCGTTGCCGAAAGGGCATGTTTCCGTAAAGGAAAATTTTAAACTCATGTGGGAGAACAAGCCGTTCCGTGCAGTCCTATTGTCAGGAATATTGGCAAGTCCGAAAGCAGTAGAAACCGTCGGGGCGATGCCCCTTTTCACTTACTATTATGCAAATAAGGATCCTTTGAAAATCATCCTTTATACCATCATTATCAGTGGGGGCTCGTATCTCGGCAGAGTGATCGCATCTAATATCGTGCCCCTGCTCAGCAAAAAATATGAAAAAGTCAAATTATTCATATTCAGCAACCTTATGTCGGCGATACCAATGCTAATCGTATTTTTGCTATTCTTATTCAATCCTTTCCGGATGGCAAATGTATTTTTACTTGTTTTGACAGCACTCTGCTATACAATAAGCGGTACATTAACCGCTATTCAGTCAATTGTCGCAACCCTATTTATTTCAGACGCTGTCGATTATGAGGAGTACCAAACAGGACGCAGACCCGACGGGACATTTGTTTCAGGCCAAACAATCACAACGAAACTAAGTTCCGGAATCTCTTCCTTGATCGGCGGCAGTATCTACGCATTGGCCGGATTTTCTGACCAGCGTATCGCAGAATTGAACACATTTATTGCTGGCGGCGGAATGGTAAAGGAGAGCCTAGAATTTACGTCTGATATGCGCGTATTATTCTTCTTGGCTACGATTCCCACTGTCATAGGTGCTATCTTGTGCATCATCCCGATGATTAAATACCCTCTTACCGATGCAACCCACGAACAAATTCTCAAAAACTTGAATCTGCGCAGACATGTGGATCAACAACAAAAAAACGAAAATGACTCTTCCGAACCGGAGAAAGACTAACTCTCTACAACCTCAATACCAGTGAAAAGACAGGCAGGCGAATCCTTGATTCAGTAAAATAAAATCAAACCGGCACGAATATAAATGATGCCGGCTATTCTATAGCTACGTATTTGCTTTTAGGCCAGTGCCGGGAGAAAAAGATGCTAACCGCCACAGGTGTAGTAACCATGGGCGGTCCTTCATATACTCCTCTAAATTTGAGTAAATAGTTCATCTGAAACGATCGCTGCTGACACTTTCAACAGCGACAAAGGAGCCCGGGCAATCGATCTGCCCGGGCTCCTTCGATAACAATTCATTCGTATTGCGGCAGTTTACTCCTGTGCATTTTTCCGGGTCTCCGCCGCTCCCTGGCGGCGTGTGCGCAGAGTCTCCAGCACTCTTGCATGCTCCTTATCCGGCAGCGCATAATGGATCGTGGGCAGCACCGCGAGGAACATGCCGATCGCGGGCGGAATGGAGCAGAGGAAAAACATGGCGAAACGGTAGGGCTCAAAAAACGGATCTGCCTTGAAGCTCGCTCCCGCCTCCAGCATGGCGTTGACCTTTGCCACGCCATCGCCTGAGAAGCCGACGATGGAATAAACGATGCCCTGTAACAGAGATGCAATTCCGGAATTGAGCTTCGTGCAGAAGGACTGCCCGGCAAAGAACACGCCGTCCGGACGGATGCCGTTCATGTACTCCTCATAGTCGATGGTATCGGCGATCATGACGGACTGATATACATTGACGATACCCATACCCGCACCGGCGACTGTAAAGACGACGCAGCAGATCGCGAGCCAACGGGGCTGGTCAAGCTTGTTCGGGGCCATCAGATAGACCACAAAGATGAGCGCAAAGGCAATGCCGCTTGCAATGCAGCTCCAGTTATAGACCTTCTTTTTCTCATACTTTTTGACGAGCAGCGGCGCAAAGGCCATCGCAATAAACTGTCCGCCGAAGATACCGCCGCCAAGGATGATCATATATACTATATAATTCTTCTGGTTGTAATCGCCATAATAATAAGAAAGAAGCGTCATGGCAACCATCAGCATCAGCATGATGGGCGCGCGCAGAATACTGGAGATGAGAATCTGGCGGAAGGGCTTGTTCCGCCACATAATCTGAAAGTTTTCCTTAATGGTATAGTGTGCGTCAGAGGATTTGACACGCTCCTTGGCCAAGCCAGCCAGCTGGAACAGGCCGCAGCCAACCACAGAAAGGATCACCGCTATAATAATGAAGCCATATTGTTGGCCCTTCTGCGTGGTCAGGCCCCGGGAAGCCGTCAGGCTGTTCCCCACAGCCTGCGACATCGGGACAATAATCGCCAGCACGATACCGCCCACGCCAGCTGCGATACGTGCAAGAGACAGCAGGCTTGCCCGGTCGTTTTCATCATCCGTCATCCGGGCTGTGATACCCCACAGCGGGATATCGCCCACTGTATAGATCATGCCCCAAAGAATATAGGACACGCCCGCCCAGGCAATGATCAGCCCATTGACCAGGGAGCTGTTTTGAGAGCCATAAATCCCATTGCAGAAGCAGAGGATTGTGATGACGCACACAACTGCAGGGATAAAGATGAGATAGGGCCTGCATTTGCCCCATTTTGTATTCGTCCGGTCGACGATCGTGCCCATCATCGGGTCGTTGATTGCGTCCCAGACGCGGGCGATAGCGAAAATCACGCCCGTTGCCATCGCGGGGATGAACAGTACGCTCTGAAAGTAAAACACAAGGCCTGTACCGATGATGTTGTAGATCATGTTCTGGCCGAGCATACCGGCTAAATACAGGTTGCGCTCCTTCGGCGTGTAGGTATTGAGGCTGCGCTGTTGTTTCATTCCTAGAACCATTCCTTTCCTTTTGATGCGGTCTAACAACTTCTCCCGTCTTTTCAGGTATCCGCTAACTTTATTATTATAGCTTTAATTCCAGCCTCGGTCAATTCGTATAAAGGATTCTTTTGGTATGTATATGAAACTATGCAATTCGACACATCTCATTCTGCCATTTGACTTTAGAGAAAGGAAACGATATGATAGAAAACAATCCGTTTGCTACGCTCGGAACGCCCCAATAAAGGAGCAGGAAAGATGGATTTTAACAAGTTGCTGGACATTGCGAAAAGTGTTCTGCATGAGCGGCAGATTTCCAGGATGGCGACAGCCGGTACAGTCGCGGCCGCAAGCCTGACGGATCAGGGGAATGTGTATACCGGCGTTTGTATCGACACGCCCGCCGGCATGGGCTTCTGCGCGGAGCACTCCGCTATTGCGGCAATGGTAACCGCAGGAGAATCCAAAATCGTCAAATGCATTGCCACCGGCGTTGACGACGAAGGCCGGGCCTGTGCACCGTGCGGCAGGTGCAGGGAGTTTATCAACGCGGTGCATGATGAAAATCACCTGTGTGAAGTGATGCTGGAGGATGGCTCCGTTACAACAATCGGCGCGCTGCTTCCGCACAGGCTATAACATATGTGCTTGCTCATTCTCTCGCAAAAGGGCAAGATAACCATACGTTTTATGCCGGCAGCGCAGAGCCGGAGAGCGTCCGCTTTACGCGGCTAAGTGAATTTTGATTCATTCTTCAGGGAGGCATTGTCATGGCGCAAATCGCATTGATCACCGGCGCTTCCCGCGGCATCGGCCGGGAAACAGCCCTGCTGCTTGCCCGGCAGGGTATGCGCATCGCCGTCAATTACCGCGCACAGAAGGAAAAAGCCGATGAGCTCGTCCGGCTCCTGCACGCGGAAGGCGCAGACGCGATCTCCTGTCAGGCCGACGTCGCCGACCGGGAACAGGTAAACGATATGGTGCATAAAATTGAACAGGCCTTCGGCGGCGTAGACATCCTCGTGCACAGCGCGGGCATCGCACAGCTAAAGCTTTTTACCGATCTCACAGCGGAGGACTGGCGGCGGATGTTCGCCGTGCATGTCGACGGGCTTTTTCACTGCTGCCAGGCAGTGCTGCCCCACATGCTGCATCAGAAATCTGGCCGCATCGTGGCGGTCTCCTCGATGTGGGGCGAGGTCGGCGCGTCGTGCGAGGTGCACTATTCTGCAGCCAAGGCAGCGGTCATCGGCATGGCAAAGGCGCTTGCCAAGGAGCTTGGCCCCAGCGGGATCACGGTCAACTGCGTCGCGCCCGGTGTGATTGATACGGATATGAACGCGATGCTGGATGGCGAGACGCGTGTGGCGCTCTGCGAGGAAACGCCGCTGTGCCGCACCGGCACAGCGCGAGAGGCCGCCGAGGCCATCGCTTTCCTTGCATCCGGCAAAGCATCCTTTATCACCGGGCAGGTGCTCGGCGTCAACGGCGGGATCGTCGTTTGAATGAAGAAACTGAGAAACGCTGGTGTCTGATTTATGGCAAACTGGCTGGGGCATTTGAAAACCGTCCACCATCACAGGTCGCTCGTCAGAAAGCACTGCTTCCGAGTGGGCCTTTATTGGCAGGGCCTGACGCACGATCTTTCCAAATACTCTCCCGTCGAATTCATCCCGGGTGTAAAATACTATCAGGGCACCCGCAGCCCCAATGAAGCGGAGCGCGCGGCTAAGGGCTACAGCAGCGCGTGGCTTCACCATAAGGGACGCAACAAACACCATCTGGAATACTGGATCGATTATTCCCCACTGGGTAACCATGGGCTTGCGGGTATGGAGATGCCGGTCCAATACGTGGTGGAAATGTTCTGCGACCGTATGGCCGCCAGCAAGACCTACCGCGGCGCGGCTTACCGGGACAGCGACCCTTACGACTATTATATGCATTCCCGCGATCACTACCTGATCCACCCGGCCACCAGGGCGCTGCTTGAGGATTTGCTCCAGCGCCTGCGGGATGAGGGCGAGGACGCCGCTTTTTCCTATATCAGAAATGAAATCCTTGCAAAAAATAAATGAGATAAGGCTTTACAGGCGCGCGGCAAAACTGATCAAATGCAAGTATGCGGCGCGTATTTCCAAACAGGCGGGCTGGAAATTCAGCTCGCCTGTTTCTGTTTTTTGATTTCAGACGCCCGTGTTTGGTCATGGAATCCATCTGTCCGCACCTGTTGAGAAGATTGTGCGCTTTCACCGCCTGTTTTTATGCACCTTGCTATTTCTTCTGCAATTCATTCTCTTTGGAGCTTTCCGGTGATACGGAAGATAAGTCAGTTTGCTAAATCCATGATTGTTTTTGACGCGCTTTTTATTCATTTCTACGGCTGCGTTCTCAGCATCTTCCACTTTGGAGAAATGGAGCGTTTCGAATTGGCGATTTCGCATGAAAATTACAAAAAAAGGCCCTCCTTTTTCTAGTTGAAAAATGGGAGGAAGTCGGTTATACTGTAGTCGTTAAATAATTAACAAACAATCTCGACAGCATGAAAACCCGATCAATATTTGATAAGGAGCGATTGCAATGGCAAACGAAAAGCAGGAAAAAAAAGCCCCCGAGATTGACGTTGAAGCAATGGTTGACAACCATGTGCAGAAGGCGCTGGGGGCTCTCGAGCAGTTCATGGACATGACGCAGGAGCAGGTGGACAAGATCGTGGAGGCGATGACCGTCGCCGGCCAGGAGAACCATACGAAGCTTGCGAAAATGGCAGTTGAAGAAACCGGCCGCGGCGTGTATGAAGACAAGATCATCAAAAACATGTTCGCCACCGAATATATCTGGCACTCCATCAAGAATGAAAAAACCGTCGGCATCGTCGAGGAGAACGATCTGGAGGGCTATGTGGAAATCGCGGAGCCGGTCGGCGTTGTCGCTGCGGCAACCCCCGTTACGAACCCCACCTCCACCACGATGTTCAAATCCTTGATCTGCATGAAATCCCGCAACCCGGTTATCTTCGGCTTTCATCCCAATGCACAGCAGTGCTCCGTCGCCGCTGCAAAAGTGCTCTATGACGCGGCAATCAAGGCCGGCGCGCCGGAAAACTGCATCCAGTGGATTGAAACGCCCTCTATTCAGGCGACCACCGCTCTGATGAACCATCCCGGCGTATCCCTGATTCTCGCCACCGGCGGCGCGGGCATGGTCAAGAGCGCATACAGCGCCGGTAAGCCCGCCCTCGGCGTCGGCCCCGGCAACGTCCCCTGCTATATTGAGAAGAGCGCAAAGCTCGAGCGCGCCTGCACCGACCTGATGCTCTCCAAAACCTTTGACAACGGCATGATCTGCGCCTCCGAGCAGGCGGTCATCGTCGATAAGGAAATCCACAAGGATTTCGAACGCATCATGAAGGAAAACAACTGCTACTTCCTCAATGCGGAGGAGACGCAGAAGGTTTCCGACTATGTGATCAACGCGCAGAAGCAGGCCGTCAACCCTGATGTCGTGGGCAAGAGCGCGAACTGGATTGCCGAGCAGGCAGGCATCAAGGTCCCGGATAAGACGAAGATCCTGATTGCAAAGCTTCCGGCTGTCGGGCCCGAATATCCGCTGTCCCGTGAAAAGCTGAGCCCGGTGCTCGCCTACTTTGTGGTCAACAGCACGGAGGAAGGCTTCCAGCGCGCAATGGAAATGCTGCACATGGGCGGCCTCGGCCACTCCGCTGTGATTCATTCCCGTAATGACGACATCATCAAGGCCTATGGCGAAGAGATGAAGGTCGGCCGCGTGATCGTCAACTCCCCCTCCTCCCAGGGCGGCATCGGCGATATCTACAATTCCAACACCCCGTCGCTTACCCTCGGCTGCGGTTCCTATGGACACAACTCTACGACCTCCAACGTCTCCACCGTTAACCTCATCAACAAAAAGCGCCTTGCCAAGAGGAGGGTCAATATGCAGTGGTTCAAGGTTCCGCCGAAGATCTACTTCGAGGAGGATTCCATCCAGTATCTCGAGAAAATGCAGGATATTGAGCGCGCGTTCATCGTAACCGACCCGATGATGGTCAAGCTCGGCTATGTTGATAAAATCCTTTACTATTTGCGCAAGCGCGAGCACTACTGCCACAGTGAAATCTATTCCGACGTTGAGCCCGATCCCGATGTAGACACGATCATGCGCGGCGTAGCGGTCATGCGCGAATTCCAGCCCGATGTGATCATCGCGCTCGGCGGCGGCTCCGCGATGGACGCTGCGAAGGGCATGTGGCTGTTCTATGAGCATCCCGACGCGTCCTTCGACGGCCTCAAGCAGAAGTTCATCGATATCCGCAAGCGCGCCGTCAAGTTCCCGAAGCTGGGCACCAAGGCTAAGATGGTCTGCATCCCGACGACCTCCGGCACCGGAAGCGAGGTGACGAGCTTCGCCGTCATCACCGACCGCAAGAACGGCAATATCAAATACCCGCTCGCCGACTATGCCCTGACGCCTGATGTTGCGATTATCGACCCGCAGTTCGTCACGAGCCTCCCGAAGTCTGCCACCGCCGACACTGGTATGGATGTTCTGACGCATGCGATTGAGGCCTACACCTCCAACCTTGCCAGCGACTATACCGACGGCCTTGCCATGCAGGCGATCGAGATGGTCTTTGAATACCTGCCCCGTGCCTACCAGAACGGCGCATCCGACAAGGAAGCCCGCGAGAAGATGCACAACGCATCCTGCATCGCCGGTATGGCGTTCACCAACGCCTTCCTGGGCCTGAACCATTCCATGGCGCATAAGCTCGGCGGCGAGTATCACATCCCGCACGGCCGCGCGAACGCTATCCTGCTGCCCTATATTGTGGCCTACAATGGCCAGAAGCCCACAAAGTTCGCCACCTTCCCGAAGTACGAGACCTTTGTCGCGGATAAGAAATTCGCGAAGATTGCAAAGCATCTCGGCATCGCCGGCAAGACCACGGAGGAGAGCGTTGCAAACCTTGTGCAGGCAATTAAGGACCTGCGCACCAGCCTCAACGTCCCAAGCTCCATTCAGGAATGCGGCGTTGACGAGAAGGAATTTTTCGACAAGCTTCCGCGCCTTGCGGACAACGCGCACGCTGACCAGTGCACCACGGCCAACCCGCGCTACCCGCTGGTTTCCGAGATCGAGCAGCTTTACACGGATGCCTATTACGGAAGATAAACTGATACAAGTTAAAAAACAAGAAGGGCTCCACCCTTAGGCGGAGCCCTTCTTACGGAATTCTGACGGCAGATGTGAAATTTTAGATATGGCATATTTCAACAAGATGCGGTATGATATAATCAACACCTGAAATCTGACATCTGAAGTCTGAAATCTTTTTATGGGGGTGCTTTTCCTTGGAGATCACCATCTGCATCGGCAGTTCCTGCCACCTGCACGGCTCGCGCGATGTCATTCAGATCCTCGAAAAGCTCGTTTCCGCCCATGGGCTTTCGGAAAAGGTAGAGCTGAGGGGCTCCTTCTGTATGGGCGAATGTACGAAGGGCGGCGTCTGCGTCAGTGTGGACGGGCAAAAATTTTCCCTCACCCCGACGGACGTCCCCGCCTTCTTCAAAAATGAAATTTTAGAGAAGCTGGCGTAATCTGTCTGAGAGAAAGGAGCGGCCACATGAGCATCATCGGACTGCGGAAGGCAAACTGCAAAAACTGCTATAAGTGCATCAAGGTCTGCCCGGTGAAATCCATCCGGCTGATCAGCGAGCAGGCCCAGATCATCGAGGCGGACTGCATCCTCTGCGGCAAATGCCTGAATACCTGCCCGCAAAATGCGAAAACCCTTTCAAGCGATCTCGACAAGGTGAAGGGATTCCTGAAAAACGGCAGGCGCGTGATTTTTTCCCTTGCACCCTCCTATTACTCCTCCTTCGACTTTAACGATGAAAGGAAACTGCTGGGCGCCTTCCAAAAGCTCGGCATCTTCGGCACGGCGCAGACGGCGGACGGCGCCGCCTATGTCACCGCGGAATATCATACACTCATCAAGGCGCATGAGATGGAGAATATCATCACCACCTGCTGCCCCACGGTAAACGACCTGGTGGAGAAATATTATCCGGAGCTCATCCCTTACCTCGCGCCCGTCGTCAGCCCCATGATCGCGCACGGGCGTTTGCTGAAAGAGACCTATGGGCATGACAGCAAGGTCGTTTTCGTCGGCCCCTGTATTGCTAAGAAGGCGGAAGCGGACGATATCCGGCATGAAAACGAGATCGACGCAGTCCTCA
Organism: uncultured Oscillospiraceae bacterium; assembly: GCA_900549825.1. Lineage (GTDB taxonomy): Bacteria > Bacillota > Clostridia > Oscillospirales > Acutalibacteraceae > Fimivicinus. Next base: position 108,615 of record URQB01000003.1, on the reverse strand, counting down.
CCTTTCACGATATGATCACCTGGCTCGAGCAGGAGCAGATTTCGATCAATGACTGCGAGCCGGTGGATTTTCTGCGCGGGGATTCCGAAATTTTACGGCTTTATCCAATCGCCGGCGGCATCATCAAAACGCTGAAAAAACGGGAGGGCGGAGACCTGCCCAACTACAATATCATGAGCATCGACGGCATCGACAACTGCAAGGATGTGCTCGACGCGGTCCGCGCGGGGCAGATCACCGGCAGCTTTATCGAAATCAACGCCTGCGTCAGCGGCTGTATCAACGGCCCGGCGCGCGTCTCCAGCGCACACGACCGTTTCACCGGCCGCATCCGGATCAAGGAGCATGTACATACGACGGGCGACGGATATCCGACGCTGACCAACGTCATCCCCATGCACAAGGGCTTCGTGGATCGGACAGATAAGCGGGAAATCCCCAGCGAGGAGGTCATCCGTTCAATTTTGCAGAAGATCGGCAAGGACTCTCCCGCGCAGGAACTCAACTGCGGCTCCTGCGGTTACGCCACCTGCCGCGACAAGGCGATCGCGGTCTATCAGGGCAAGGCAGAGCTGACGATGTGCATGCCGTTTATGCGTCAGCGCGCGGAGTCGCTTTCCAACGTCGTTCTCACGGAGACGCCGAATATCACGATCATCGTCGATGAGGATCTGAATATCGTCGAATACAATGCAGCGGCGGAAAAGGCCTTTGGAATCAGCCGGGCCGCCGCGCTGACCAAGGGGCTCTATGAGATCCTTGACCCGGCAGACACGCTCGCTGTATTTGATACAAAGCAGCCGATCTTTGATCAAAAAATTACAGTGGACGCTTATCGCAAAACCTTCCTGGAGAGCATCGTCTATATCAAAGAGGGCAATTACTGCATGGGCATCTTCAAGGATATCACCGAGGAGGAGGCCTTGAAGGAAAAGAGCCAGAAGCTGCGCATGGATACGGTCGAAATGGCGCAGAAGGTGATCGACAAGCAGATGGTCGTCGCGCAGGAAATCGCAAGCCTTCTGGGCGAGACGACGGCGGAGACCAAGGTAACTTTGACAAAGCTCAAGGATATGATCGCGCGTGACGACACGCAAGCTTGAAGGAAGGGCGTGAAGCCGGATGAGCGTACATATCGACGTTGCATGGAAAAGCCTCAATAAAAAGGGCGAGGAGCTCTGCGGCGACAAGGTTGTCACCGTGCGCACGGCGGACTCTACCATCGCCGTGCTGGCGGACGGTCTCGGCAGCGGCGTCAAGGCCAATATCCTCGCCACCCTCACGAGCACGATCTGCGCGACCATGGTGCGCGAAGGTGCGTCCGTGGCGGATGTCGTGTCCACGATCGTTAACACCCTGCCCGTGTGCAGCGTGCGCAAGGTGGCCTACGCGACCTTCAGCATTCTGGAGATCAAGGACAGCGGCGAAGGCTACCTCGCAGAATTCGACAACCCCTTCTGCATCTATATCCGCGGCGGGAAACGCATGGAATTCAAATGCGAATATAACGAATACTCCGGCAAGGGTGTCTATGAAACCCGCTTTCAGGCGCTCCCCGGGGACATTATCACCATCGTCAGCGACGGCGTGATCTATGCGGGCGTGGGCGAATCGCTCAATTTCGGCTGGACATGGGACCACGTGGTCAAATGGCTGTTAAACGCCACGGCTCTTGACATGTCCGCGCCGCGATTGGCCGCCGCGCTGTCCGATACCGTCAACGACCTCTATATGAAAAAGCCGGGGGATGATTCCACCGTTCTGGTGGCGGAGGTTACGGCGCACAAGGTGGTCAACATGCTCGCGGGCCCGCCCAAGGACAAGGCGGATGACGAGCGGATGGTGCGCGACTACATGCGCTCGCAGGGCAAAAAGGTGATCTGCGGCGGCACGAGCGCCAACATCATCGCCCGCGTTCTGAACCGTAAAATCCGAACGTCGCTTACCTATTCCGACCCTTCGATTCCGCCGGTCGGCTTTATTGAAGGCATCGATCTCGTCACAGAGGGCGTGCTTACCCTCACCCGCACGCTGGATATTCTCCAGGAATACTGTGAAAAGGATGCGGACTCCTACTATTTTCACCGCATTGATGAGGAGAACGGCGCAGCCATGCTCGCCCGGCTGCTGCTGGAGGACTGCACGCATTTGAAGCTCTTTATCGGCACGGCGATCAATCCCGCCCATCAGAACCCGAATCTGCCTGCCGACCTGAGCATTAAATTGAAGCTCATCGATCGCCTTGCAGAGCTGATGGTCAAGCTTGGCAAGCGGGTTGACAAAACATTTTATTAAGATCAGTCGATTCCCCAGTTTTACCCGAATGGAGTTGGAGATGCAATGAAAAAACTATTTGACACCGCGGTACAGAAGCTCAAATATAAGGTCCTGCGCGAGGTCGCCCGCCTTGCCTTTGAGGACCGGCTCGACAGCGGCGCGCTTCTGGACATCCCCGCAAAAATCATGCCCGGCCCCAAGCCGACAATGCGCTGCTGCATCTATAAGGAGCGTGCCATCATTGGGGAGCGCATCAAGCTCGCCATGGGCGGCAACAGGGAGAACCCCAACGTCGTCGAGGTGCTTGACATCGCCTGCGACGAGTGCCCGGTCGAAGGCATGCGCGTATCCGAGGCCTGCCGCGGCTGCATCTCCCATCAATGTGTCGACGTCTGCCCAAAGGGCGCAATCAGCATTGTCAACCACCGCTCTGTCATCGACCAGTCCAAATGCGTGGAATGCGGGAAATGCCTTAACGCCTGCCCCTATAACGCGATCATCCAGTGCGTGCGCCCGTGCGAAAGTGCGTGCCATATCAACGCCATCCATATGGGCGAGGATAAAAAGGCAAAGATTGATAACGAAAAATGCATCTCCTGCGGCGCGTGCGTGTATAAATGTCCGTTCGGCGCGATCGCCGATAAATCCTATATTCTCGAAGCCATCAAACTCCTGAAGGAGTCTGAAAACAATTCAAAATACAATGTCTATGCGGTCGTCGCCCCCTCTATTGTGAGCCAGTTTGTGCAGGTGCGCGTGGAGCAGGTGGTGTCGGGGCTCAAGCATCTCGGCTTTTTCAGCGTGGTCGAGGCGGCGCTCGGTGCGGATATGGTGGCCTATCAGGAGGCAAACGAGCTGTATGAAAAGGGCTTTTTAACCAGCTCCTGCTGCCCGGCCTTTGTCACCTATGTCCGCAAGGCTTTCCCAAACCTTGCGCAGCACGTCTCGCACAACCTCTCCCCTATGGCGCAGATCGCAAAGCATATCAAGCGCCTCGATCCGGGCTGCAAGATTGTTTTCGTCGGCCCCTGTATCGCCAAAAAGATGGAGCAGAAGTGGGAAACGGTCAGCCCCTATATCGACTGCGTGATCACCTTTGAGGAGCTGCAGGCGCTGTTTGATGCGCGCGATATTGACATTGCCTCCCTGCCCGACGAGCATCTCAACAACGCCTCCTATTACGGCCGTATTTTCGCCCGCAGCGGCGGCCTTGCGAGCGCGGTTGAGCAGGCGCTCAAGGAGCAGGGCCTGTATGGGCTGGGGGACTTCAGCTACAAGCCTGTCTCCTGCGACGGCATCCGCGAATGCCGCACCGCCCTGCTCAAAGCCTCCAAGGGCGTTTTGCAGGAAAACTTTATCGAGGGTATGGCATGCGAATCGGGCTGCATCGGCGGCGCTGCCTGCCTGACGCACGGGCCGAAGAATAAGCTCGACGTGGACAAATACGGGCAGCTCGCCAAGGAGAAAACCATGACAGATGCGATCAGTGTTTATGATTTTGAATAATCCGGTTTGGGAATTGACATCAAAATCAGACACGCTATAATAGAATAAATAGGACGGTTTTTTCCGAATTGCGGATTCCAAAAGGCTTTGGCCTGTGAAAGGATGAGTTTACAGATGACTACGATCTATGTCTGCATCGGCAGCGCCTGCCATCTGAAAGGGTCTTATGATATTATTAACCGCCTGCAAGCTCTGATTGCAAAGCAGGAATTGGGCGAGCGCGTAGAGGTGCGCGCCAAATTCTGCATGGGGAACTGCGGGCAGGACGGCGTATCCGTCAGTGTGGACGACGGCCCGGTGCAATCCCTCCTGCCGGCGGAGACGGACGCGTTTTTTGAGCAGCAGGTTTTGCAGAGCCTTCGGGCAGGCGCCGGCAAGGCGTAAAAAAACACGACAGTAATAAAAACGGCCGTTGCTTTCCCGCAGCGGCCGTTTTTGCCTATTTTCATTTGGACTGTTATGGATGAAAAAACAGATTGTAAAATATTGACTGATAAGGATTCTCAATATATAATTGACACGTGGCAAACGCCACCGATGGCACTACCTCAGCGGTAGGCAGTTAGCGTCCTCGCTTCTTGCGTGTTGTTTCGCGCGGGAGGGAGGTGAGGCGAATGGAGTACATAATCATTATTTTTACTTTGATTTTGCTGCTCGTGCTCGCGATAAAAAAAGACTAGCTGCCCCGTTTCCCAATGGATCAGCTAGTCTAATCGTTGGAGGACGCTAACCGCCGAAACGGGTAGTGCCATCGTTCATCTATATTGTAGCGTGTGGCAAACCGTTTGTCAATACCTGTCAGATGAAAAATCGAGGCCAAATCGTAAATTCGTCAGGCTTCGATTTTTTTGCGGGAATTGTCTGTTAAATATTGACTGATAAGGATTCACAATATATAATTGACACGTGGCAAATGCCACCGGTGGCACTACCTCAGCGGTAGGCAGTTAGCGTCCTTTCTCCTTGCGCATTGTTTTGCGCGGGAGGGAGGTGAGGCGCATGGAGTACATAATCATTATTTTCACTTTGATTTTGTTGCTCGTGCTCGCAATAAAAAAAGACTAGCTGCCCCAGTTCCAATGTTGCAGCTAGTCTGAGCAAATTGGGACGCTAACCGCCGAAAAGGGTAGTGCCATCGTTCATTTATATTTTAACGTGAAGAAAGCTGTTTGTCAATACAAGTAGCACAATATAAATTGGTAAGCTGTCCCCGGTCAAGAATTCAATGCTTGACCGGGGACTTGAAATTTTAATAGGTCAATTTTGCCCTAAAATACAAGCAAAAAACTGTTAAGATACTTTTATCAACGAGTACGAGTGGTCATTTTTAATGACATGGCATGAACCTATTTTTTATCGTAATGAAAGCGTTAAAATGATACATAACGAATATTATAGCCTTTGATCTGTATCTGAGGGAATGTATTCGGCAATATCTTGTAATTCACAATTTAAAATGCGACAAAGATCATTTAATGTTACGGTAGTAAGTGGAAGGTTTTTTCTCAATCGATCTAGTGTACTACTGCTAATATGATAGTCGTTTATAAGGGAATAGGTGCTAACATGACGCTTCTTTAGTGTTTGCCAAAATCGATCGTAAATAATCATATTGATAATCCTCCTCATACTAATTATCTTTTATGATTAAATACTTGACCATGGTCGTAAAATAGACTATAATGTGATTGAAAAGACAGCTATTTGATCTCTTGATCGATATTTTTAAAGATTTCGACATTAAAAAAGTCAATGATAGAAATATTTAATCCATCACAAAGCTTTTGGAGAGTAGAAACTGTAGTACCACGATTCCTTTCACTTACAATATTATTAAGTGTCGATTGCGGAACTCCACTGATTGTCGCCAGCATGTTGACCGTAATTTTATTTTCTTCACAAAGAGCTATGATCCGTTTTTTAACAGCTTCACCAATACGCATTTTTTATGATCTCCTATACTAAAATGAGTTAACTTTAGGTTAGCTTATTATTTTGCAAAAGGTTAACTCATTTGAGTTAAGTTGGCAGATTTTTAAAAAAATATTCTTTATATTACGAAAAGGAGAAAAAATGTATGGATCATCCTGTTGTTTCACCGGCCATCGAAAAATTCCAGAAGCCGAACGATCCACCGTGCAAAAGCGCCTTCACCAAACTGTAAAGGCACTGCTCCACCGTGACATAACCGCCTTTTATTGCGGCGGAGCGCTGGGCTTTGACACGCTCGCGGCGCAGGCCGTTTTGAAAGCGCGGCGGTTCCATCCTCGGGTGAAGCTGATTCTGGCCCTCCCCTGCCCCGATCAGGCGGAGCATTGGCGGGAAGCGGACAGGCTGCTCTATGAATCCATCAAATGGCAGGCGGATGAGGTGATATATCTCGCCGAGCGTTACACGCGAAGCTGCCTGCTCGAGCGGTCAAGGCGGCACGGCATATACGGTGAATTATGCGCGGCAAAAGGGCGTTCCGGTCATTTGGCCGGGGCGAATGAAAAATCCCCTGACGCATGGTCGGGGGAAGCAAGAATTTTGACAATAGCCCCTGTTTATTTTTCAGGATCGGATGTGGTGAACTCCCTTTCGGGTTCACAAAATTGCAGGATATCCCCGACGGAACAGTGAAAATAGCAGCAAAGTTTGGCAAGCGTGTCCGTATCGATTTCCTGCAATTCATTTTGGCACCACCGGTTGACCACTTCAAACCGGCAGCCAATTGCTCTGGCCAGCGTATTCCGCTTCATGCCGCGGGAATCCAGGATTTCTTTGAGCCGAACCTCAATTCTGCCGTGGTCTTTTAAGGCAACGAGAGAATCTTCTGGAGTGGAACGCTTCTGATCCATAAGATTTTATCTCCTTCCCTAAACAATACTTATATAATAATCTTATTAGAAATGCTTGACAATTCACTCAATAATAGTTACTATAGTTATAGTAATTTATTAAATTTAAAGAATACATATTTTGATTATAAAACTTGATCGATAGTCCGCATTGTTCGGTAATATCCTGCTATCCGAATCATGAAAAATACCATTTTCGTCTATAATCCGTATCGTTTTAAAGTTTTTGTTTTTTTCTAGGATATGGCCTGCGTTCATCCGTTAAATCCAAAAGGTAGTCTACACTCGTGTTGTAAAATTCCGCCAGTTTAATCAACATGGGAATTGAAATATTTAATTCCCCCAACTCATAATCTGAGTACGTCGTCTGGTGAATATGTAGATAAGCAGCAATATCTTTTTGAGATAAATCTTGATCTTCGCGTAAATCGCGTATCCGTTGATACATAAAATATCATCTCCTTGATGTAAGTATGTATCAAGGGAATATCCCTTAGACAGTTTTAAGGGATATTCCCTTATATCGAGCTGAAAGGCGGCCTTTTTTGTGAATAGTTGCAGCTTTACAGGCCATCGAAGAATTCCACAAGACGATTTTTTAAACTTGCAAAAGCGGCTGCAAAAAATCATCAAACAATTGATCAAGCAGGGCATCACCACCTTTTATTGCGGCGGAGCCTTGGGCTTTGATACGCTCGCAGCGCAGGCCGTTTTGAAAGCGCGGCGGTTCCACCCGCAGGTGAAGCTGATTCTGGCCCTCCCCTGCCGCGATCAGGCGGAACAATGGCGGGAAACGGACAGGCTGCTCTATGAATCCATCAAACGGCGGGCGGATGAGGTGGTATATCTTTCCGAGCGTTACACGCGGAGCTGTATGTTCGAGCGGAACCGCTACATGGTCGATCACAGCGACGTTTGCGTTTGCTATTGCACAAGCGATCAAGGCGGCACGGCATATACGGTGCAGTATGCGCGGCGCAGGGGCGTTCCGGTCATCAATCTGGCAGAGGAGGGATGGGATGAAAAAATCCCCTGACAGAGTGTCAGGGGAACGTCATAATATGTTGCACGCTGCCGGTTTCATCCGGCTAAATGATCAAAAGGAGCTGTTAATGATGCACAAATCAAAAATTCAACAAGCTATCGTCCGCTACAGGGAAAAGCGAAATCCACCTATCAGCGAAGAGGAAGCACTCCAAAAGGCAAAAGACAATTTCATGAAAGCGCTCACCGAATGTTTAATCCTCGCCCGCCTAAGCAAAAGCGATACTTACGGCTATGAGATCAGCCAGTCCATTAAGGCATACAGCGGCGGATGTTTTCGCATTCCGGAAGGAGCCATGTATCCCACGTTATATCGCATGTTGGGCAGGGGCTACATCACAACCTACACCTCTGATTGTGAAAAACGGCAGATGCGCATTTACTACCAGATCACACCCGCCGGGCGCAACCGCCTCAAGGCACTCATGAATGCCTATGGCGAAGCCCATACAGGCTATCAGGCCGTCCTCACCGCAACGAAAGTCCACCTGTTGTAGCACAAACAGGGGCCGCCGCTGAAAATGCGGCGGCCCAAAGCCTTTTACTATTCAATCTTATTGTGTCGCCGAAGCCTGCTGCGTCGTCTGCGCCTGTGTCGTCGTGGCGGGCGGAGCCGTCGTCTTTGGCTTTTCCTGCAATTCCTTCGGATAGGCCGGGTCAAAAATATCATATTTACGGAAATATTCCTTCGATTCTTCATCGCGCACAACCGTCGCCTTGTTGCGGTTCAAAAGCTCGATAAGCGGGTAAAGGTTCAGCCAGATCTGGTTGATCCCCTCTTTCTGCGATTCGTCAAAAATCAGTTGCAGGCCGATGTGCAGATGTGGCTGCGTCATGCCGTTCTTATCCTCCTTGGTCGAATAGCCTGTGGAGCCGAGATATCCGATCACCTGCCCAGCCTTGACCTTGGAGCCAAGCTGAATGCCCGTCTGATAGGGGTGCCCCTTGCGCAGATGCGCGTAATAATAAGATCGCTTGCCGTCAAAGCTGCGGATGCCCAGCCGCCAGCCGCCGTATTGGTTCCAGCCGTACGCCTCCACGATGCCACCCTCCACCGCAACGATCGGTGTGCCGATCGCCCCCAGCAGATCGTTGCCAAGATGCCGCCTGCGGTAGCCGTAGGAGCGCGAATCGCCGAAATCATCGTAATGGCTGTAGCCAAAGCCCTCTGCAATCGGGCAATAGGCCTTCAGCCCGTATTTTTTGACAATGATCTTCTGGCCCTCGTGCTCCTTGTCCGGGGCCTCCTTTTCATATTCGCCCACCATGCCGCCGAGCACAGCCGTATAGGCTCGCTTATAATAATCGTAGTATTTGTTATCCGCCATCAGCTCGTCGACCGTTTTCCCATCCGCCAGCGCATCCTTGAGCTTTTGCAGCTGGGTCGATTTATAGCCTTTCCAGTTGCCCCCATTCTTACAGGCAAGCCAGGCGAGCGAATCGATCCAGCTGACGTGCGGCCCCTTCCCATCTTCATGCGTTTTGATATCGAGCGCCAGCGTGTCGCTCAGAGCGGCGTAGGGCGCGTTGAACTCCACCCACTTGATATAGGAGGCCTGTGTTGTATCCGTCTGCGTGGAGGAGGTCAGCGAATCTGCAGGTGCAAGGCTGGAGGGTGCCGCTGTCTCTACGCCCTGCGCCGCCTGTACCTTTCTCGCGTGCTCTTCCACGCCCTGCGCTACGCCAAAAACACTTAGCGCACCGAGCGCGAGGCAGATGACGACGGATAATATGATATTCAGCCTGTTTGTTTCCTTCGTCTGCAACGTGACTGTCACCGCCCATTCCCATCACCGTTTTTCGGAAGCTCTCCTTCGGTTTTATCCGTATTTTCATCTTATGAGAAAGGCGGGCGGAACATGCCTTGTAACGAAAAAGAGGGCTGCGTGGGCAGCCCTCTGAAGAGACAAAAGCGTACGTTTATTTCACTGTTTCGGATATTTCCTTCCGGGAGGCGACCGCATCATAATCCTCCAGCATCTCCTTGGAGGGAGCCTTCGTCAGCAGGCTGACCGCAATCATCAAAACCAGCCCGAGCGCAAAGCCGGGCACCAGAGAATACAGCCCCGTGCGCGTTGCCAGCGTTTCCCCGCCGAATTTGATATAATCCCAAACGATCACGGTTATGCCGCCCGCGATCATGCCGGAGGCAGCGCCCGCAAAATTCGACCGTTTCCAGAACAGCGCCAGAATCACAACCGGGCCGAAGGTCGCGCCGAAGCCCGCCCATGCGTTGGAAACAAGGCCCATTACGCTGCTGTTGGGATCAAGCGCGATGATAAAGGCAATCGCACTGACCACCAGCACCGTGATGCGGCTGACGCGCAGCATGCTCTTATCGCTCGCATTTTTACGGATGACGCCCTGATAGACGTCCTCAGAGATTGAGGAGGCGGTTACGAGCAGCTGGGAGTCCGCCGTGGACATGATCGCAGCCAAAATGCCGCACAGCAGCAGGCCGCCGACGAAGGGAATCCCCAGATGGTTGGTGAAGACTTCGCCGATCATTTCAATGAACACATTTTCGGAGTTGCTGATCGGTTGATCCAGGAAAAACGCGCGCCCGATCGCGCCCAGGAAGCAGGCGGCGGACAGGGAAATGACCACCCAGGCGATCGCCACTTTGCGGGATTTACGCACCTCGTCCTCATTTTTGATCGCCATGAAGCGGATCAGGATATGCGGCATGCCGAAATAGCCAAGGCCCCAAGCGAGCTGGGAAAGGATGCTGACAAAGCCCATGGGCTTGCCGTTATCATAGAGCGGATTGAGGAAATGGACGCCGATCGAATCCAGCGCAGCCTTTGCCTCACCCGGGCCGCCCAGCATAGCGAGTGCGATCACGGGCACCACCATCAGGGAGATGAGCATCATAAAGCCCTGCACAAAATCCGTCCAGCACACGGCAAGAAAGCCGCCGAAAAACGTGTAGATCAAAATGACAGCCACACCAATCACAAGAGCGAGCGTATAATCCAGCCCGAATACGGAGGAAAACAGCTTCGCACCCGCGGAGAAGCCGGAGGCCGTATAGACCAGAAAGAAGATCATAATAAACAGGGAGGATGCCACACGGAGCACCTTGGTGTGATCCTGAAACCGGTTTTCAAAAAATGCCGGCAGCGTCAGGGAGTTCCCCGCTTTGATTGTATACCGCCGCAGGCGGGAGGCGACGAGGATCCAGTTCAGGATCGTACCGATCGCCAGACCGACCGCGATCCAGATTTGCCCTGTGCCGAACGCATAAATCGCACCGGGCAGGCCCATCAGGAGCCAGCCGCTCATATCCGAGGCCTGTGCGCTCAGCGCCGCTACCCAGCCGTTGAGCGAGCGGCCGCCCAGGAAATAATCCTCCGAATTCTTGGTGCGCTTATAGTAAAACACACCGATTCCCATCATCACCAGCAGATAGCAGCCGAAGGCCGCAAAAATCCACACCTTACTTGACATCCGGTCTCCTCCTCAATGCTTTTCCTCATGCTTTTTCGATTAAAACGAAGAATAGGGAATTATTATAGCATAAAACCCATCCGATTGCCACTGTTTTCCATAGATTTTACGTCATATGATGCAAGAAAGCAAAAAGACGCAGCCTGTTCAAGCCGCGCCTTTTCCGTATCTCCATATCTATATTTAGAAAACTAAAATCCGGAATAAAAGCTTCTTCCAAAGCGGAAGCCCCGCGTAGGTGGATTTCTCCCCCTGCTCCGCCTCCTTCCGAAGGGCAGCAAGCTCTTCCCGCGTGAGCGTATGGCGGCTGAACTTCGCCTTGCGCGCAATCCGCTGCGCCTCTCCGCTGATCGCATACCCAAAGCGGGAGAGGCGGCATAAATAGGCGTAAACTGCCAGCGCCGCCCGGTTCCGGTCCTTCTGGCGGAAGGCGAGCTTGCGCCGCCGGGTCAGCTCCAGCCGCGCGGCAACCAGCGCCGCCAGAAGCAAACCGGCCAAAAGCGGGATGAGCCAATGGGACGTTTGCGCGCCCGATTGTTTCAGCGATCCGTTCGCAGTCGGCGTCTGTGAGGGAAGCGTGGTCTCCTCCGGCAGGTCATCGTCCGCATCCGGATTCTCACGCAGCGTCGCGGCCCCGCCGGGCGTCGCCTCAATGGGCGTCCAGCCCTGGCCGTCCACCCATACCTCGGCCCAGGCGTGTGCCTGCCGGTCCGGGATTTCAGCGCTGCCATCCGCCTTAAAATTGCTGGTTTTGACCGTGTAGCCCTCCACGTACCGCGCCGGTACATGCAGCGCGCGCATCAGGGCGGCGGCCGCGCTTGCGAAATGGATGCAGTAGCCCCGCGGATTCTCCTCCAGAAAATACAGCACAAAATCTTCCCCGTCCGGCACCGCGCCCGGCCTTTCCGTATAGGTGCCGGCATTTTGAACGACCTGCGCCACCGCCTGCGCAACACGCAGCCAATCCTCCGGATCATCCGCCGCCTTTAGCCCGGACTTCTCCGCATAGGAGAGCAGTCTGTCCCGGACACCGTCCGGCAGTTGTGTATATCGCTTCATGATCTGCGTTTCATATTCCCGATCCATTTGCTTCACCCAGCTGGAAACCTGATTCTGCTGCGCTTCACTCAAAGGGCTAAAATAGGAATAGAGCGTATATTTGCTCACAGAGGTGCCATCCTCGCGGCCCATCAGCAGATAGGAATCCTGAACAAAATCATTCTCTATGACCAGACCGCCCCGCGAAAAATAATACGGCATATACGTATAGGATGGATTGGCCGCGATATTTTCAATTGTGATGCCGGCCGCCTCCGATTGTTTCTGTTCGCTCAACTCCCTCTGCACAAGATCCGTATACAGCAACGGCTGAAAGGAAGGGCGCATGTTCCGATATGCATCTTCGGAGATCAACTGCCACGAGGTACCCGTATATTCGGACCCCGCCCACCCGCGCAAATAAAAATCCTGCGGCTTCGTTTGAACGCGCAGCGCCGTTTTGCCTGTAAACCGCAGTTCTCCCGCATTCGTCAGATCTGTGCTGCCGGGGGAGCCGGTCATCGGCGCGCCGTAGCCTGTGAAGGACAGGGAATCCTGCCTGCTGGAATCAAACAGTTCAGTGATCGCCTGAATGACCGTATTGCGCACCTGTACGACCCCGGCGGAGGGTTGGTATGCCTCCGCCGGATTGATGAGCACCACCAACGCCGTCAAGAGGAATGCGAACGGCGCAAGCAGGAGCCCGGCCTTTGCTGCCTGCCGTTCCCCCATCCGCCCCGCCCGGCCTGAAAGCAGCATAGCGGCCCAGAAGCCGACGAGCAGCACGAGCGGCAGCGCGGGCGGCAACAGCCCCATCACGGCGGCAATCGCGAGAAACGGGGCCGTTACAAGGAAGGAAAAAAAGAAACTATGCGCCTTGATGACCGCCCAAGCGAGGTACGCCGTCAGAGGGAACTGAACGACCCTGAAAAACATGCGGCAGGCCGCCAGCTCCTCCTGTGACTGCGGCGGTGTGAAATGGCCGAGCTGTGTAAACACTGAAGAGGCCTGGGTGGAAAACTGTTCCGCTACGAACACCGCGCCGGTCACGATCTGGCGCAGCACGAAAAAGGCGGCGATCCCCCACAGGATAAAAGCAACCAGATAGGCAATGCCCCTATGCTTCGGCAGAGAATAAATGACGAGAAACAGCAGGGCTGTCGGCAGGGCCCAGAGAAGCGCCGTCCCGGACTCGGGCAGGGAGAACGTATGGAAAAAGCAGAGCAGGGTCCCATACAGGCCGGCCAGCAGCAAAACCGCGCCGTTGCAAAAGCGGAGCACGGATTCGGTCAACTGCGTTGCGGCGTCCGGTTGCATCCCGGAGCATTCGGGCCGTTTCATTCCATCCCCTCCTCTGTGTCACCAAAGACGGAGATCCCATCCGCATGGATCAGAAACAGCAGATCCGCCATCGGCGCATGGAACTCTTCCCGGTAATCCTCCACATGCGCTTCCCGCTCTGTCAAAGGGCCTGAGCAGGCCTCCAGCAGCGTCTCACGGAAGGATGCCGCATCCTCCACCTGCCGGGTGCACAAATCCGCTTTCGCCGCGTCATACCATTGCAGGCTGTGCACGCACCGGTTCTCAAACAGCTCCTCCGAAAGGCCTGTGAGTCTTGCAAGCGTCTTGTCCGCGCGCTCCGGCGCTCCGCTCAGGCAAAAGGCCAGCACAACGCTCGGCTGCGGCGCCTGCTCCGCCTCGCGCACGATGAGCTTCTGCAGCTTGGAGGAGAGCTTCCAGTGCACATCCCGCAGCTGGTCTCCATCGCGGAATTCCCGCACGGAGCTGCGCTCCTCTCCGCCCTTCCCGGCCGGCGAAGCGGATAAGTCCAGCGTACCGCCCGGCGCAAAGGATGAAGCCTTGCCCTGAAAGGGGACCGGCTGCGGAGAAATCAGCACATCCACCGGCTCAGGCAGCCGGATACGGAAGGAAAAAAGCCCCAGCAGGTCGACCATGCGCGCGCTGGTCACTTGGCAGCGTACCGTGCCGCAATGCTCCCACAGGCAGGGCAGCTCGGCCATCTTCCCGCCCCGCGCGGGAAAGCAGCCTTTTTTATCCGCTTCTTCGCCGGTAAGCAGATTTTTGCAGTGCAGCCGCAGCTTGACGCAATGGACCGGAAAACGGGAGGAAAGCTCCGCGCGCGCGGTTAAAACGCCTCCCTGATATAGCATGTCCGGCTCCGCGGTAAGCTTCATGCGCAGCGTCAGAAGGCCGGGAATGCTCAGCAGCACCTCGACCGGCACGAGCACGAGCAGCATCACCAGCAGCAGCCAGGAGAGATAGCGCGTATCCATCACATAGTAGGAAACGGCCATCGCCAAAAGCCAGAAATAAAGAATACGATAACGGTTCATTTCGTCACCTGATCTTCGGAGTGGGCGTTTTGCGCAGGATTTCATCGAGCAGCTCGCGCGGCCGCTCGCCCTGTGCCTTCGCCTGCGCGGTCAAAAGGAGCCGGTGTGCCGTGCAGTCCGGATAGATCGCCTTGACGTCCTCCGGCACCACATAATCCCGCCCATCCATCCATGCGCAGGCCTGTGCAAGCGCCATCGCCGCCACGGAGCAGCGGGGGCTCGCGCCCTGTCGGATCGATTTATGCTCGCGCGTCGCGCGGGCAAGGCGGACGATATAATCATAGAGTTCTTCGTGGACGAACACATGGGAGACTTCCTCCCGCATTGTGAGCAAGGCCTTCGCATCTGCCACCTTCCGGACAGGCTGTCCCTGGTTTTCCCCATGCTTGCGGCGCAGCATCTCCCGCTCGGCGGCAGGCTCCGGATAGCCGATAGAGAGGCGCATCATAAAGCGGTCCAGCTGCGAATCCGGCAGCAGCTGCGTCCCGGCCGAGCCGGTGGGATTCTGGGTGGCGATCACGGTGAAAGGCTGGGGGATCAGATGCGTCACGCCGTCCACCGTAACGCTCCCTTCCTCCATCGCCTCCAGCAGCGCAGACTGCGTGCGGGAAGAAGCGCGGTTGATTTCATCTGCCAGCAGCAGATTGCAGATTGCAGCGCCGGGCTGATATTCCATCGCGCCCGTCTCGCGGTGATAGATCGAAAAGCCGGTGATATCCGACGGCAGTACGTCGGGCGTGAACTGGATGCGTTTATACTGTAAATCCGTCGCATTGGAAAATGCCACCGCGAGCGTCGTTTTGCCAACGCCTGGGATATCCTCTAGCAGCACATGCCCGCCCGCAAGCATGGTCATAAGGATTTTACGCGCCACATCTTTTTTGCCAACAAATGCTTTTTTGACCTGTGTAAGGATTTCCTCGCACTGATTCATGAGCCGACCTCCCGAATTGATGATCTAGTGATTGCTCTTTTCTCTTCACTATCCCTGCAATCTGGCCATTTCCGGCGTGTGGATATCTATATTAAGGATATCCCGTTTGCACCGGTATGGAATGGCTGCGCCCGCATAGGCTTGCAGTTGCTCTATGGCCTTCGCCCTGTCCATCGGGCTCCCCACCCTTGCTACCGTCTCCCTTTTATAATTTTTTCTTCATTATATTATAAGACCAAACGCAGAAAGTCAAATCGGAAAAATTACAGAAAAGTGAAATATGCCCACCATTAAGCGGCCCGGCCTCAAAAATTTTCCCCTCTCCGCCCCCAAACAGCGGGTTTTTCGCCCTTTCGGAGAATTGTACATATCCTCTTGCAATGAAAAGCAAAAAATAGTAAACTATAGGCATATCAACTACCGAAAAGCCGCCCTCCCTGGCGGCTTTTTGAAGAAGGAAGGAAATGAATCTCTATGTGGCCAATGAAAAAAGCATGGTATCGTACCTATCAGGCGGTTTTTCGTGTGCTCGTCTGCTTTCTCGACTGGACAGAGCCGGAGCGTCTGGAGGGTCCCGGTGCCATCAAGCGCCTGCCGGAGCTGATCAAATCCAAGGGCGTGGAAAAGGTGCTCATCGTTACGGATAAGGGCTTGATGGGTCTCCATCTGCTCGACCCGCTCTTTGAAAAGCTGACGGAAGAAGGCATCCAGTACACCCTCTACGATGGCACACAGCCCAACCCAACCTTTGACAATATCGAAGACGCCCGCAGCCTGTATGTGGAGAATAACTGTGAGGCTATTATCGCCTTTGGCGGCGGTTCTCCCATGGACTGCGCCAAGGTCGCAGCGGCGCGGGTGGTGCGCCCGAATACGCCCATTCCGAAGATGCGCGGCGTGCTCAAAGTCCTGCGCAAGCTGCCGCCCTTCTTCGCCGTCCCCACCACGGCGGGCACCGGCTCCGAAACCACCATCGCGGCAGTCGTCACCAATCCGAAAACGCATGAGAAATATGCCATCAACGACCCCGTCCTGCGCCCGAAATATGCGGTGCTCGATCCGGAGCTCACCGTCGGCCTGCCGCCGCACATCACCTCCACCACCGGTATGGATGCGCTCACCCACGCGGTAGAAGCGTATATCGGCCACAGCAACACGCGCGATACGGAGGATAAGGCGAAGCGCGCCGTCAAGATGATCTTTGCAAATATCGAAAAGGTCTATCAGAATGGCAAGGATATCGAGGCCCGCGGCGAAATGCTGCTCGCCTCCTACTATGCGGGCGTTGCCTTCACGCGCGCCTACGTGGGCTATGTCCACGCCATTGCGCATAATCTCGGCGGTATGTACGGCATCGCGCACGGCCTTGCCAATGCGATCATCCTGCCGTACGTCCTTGAATACTACGGCGAAAGCGCGCATCAGCGCCTTGCAGACCTTGCGGACGTGGCAGGGATCTCGCAGCCCGGCATGACGGACGCGCAGAAGGCAAACGCATTTATCGCCGCCATCCGCCAGCTCAACAAGGATATGAATATCCCCGATCAGATCGGCCAAATCCAGGAAAAGGATATCCCAACGCTGGTTGAGCGCGCACTCAAGGAGGGCAACCCGCTCTATCCGGTACCAAAGATCATGAACGAGGCGGACTGTGAAATGGTCATCCGCCGCCTGATGCCGTAACGAACCCGATACGCACAGCAGCCCCGAAAGAGCAGCGCGCCGCGCCGCCTTTCGGGGCTTTTTATATTTCCCGGGAAAACCGTATGCCACTCCCACTCCGGCAGCATAACATGAACTGTACCTGTATTGGAATCGGCATAACGGAGGGGTGAAGCTCTATGACCATCAGCCTGTGTATGATTGTCAAAAACGAGGAAGAAACGCTCGCGCGCTGCCTGGAGAGCGTAGAGGATATTGCGGATGAGATCATTGTCGTCGATACGGGTTCCACGGACCGGACAAAAGAGATCGCCGAGCGGTATACGGATCAAATTTACGATTTTGCATGGATCGACGATTTTGCCGCCGCACGCAACTTTTCTTTTTCCAAGGCATCCATGGAATACTGTATGTGGCTCGATGCGGACGATCTACTGCTCAGAGCTGACCGGGAGAACCTGAAAAAGCTGAAGCAGTCGCTCCCCGCTGAAACGGATATCGTCATGATGCGCTACCAAACCGCCTTTGACGAAGCGGGAAATCCGACCTTTTCCTATTACCGGGAGCGGATCGTGCGCAACCATGCCGGCTTTTTATGGCAGGGCGCGGTCCATGAGGCCATCACACCCTCCGGCATCCTTGTCTATTCCGAAATTGCCGTCACGCACCGAAAGCTCCGGCCGGGCGACCCGGACCGGAATCTGCGCATTTTTGAAGGTCTCCTGCACAAGGGTCATATCTTTTCCCCACGCGAGCAGTTTTATTATGCGCGGGAGCTGTATTACCACGGGCGGCTTCAGGAGGCGGATGAAGCCTTCACCGCCTTTCTGGACGGCGGCCACGGCTGGATCGAAAACCAGATCAACGCCTGCCAGCTGCGCGCTGATTGCCGCTACCGGCAAGGGATGCCGCAGCAGGCCCTGCAAAGCCTGCTGCAGAGCCTTGCACTGGATCGCCCCCGCGCCCCCATCTGCTGCGATATCGGGAAACATTTCTTTGACCGGCAGAATTACCGTGTTGCGCGCTTCTGGTATGAGCTGGCGGTCAATTGCCCCCGTGACGAACAGAGCGGCGCGTTTATCCACCCTGATTGCTACGGTTACACTCCATATCTGCAGCTCTGTCTCTGCTGCCACCGGATGGGCGAACGGGAAAAAGCGATTGCATACAACGAAAAGGCGGGAGAATGCAAGCCGGAGTCCGCAGCAGTACGGCAAAACCGAGCATATTTCTCCGTCACTTCCCCAGGATCGGGGAACTAATCTTTTCCACAATTCCCAAGTCACATTTTTCGGCATTTTGACGAAAAGAGGCGGGTAATTCTTTTCGATACAGAAAGATCCCCAGCGATTCTTGTAACAAAATCACTAAAAACAGGCCGTGAAATTTGCACTTGATTTGAATAAAATAGTCAAAATACACTTGAAAATTGAATTTCGGTTTGCTAAAATAAAGTTACTAAAAAATAAACGAGGTGGACCTCCATGGCGAAACGAAAGGGCTCTCCTTCCGACGTGCCGCTGTATTTGTTTCACGAGGGCAGCAACGCCCGTGCATATGAATACTTCGGCGCGCATAGAATAAACGGCGGGAAAATGGTATTTCGCACCTGGGCGCCGCATGCCGCGGGCGTCAGCGTCGTGGGTGATTTCAACGGCTGGGATTTAGATCGAAACCCTATGCTCCCGGTCGACGACAGCGGCGTTTGGGAAGCGGAACTGCCGGAGCTGGAGCAATTTGAGAACTATAAATTCTGTATCCTGACCGACGACGGCCGCCAGCTGATGAAAAGCGACCCGTACGGCGTACATATGGAGACGCGCCCCGGCACTGCTTCCAAGGTTTATGACCTGGGCGGCTACGAATGGGGCGATCAGGCCTGGGAGGAAAAGAAGCGCCAGACCGTCATCTATGACAGCCCCGTCAATATCTATGAAATCCACACGGGGTCGTGGAAGCGGTATCCCGATGAGAACTTCTTCGACTACCGCAAGCTCGCGGAAGAGCTCATCCCCTATCTCACCGAGATGGGGTATACGCATGTGGAGCTCATGCCTGTAATGGAGCATCCCTTCGACGGCTCCTGGGGGTATCAGGTGACCGGCTATTTTGCCGTTACCTCCCGCTATGGCACGCCGCATGATTTTATGTATTTCGTCGATCGGTGCCATCAGGCTGGCATTGGCGTGATTCTCGACTGGGTACCCGCGCACTTTCCCAAGGACGCCAATGGCCTGTATGAGTTCGACGGCGCACCGTGCTATGAATATGCGGACCCGCGCAAGGGTGAGCACCGCCAGTGGGGAACCCGCGTATTCGACTACGGGCGCAACGAGGTGGCGAGCTTCCTGATCTCCAGCGCCATGTTCTGGCTGGATCAATACCATGTGGACGGCCTGCGCGTAGATGCGGTGGCTTCTATGCTCTATCTCGACTACGGCAGGGACGACGGCGACTGGATCCCCAATATCCACGGCGGCCGGGAGAATCTGGAGGCCGTATCCTTCCTGCGCAAGCTAAACGAGGTCATTTTCCAGGAGCATCCTTCCACACTGATGATCGCAGAGGAGAGTACCGCCTGGCCGCTCGTCTCCAAGCCGACGAACGTGGGCGGACTCGGCTTCAATTTCAAATGGAATATGGGCTGGATGAACGATATCCTGCGCTATGTCTCGCTGGACGGCTATTTCCGCAAATATAACCATGATTGCCTCACCTTTTCCTTTTTCTATGCGTTTTCAGAAAATTATGTCCTGCCGATCTCACATGACGAGGTGGTGCACGGGAAATGCTCCATGATCGACAAGATGCCGGGCAGTTATGAGGAGAAATTCGCCGGGCTGCGCGTTTTCTACGGCTATATGATGGCGCATCCGGGCAAAAAACTGCTGTTTATGGGGCAGGAATTCGGGCAGTTCAAAGAGTGGGATTTCGCCGCTGAATTGGACTGGCTCCTGCTCGACTACGAAAAGCATGCGCAGCTGCGGGATTATGTCAAGGCGCTCAACCATTTCTATCTTGCGCATTCCCCGCTGTGGCAGATCGATTTCAGCTGGGAAGGCTTCTCCTGGATCTCCAGCGACGACAGCGCCAACTCCGTGATCGCCTTTCGCAGGATGGACGACCAGGGCAACGAGATCATCGCCGTCTGCAATTTCACGAAGGTGGAGCGCTCTGATTACCGCATCGGCACGCCGAAGCGCGGGGACTACCGCGTCCTGCTCAATTCCGACGACATCGCCTTCGGCGGCGATGGGAAAGGCTCCTGCGGCATCGTCAAAACAGAGGATCTTCCCCTGCACGGCTGTGAGCAGAGCATGGCGCTTGACCTGCCCGGCTTCTCCGTGCTGTACTTGGAGCTTGCCAAGGAGCGCAAAAAAAGGCAGAAAAAAGCCGCTGCCTCCTCCCCCAAAACGGCTCCGGCGAAAAAGAGGGCGCAGACCGTTCCACAGGATGCCGGTCAATCCTGATGAAATTCAAATTCCGTAAAAACCGCAAATTTCTTGCGGCCGGACAGCAACAGCAGCCCTTGATCAATCAGTTTAAAGTTGGATCTGCTTTGTTACTCGCATACGCGTCGTAATAAACAATTATCTTCAGAAAATAAAGGAGGCAACATATATGGCCCGAAAAAAGGAATGTATCGCCATGCTCCTCGCGGGCGGGCAGGGCAGCCGGCTCGGTATCCTGACCAAAAATATCGCCAAGCCTGCCGTCCCCTACGGCGGAAAATACCGCATCATCGATTTCCCGCTCTCCAACTGCGTGAATTCCGGTATCGATACCGTCGGCGTCCTCACCCAGTACCAGCCACTGGAGCTCAATGATTACATCGGCAACGGAGAGCCGTGGGATCTCGACCGCGTCAACGGGGGGGTTCATATTCTCTCCCCGTATCAGAAGATCCGCGGGACGCAGTGGTATAAAAACACCGCCAACGCCATCTATCAGAACATCAACTTTATCGACCGTTACGACCCGGAATACGTGGTCATCCTCTCCGGCGATCACATTTACAAAATGGACTATTCCAAAATGCTCGCCTTCCATAAGGAAAAGCAGGCGGCCTGCACCATCGCCATGCTGGAGGTCCCGTGGGAGGAAGCGCCCCGCTTCGGCCTGATGATGGTCGACGACGACGGTACGATCACGGAATTCGAGGAAAAGCCAAAAAAGCCCAGAAGCAATAAGGCTTCCATGGGCGTTTATATGTTCACCTGGAGCAAGCTGCGCCAGTATCTGCTCGACGACGAGGCCAATGAAACCTCCAGCAACGATTTCGGTCACGACCTGATCCCGGCCATGCATGCGGCGCACGAACAGCTCTATGCTTTCCCCTACGACGGCTATTGGAAGGATGTGGGGACGATTGACAGCCTGTGGGAGGCCAATCTCGATCTGCTCAACCCAAATGTGGACCTCGACCTGAGCGACCCGGACTGGAAAATTTATTCCCGCAATCCGGTCGCCCCGCCGCACTATGTCTCCCCGGACGCCACAGTCCAGAATTCCCTAATCTCGGAGGGCGGATTGGTTGAGGGCAGCGTGGACTTTTCCGTCCTGTTTGCAAATGTCTGTATCGAAAAGGGCGCGGTCGTGCGCGATTCGATCCTGATGCCCGGCACTGTTGTGAAAAAGGGCGCAGTGGTTCAATACGCGATCATCGCGGAAAAGGCCGTGATTGAAGAAAACGCCGTGGTCGGTAAACGCCCGGAGGATATGGAGAACCTATCCGACTGGGGCGTCGCCGTGGTTGGTGCAAACGTCCGCATCGGCGCAGGCGCACACGTCGTGCCGAAGGCGATGGTGGATGAAGACCTGCCGGAGGTGAAAGTTTGAAAACAAATTTTTCAAACGGTTAATGCGAAAGGAATGGTCTGAAATATGAGAGCGAACGACGTTTTAGGAATCATCTATTCCAATGCCTATGACTCTGTTTTGAGCGAGCTGACCAATGCGCGCACCATGGGCAGCGTTCCCTTTGGCGGACGCTACCGGCTCATCGACTTCGCGCTGTCCAATCTGGTCAACTGCGGGATCAATAAGGTCGGCATCATCACAAAAAGCAATTACCAGTCCCTGATGGACCACATTGGCACTGGAAAGCCGTGGGACCTGTCCCGCAAGCGCGGCGGCATGTTTCTTCTGCCGCCCTTCAACAGCAGCCATACGGGCATGTACCGTGATCGGATCCAGGCGCTCATGGGCATCATGCGCTTTCTGGAGCAGTCCAAAGAGGAATACATCGTCCTGATGGACACGAATGTCGTGTGTAATTTTGACCTCAATGATATGTGCCGCGCCCATACGGAAAGCGGCGCTGATATCACGATCGCCTATCATCACGGGCGCGCGCCTCATTTGGACGATCTGATGACCTTCACCTTCGACGAGGGTCAAAAGGTCTCCAAGATCGCGCTCGATCCCAAAACGAGCAAGCCGGTCAACTATGCGATGAATATCATCCTGATCAGCAAGGCGCTTCTGATCCGACTGATCAACAATGCCGTCAGCCTGAATCAGGACAGCTTCGTGCGGGATGTGATCCAGCATAATTTGAAGCGGCTGAATATCTATGGCTACGAAGTAAAGGGCTTTACCAGCGTGTTCGACTCGCTGCAAAGCTATTACGATATCAGCATGAGCCTGCTGGATCCGGCCAACTGCCAGGAGCTTTTCACGCGCGAGCGCCCGGTTTATACCAAGGTGCGCGACGATATGCCGGCGATCTACGGCCTGGGCTCCACGGTGAAAAATTCGCTGGTTGCAGATGGCTGCAGCATCGACGGTGAGGTAGAAAACTGCATCCTGTTCCGCGGCGTGCAGATCGGCAAGGACGCCGTTGTGCGCAATTCCATCATCATGCAGGGCTCCTATATCAGCGAGGGTGTGCATCTTGACTGTGTCATCGCGGACAAGAGCGTGGTCGTCCGTCCGCACAAAACCGTGACAGGCACCAATACCTATCCCGTCTATATCGGCAAGGGCATTGTTATTTGAGGCCCAGGACGCTGTGTTTATTCGGATCAACTCCGCGTCGGAAAAGGAGGATTCATTTTGAAGGTTTTATATGTTGCAAGCGAGGCGCTCCCCTTTATCGCCAGCGGCGGTTTGGGCGATGTGGCAGGGAGCCTTCCCCAGGCGCTGCGCAAGCGGCTCATCGGTTGCCGCGTCGTATTGCCCTTGTATGCTACGATTCCGCAGAATCTGCGGGACAATATGCATTTTATCACGAGCCTGTCCGTTCCCGTGGCATGGCGCAGGCAATACTGCGGCATCTTTGAGGCCAAGGCAAACGGTGTTACCTATTATCTGCTCGACAACCAGTATTATTTCAAGCGGGACACGATCTACGGCCATTACGACGATGCGGAGCGCTTCGCCTTTTTCTCCCGCGCGGTGCTCGAAATGCTGCCCTATATTGATTTCCACCCCGATATCATTCACTGCAACGACTGGCAGTGCGCGCTGACGCCGGTTTATCATTCGCTGATGTATGCGCACCGCGAGGGGTATGAAAACATAAAAACGCTCTTCACCATTCACAACATCCAGTATCAGGGCGTGTACGGCAAAGAAATCCTGGAGGATGTGCTCGGCATTGCACAGCGCGATGAGGCGCTGCTGGAATATGATGGCGATATCAACTTCATGAAGGGCGCGATCGAATGTGCCAACCGGATTTCCACCGTCAGCCCTACCTATGCGCAGGAAATCCTCGACCCTTGGTACAGCCACGGCCTCGACACGATCCTCAACCAGCGCTCCTGGAAGCTCAGCGGCATTCTCAACGGCATTGATACAATCAGCTATGACCCGGCCACAGATCAGGCGCTCTTCGCCAATTACGCGGCGGAGGACCCGGCCGACAAGGTCAAAAACAAGCGCGGCCTGCAGGAATACATGGGGCTCCCCGTCCGCGAGGACGTGCCCTTAATGGGGATGGTATCGCGCCTGGTATCTCACAAAGGGCTCGACCTTGTAAAAGCTGTGCTCGACGAGCTGCTGGATACGACCGACATGCAGGTCGTTGTGCTCGGCTCCGGCGATTGGGAATATGAAAACTTTTTCCGCGAAGCGGCGGCCCGCCATCCGGGCAAGCTCGCCATCCGCATCGGCTTTGTGCCGGATCTTGCCCGCAAAATCTATGCGGGCAGCGACCTGTTTTTGATGCCCTCCAAGAGCGAGCCCTGCGGGCTCTCCCAGATGGTTGCCCTGCGGTACGGCTCCATCCCGATCGTGCGGGAAACCGGAGGCCTGCGCGACAGCATCCAGGACAGCGGCAACGGCGAGGGCAACGGCTTTACCTTTGCAAACTACAATGCGCATGAAATGCTCTATACCATCCGCAGGGCATTGGAAGGCTATCAGAACCAGGAAGGCTGGGCGATGCTGGTCAAGCGTGCGCTCGAATGCGACTGCAGCTGGGGCCGCTCGGCAAATGCCTATATCCGGCTTTATAAATCGATGCTGGAAGGGTAAAAAACTTATCGAAAAAAGAGCCTGCACGGAAAATGCAGGCTCTTTGCAGCTTGTCGATCAAGTCTAAGAGAAGAAAAAAGTGCACAAAAAAGCATGGTTTCTGATTGTTTTCGGAACCGACATCTTTATGCGCCGCTGGGCGCTGTCGGGAGGCCGAGGCAGCGCCCGCAGCAATTATCTGCGTGGCTCGGTGAGGAAACCTTTCCATGTGTTTGAGACGATGTGAATCGTCGAGTTTGGGAAGGTTCGCCGAACGGGTTTTCACGTGTCTCAATCTTTCTGCTGCCGAAGTGCCGTGCAAAACGGCCCCTTTTGCTTCCTTTTCCGGCCGAACGGAAAAGGAAGGGCCCGCGTGGCCTGAGCGCGTTCCAATTTCTTCTTCCCTTGTCAAGGCAATCAAAAGGGCAAACGTAATGCAAAAATTTTACGAAATGGTTCTTGTGCATTTTGACGAAACGATATCCCTTTTTCGGGCTGAAAAGAGCCTGCATGGAAAATGCAGGCTCTTTGTGGTATAATAACCTCTCAAAACACACACGAAATCAGAGATTTCTGCGTTTTGGAGAACATGGAATCATCAATTTGGGGCTTGGTATTGATTACCGCATCTCCCCGCCGGAAAGATACTGGTCGACATTACGCCTGATATAGTTCTCCGATTCCAGGATCAGAGTCTGCATACACTGTGGGAGCTTATCCTCATGCGCGCTCACACCCGCTTCGGCCCCGAAGCTGACGATCGAACGCGTGATCGCCTCCATCATCCCGCAGGTCAGCAGGCCCGCGGCTTGTGGATCGAAGTGAACGGCATCCTTCGGGAGGAAACCGGCCTGCGAAGAGGCCGCCATCCCATTATAGACAGATAATGTGAACAGCCACTGCATCCGATCCCCCAACACGGTATCCCATTCAATATTGACCGCTTCCAGCAGCCGTGCCGCCGCACGGTAAATCGTGCTGATGCTCATCTCCCGATCCTGCTCCAGCTCGTCCGATGTAAAAAATCCAGTCAGTCCCGTCCGGCTTTCGCTGCAGCCGAGCAGATAGTCGCAGGTCACATGATAAAGCTTCGCAGCGCGCGCAACGAAATCCAGCCCGCACTCCCGGATTCCCTTCTCATAATGAGATAAAAGCGCCTGTGATACACCGAGGCGGGCGGCTGCTTCTTTCTGGCTCAGCCCCCGCTCCTTACGCAGCAAAACCATACGCGTTGGAAAGCTTTTGTTCATCCTCCTGAACCCCCATAAATAATACGCCTTGTATATTATAAAATAATTATAAACGACAGTTTTGGATTTGTACATAGTGATTACTGCCAAAAAATGATAAAATAATTTGGAGGAAAAATGAAGACGTATCAAATTCATCTCATCCGCAACGGCCGCACGGACGACAGTACCTCCGGCCGCTACATCGGGCATACGGATGCGGTTCTGAGCCCGGAGGGCGTCGCCGAAATCCACAGGCTTAAGGAGCAGGCGGATTATCCCCATGCAGAGGCTGTTTTCACCAGCCCGCTCAAGCGCTGCACACAGACCGCACACGCGATCTATCCGGAACGTGAAGCCATCGTCATGCGCGAGCTCATCGAATACGATTTCGGCGAATATGAGGGAAAAACACCGGAGCAGCTTGCCGACGACGAGGGCTTTGCCTCCTGGCTCGCAGGCGGCCCGGATGCCGCTCCGCCCTTTGGGGAGACCAATGCGGAATTTTCCGCGCGGGTTTGCGGCTGCTTTGCAAAAATTGTAGAAGGTATGATGAAAACGGATGTGACCAGCGCCGCAATTGTCACGCACGGCGGCGTTATCATGACGGTTCTCTCCGCCTTCGGTATTCCGGAGCTGCCTATGCCGGAATGGCGTACTCCAAGCGCTTGTGGTTATACGGTACGTATTACCCCATCGATATGGATGCGCGGCCAAAAGGTAGAGGTGATTGCGGAAATCCCCACTTTCCCGCAGGAAGAGGAGGACGTATTGCCGGATGTTGCAACCGAAGCGTTTTATGTGGACCTTGAGGAGCTCCAACAGGAAAACAACAGGTGAAAGCACAAAACAACGCCCGACGGTAAAATACCGTCGGGTATCCAGCCTGTCGAAAAAGGGATATCGTTTCGTCAACACCATTTCGTAAAATTTCCCCGTTACGCGTGCTTTTTTGATTGCCTTGACAACGGAAGAAGAATTGAACCGCGCTCAGGCCGCGCGGGCCCTTCCTTTTCCGTTCGGCCGGAAAAGGAAGCAAAAGGGGCCGTTTTGCACGGCACTTCGGCAGCAGAAAGATTGAGACACGTGAAAACCCGTTCGGCGAACCTTCCCAAACTCGACGATTCACATCGTCTCAAACACATGGGAAGGTTCGTTTTTACCCTACGGGCAAAAATTCCCCCACAAGCCACGCAGAAGAGTTGCTGCGGGTGCTGCCTCGGCCTTCCGTCAGCGCCCAGCGGCGTATAAAGATGCCGGTTACGAAAGCGATCAGAAACCATGCTTCTTATGCACTTTTTTCTGCTCTTAAACGTTATCGACAAGCTGCGCCCGACGGTATTTACATACCGCCGGGCATCTTTTACTTGATGAATTGTTTCGTTTCATTAAGCCGTTATCTACGTTTTTTCCGGCTCAGGGTCACTGCCGCAGCCGCACCCATCGCCAGCACTGCCAGCATGGACACAGAGGTATGGCTTCCGGTATCCGGAATCTCTACATGTTCAGCGTTGGAAGCCGGTCCCGTCTCTGTCTGTGCAGGTGCCTCTGTCTCCCCCGATGCGGATGGAGCCTGCATATCCTCTGGCTTCACCGTTTGCTCTATGTCTGGAATAGTTGTGCCAGGGACCTCCGGCTTCGTGGGGGCCTGGGTATCCGGTTCTGTGGGATCGGGCTGTGTCGATCCAGCCGGCACGGTGCCGCGCGTAACGGTCAGCGTATACACGGCGGTTTCGCTCCCGTCCACGGACGCCGTCTCAATTCGGATCACATTCTGCCCTTCCCGCAGGGCAACCGGTACGGCCTCGCCCGCTGTTGCAACCCCGTTGATCCGCACATGAGTGCCTGCATCCGCGCCGACAGCCGTCAGATGGATTGCATCCACATCGGCGGCAACAGAAGCCTGATAGTCCGTAACGGCCGGATCAAAATTCAATTCGATTCCATCGGCGGAAAGCGTCTCCAAATCCGCGGTGATCTCATTCATCTTCCAGAGCTGCGCACCGTAAAACGGATTCGCCGTGCCGATATACAGGCCGTCTGAACCGACGATAAAGGAACGGCAGCCGTAATTGAAGCGGTCGTGGAAGCCGTGGTCAATGAGCTGCGTATAGTGGACCCCGTCCTCTGTGCTGTAGAGCTCAAAGCCGCCGGTATTGTCCATGATCGCATTGGAAATGCGGATATAGCGCTCCAAGCCCTCTGTATTGACGTTTGCGATGGCGCTGTAAAGCTCCTGAAGCGCCTGGAGGCCCTTTACCGAGCCCGCGATTGCGGTAAACCAGTCTGCATTGACGATCTTGTTGAGAACCGGACTGATTTGATCGAAGGCCTTCTTAAACTGAAGCACGCCGTTAAGCAATTGCTTGACAGACTTCTCCGTCGCCTGCTTGTCCACCAGCCCGTTGATCGTGCCGAGAATACCGACCAAAAGCTCCTCCGTCTTCCCATCGATCAGCTGCTTGTCACCGAGCAGATTGAGAAGGTCAACCGCATAGCGAATTTGGCTCTCGCATTCGTCTGCAGGCATGCCGATGAGATCGCCGTTGGTCAGCTTCGTAAAGGCATGGTACAGCGTCGACGCATCGAAGGTACCAAAGATCAGCTTGCCGTTATATTCCGCAGCGCGCCAGATATATTGCAGGCAGCTCAGACCGTCCGTCTCAGAGAAGCCGCCATAGGTCTCGGATAAATAATTTCCGTTTTCCCTGTTGAAGTATGCATCCGGCGACCCCATCACCATCTCAACTCTCCGATCACCATCGAGGCGGTAAATAGACGCCTTGTTCTGCATGCTGCTCTCCATAATCTTCAGAGAGTCGAAGTACTTATTGATATCGCCGGTCTTTAAAAAGCCAAGCATTCCAAACAGGCCCTGAGCCACCGCGTCTACCGCATTGGAGAGCACGAAATAGTAAAGATCCCCTTTATAAACAACCGGAGAGACGGCGTAATTTTTCGGATTGCCGAATCCAGCAGGGCAGATTGGATCCCCTTGTACGCCGATACCATTGCCAATGTATTCCGACCATTTCCAACCGTAGGCATTCGCGCCCGGCGCGCCTTTTCCAACCTCGACGCCCTTATAGACAGCAGCGCCAAGATTCGTCATCAGGGACAGGTAAACTTCACCCTGATAGACCACCAAATCCCATACGTCGCCTGCTACATTAACATTTTCAAGCGTATTATACGGATAAAAGTCGCCCGGGCAGGCGATTGTCTCAAAGTGCTCACCGTCCGTGGAGGTCTGAATATGCACGGCAGAGGAGATATTGTTCGCCTTATCCTCCTCTGTCAGCAGCGTGGCATCCGTACCACCGATATACAGCCGCTCGCCGTCGTCCGTCACATCGTAGGCGCGGATATTGCCCATGCCCGTTCCCTCGGGCTTCGTCATATGTACGATGATCTCCGGCAGATCGCCCGGCTGGAAATCCGGGCCGATTCGGATGAGCATGGTGTTTTCTGACCCCGTGGTGCCAAAATACAAGCTCCCTTTGAATGCGACGCACATGCGGTAACCGGTGATATCATTGAAAGGAGACGGCATGCTATTATTGGGCAGGAACACCGTTTCCATCTCACCCGTCGTCTTATTGTACCGTACAATCACGCCGCCCTTCGTCAGCTCATCGTCCGGTGTCACGGCGATCTCATCATTGGTAAACGCCTTTAAAATGGCGCTGAGCGTCTCCTTCGGCACGCCGACGGCGGCCGCATAGGAGGTTGCCGTACCGCCTACCAGGTTTCGGTTGGAACCGACATAAATATAGTCTCCCAGCTCTCCGGTCGCCCAGCCATAGCTGTTGAAACGGTCGCCCGGCGTAACCAGGCCGTCCGCCTCGCCTTCGCCCAACGTCGGATTGGATAGCTTCTTCATGTAGTAGCCGCTTTCTGTGATGGTGATCCCCTTCTGACCTGCGGCCGACGCCATGGGAGCCGCTAAAACAGAGACAGCCAAAACAACGCACAGCACACCGGACATCCATTTTTTCCACGTCATGATTGAATCCTCCTTTTCCCAAATCAAATGCTCTGTATGACTATATTATAAACACAGTGTTGATCATTTTATTTTCCTGAATTACACAAACTATAAAATTCATCTAAAAATTCATTGTATCAGTTGGATTTATTTCTACTATTTTCCAAATAAATATCGTGGCAGCTGCGTTTCCAGCGGCCGGGATGTTTCCCGCCGCACTGATCACAAACACTGCAAGCATCGCTGCAAAAGCGCCGCTGCCGGTATTCGGAATCTCCGGACTGCCCGCGCCGAAGTCAGATTTCGTCTCCGCCTGATCAGGTATCTTTGTCTGCTCTGAAGTGGCGCCAGTCTCTGCCTGTGCCGGTTTCTCCGCCTGTTTCGTCCCTGGAGCCGTCGGGCCGGATGGAAACGGTTATCTTTGAACATTTTTTGATTCCCTTACAACATAAAAACAGCGGCCAGTCCGAGACTGCCGCTGTTCAATCGCCCATCTTTTTGATCAATCCGGTACATATGTAACCGTAAAGCAATGGGAACGGATATCGTAATCCATCACCTTTGCCCGGAAATCCTGCCCGCTCAGCGTTTTCGAGCCAACCTGAATGGAGGAGACGTAGCCCACCGAGCTGCTGACCGCCGCGTCGTGCGACTTGATTTTCATCCATTTGGACGGATCGCCGGCCAACTCAATTCCCAGTGCACTTTTCACACGGCTGCGGAGCGCCTCGCACGTGATGGTATACTTCGTTTGATAGTTATTATGGTTTTTGTCCCCAGGGCTTGTGCAGCCTCCCTGGAGGTATGGATAACCGCTGCCGCCCCAGACCGTGCGCACATCCGTTGTTTTTCCCGCGGAATACGCGAAAAAGGTCGCAAGGATCGGTTCACCGTGATAGGTCATATATTCGCCGAGCACAGCTTCCACCGCCTGCATGGCGCGCGCGGAATACGTGCTGCCGATCGCAACTCCGGTGACACGATTCTGGCGCAAAATATAGGTATAAGCGGCGACAGCCTGCGCTTTGAGGGCCTCCAGATGATAGGATCCGCCCATCTCCTTTTCCAGGATGCGCGCGAGGACAACCTTGGTATCCACCTGCTGGCCATTCACCTCCAGCGTCTTCGGATAGCGGCTGTCCATCTTCTGCATCTGGACGCCGGGGAAATAGTGCAGCAGGATCTGCTGATAATTCCATCCGCTT
Organism: uncultured Oscillospiraceae bacterium; assembly: GCA_900549825.1. Classification (GTDB taxonomy): domain Bacteria; phylum Bacillota; class Clostridia; order Oscillospirales; family Acutalibacteraceae; genus Fimivicinus. Next base: position 77,627 of record URQB01000003.1, on the reverse strand, counting down.
TTGGCGAACTCGTTGGCGCCGAACTGGCTCATTCCAACACCGTGCCCATAGCCGTAAACCGTAAAAACAAATTTTCCGCTTTCCTTCTGCGCGGAAGGCCGCGTAGTGGGGCCCTGATCAGGCGGAAGTGCAGTTTGCGCCGTCGTTTTGGTAGAATCCGGATCGCCTTTGCCAGCGGTGGTCTCCGGATTTGCGGTGGTCTCCGGCCGCTTTGAGGTTTCCTCCTCCTTTTTCCCGCCGGCATTCAGCTCGTCCTCCATTGCCTGCGCAACCTCATCCAGAATCGCCTGATCCCTGGCAGGTGCCGCAGGTTTTCTGAGAGCGGATATGGTTGGGGTCTGCGCGGAAGAGGCCGGGGCAGGCTGAGAATCTGTGTCAGATGTTTGCGAACCATCCATGGAGGAGTTCGATGCATCGACCGGATCCGACGGCTGCATCTGCTGGATTGCCGGGGTATTGGCGGAGGAAAGAGAAGCCTGCTGGGAGGAATTGTCCTCCCTGAAGCGCAGGAAAATTCCGGTGCCGATGCAGAGAAGGACCGCAAGGGAGAGCAATACGCTTAATACCGCTGCAAACGCCTTCCAGTGGGCAGGGCGCGCTTCCGGCTCCTCCGGCTCCTTTTGGGCCGCCTGTTCAATCAGTTCATACAGGGACTGGACGCCGTCCCCGATTAAAAGGCCGGGATGCTCGTCGGGCTGCGCATATAAGCGGCGCACCTGCGCGCCGTTTTCATCTGCCACGGCAATCAGCAGGAAGGTCTCCACCCTGCCTTCTTTTTTGACCGTATATACGTTCGTGATCGCGGCGCCGAGCTGCGTGCCTTCCTCCTGCATCGCCTGGCGGGCGAGCTCCGCCACATACTGCTTAGCCGGCTCCTCTCCGGGCTCGCGGAAAACGTTGCTATAAACCAATCGCCGTTCGGCGGTATCGTTCCCTCCTGCCGCCTCCCGCAGGAATTCTGCCGTAGGCGTCGCGGCGAAGGCAACGCGGAGATCACCGGCTTCCAAAGCTTCCAGCGCCCTATGCGCATGTGATTGGCCGGATGGCTGTGCGGAGGCCGCTTCAGCCGCTTCGTCCTCCTCTGCTGCCGGAGACTGGCCTGCCTCCTTCTGTTTTTCTTCCGTAACGATCTGCGGCTGTACCTCGCGCGTTTGCCGGACCAGCTGTAAGCCGGAAAGGAACGCGCCCGCTTCCGCCTGCAGAATCCCATCAATCCTGCGGTTATCCAAAGGAAGGAATAAAATCGTCTGCCGCCCTGCCGTCAGCATAAACCCGGAAAAAAGGCCATCCTGCGTTGGGAATGCCGCCGCGCCCACGGGAACCGCCGCATGGCAGGCGAGCTCCTCCTCCGGGAGCTGGACAGGGCTTTTCCGCAGCGCTTCCAGCAGCTCCGGATTCGGCACGGCAGACAGGCCCATTGCGCGCATCAGCTGCTCCTTGGTGCGGAGATAACGGTCCGGCTCCACAAGAAGCAAAATCGTCCGGGCAGTCTTCAGCGCCTCCGCAAGGGCGTAAAACAGCTCCTTGGCCGTGCCAAACTGCCTGGGATTCAGATCCGCGCCGCCGGAAAGAAGCGCCAGGATTTTCTCCTGAGCGGCGGCACAGGAGGGTACCTGATTGGAATTGAGAGAAAGTATCTGCAAGCTCATGCCAATAACACATCCTTTCGCACACACCGGGATGCTTCGTCCGGTTTTCGCAGGCCCGCAAGGCTCTGTGAGTCCGCGCGATTCTCTTCAGCGCGAAAGGCCAAAATTCCCGTTTGAAAGCAATCCAAATCCGTTTCTTTCAAACCGACCACCTCTCTTTCGTAAGGTAAAAAACTGCCAGTTGCCATGAGGCAGCACAGATCCGCCACAAATGCCTGTCAGGGCTTCCACTTTTCAGCATCCCGATATGGATTTGCGATGCCCTTTTTATCATAATAAATCTGCGGATAACGCGGATTCCCATTTTTCTTTGCAAGGCTCGTATCGACCGACGGATTCTCACCCTCCCGCACCAGCCGCGCGACCACCACAAGACGCTGCGCGTCCCAGTCGTAATTGCAGGTAGAAAGCGTCAGGATCTTATCTGTGGGCTTGATGTCGATTCCTGTGGAATAGAGCTTTCTCTGATCGATCTCAGAGATATACTCCATAAATTTGTCGTCACTTTCCAGATTGGTGAAGATATAGTTGAAGATATAGCCGTTATCATGCTCCGCCTGGGAATTCGTCAGAAAAACCGCATAAACCTTCCATTTGTAATTGGCGTACAGGGTGCTGAAATCGATGACCGGATTCCGCTTAAAACCATCGATGGTCAGATAATCCGTCAATTCGGAGAATTCCTGATCGCCGGAGCGCATATGGTGCCCGAACACAATCGTATTGCGGTCAAGCTCCTTTATATTATTTCGAAAATCCAGAAAGGGATTTCCATAACTCGTTTTCCGGTTATAAAAATCGAGGCCCAGATATTTTTCGTTGTCCTTTGCCTGGACGATCGGAAAATTGATGTACTTTGTATTTTCGATCTTCAGCCAGCCTATCATCTCCTGGTTGGCGGCATACAGGTCCGCATAAGCGGGATTCATCCCTTCCGGGAAATTGACCCCAGGATGCCTTGCGCGAATATCCTCCCACGCGCTTTCGTCTAGCCCGGTCTGAACCTGTCCGGCCAGCTGCTTGGTAAAATAGTCGTTATACCAGCCCTCGTACAGGCGGTATCCCAAAAACGGAAGGCAGACGAGCAGCGTCGCCAGGGCGAGCAAAAAGACCGTCCTGCGTACTTTCTCCGCCGCCGTATCGCCCCGCCAGGGAAGCCAGCCGTCGCCAAACCGGCCCTTTTCTTTTTGCTTTTTCTTCCTTTTTCCGGAGGCAGGCCCCTCCTCCGCATCGGCAAACAGGTCGGCCAGACCGCTTGGGGCGGGGGGCGTCTCCTCCTGTGGCTTGGAGGGAGGTGTGGCTGCCGGAACGTTTTGCGGGGCGGCCGCCTGCTCCGGCGGTTTTGCTTCATGATGCGCGTCCGGCGCTTCATAGACGACACGCATGGAAGCATGCAGCTCCATATCCGGCGCCGGCTTGTCCCCTTTGGCTGGAGATGCCTGCGGCTTCGGCGCAGCGGGCGGCTTGGCATCGCTTGTCCGCTTGCTCTCCGGCTCCTGATAGACGACGCGCACGCGCGTCCCGTCCGGCAGCGTTTCATACTGCTCCTCCGGCGGCGTCTGAACGGGCTGGGCTGCGAAGACGGGGATCACAGGCCGACCCTGTGCGTCGTAATAGACGATCGGCGTCACCGGATTTCCATCTGCATCATAATAAACTGGCTGATCCTCCGCAGGAGATTGCGTCTCCTGCGGTACTCTTTCCTTTTGCTTATCCTGATCAGTCATAATAGCTCCTTCCTCCTTTGAGGCAGCGGCGGCTCTCTTTTCCTGCCCGCCGCTCTGACGGGAATCGCCTGACGGAAGCTTCCTCTCCTCTGCCAGGCCGTATTTCCTGCGTACCTCTTCCAGCTCGTCCAGCAGCGCGTTCGCCTGCAGAAGCACGCCATCCGTACGCGCTGCCTGATCCCCGCCGCACTCCATCTGCAGACCTCCTGTCCAGGAATTGATTCATCCCGGTTCCGCTTTAAAACGGATACCAGCGCTCCGCATCCCGGTACGGATTCGTTTTCCCATGACGGTCGTACCACGCCTGCGGGTAATGCGGGTTGGGGTTGAGCGCGGCCTTGGAGACGTCGACCTCCTCGCTCTCCCCGTCGCGCACCATACGTGCGACCACGACAAAACGGGTGTCGATGCTCGTACCGAGCTCATAGGTACAGGTGGAAAGCGTAAGCACCTTATCGTCCTTCTGCACGTCGACATCCGTCGTAAACAGGCTGCGTTCGCGCACCTCCTCAATATACTGCATGAACTTTTCATCGTTCATATCCGGGTAGATATAGTTGAAAACGTAGCCATTGTCGTCCTTGGCCTTCGTTGTCGCAAGGAAGGCGCTGATCACCTTCCACTTGTAATCCCTGTAAAGCGTATTGAAGGTAATCACGGGCGCGTTTTTGTATCCCTCCAGCGTATGGTAGCCCATCACACCGGTGAAGCACATGCCGTTATCGAGCGAATCGCCCTGCAGATTGTGCCCATAGAGGATCGTATTGCGGGAGAGCTCCTGATCGTTATTGCGGTAATCCATAAAGGGATCGCCAAAATTTGTGAACTCGTGGTAGTAATTATAGCGCAGGTAGTAATCATTCCCTCCCTGCGCCTTTGTCGCCTGCAGAATCGGCGTGTCAGTGCGCGTATTCGGAATGGTCAGCCAGCCCACCACGTCGTTATTGACCGCATAGAGGTGCTTGTATTTTTCCTGCATCCCCTCGGGCGACGTGGCTGCGGGATATTTTGTTTTCAGCGCGGAGAGGACGGGATCTGCCTGCGTCTGCGCGGGCTTTTCCTCCTGCTGCTCTCCCGGCTGTACGGCGCGGAAAACCAGCATCCCACTGCTCGCGAGAAGCGCGCAGACAGACAAAATCGCCACAATCTTACGCACCCACTCCAGCGCAGTATCCCCAGGAAACGGAAAAATCGCATGTAAAAAATTCCTGCCGGATTTATTCTGAGCCATTGTTTATTCCGCCTTTCGATAGTTTTTGATCGAAAAAGATGGTTGCAAAGCCATGCTTTTGCACACTGTAACACAGCATGAGCTATCTTTCATCCAATAAATACAGTCGAATCAGATCCAATGCGTTCGATGAGGTGACAAATCGATTATATTCCCGGTTATCTCCCCCGCGGCCGGTATTGACGGTGCGCGCAAGCGTATGCTTTCCATCCGTCAGGGCGATAAAGGAAAGCCCTGCGGGATTGCCGCGCTCATCCCCGTCCGGGCCCGCCAGCCCCGTCACACCGAGGCCGATATCCGCGCCGCTGACGCGCCATGCGCCCACAGCCATCTCGGCGGCTGTCTCGGCGCTGATGACACCGTATTTCTCAATGGTTTCCGGCGAAACGCCGAGGATCTTCTCCTTAATTCGGTTGGAATAGGATACGATCCCGCATTCGAGCACTTCAGAGGAGCCGGGGATTTCTGTGATCCGCTTGGCAATCAGTCCCGCCGTGCAGGACTCCGCAAGCCCGATCTTCATCCCCCGCTCGCGCAGCATCTGTACCACCACCTGCTGCAGGCTGTCCACATCCACGCCGTAAACGAAATCGCCGTAAAGTGCACAGAGCGCGTCCACAGTGGGTTTACACAGCGCGTCCGCCTCCTCGGGGGAATCTGCCTTCGCCGTCACCCGCAGAAGCGCTTCGCCGTCCTTCGCATAGGGCGCAACGGTCGGATTCTCCTGCTTCAGGAACTGCGCCGCCCGCTCGGCCATGGCGCTCTCGCCGATGCCAAAGGTGCGCACCGTATGCGACACGATCGCTCCGCCTGCAAACCGGGAGAGGTAGGGTAACACCTGCTCCAGAAACATGGATTTCAGCTCGCGCGGCGGTCCGGGCAGATTAATAATGATCTTCCCGGCTTTTTCCATCGCGCAGCCCGGGGCTGTGCCGTGATTGTTGCGGAATATGGTGCATCCCTGCGGCAGATACGCCTGCTTGCGGTTTGTTTCCGGCATTTCACTGCCACGGTTACGGAAACAAGCCTCAATGCGCCGCATGCTCTCTTCGTCCTCAACGAGCGGCAGGCCAAGCGCCTTGGCGCAGACCTCCTTGGTCAGATCGTCCGCCGTGGGGCCGAGGCCGCCGGTCGTCAGGACGATATCGCTGCGGGAAAGGGCGGTCTGCAGGAGAGAAGCAAGCCGCTCTTCATTGTCGCCCACCGTGCTGTGATAGAGCACCGTAAAGCCCAGCCGCGCCAGCTCCCCGGCGAGGAACTGCGCATCCGTATTCACAATGTCGCCGAGCAGGAGCTCGGTCCCGACGGACAGGATCTCAGCTTTCATAACAAAACTTCCTTTTGAAAATGTAGCAATCAAAAACTTATGCGTCGATCGGCACGATCCTCACGCCCGCCAGGGCCCGCTCCATGAGCTCCTCCAGCGGGATCAGCGCCTGCGCCTTCTCCACAGCGTCGAGCTGTGGGCAGGTCTTCGGGTGCTTCGGCGTAAAGACCGTGCAGCAATCCTCATAGGGTTGAATCGAGATATCGAAGGTATTGATCTTCCGGGAGATCGCGACGATCTCATCCTTATCCATCGCAATGAGCGGCCGGAATACCGGCATTTCGGCCACCGCGTCCGTGCAGGCAATGGCCTGCAGCGTCTGGCTTGCCACCTGACCGATGCTCTCCCCCGTGACCAGCGCGCCGCATTCCTCTTTGCGTGCAATGCGCTCTGCGAGCAGCATCATCGCGCGGCGCATGATGAGCGTGAACAGATCCTCCGGGCAGTGATCCTTGATCTGCTCCTGAATCTCCGTAAACGGCACAACGAACAGGGAGATATGCCCGGCATAGCGCGCCACCTTCCGCAGCAGCGCATGCACCTTCTCCTCTGCGCGCTGGCTGGTGTAAGGGGGAGAAGCAAAATGCACGGCCGTCAGCTGTAATCCGCGCTTGGCCATCATCCAGCCCGCAACCGGGCTGTCGATCCCGCCCGAGACGAGCAGGGCCACCCTGCCGCCTGAGCCGACGGGCATGCCGCCCGCGCCTTTTTGCTGGTTGCCGCGAATATAGGCCCAGTGGTCGCGCACCTCCACTGTGACGGTCACATCCGGATGGTGTACGTCAACGCGCAAATGCGGGAATTTTTCGCCGAGATAACCGCCCAATGTCGCGCTGATCTCTGGGGATTTCAGCGGGAATTTCTTATCGGAGCGCTTTGCCTCCACCTTGAAAGAGGCTGCCTCCAGCAGCTGCGGGGCAAGGTATTCGCCCGCAATACGCAGGATCTCATCCATGTCCTTGGGCGCCTGCGCGGCGCGGCTGAAGCCCGCAATCCCAAACACGCGGGAAAGGCGGCCGACCGCCTCGTCAAGATCGATCCCCTCCTCGAGCGGCTCGATCATCACGGTGGACTGGCTCTTTGAAAACTCGAATTTGCCAAGGGAAGAAAGTCGACGGCGCATATTCTTGACCAGAATATCTTCAAACGTGGAGCGGTTGAGCCCCTTGAGGGCAAGCTCTCCGTCCTTAATGAGAATAATTTCTTTCATGAAACAAAACCTGCTGCTTTCTTGCTTTCTATTGTTTAAACGCTTCTGAGCACCTGCTGCACGCGCCGCAGCCCTGCCACCAACGCGTCGATTTCCTGGGGCGTCGTAAAACGGGAAAAGCTGATGCGCAGCGCGCTGTCGATGCGTACATCCGGCAGGCCCAGTGCTGTGAGCACAGGGCTTTTGTGGCCCCTTGCGCACGCAGATCCGCTCGAAACATACACACCCATTTCAGAGAGCAAATTGAGGATTGGCTCGGAGCGCAGGCCCGGCATGGAGAGATTGACGATATAGGGCAACGCGTCCGGGGGAGAATTGAGCGTTACGCCGCGCATGCCGCTCACCTGTTCGAGCAAATAATCCCGCAGCTGCGCCGCATGCGCAAGCCCTGAACGGACGTCCGGCAGCGCCTCTGCCGCCGCGCCGAAACCCGCCAAGGCGGGCATGGCCTCCGTCCCGGGGCGGAGATCCTTCTCCTGCCCGCCGCCAAAGGTCCGCGGCCTGACCTGTACGCCGCGGCGGACATACAACGCCCCGGCGCCCTTCGGCCCGTGGATTTTATGCGCGCTCACCGTCATCAGATCAATTCCGAGCGCGGAAGGCTTTACATCCAGCTTTCCGAAGCCCTGCACACAGTCGCAGTGGAAGAGCGCAGGCGCGCCCGCGCGTTTGATCGCCCGGCGCACCGCCTCCAACGGTTGGAGAGATCCGACTTCATTATTGACCGCCATCATGCTGACCAAAATGGTATCGCTGCTGACGGCCTCGAAGATGTCTTTCTCACGGACCTTACCATCTTCTCCGGCAGGCAGATAAACCACCTCAAAGCCCTGCTTTTCGAGCTCCTGTAGGGGCTTTTCCACGCTCGGGTGCTCGATTGCTGTGGTGACGATCCGGCGGCCCCTTCGGGAGAGGGACTGCGCTACGCCGAAGAGAGCCAGATTATTGGCCTCCGTCCCGCCGGAGGTGAAAAAGACCTCCTCCGGCTCGCAGCCGATGCGCTTTGCCACACGGGCACGCGCTTTTTGCAGCAGTTTTTCCGCCTCAAAGCCCTTTGCATGCAGGGAGGACGGATTCCCATAGCCTTCTGTGAGGGTATACAGCATCTCCTGCGCCGCCTCCTCGCAAACGCGGGTGGTGGCGCTATTGTCAAGATAAGCCTGCGTAAGGGTTCCTCCCTTTTTGCGGCCCTGCGAGGGCAGGAAACCACAGGATAATGATATTTTAGTATACATCATTTCAAGAGCACATGCAAATGGTTTTTGCTGGTTGAAAAGCGGCCTGAAAATCTCCCAAAAAAGCCTTTACTTTAGCGTGGTAATATGCTACAATACCGCTATAAAAATTCCCATTGCCCTTCGGCCGGTACATACCGTGGGAAAAGAACGCATTACAAAATGGAGGAAACAACATGAAGAAGAGAATCATCACCCTCGCACTGGCGGCTGTTATGGTCATTTTGACACTGGGCCTCGCATCCTGCACCGGAAACGGTGACAACCCGGGCGCCGCCGGGGAAAGTGGAACAAACGCTGCCAAAAACGGCACACTGACCGTCGGCTTCGACGCTGAGTTTCCCCCGATGGGCTTTAAAGATAACAACGGCAATTACGTAGGCTTCGACCTGGATCTTGCGAAGGAAGTCGCCAAGCGCCTGAATATGGAGCTCAAGCTCCAGTCAATCGACTGGAACTCCAAAGACGCGGAGCTGAAAAACGGCAACATCGATCTGATCTGGAATGGCTTTACGATGACCGGCCGTGAAAACGACTATACCTGGAGCAAACCCTATATGAAAAACAACCAGGTCATTGTTGTATTGAAGGGCTCCTCTATCAGCAAGCTCGACGACCTCAAGGGGAAGAAGCTGGCGCTCCAGCTGGATTCCAGCGCGGAAAAAGCATTGAATGCAAAAGCGGATTTCAAAGCTTCTCTCGGCAAGGTGCTGACGACCAGCACCAATCTGGATGCGCTCAGCGAACTGAAGATGGGCTCTGTGGATGCTGTTTTGATGGATGAGATCGTTGCTCAGTACAATATCACGAAGCAGGGCGGCAATTACAAGGTGCTCGATGAAGCCCTGGCATCTGAAGAATACGCAGTCGGATTCCTCAAGGGGAACACCGAGCTGCGCGATAAGGTTCAGGCTCAGATCGACGCGATGGCGAAGGACGGAACGCTGTCTAAAATTTCCAACGAGTGGTTTGGAAAAGACGTTACCGTCTTCAATTCCTAACGGATCAAAATGAAAATCGGCGGGAACGGTTGATTCCCGCCCTTTTTTTATGTTATACTACACTGTATTATCATGCTAATCCAGTAGCATTGCTAACGCAGCGTTCACCGTTTTCAAGGAAGGATGTTTTTCGATGCCGATTCCGGTCCTATTGCCGGCCGAGGTCAATATGCAGGCAATCTTTTCTCAGCTTGGCGAAGGCTTTCTGATCACAGGGGCGATCTTTATCCTGACACTGGTGCTGAGCATGCCTCTCGGCCTGCTGGTCGCCTTTGGCCGCATGTCCAAAATCAAGCCGTTGAGCTGGCTGACCCGCTTCTTCATCAGCGTCATGCGCGGCACGCCGCTGATGCTGCAGCTGATGGTGGTGTATTTCGCGCCGGGCTTCCTGATCGTCAGCTTTGAATGGAATGTGACGCTGCCCGACAATTACCGCTTTATTGCAACCATCATCGGCTTCGTGCTCAACTACGCGGCCTATTTCGCAGAGATTTACCGCGGCGGCATTGAGGCGACGCCCGTCGGCCAGTACGAAGCGGCACAGGTGCTGGGCTTTACGAAGAGCCAGACCTTCCTGCGCATCATCCTGCCCCAGGTCGTCAAGAACATACTTCCCGCTGTCACCAACGAAATCATTACACTTGTCAAGGATACATCCCTCGCCTTCTCCATTTCGGTCGTGGAGATGTTCACAGCGGCCAAGATGCTTGCAACCTCGCAGTCCTCCGTGGTCCCCTTCTTCGTCGCCGGCGTGTTCTATTACATTGCAAACTACGCGGTCGCGTTTATTATGGAGCGCATTGAAAAAGCGCTTAATTATTACAAATAAGGAGGGATTGCCATGGAAGAGCTGCTCACCATCCATCATCTGCGCAAAGGCTTCAGCGGCTTGGAGGTCCTGAAAGACATCTCCCTGCACGTGGAAAAGGGGCAGGTCGTCGCCATCATTGGGCCCTCCGGTTCCGGCAAATCGACGCTGCTGCGCTGCGCAACCATGCTGGAGACGGTCGACGAGGGTGAAATTCGCTATGGGGATGCCGTGCTGGTTCATACGGACGAGCACGGAAAAACCGCCTACGCCGATAAGGCGACAGTCCGGAAAATTCGGGCGAAATTCGGCCTTGTCTTTCAGAATTTCAATCTCTTCCCGCATTTCTCCGTGCTGAAAAACATCACGGAGGCGCAGGTCATCGCCGGTGTGGAGAAAAAGCAGGCGCAGGCAACCGCCCGCGCACTGCTTGGCAAAATGGGGCTTGCCGATAAGGAAAACGCCTATCCCTGCCAGCTCTCCGGCGGCCAGCAGCAGCGCGTTTCCATCGCGCGCGCCCTGGCGCTCAACCCACAGGTGCTCTTCTTCGACGAGCCGACTAGCGCCCTCGACCCGGAGCTGACAGGCGAAATTCTCAAGGTGATCCGCTCCCTTGCGGCGGAGCATATGACGATGGTGATCGTCACGCATGAGATGGCGTTTGCGCGCGATGTGGCGGATTATATCGTTTTCATGGACGGCGGCATCATCGCAGAGGAAGGCACGCCGGACGAGGTGATCAACCACCCGAAGAACGACAGGACGAAGGCGTTCCTGGCGAGGTATGAAAAAAATTGACAGATATCGACAAATCGGAGTGCTCCGGCAACGGGGCACTTTTTCTTCCTTGACTCGCCTTTGGCGTACATGATAAAGTGAAAGAGCGTTTTTGATATGAGATAACATAAAGAAGCTGGGGGAATTTCTTATGAAAAAGAGTAATCCAATTGCATTATTGCCCATTGGCGTATTTTTCGTATTGTATCTGGGCCTTGGTATTTTGTTTGAGTATATGCTGAAGATTCCGATGGGATTTTATAACATTCCGATTGTCATTGCATTTCTTGTGGCCATTTTAGTAGCATGTCTGCAGAATCGTGAAGTGAAGTTTGATGACAAACTGGAGATGATGGGCCAGGGCGTGGGAGATAAGAATATGATTACGATGTTGTTAATCTTCCTGGTCGCCGGTGCATTTGTAGGGGTTGTGGGAAGAAGCAGTGCAGAGAGTGTTGCTTACTTCATGCTTTCTATGATTCCGGCACGATTTGCCGTTGCAGTACTGTTTGTGGTAGCCTGTTTTGTGTCTACGGCCATGGGAACTTCTGTAGGAACGATCACGTTGATTACGCCAATTGCCGTTGCGGTGGCAAAGGCTTCTGGATTCGGGCTTCCGCTTTGTATTGGTTCGGTTATGGGAGGTGCCATGTTTGGAGATAACCTTTCCTTTATCTCAGACACGACGATTGCAGCCTGCAACGGACAGGGATGCGCCATGAAGGATAAGTTTAGGGAGAACTTTAAAATTGCTTTCCCGGCGGCATTTGTTACGTTGATTTTGATTCTGGTACTTTCTTTCCGAACGGAATTAAACGGAACAGTCGCACAGGATTATAACTTGATACAGATTATTCCGTATGTCCTGGTGTTGGCGGGTGGAATGATCGGGATCAATGTATTCGTGGTTCTGCTGATAGGTATTGTATCAGGAGCATTCATTATGCTTGTGACCGGCCAGACTGCACCGACGGATATGCTTGCCAATATGGGCTCCGGTGCTGCCGGAATGTTTGAAACTTGTATGGTAGCCATTCTGGTGGCCGCTATGTGTGCTCTGATTCGTGAATACGGTGGATTTGAGGCACTCTTGTCTGTCATCCGTAAGGTATTCAAGGGAAAAAAAGGTGGTCAGCTTGGCATGGGGCTTTTGGTTGGCGCCATGGATATTGCCACAGCGAACAACACAGTAGCCATCGTTATGGCGAATCCGATTGCAAAAGAGATGTCAGAAGAATATGGCGTTACTTCTCGGAAGGCAGCATCCCTGCTGGATACATTCTCCTGTATTTTCCAGGGAGTCATTCCTTATGGTGCGCAGATGCTGGTGGCAATCTCTGCAGCCCGTGAGTTGGGATTTGAAGTGTCAGCCTTTGAAATTATTCCAAAACTATTCTATCCGGGTATGCTGTTGATCAGTTCACTGGTATTTATTTTTGCAGTGCCACAGAAAAATATAAAATAGCAAAGGAGGATCTCATCTATGAAGGTGAGATCCTTTTAAAGTTAGAAATTAGCATCAATCATCCGGAAAGGTCCGATACTATTTTAACGGAATACAAAACTCGCACAAACAATTCGTGATTTTATCCATAGCATAGCGTTCCATAATAGGCTTTTTATCATCTATGGATAAGTCCGCTGTTAATTGTGAAATATTTTTCCAAAAGGATAATACCCCTTGCTCTGTATGAGGAACTTCAAATACGGCATATTTTCCATCATCAATTTTTCGCTTATTTAAAGCAATTTCCTTATTTTCGTCTATGATAAGTCCTACATCATATCGTAACTCATTCGTTGGTGTGAATGCTGGATTGTCTAAGGCTATTCCTAAAATAGTGGTTTGTTCATTCAATAAATGATTGGTTCTTAAAAAGTCCTTAAAGTTCTCCATCAACTCTTTATTTTTAGGACCATATTCACCGGTATTACGCATATAAGCTATTGTAATATTTTTAAATTCTTCTATTTTCATCTCATTATCTCCAATCTTTAACTAATTGATGTCGGCGTCAACAGTTACATAGTAAGTGCTATTAAAATGATTTTCAATAACCCTTTTAAAAGTGATACTTTCATTTGTGAAAAGAAATCCGTCTAGAGTAAAGTGTTTTCCCCAGCATTATAGTTCGCTTTCTTCTGTACTCCCGCGCTCCTTATCAAGCTCATCCCGTCTGCGCAGCACCTCTTCATGCACGCGCTCACGTTCTTTTCCGGAGAGCTGATAGAAGAAGAACGGCAGCCCGGCCAGCAGCATCATAATGCCATGGAAAAGCATATAGAAAAACAGCAGGCCCGTCATGAACGCGCCACCGTTGGCAAGCACGGAATATACGCCGGACGAGGTAATCAACCACCCGAAAAGCGACAGGACAAAGGCGTTTCTAGCACGGTATGAAAGCAGCTGACAGATCGCAGAAGAATAAATAGGGAGCGTCCCGGAATGGGGCGCTTTTTATATTGAAAATAATATTTGCGATATACCTTGACTTTTTATATAATTAATCGTAACATGGTTATAGATAATTTTTATGTTTTTATTTTCCATATATAAATCAATTTATTGATAATTATAACTTTTATGTAATAAAATGTCCATTATTAGTAGAAAGGATCCTTCCTTTGCTAAAATATTTATTCTACAATCTTCCATATGTTGGGGCTTCGCTTCCATATGTCCTGCTTTCCATTCCAATCATTGTCCTTTTCCGCTGGTTCCGCATCCGTTCCCTCAAAAAAATGGCAATGCAGACAACTGTATGGCACGAGGTTGGAATCGGGTTATTCCTGATGTCCATTGTTTTCTTTTCCTCCATCACCTTTTTTCCGCATATCATGCTGTATTCCCGTCCGCCGTTTATTTCCATTGACTGGTATGTCGGTATCGTCCCTGAGAATATCAACCTGATTCCCTTCCGGGTATTTCAGGATTTTTATCATGAGGTCATCATCGATCGAAATATCGATTATCTCATTACCAACATCTTGGGAAATATCGTCGGGGTTCTGTCGTTCGGCTTTTTCCTTCCGTTGTTGTGGGAACGCATGACTTTTCCAAAGACTATCCTAATCGCATTCTTGTTCTCTCTTTTTGTCGAACTCAATCAGCTTCCCCTCGGCAGGGGGACCGACATTGACGACCTGTGGATTAATACGCTTGGGGCGATATTCGGCTTCCTGGTTTTTCTCCTGTTTCAAAAGTGCCTGCCGCAATTCACTAAAAAATTCAGGATTGAAACGAATCAATAATTTTATCAGAAGAGGGAGGTGATTCCAATGGGCTTGTTATAGCACTTTCAAGTGCAAGCATATTTTAATTAATTTTTAGAAAGGATCATAAAAATGACTCGTACAAAAAAAATAGCCGCACTGCTCATGGCGGTCATCCTTCTTTGCTCCTTCAGCGTTAGCGCGTTCGCAATTGGCGACGGTCAGAATATCGGCGTATCCCCGGAACCTGTAACACGAGACACAAGCAGGCCAACCCAATTATGGGATATCTCTTCTCGTTATGACTTTGCTGGCACTTCCGCCTCCCAAAACATGTATACCAACTATTATTTTACAGGCAAAACAAAGTATCGTGTGCATGTAGAGAATCATAGCGATTACACCTTGAGAGTACGGGTGAAGTCCTTTACATGGACCTATTCCGACAATGATATCGCCCCGCATTCCAATGATTCCACATACACGGTTGGCGAAATATCATCCAAGGCGGAAATTTATATTCTTTTCAGCGGTACCCATCAGAATTTTTCTGGCTATATTGAGGCCGCTTAAGAATACGCCATGTGAATGACCTCGTAACAAAGCAGCCATGCACGCTCAAGCAGTGCGTGGCTGCTTCTATTCAGTTCTAAAACGGCCCTAATTTGACATCACTTCAGCCCCACTATGCCTTTAACATCACCAAAGCCTCCGGGTAACTCTGTGCTTTTTTGACTCCCAGAGAGAAGCCTTTCTATCCCTCTCGGATGCAACGGTATAGAAGTCTTCTGTTACCATCGCATCGCTGACAGAAAGCCTTCGCTTTCTCTTCAAATCATAAGGGCGCGTTGCAACACACTTGTTTGCAATGCGCCTTTTTCATTGAATGAGTATCTTCCCTGTGAGGGCTCAACGAGCCTCCTCCGCCTCATCGGAACCGCCGCGCTCCTTATCAAGCTCATCCCGTCTGCGCAGCACCTCTTCATGCACGCGCTCACGTTCTTTTCCGGAGAGCTGATAGAAGAAGAACGGCAGCCCGGCCAGCAGCATCATAATGCCATGGAAAAGCGTATAGAAAAACAGCAGGCTCACCTTTGTACTGTATGGCTGCGTCTGATAGACCGTCTGCATCGCGCCGTCGATCATCTGATCCACTGGCGGGATATAGTGGATAATGGAATGCTCTCCATAGAGGATCAGAGGAGACAGGGACGAAGCAATCAGGCCGCTGAGCGATGAGCCTGCGCTGATGATAAACGCAAGGCTCGCGTCCAGCCGCTTGCCCGTCTTCAACTCAATATCCTCCAGGATATCGGCCTGGAACATATTCGGCAGGAGATTGGAGGCGCCGAACTGAAGGCCGATGAGGAAGAGGAAAACAAAGAACAGGAGCGTCAAAAACGTCTGGCCCGGATGGTTGAAAAACAGCAGGCCCGTCACGAACGCGCCACCGTTAGCAAGCACGGAATATACGCCGGACGCGATATAAATCTGCTTGCTGGTAAATTTCTTGAGCAGGGCGTTGACGATCAGCATGCCGACGAAGGTGCCGATGCCGGTCGGCAGACCGAACAGGACAAATTTACTTGGATCACCCAGCAACGCAACCGCAAGGAAGATCCCCATATAGTTTGCAATCTGACGAAAATTTTTCAGGAATTCGCTGAGCAGTACCAGCAGCGCATAATTGTTGCCGAGTACATCCCGGAAGCCCAGCAGCGGATTTTCCCGCTTTTCGCTGTAAACAATGCGCTCGCGCACCGCCTTCATGCCCGCCAGCATGGAAAGCGTGCCGGCCAGGCCGCACAGCGCGGCGGAAACAATATACATCATCGCTTCCGTCTTGATGATGCCGGGTTCGCGCAGCAGACCGATCACCAAAACGATTACGAGCGGCGCGGAATTTCCGATTGCGCTGGAGATTCCACGGAAGGAGAGAATCCGATCTCGCTCCTGCGTGTTGGGCGTCATCACAACGCCGACCATATTCACGCTGTTGCCAAAATAAACCGCCGCGCCCTGCAGAAGCTGCACGATGCAAAGATAGGCGATCATAAACGGCAGCGGCATCTGCGGCGTGACAAACATCATAACCGTCAGAATGCCCATAGGGATCGCCGATGCAAACCCAAGCGGCCGGAATTTGCCAAGCTTGCTCTTTTTCCGATTATCCATCACAATGGCATAAAAGAAGCTCAGGGCAAAGCCCAGAATCCCGCAGATCATATTGATGGTCGAAACGCTTCCGCTATCCAGCCGCAAAACGTTGACAAGATACGCCTGGCGGTAGCCGTTGACCATGCCCGTCATGTTGGTGTAGAAGAATACGCTGATTAAGAAGAGAATGAACTCTTTGTTGGATACATACTTTTTCTGCTGCGCCGGAGTGCTTTGCATGGTGCTTTCCATAAAATCTCTCCCTTTGATTGTTTCATCCATGCGATCGGCAAAACCGCATCATAATCCATCTGTTTTTCATTTCCGCTTATATTGTGTAAAATCCTCAACCACACAGATCATCTAAATCCATTAATACAAGAAATATCCATAATATATCACACTTTTCGGATGGGGACAATACAAAAAGCAGGACGGCCTCCCTCCGGGATCGACCGTCCTGCCTTTATGAAATGCAAATTATCAATTTTTATCGAAACCGTACCGCCGTGCCGTAAGCAATCACTTCCGCCGCGCCCTGCATGATCGTAGAAGACGCATAACGGATATTGACAATGGCATCGGCGCTCAACTCCTCGGCTTCCTCGACCATGCGCTTGGTCGCCAACGCGCGCGCTTCGCTCATCATCTCGTTATAAGCCTTCAGCTCTCCGCCCACGATGGTTTTAAAGCTCTGTGTGATATCGCGGCCGATATTTCTCGTCTGGATCGTACTGCCCTTGACCAGCCCGAGCATTTCCAGCTCCCTGCCGCTGATATAATCAGTATTTACCAAGATCATCCTCTTCACCGCTCCTAACTTCCTGAATTCGTTCGAACAAAACATAAATGGCCACGCCGATCAGCACCAGAAGCGCAACCGCACCCGCTATTTTCAGCCAGATGGGGATCGAGGCCGCAAATACAACGCCCATATATGCGATCAGGGCTAAAATGCACACGATCGTAATGATGATCGGGGCAATGAGTTTTCGCGTAGCTTTCATAGAAGCCACCCCCTTTTGCAGGCCGGCTGACCCTTCTTGGCTGTTCTATTATAGCATTCCCCCATGACATCATATTGTAATAAAGTAAAATTGACTGGATTGCTTATTTTTCCACCTCCCGGTGCATCAGCGCCGCGCCCACGAAATTAGCGAACAATGGATGTGGCTTATTCGGCCGGGATTTGAATTCCGGATGCGCCTGCGACGCAACAAACCAGGGGTGCGATTTCAGCTCAACCATCTCGACGATGTGCTTATCCGGCGAAACGCCGCACAGGCGCATGCCGCCCTTTTCCAAGCGGTCCCGATAGTCGTTGTTGACCTCATAGCGGTGGCGGTGGCGCTCATAAATCAGCTGCTGCCCATAGGCCGCGTAGGCCTTGCTATCCTCCTGCAGGATACATGGATACTGGCCCAGGCGCATCGTGCCGCCCAGATCGGAAACATCCTTCTGATCGAGCATTAGATCGATCACAGGGTAGGGCGTGTCGGGGTCGAATTCCGTGCTGCTCGCGCCCGCCATGTGCAGGACGTTGCGCGCAAATTCAATGATGGCAATCTGCAGGCCGAGGCAGATACCGAGGTAAGGAATTTTATGCTCCCGCGCGAATTTTACCGCGAGGATCTTCCCATCGATGCCGCGCGTGCCGAAACCACCGGGCACTAAGATACCATCGATCCCAGCAAACGTCTCCACATTCTCTGGCGTGATCTGCTCGCTGTCGGTCCAACGGATGTGGATGTGTGCATTGTTCTGAATGCCGCCGTGCTTGAGCGCCTCAGCAACGGAGAGATAGGAATCGTGCAACTCCACATACTTGCCGACCAGTGCGATGTCTACCTCCTTTTCCAGATGGCGGTTACGCTCCACCATCGCCGTCCAGTCCATAAGATCCGGCTTACCGCATTCCAAATGCAGTTGTTTGATGGCGATCTCCGCCAGGCCCTCTTTTTCCAGCGCAAGCGGGATCTCATACAGCGTGGGCATATCGCGGTTTTCGATGACGTTCTCCTTCGGCACATTGCAGAACAGGGCGATCTTCTCGCGGATATGGTCGTCGATCGAATGCTCGCAGCGGCAGACGATCACGTCCGGCCGGATGCCGAGCCCCAGAAGCTCCTTGACGCTGTGCTGTGTCGGCTTCGTTTTGAGCTCCATCGACGCATTCAGGTAGGGAATGAGCGTCACATGGATAAACATGCAGTTTTCCCGCCCGTGCTCCTGCGCAAACTGGCGGATCGCCTCCAGAAAGGGCTGGCCCTCGATATCACCCACCGTGCCGCCAATCTCCACAAATACGACATCCGCCTCCGTATTCAGCGCGATGCGCCGTTTGATCTCATTGGTGATATGCGGGATCACCTGGATGGTCTGCCCGCCGTAGACGCCCTTGCGCTCATCTGTGATGACTTGGAAATAGACACGCCCGGAGGTCAGATTGCTGTTTTGCGACAGGCTCTCATCGATAAAGCGCTCGTAATGGCCCAGATCGAGATCGGTCTCCGCGCCGTCATCCGTGACGAAAACCTCGCCGTGCTGGATCGGATTCATCGTGCCGGGGTCGACATTGAGGTAAGGGTCGAGCTTCATCACGGTGACCTTCAGGCCCCGCGCCTTTAAAAGCCGGCCAAGGGAAGCGGCCGTGATCCCTTTGCCCAGGCCGGAGACGACGCCTCCTGTGACGAAAATAAATTTCGTATCCATATCTGTTTCCTCCTATTCCTGTATTTTGGGGTGATCTGTTTATAGAGAGACGGCCGCAAAGCTTCGCGCTTTCCGGCCGTCTGACTGACAATATGGCAATGAAGAGCAGCCAGACAAGCCGCCTCTCAGGCCGCCTTCCCGCGCCCTTGCGGAAAAGGATGGGCCCGTTCATTGGGGTCATTTGTGATAGAGCTTCTGGCTTTGGTACCGCGCTTCGCATGTCAGGTTCATCCCCAGCTTGCGGAAGACGGAATCGTCCACCTGGGAGAGGATCACGGAGGAGTGTGCTTCGCAGCCCTTGAGCTTTGCAAGCTGTTTCAATGCGAGCTCGGCAGTGGGGTTCGTCGCCGCGCTGATGCACAGGGCGATGAGTACCTCATCGGAATGCAGCCTGGGGTTATGATTTCCCAGATGCTTGGTTTTTAAATTCTGAATCGGCTCAATAATGATCGGGGAAATCAGCAGGATATCGTGCTGGATGCCGCCGAGCGCCTTCAATGCGTTGAGCAGCACAGCAGCGGAAGCGCCGAGCAGCGGAGAGGTTTTTCCCGTAATGACACGCCCATCTGGCAGCTCGATCGCCGAGGCGGGAAGCCCCGTCTCCTCCGCGCGCTCCAGAGCGGCCGCGGCGACCGCGCGGTCTTTGGTAGACACGCCTGCCTGGTTCATCAGCAGCTCCACCTTATAGACGGCCGCTTCGTCAAGACGGCCCTGCTTTTGGTCGCATCGGGCGTGATAGTAGCGGCGGATGATTTCCTGCTCGGAGGCATGGCGGCAAACATCGTCGTCTATGATGCAGTTGCCCGCCATATTGACGCCCATATCCGTGGGCGATTTATAGGGGCTCTCCCCGGCAATGCGCTCAAAAATCGCATTGAGCACAGGGAAGACCTCGATATCCCGGTTATAATTGACGGTCGTCTCGCCGTAGGCCTCCAGGTGGTAGGGGTCGATCATGTTGACGTCGTTCAAATCCGCAGTGGCGGCTTCATATGCTAGATTGACGGGATGGCGCAGCGGAAGATTCCAGACCGGGAAGGTTTCAAACTTGGCATATCCGGCGTTTACGCCCCGCTGATGCTCGTGATAGAGCTGCGACAGACAGGTCGCCATCTTGCCGCTGCCGGGGCCGGGTGCCGTGACGATGACCAGCGGGCGGCTGGTCTCCACATACTCATTCTTCCCAAAGCCCTCTTCGCTGACGATCAGGGGGATATTATTGGGATAGCCCTCGATTGGATAGTGCAGATAGACCGGCACGCCGAGCTTTGCTAGCAGGTTGCGGAATTTATCCGCCATCGGCTGCGCCGCATACTGGGCGATGACAACGCTGCCAACATAGAGCCCCACGCCGCGGAAGGCGTCGATCAGGCGCAATACGTCTGCGTCATACGTGATGCCGAGGTCGCCGCGCACCTTGCTCTTTTCGATATCGGTGGCGTTGATGACGATTACGATCTCCGCCTGCTCCTTCAAGTTCAGAAGCATGTTGATCTTGCTGTCCGGCTTAAAGCCCGGCAAAACGCGCGAGGCGTGATAATCATCGAACAGCTTCCCGCCCAGCTCGAGATAGAGCTTATTGTCAAACTGCGCGATCCGCTCCTGAATATGCGCCGACTGCATTTTCAGATATTTCTCATTGTCAAAACCGATCCGCTGCATGTTTCTCCATTTCCCCTTACCATCCAAATCTCAAAAAATCACGGAAAAGGCCCCGGGGGACCGCACCTTTGCAGTTCTCCGGGGTAAGTAATGCTTTATTCCCACTCGATCGTCGCCGGCGGTTTGGGTGAGATATCATAGAGGACGCGGTTGACGCCCTTTACCTCGCTCAAAATGCGCCAGGTGATGGCCTCGAGCACTTCCCAGTCGATGCGCTCGATCCCCGCCGTCATCGCGTCCACCGTGTTAATGGCGCGCAGGATGACCGGGTATTCAAAGCTGCGCGCATTGTCGCGCACACCGACGGATTTGAAATCGGGGACGACCGTGAAATACTGCCAGACCTTTTTGTCGAGGCCTGCGTTGTGGAACTCCTCGCGCAAAATCGCGTCCGATTCCCGCACGGCCTCCAGCCGGTCGCGTGTGATCGCGCCGAGGCAGCGCACGCCGAGGCCGGGGCCCGGGAAGGGCTGGCGGTAGACCATACTGTCCGGCAGGCCCAGCGCTACGCCGCAGGCGCGCACCTCATCCTTGAAGAGCTGACGAAGCGGCTCGACGAGCTCGAAGGCGAGATCCTCCGGCAACCCGCCCACATTGTGATGGGATTTGACCATCTTGGCGGTCTTCGTGCCGCTCTCAACGATATCGGGGTAGATCGTGCCCTGCGCAAGGAAGTCGATGCCCGCGAGCTTGCGGGCCTCCTCCTCGAACACGCGGATGAATTCCGCGCCGATGAGCTTGCGCTTCTGCTCCGGATCGGCAACGCCTGCAAGCTTGGTGAGAAAACGCTCGCTCGCATCCACATAGACGAGATTCGCGTTCATCTGGTTGCGAAACACCTCGACCACCTGCTCCGGCTCGCCCTTGCGCAGCAGGCCGTGATTGACATGCACGCAGGTGAGCTGATTGCCAATCGCCTTTAACAGCAGCGCAGCAACCACGGAGGAATCCACGCCGCCGGAGAGCGCGAGCAGCACCTTTTTCTCCCCTACCTGCCGGCGTACAAGGTCGATCTGGTCGGCGATGAAGTTCTCCATATTCCAGTTCGCCTGCGTATGGCACTCGCCGAAGACGAAAGCTTCCAAATCCTTTTTCGCAGCATCCTCGTCCTGCGGCCAGGGCTCATTGCGCATGGAAACCTTGGCGCAGCCCGTATGTACGGCAGCGGCGGGATGGCAGACAGCCAGTACCGGCAGGCCGCAATCGTAGATTTCCGGCGCAGCGTCGATGGAAACGCCGTCCACAATGCGGTTCGGCCCACCGTTTAAGATCACGCCCCTGACGTTCGGCAGGGCGGCAAGCTCTGCGGGTGTGATGTCGTGGGGATAAATTTCACTGTATACGCCCAGCGCGCGGATCGCGCGGGCGGTGGCAGTATTCTCTGTACAGCCGAGGTCGAGAATGACGATCATGTCCTGCTTCATGCGGGCAACCAACCTTTCTTTGAAACGAAATCAATAACAGCGTAAAAACGGGGGCTTGTCCGCTTATAGAAGCGTCGCGCGCAGCTCGTCCGGGGACGCCGGATGCAGATAGGCGGGCGCGATATCCAGCACCGTCTTGCAGCCGGTCTGGCCCTCCTGATAGAGACGGTACGCAGCCCGTGCATAAGCGGCGAGGATGCTGGAGGTGAACTCCGGGTTGGAATCCAGCTTCAGGCTGTATTCAATAATATGGCGATTCTCGTTTTCCCAGCCGGTCACGCCGCAGCGGAACACCCTGCCGCCGTGCGGGATGCCGCTGTGGTTTTTCCGCATCTCTTCCTCACTGATGAAGTGGACAGTGGTATCGTAATCCGCAAAGTAGTTCGGCATGGTTTTGATAGCCGTTTCGATCTTTGCGCAGTCCGCGCCCTCCTCTGCGACCACAAAGCACTCACGCGTATGCTTCTCACGCGTGGTCAGCACTGGGTTTTCGCCGCCGCGCACCCGCTCGAGCGCGGATTCCACCGGGATGGTGTACTGCCGGGCATCCTTGACCCCTTCGATGCGGCGTACAGCGTCGGAATGCCCCTGGCTGACGCCCTTGCCCCAGAAGGTGTAATCCTGCCCGTTGGGGAGGATCGCCTGTGCGATCACGCGGTTAAGGGAGAACATGCCCGGATCCCAGCCCACGGAGATGACCCCGATTTTATTGGCCTTTTTGCTGGCCTCGTCCACCCGGCTGAAATGCTCCGGGATCTTTGCGTGCGTATCAAAGCTGTCCACCACGTTGAAATACCGCGCCAGCTCCGGCGTCTGCTCCGGCAGATCGTTCGCGCTGCCGCCGCACAGGATCATCACGTCGATCTGATCCTGCAGCTTCGCAGCGTCGCTCATGCGGTAGACGGGCACGCCCGTATGCGTCTGAATGGAAGCGGGGTCGCGCCTGGTGAGCAGGGCAACCAGCTCCAGATCGGGCGCGTTCTGTACGGCGCACTCCACGCCGCGGCCTAAATTACCATATCCTGCAATACCAATTCTGATTTTCAAATGGGATGTTCCTTTCGCTGTAAAGTCTCCCGGATGGAAAAGCCAATTTCCGGTGCCGCCGGATCATCGGTCGCATGTCCGGGCATGTCCAATCGATTTCGACTAAAAATCTTATTTAGTATACCACAGATCATTTCTCCTGAAAAGCGTTCGTTTTCCACAAATCCCAGTGTTTCAGAGGGGGATTTTCTCAGTAAATATCCCGGATGACGCTCTGCTGCGGGAGCAGGAAGGTATCGAGCATCAGCCTTGCGCCGAGCTGGAAGCCCTCAACAAAGCGGTCAAGCTCGCTGAAGCGCCGGATTTCGCCCTGCGCGTTGATGAGCTGTGAAAAAAGATGCTCCTCCTCTTCAGCCCCGGTATGTGCTTTGAAATAGGCGTTGAGCTTTTCCTCATTGACAGAGATGGTTTTGAGGAAAGCGGCGTAGCGGGAGCGTTTGTCAAAGCTCTCTTCATGGGGGCAGATGTTGCCGAAGTACAATTCCTCGATCAGATTCAGGCTGTCGTTATAAAGCATGAAGCATGTTCCTTTCAAATGATCGTACAACGCTTGAAAGAAATCGCATGCGCATACCATAAAATCATTTGCAAACATCTGATTTTATGGTAAAATATTTACGCTGTAACTGTCTTTTCAGGCGGTTGCCGTACTGGAAGTGGCTGATACTTTCGCGAGTTGGAGCCGCTTCCTTTCATTTTTTGAGGTCGGGTTTCAACCGTTTGATCCCGCGCCGTGCTGCTTCCATCATCGAAACGGATTCTTGCTTGCAATAAGCATCTAAGACATCTTTCGCTTCTTGATCAAGTTTAACAGCAATTTTATAGGGTTTGGGATTATCCGTTGGCCGCCCCATCTTTTTTGTGCCCAGAAGATCACCTCCAATTAAGGGCCGCCCTAAGTATACAACTAAGGGCAGCCCAATGCCAAGCTATTTGAAATTTTTATGGAATAAATTATATCAACTCAAATAAACATATCAAAATTAACATTATTTTACACAATGAAAGTGGCTCACCAGGAAGAGCGCGCTCAGGCCGCGCGGGCCCTCCCTTTTCCGTTCGGCCGGAAAAGGAAGCAAAAGGGGCCGTTTCGCACGGCACTTCGGCAGCGGGAAGCTGATCGTCACGATCCAACCCGTTCGGCGGGACACACAAAAACTCGCCGCCTCACGGCGCTCAGACAATTTGTGCGCCCGTTTTGCACCGCACGAGACGCGGTGAAAAAATCCCCTCACGAGCCACGCAGTTGGTGAAGCGATATGCTGCCTCGGCCTTCCGAAAGCTGTTTAACGCGCAGTCAGCGGCGGGCAACGCAAGGTTTCTGCACCCTTCGTAACCTGTAATCCATTGCGCCGCAGCAAGGTAATGATGGGCCAAGGCAGCATTGCGCCAAACTGGGGGCGTGGCTCGTGAGGGGATTTCCTCGCGCAGCGGGGAAACGAAAAGGCTTCATGCCTGAACCGCCGTGAGGCGGTGAGTTTGAAGCCTTTTCGCCGAACGGGTTCGATCGTGGCTTCATCTTTCCGCTACCGCAGTGCCGTACATGGGGTCAAGGGGCTATGCCCCTGTGCTTTCTCTTGCTTCGTTCTCTTTGCACAAGCAAAGAGAACGAAAGCGCGTCAGCGAAACACATACACAATGCGAAAAAAGATAACCCGCGTGGTCTAAGCGCAAAAACAGATTCCAGATATCAAACCGCAGATTTCAAACGGGGGAATTTTTATGCGCATACCACAGAGGAGGAATCCTGAAAAAACAATCCCGAAAATCCGCATCATACCGGATTTTCGGGATGATATGTTCATTCCCACTCCACCGTCGCCGGCGGCTTCGTCGTAATATCATAAACCACGCGGTTCACATGCGGCACCTCGTTCGTGATCCTGCTCGACGCGCGCGCAAGCAGTTCGAGCGGCAGCTGCGCCCACTCCGCCGTCATGAAGTCGGTCGTCGTCACCGCACGCAGGGCAACAGTATAGTCGTACGTCCGCGCGTCGCCCATCACACCCACGCTGCGCACATTCGTCAGCACGGCAAAATACTGATTGACCTGCTTTTCGAGCCCTGCATGGACGATCTCCTCGCGGAAGATCGCGTCCGCCTCGCGCAGGATGGCAAGCTTCCCTTCCGTGATTTCGCCCATGATGCGGATCGCAAGGCCGGGCCCCGGGAAGGGCTGCCGCCAGACAAGATTCGCCGGGATGCCAAGCTCCAACCCCGCCGCACGGACCTCATCCTTAAATAGGTCACGCAGCGGCTCGATGATGCCCTGAAAATCCACATCCTCCGGGAGTCCCCCTACATTGTGGTGGCTTTTGATAACGGCCGCATCGCCCACGCCGCTCTCGATCACATCCGGATAGATCGTGCCCTGTACGAGATAATCCATCTTACCGAGCTTTTTCGATTCCGCCTCAAACACGCGAATGAATTCTTCGCCGATGATCTTGCGCTTTGCTTCCGGCTCCTCCACGCCCGCAAGCTTTGAGAGGAAGCGATCGGCCGCGTTGACACGGATCAGATTCATATCGAACTGCTCGCGAAACACCCGCTCGACCGTGTCGCCTTCCTCCTTGCGGAGCAAGCCGTGATCGACGAAAACGCAGGTCAGGTTCTTCCCAATCGCCTTGTGCAGCAGCACAGCGGCCACAGAGGAATCCACCCCGCCGGAGAGCGCGCAGAGCACCCTTTTCCCCTTGAGCTCCTCGCGATATTTTTCGATGGAGCGCTCGACAAAATCGTTCATCCGCCAATCGCCCTTGCAGCCGCAGATTTCATAAAGGAAATTATGAAGCATCTGCTTGCCGAAGGCCGTATGCGTCACCTCCGGGTGGAACTGGACGGCGTAAATCTTCTTCTCCACGTTTTCCATCGCCGCCGTCGAGCAAGCGTCCGTATGCGCGGAGACCCGGTAGCCCGCGGGCGGGGTCTTAATATAGTCCGTATGGCTCATCCAGCACTGGCTGCGCGCGGGCACGTCGCGGAAGAGGAGGCTATCCGCACAGGCCTCCACCTCCACTTTACCATATTCGCTCCCGTTCTCCGCGGCGGCAATCTCCCCGCCCTCCAGCCAGGCGATGAGCTGCGCGCCATAGCAGATGCCGAGCACCGGCACGCCAAGCGACAAAATACCCTCCTCATAGTGCGGAGAGGCCGGGTCGTACACGCTGTTCGGCCCGCCGGTAAAGATGATGCCCTTATAATGCCGCTCCCGGATTTCGGAAAGCGGGGTCGTATAGGGCTTTACTTCGGCGTAAACGTTCTGCTCGCGGACGCGGCGTGCAATTAGCTGATTGTACTGTCCGCCGAAATCGAGCACCAGAATGGATTCATACATGCGGGGACCACCTTTTATTTCAGGATACATTCAAATTGATTTACGCTTGAGGATTTCGCTGCGCTTCGGGCCATTGGAAACCATCGTGACCGGCACGCCGATCTCCTTCTCGATGAACGCCACATAATCCTGCGCGGCCTTGGGCAGATCTTCAAACCGCTCGATGCCGCGGATCTCCTGCTTGAAGCCAGGTAACGTCTCCAGCACGGGCTTTGCTTTTTTCAGCTTTGTGGTCACGGGGAAGTCCTTCGTCACCACGCCGTCGATCTCATAGCCGGTACAGACCTTGATCTCATCGAGATAGGCCAGGCAATCGAGCGCCGTGAGCACCACCTGCGTTGCGCCCTGTACCCGGCAGCCGTAGCGGGTGGCCACGCAGTCGAACCAGCCCATGCGGCGGGGCCGGCCCGTGGTTGCGCCGTATTCGCCCTTGTCGCCGCCGTGATCGCGCATCAGTTGGGCCTCTTCGCCGAAGACTTCTGAAACGAATTCGCCCGCGCCGACCGCACTGGAATATGATTTCGTCACCGCGACGATCTCTTTGATCTCATAGGGCGGAATCCCCGCGCCGACCGCGCCGTAGCCCGCCAGTGTCGAAGAGGAGGTCACCATCGGGTAGATACCGAAATCCGGGTCCTTCAATGAGCCAAGCTGGCCCTCCAGCAGGATATTTTTGCCCGCCTTGAGCGCCTCGTGGACATAGACGTTGACGTCGCCCACATAGGGCGCGACCATCTCGCGATACTCCGTGAGCGTATTGAAAATCTCATCGAAATTCAGCAGCGGCTTGTGATAGATGTGCTCGAGCATGAGGTTCTTGACCTCGAGTACGCGCGCGAGCTTTTCCTTTAAGTACTCCTCGTCAAACAATTCGTTGACCTGGAAGCCAATCTTTGCATATTTATCGGAATAAAACGGTGCAATGCCGGATTTGGTGGAGCCGAATTGCCTGTCCGCCAGCCGCTCTTCCTCATAGGTGTCGAGCAGCACATGGTACGGCATCATCACCTGCGCCCGGTCGGACACCATGATATGCGGCGCCGGGACGCCCTTGTCCGTAACGGACTTGATTTCAGCAATCAGCTTCGGGATATCGAGCGCCACGCCGTTGCCAATGATATTCATCGTGTGCTGGTAGCATACGCCGGAGGGAAGCAGATGCAGCGCAAAACGGCCGTAATCATTGATGATCGTGTGCCCCGCGTTCGCGCCGCCCTGAAAGCGGATGACGATATCCGATTCGCTGGCAACCAGATCGGTGATTTTCCCCTTGCCCTCGTCGCCCCAGTTTGCGCCGACAATCGCTTTAACCAATTCAAACGCACCTCCAAAAAAATAGGAAGAAAGCGCTGGGTAAGCGGCTTTCTTCAGCGCAAAGCCACTCCTCCGAAGGATTGCGGCCCTGCAGACCAAAAATACAATTCATTATAGTATACCGCGCCACCGCTGTCAACGGATTTTGGCGGTATGAGGGGGTCTGGAAAGAAATATCGCAAAAATTTAAAATTAGGAGTTGCATTTTTGAAAAGGATGTGGTATGATACTTTGGCAGTCGAGAGGCTGTATGTGAGCTGAGAAGCTCCATGTGCGCTGGTAGCTCAGCTGGATAGAGTGTTTGGCTACGAACCAAAAGGTCGGGGGTTCGAGTCCCTTCCAGCGCGCCAGAAACCTTGTAATGATGCGGTTTTCTGAAGTATTCGAGGTGCTTCTGAAAGCCGCATCATTTTTTATTTTCATGTGCCTTCCTCCCTGCCTTCGTTGGATTTTAGACGCCTGAAATCTGCTGCTTCAAAGGCCATGCTACTACAATCTGCTACTACTTCTTTTGAGACCTAAACAGCGCAGCTCCGCCTGTCGAAAAAGAGATATCGTTTCGTCAAAATGCACAAGAACAATTTCGTACAATTTCTGCCTTACGCTTGCCGTTTTTGATCGCCTTGACAAGGGAAGAAGAAATTGGAACGCGCGCAGGCCCTTCCTTTTCCGTTCGGCCGGAAAAGGATGCAAAAGGGGTCGTTTTGCACGGCACGTCGGCAGCAGAAAGATTGAGACACGTGAAAAGCTGTTCGGCGAACCTTCCCAAACGCAACGCCTCATGGCGTTTCAAACACATGGAAACAATGGTGTACAAGGAGCCACAAACGAGATAAATATAAAGTACCCCGCCCCAGATGGGAGCAAAAGACTTACCCTAAAAAGGGGGTTGCGACAAAAAAGAAGCGTTGCAGCATGAAGCAGAAATGAAAATGAAACTTCAAAAATCCGGGACAAATCGCTTCTATTGCCGTACAGCGTAAACAGACCGTTGCAAGCTACCTCAATAATTGGGTGGAAAATTACGCGAGCGTAAATTTGCGCTCCTCTACCTATGACGGGTACAAAAAGACGCTCCATGAACTTTGAAGCCGTTACGCCCGCTATGTGGGCGTGCGGCTTGAACGTAAATAAAGAAGTCCTGAACGCATATCACGGAGCAGTAAAACAGGATGACCCGGCAGATAAACAAAACGCCGAGAACGCGCAAAAACATAGTGATTACGCGGGTTTCCGGCGTTTTTTAATTCCTCAGCCGACCTGAAATCATCTTGTGCGAGAGAGAAAAATTCTACTATAATTAGAGAAACGATTGAATATTCCCGCAATATCCTTTAAAATAGAATTGGAAAATCAGGCGGAAGGGGCGATTTTTTGCAACATATCCACAAAAAAAGAACCATCCTGACCGCGCTCCTCCTGGGCGCCGCCCTGATCCTGCTGATTCTTCTGATCGGGTTGGATTTGTGGAAAAGCCAGAAGGAGGCCGCTTTTGAACACAGCGGGATCTCCATGGGCACCGTCGTCACCGCGCAGCTGTACGGTCCCGGCGGGGAGGATACCTCCTCTGCGCTCTTTTCCGCGTTCGACACGCTGGAAAAAGAGCGCCTTTCCTGGCGGGCGGACTCCTCGGAGATTGCGCGGATCAATGCATCCTCCGGCTCTTGCGTTCCCATCAGTGATCAAACCGCATCGTATTTGCGGCAAGCCGCCGCGGTGAGCGAAAAAAGCGGAGGCGCCTTGGATTGCACCATGGGCGCATTGACGAGGCTTTGGGATATCGGCGGTGAAAAAGCCCGTGTGCCTTCGCAGGCGGAGATCACAGCCGCCCTGCAAACCATCGGTTGGCAAAAACTCTCCCTGCACGATGGGCAGGCGTCGCTTATCAAAGGGCAGGCACTGGATCTCGGTGCGATCGGCAAGGGGATCGCATGCGACGAGGCCAAACAGATATTAGACGGAACGCGTCTGTCCGGCGCGGTGGTCTCCGTCGGCGGCAGCCTCCTTCTCTGGGGCAGCCGCCCCGGCGGAGGCGATTGGAAGGTTGGCGTGCGCGACCCGCGCGGCGAAGCGTCGGAGCAGCTCGGCACGTTTGCGCTTGCAGAGGGCTTTGTTTCAACCAGCGGCGATTATGAGCGCACGCTGACGGTAAACGGCAAAACCTATCATCACATCCTTGACCCGAAAACAGGCAATCCGGCGGACGCCGGGCTCATCAGCGTGACGGTGACCGCGCCCTCCGGCCTTTTGAGCGACGCGCTCTCCACCGCCTGTTTCGTCCTGGGTTATGAAAAGAGCCTTCCCCTGCTGGATTCCTTTGGCGCACAGGCGATCTTTGTAACAAAGGAAAAAACCGTGCTGGTTACCGGCGGGCTGAAGCAAGCCTTCCAGCTGACCAACGATGCATATCACCTGATACAGGATACATAAAATTATGAAAAAGCAAACATTTTTCCGGCGGGCCGATCTGCTGCTGATCGCCGCGATTGCCGCCGTGTGCCTTTTATTATTCCTGCCCACAGGGGAACCTCAGGCCGTACAAGCCGTTCTCTACAGCGGCGGGGCGGAGGTTGGGCGCATTTCGCTCAGCGATGTGAACGAGCCCTATACGCTCACGCTTGGAGAGAATCTGCCGGCCACCGTCCGGGTGGAAAAGGGCCGCATCCGCTACCTCTCCGCCGAATGTCCGGATGGGCTGTGCGTCAAATCCGGCTGGCTTTCAAGGCCGGGGGATACGGCCGCCTGCCTGCCCGCGCGCACCGTGATTGCCATGGAAGGCACCCGTCAGGCGGACGGAGTGGATGTACAAACCTATTGAATGGAGCGAAAGGCGGGGAGCAAGCCATGACCGGCAGGCCGAACCTCAACCCACGCACGCGGAAAACGGCGCTGCTCGGCATGCTCGGCGCCGCCGCACTGACGCTGTCTTTTCTTGAAAATCTCATTCCGGGCTTCCCGGGCCTTCCGCCCGGGGCAAAGCCCGGCTTCTCCAATATTGCCACGATGGCCGCAGCCGCTCAGCTCGGCTTTGCGGGCGCATTCCCCATCACGCTGCTCAAGGCGGGCTTTGCGGGACTGACCCGCGGGGCAACCGCCTTTTTCATGAGCGTTGCGGGCGGCATGCTCAGCATGGCCGTGATGCTGCTTCTGCTACGCGGAAAGCGCAATCCCTTCGGGGCGGCCGGCACAGGGATTCTATGTGCGATCGCGCATAATTTCGGCCAAATGCTCGCCTCCTGGGCGCTGACCGGCACCAAAGCCGTCTTTGGCTATGCGCCGCTGCTGCTCCTGTTCGCCCTGCTGACGGGGATCGTCACCGGCGCGGTCTATGGGGCGGCTTCGCCTTATCTCAACCGGATTTTTCCTTCCCATTCCAAATAAATCACAGCTTGAAAACAAGGGGTTGACCAGATGAAACCAGAAAAAATGAAGGGCGTGCTCACTGCGGTGCGCAAGCCGCGCGGCGGCGTGAGCGTATCGCACAATAAAAACACGGCCGATATGGAGCCGGTGCGCATGCCCTCCCCGGAGAGCGTCATCCTGCCCATGCAGCAGCATATCGGCGCGCCCTGCACGCCGGTCGTCAAGGTGGGCGATCCGGTCTCCGTGGGGCAGGTGATCGGGGACAGCGACAAATTCATCAGTGCGCCGATTCACGCTTCCATCTCCGGAAAGGTCTCCGCCATTGGCGAATGCACACTGCCCTCGGGCGCACGCGTCCAGAGCGTGACGATTGAATCCGACGGGGAAATGCGCCTTTTCGAAGGGGTAGAGCCGCCAAAAATCAATCATCGGGAGGATTTCCTGCGTGCTGTGCGTGCTTCCGGCCTGGTCGGTATGGGCGGCGCGGGCTTCCCGACGCATGCCAAACTGCGTGTGATGCCGGATAAGCATATCGATACGCTCATCGTCAACGCTGCGGAGTGCGAGCCGTATATCACAGTCGATTACCGGGAATGCATCGACAACTCCTGGGACATTATGTCCGGCATCTTCACCATCAAAGAGATCCTCGGCATTGACAACGTCGTCATCGCCGTGGAGGATAATAAGCCAGCCGCCTTCGAGGTGCTCAACCGCATTGCGGAAAACAGCAACGATATCGGCGACCACGTCCGGCTCATGGCGCTGAAATCCCTCTATCCGCAGGGCGCGGAAAAAATGATGGTGCAATCCGCCACGGGCCGCCGCGTCCCACCCGGAAAGCTTCCGGCGGATGTCGGCTGCATTGTGATGAATGTGGGCAGCGTGGCGTTTGTCTCCCGGTACTTAAAATCGGGCAAGCCCTTCGTCTCCCGCTCGATCACGGTAGACGGCTCCGCCATTCATGAGCCGAAGAACATCCGCCTGCCCATCGGCACGCGGATTACAGATGTGATTGCGTTCTGCGGCGGCTACAAAACGGATGTTTATAAGCTCCTCATGGGCGGGCCGATGATGGGCATCGCCCTGGCGGACGACAGCCTGCCGATTTTAAAGCAGAATAATGCGATTCTGGCCTTCGCAAGCAATTCCTATCATATTAAGAAGGAGCGCGCCTGCATCCGGTGCGGGCGATGCGTGCAGGTCTGCCCGATGAGCCTGATGCCTACGCTTATCGAACGCTACGCCCGCGTCAGGGACGCAGAGAGCCTTACACGCATCGGCGTCAACGTCTGCATGGAGTGCGGCAGCTGTGCATACGCCTGCCCGTCGGGGCGGCCGCTCGTGCAGTATATGAGGCTTGCGAAATCAGTCGTCAGGGAAGCAGGTGAGCAAAAGAAATGAGCCTGAAACAAAAACTGACCGTCAGCGCGTCGCCGCATGTGCGTTCGCCTGAAACCACCACAGGGATCATGCTGGATGTGATCATTTCGCTGATCCCCGCCCTCGCGGCAAGCGTATGGCTCTTTGGGCCGCGCACGCTGCTCATCACGGCGACGACGGTGCTGACCTGCATGCTCAGCGAATTTTTAAGCCGCAAGGCCATGAAGCGCCCAGGCACGCTCGGCGACCTGAGCGCCATTGTCACGGGCATTCTCCTCGCCTTTAACCTGCCCGCCACCATTCCGCTGTGGGTCGCAGCGATTGGCAGCGTTGTGGCGATCGTCGTGGTCAAGCAGTTCTTCGGCGGCATCGGGCAGAATTTCGTCAATCCTGCTCTGGTCGGCCGCATCGTCCTGATGGCCTCCTTCCCCACAATGATGTCCACCTGGGTGCAGCCGTTCGCGTGGCGCGGCGCGCAGGCGGTCACCACCGCTTCCCCGCTCGCCTCGATCTCCACAATGTTTACGGCCGGAGACGTTTCCACTGCCGCTATTTCTTCCAACACGGCCCTCCCCTCCCTGTGGCGGATGCTGATCGGCCAAAGGCAGGGCTCGCTCGGCGAGGTGTGCGCACTGGCGCTTTTGCTCGGCTTCGTCTACCTGCTGATCCGGCGCGTCATTACGCCCGCGATCCCACTGACCTACATTGGCACAGTGGCAGCCATCATGATGATCGCCGGGAAGGGGAGCCTCTCCTTTGTAGCGTATGAAATCCTCGGCGGCGGCCTGCTGCTGGGCGCGATCTTTATGGCAACGGACTATACGACCTCTCCGATCAATTTCAAGGGCAAACTGATTTACGGCGTGGGCTGCGGCATCCTGACTGCGCTGATTCGTCTGTTCGGCAGCCTGCCGGAGGGCGTTTCCTTCTCGATCATCATTATGAATATTCTTGTGCCGCATATTGAGCGGCTGACGACGCCCAAGCCCTTTGGCAGCGTCAAGAAGCCGAAGGAGAAGGGCAAAGCCGGAAAACGCAAAAAGGAGGCAAGCGCATGAAAAAGGACAAGACCCTCTGGAAGGCGATCCTGATTCCCACTGTGTCCCTTTTCGTCATCTGCATGGTCTCTACGGTGCTGCTCGCGCTGACGAATCAAGTGACATCCCCCATGATCGCGGAGCTTGCAGCGAAAACCGCCGCTGAAACCCGCCAGACGGTCCTCAGCAGTGCAAAAAGCTTCAGCAACACAAAAACCGTGAAGCACAGCGGCACGGACTACACCTATTACGAAGGGCTCGATGGAGATCAGGTTGTCGGCTACGTCTTCACCACGCAAAGCAAGGGCTACGGCGGCGCGGTCGAAATTATGACCGGAGTCGACTTGAAAGGCGCTGTGACCGGTATCCAGACGCTCACCCTCAACGAGACGGCCGGGCTCGGCATGAATGCGAAAAACGAATCCTTCCGCGATCAATTCAAAGGCAAAAGCGGCAAGATCAGTGTTGCCAAAAGCAATCCAGGCGACGATGAAATCCAGGCGCTGACCGGCGCGACCATCACCTCTAAAGCGGTGACGGACGCGGTCAATATCGCGCTCGAGCTTTACGGGCAAGTGTCAGGAGGTGCGGCAAATGGCTGAGAAAAAAAGCCTCGGCAGGGAATTCACCAAAGGCCTGATCAAAGAAAACCCGGTGCTGCGCCTCGTGCTAGGCACCTGCCCGACTCTGGCGGTCACCACCTCCGTAGAGAGCGCGCTGGGGATGGGCGCTGCGGCAATGATCGTGCTAATATGCTCTAATATCGTGATTTCTGCGCTACGCAAGGTGATCCCCTCCAGGGTGCGGATTCCCTGCTATATCGTCGTGATCGCCTCTTTTGTGACGATCGTGCAGATGCTTGTGAAAGCGTTCCTGCCACAGATCGACGAGCAGCTGGGCGTATATCTGCCCCTGATCGTCGTCAACTGCATCATTCTCGGCCGGGCGGAAGCTTTTGCAGGCAAAAACCCCATCCTCGCCTCAGCGCTCGACGGCCTGGGTATGGGCGTCGGCTTCATGGCTGCCCTGCTCGCTATGGGCGCGATCCGCGAGCTGCTCGGCGCAGGCACGCTGCTGGGCTACCAGATCATCCCCGGTTCCATTGCGCCGATGATCATCTTCATCCTGCCGCCGGGCGGCTTCTTCGTATTCGGCATGCTGATTGCATGTGCGAACCGGCTTGCCGAGCGCAAGGGCAGGCCCAGGGCAACGCTCAACTGCGGCTCCTGCCCCATGGCGGACGCCTGCTCCCGCGTCAACTGCGAAAAGGCGGAAACAAAGGAGGCTGAGACGAAATGAAGATTTTTCTTGCCATCCTGCTCACCGGTATTTTGACGGAAAATTTCGTCCTCTCCAAGTTTCTGGGCATCTGCCCCTTCCTCGGCGTATCGAAAAAGCTCAATACAGCCGTCGGCATGAGCGCGGCGGTCATCTTCGTCATGGTGCTTTCGACTGCCGTGACTTACCCGATCAATCAGTTCCTGCTGGTCAAAAACGGGCTGGAATATTTGCAGACGCTCGTCTTCATCCTCGTCATCGCGGCGCTTGTGCAGCTTGTGGAAATCACGCTGAAAAAGTTTTTGCCTGCGCTTTACAATTCCCTGGGCATCTATCTGCCGCTGATCACGACCAACTGCGCCGTGCTGGGCGTGGTGCTGCTCAATATCGATAAAAGCTACGGCTTCTGGCAGTCCATCGTCAACTCCCTTGGCGCGGGCCTCGGGTTTATGCTCGCTATGGTTCTGTTCGCTGGCGTGCGCGAACGGCTCGAGTCCTGTGAGGTACCAAAATTCCTGCAGGGGCTTCCGATCACCCTGATTGCTGCCTCCCTCGTGTCCGTCTCCTTCCTGGGCTTTACGGGCATTGTGGAAGGCATGTTCCACTGATGGCGGAAAGGATGATAAACGAATGAATCCGATCTTACTCTCTGTTCTGATTGTTTCCGCCATCGGCCTGCTGGCCGGCCTTGGCCTCGCGGTTGCATCGATCGTGATGGCGGTGCCTGTGGACGAGAAGGCGGAAGCGCTGGAGGCTGTATTGCCCGGCGCGAACTGCGGCGCATGCGGCTTTTCCGGCTGCGCGGGCTATGCAAAGGCGCTCTCCGAGGGCAAAACCACGGATACCGCCCTCTGCGCGCCCGGCGGGAACGCGGCTGCAAAGGAGGTCGCGTCGATTCTCGGCCTTTCTGCGGGGAACGTCGTCCCC
Organism: uncultured Oscillospiraceae bacterium; assembly: GCA_900549825.1. Classification (GTDB taxonomy): domain Bacteria; phylum Bacillota; class Clostridia; order Oscillospirales; family Acutalibacteraceae; genus Fimivicinus. The sequence goes on along the minus strand of URQB01000003.1, from coordinate 41,808 downwards.
GTCGCCGCCACGGTCCTGTGCTGCGGCAATCATACGAATACCGGCCAAAAATTTGAATATTCCGGCGTACAGAGCTGCAAGATGGCCTCCCAGCTCTTCGGCGGCTCTTCGCTGTGCAGCTATGGCTGCCTGGGCTATGGGGACTGCGCCGAGGCCTGCCCTTACGACGCAATTACAATCTGCGAGGGCGTCGCGCAGGTCGACCCGCTTTTATGCCGCGCCTGTAAGATGTGTGTGAACACCTGCCCCAAGCACCTGATCACGCTCATGCCCCTGCACGAGCGGAAGGTCGCCGTGATGTGCCACAATACGGATAAGGGCGGCCCTGCCCGAAAGGCCTGCAAGGTAGCCTGCATCGGCTGCATGCGGTGTGTAAAGGCGTGCGAATACAGTGCAGTCACGGTGAAAAACAACCTGGCTGTGATCGACGGCGAAAAGTGTGTCGCCTGCGGCAAATGCATGGAGGTGTGCCCCTCCAAATGCATCCATCTCTTTGAACTGGATGCGGTGCATTCCGCACAGGCATAAATCCACTCGCAGAAAGGCAGAGAAATGATGAGTAACCAGCAATTGTTTCCCCGCCGGGTTTTCGGCTATCCCATCGTGCGCGGCGCGGGCCGCGATTATACCATCCCCCAGGTCGACCTGAGCCCGGAGCCTCTCGTCACGATCGACGACAGTAAGCCGTATCTTGGCCACCCGGACTCCATTCTGTGCAAAACAGGGGAAATCCTCACCTTCTATCCCGCCGGCCACGGACGCGGCGCGGTACTGGGCCGGGTAAGTGCAGACGAGGGGCGCAGCTGGCGCGCCCTTGAAAACACCCCAGAGAGCTGGGAACGCTCCCGCGAAACGCCAACTGTCTATCGCCTGGAATTCATGGATGCGCAGAAGCCGGATCAGATGATCCTGATCTCCGCAAACTCCGACTGGCCTGACGACAAGGGCCCCGGCGGCTTCAACTGCTCCCTCTCTGCGGACGAGGGCAAAACGTGGAGTGAATTTGAAACGTTCTATGATAAAAACAGCTCCCATCCCGTGGTTCCCATCGTTGCGATGAGCGCGCTGACGCGCCTGAAGGAGAACGGCCGGTTCGTCGATAAATGGATGGGCATCTTTCACGACAAGCGCTTTGTCAATTACCGGACGCTCCTGACCTTCGACGGCAGCGGCCGCATGCAATGGAGCACTCCTGAACCTTATTTTACAGCCTATCGGGCGATCGAAAAGGGCTCGAAAATGTGCGAGGTAGAAATGCTCCGCTCCGACGGCGGCCGGGGAGACGAGCTCTGCCTGATCACCCGCAGCCAGACGAAGAAGGTGAATTCCCTCGTTTCTTTTTCCCAGGATGAGGGGAAAACCTGGTCTGCCCCGCGCGAGCTGCCCGCCGCCCTCAACGGCGAGCGGCATAAGGCGGAGTGGACGAAGGACGGGCGGCTCTTTATCACCTTCCGCTCCATTGAGCGCAGCCCGGAAAAGAACCGCCTCCATCGGGAAAAGGGCCATGAAAAACGCGGCTGGTACAGCGAGGGCTGGATCGCCTGGGTCGGCACCTACGAGGACTTGAGGCAGGGAAAGGAAGGGCAATACCGCATCAAGGTCGCGCACACATATCTCAACGGACAGGACGGCCCCAACATCGTTGCCAATGGGGATACGGGCTATTGCGGGAACGTCATGCTGGAGGACGGAACGATTTTCACCTGCACCTACGGCCGCTTTGGGGACACCTGTATGGACGAAAAGGGGCAGAAAACGCTGCGCACTTATATCGCCTCCCGGCGGATCGATCTGGCCCTGACCGACCGGCTGGCCGGCGTCAGCCGCTAACCGGCCGTATTGAGTTAGCGTTGTGCACTAATGCCTGGCCTTTATGAGAAAGCCGGGCAGCTGCCATGCATGTATGGTCATGCAAATTGTAAAAGGCATATTTGTAAACGCGGCAAAGCTGCTGGAATGCAGAGAATAGAAAGCAAAACGCCCTGTGTCATTCCGTATCAAAACGGAATTTCACAGGGCGTTGATTGATTCAGTTAAAGCAGGAAGGCATGAGCAAGCGCAAAATAAATCGCAAGCGTCAGCGCGTCAACGATCGTCGTGATCATCGGCCCTGCCATAAGCGCAGGATCGAGGTGGATGAGCTTGGCAAGGATTGGCAGCGTACAGCCGATGCATTTTGCCGCAACTACGGCACAGAACAGCGCCGCGCAGATGACAAGATAGACCGGCAGAGTCGCTCCGCCAAAGATCATGAGCCGCAGGAAATTGACCACCGCGAGAATCACCCCGCAGATGAGCGCTACGCGCAGCTCTTTAAAAAGGACGCGGAAATAATCCTTGATCGTGATCTCTCCCAGCGCAAGGCCGCGAATGATCAGCGTGGAGGTCTGGTTGCCGGAATTCCCGCCCGTATCCATGAGCATCGGGATGGCGGCGGTCAGGCCAACCACAACGGAGAGCATATTTTGATAATTCTCAATGATCTTCCCGGTAAACGTGCCGGAGATCATCAGCACCAGCAGCCAGACGATCCGGTTCCCTGCAAGGCGGAAAACGCCGGTCTTCAGATATTCGTTCCCTGTCCCGGATGGGTGCATGAGGGCCATCTTTTCAAAATCTTCTGTATTTTTCTCTTCGATAACGTCGACGATATCATCGATCGTGATCACGCCCACCAGCCGCTTCTCGTTATCGACGACCGGAACGCTCAACAGATCGTATTTCCTGGCAAGATCCGCAACATCCTCTTCATCTTCGAGCGTCGTCACAAAGATGAGCTGCTGGTCGTCGTCCATCAAATCGTGCACCAGAGCATCCGCTTTGGCAAACAGAAGCCTGTGCAGCGGCAGAGTGCCGACAAGATGGCGGGCATTGTCGATGCAGTAGGCCGTATACACGGTTTCATCGTCAATTCCGCTTGAACGGATCCGATCGATTGCTTCCGCTGCCGTCAGGCGGTCATGCAGCTGCACCATCTCAATGGTCATGATGCTGCCGGCGGAATTATCCGGATACTGCAAAAAGCGGTTGATCAGCTTACGCGTCTCCGGATCGGTATTGGCGAGCACACGCGTAACGACGTTTGCCGGAACCTCCTCCAGAAAATCGACCGTATCGTCAAGAAACAGGTCGTCGAGCAGGTTGGAAAGCTCGTTATCCGTGATCGTCCCTACAATGTGGGACTGGCGGTCCGGATCGAGGTAGGAAAATACGTCCGCCGAGATATCCTTCGGCAGAATCCGGAATGCGATCGCCATGCCTTCGTTCGAGAGCGCCTGCAGGAACTCCGCGATATCCACGACGTTCATCTCCGCCAGCTCGTCGCGCAGGGCGGAGAGCTGGTTTGTCTGCAGCAGATGGTACAATGCCTCGAAATTGTAGTTGGTTTCCAATGGTAACACCCTCTTTGCGCAAAGCGTGAAAGGGCAGGCACGGCAAAGCCCGTGCCCGGAAGCCGACTGCTACCGGTTCATTACACAGGAATGGCCGCGCCGGGCACTTCCGGCTATTGCATAATATGGATCGGGAACACGCGGTCTATGCGCGCCTGTACTGTCCAAGTGCGGCCCACCTCCGTTTATTTGAATTCTGTATTCCCAGCTCTTTTTTAGTCTAATCGTTTTTTCGTGTAAAGTCAAGCGAAAGCGCAAAAAAAGAACGGAATGCGCAAAAACGAATGCCAGTCACAAATTTTGGGTTAAAACGCTCTTTTCAAGTTCAAAATCAGCGGAATTCAGATTTTTTTAAAATCCTGTAAAAAAATATTTTTTTACTCCCCGTTTTGTTGCACGGTTTTGTGCAACAAAACGGGGAGTTTTGCGTATGGGTGAAATCATTTTTGAAAAGGAAGGGATAAACCGATGGAACCCTTAAGCGAACGCGAGCTCCTTTTCTGCGCTTATTACAGCCGGACGCACAGCGCGCGGGAGGCTGCAGCACGCGCAGGATTTCGCCGTAAGCCGGAACTCAATGGCATCCGTCTGCTCGAAAAGGAAAGCGTGAGAACGGAGATTGAACGGCTGGAACAGCGGCTGCACACCACACAGGAGATTCGGGACGGCTACCGCAGGCTGGCCTTCGGGCCTGTCACGGATGCGGTCAAGCTTCTTTTTCTGGAGGAAGCCCCGTCTCCCATCCAGATGGAGGAAATGGATCTTTTCCCGATCGCGGAAATCAAGCGCCCGCGCACAGGCGGCATTGAAATCAAGTTTTTCGACCGCCTCAGGGCGCTCGAAAAGCTGGCGCAGATAGAGGAGCAATCCGCGCAGGGCAGCGCCCTCTCCTTTTACGAAGCTCTGGAGCACGGCGCACAGGCGCTGCGGGCGGAGGCGCTGCCGGATGCAGAATAATGCGCGCTTTCAGCCCTTTTCCGAAAAACAGCTTACCGTACTGACCTGGTGGTGCCGGGGCAGCCCATATTCCGGCTGCGACAGCATCCTTTGCGACGGCGCGGTACGCAGCGGCAAAACGATGTGTATGTCCCTTTCGTTTGTCGCATGGGCGTTTTATCAATTTTCCGGCACCTCTTTCGCCATCTGCGGCAAGACGATCGCCTCCCTGCGCCGCAACGTTGTGCAGCCGCTTCTGCCCATCCTGCGCGAGCTGGGATTTACCTGTACGGAGAAGCTCACGCGCAACGTGGTAGAGATCAGCCGCGGCGGGCGGCAAAACCGCTTTTACCTCTTCGGCGGGCGGGATGAATCCTCGGCCTCTCTCATCCAGGGCATGACGCTCGGCGGCGTCCTGCTCGACGAAGTGGCGCTTATGCCGCGTTCCTTTGTGGAGCAGGCGCTTGCGCGCTGCTCGCTGGAGGGCTCGAAATTCTGGTTCAACTGTAATCCGGAGCATCCGCAGCACTGGTTCCACGAGGAATGGGTCCTGAAAACGGCGGAGAAGAACTGCCTGTACCTGCACTTCACCATGCGGGATAACCCCTCGCTCACCCCTGCGATCCTGGCCCGCTATGAAACGCTCTACAGCGGTGCGTTCTACGAGCGGTTCGTTGAAGGAAAATGGGTGGCGGCGCAGGGGCTGGTTTATCCGATGTTCGGAGGCCATCTGATCACTTCCCCGCCGCAAGGCTGCACGGAATACTATCTCTCCTGCGATTACGGCACGGTGAACCCGTTTTCCTGCGGCCTTTGGGGGGAGCGGGAGGGAATCTGGTACCGCCTGCGGGAGTATTACTATGACTCCCGCAGGGAGGGACGGCAAAAAACGGACGAAGAATATTACGCCGAGATTGAATCGCTGGCGGGCGGCCTGCCCGTGCGGGCGGTAATCGTCGATCCGTCCGCCGCAAGCTTTCTCGCCTGCATCCGTCGCCACGGAACATACCGTGCAGTCCCGGCGCAGAACGAAGTGCTCGACGGCATCCGGCGGGTCTCAGACGCCTTAAAGGCAGGGAAGCTGCGCATTGCCCCAGCCTGCCGGGATGCAATCCGGGAATTCGGCCTCTACCGCTGGGATTCCCGCGCCGCAAAAGACGCGCCGCGCAAGGAGCACGACCACGCGATGGACGATATTCGCTATTTCGTCTCCACCGTTTTCTGTCACGAAGGCGACGGCTTCTACGCGCTGGCTGCCGAGCGGCAGTAATCAAATCCTTTTAGAAAGGAGGAAGCATATGATCTTCCGAAAACAAAAAAAGGCCTCCCCCGCAGGGACGGCCTGCGTTCCCCAAACCGCGCCGCCCCAGCCCTATGGGGAGCTGATGCGGTATTCCCCCCTCGTACCGGCAGAGGGAAAGCTTTACGAGACACTGCGCGAAGCGGTGCCTATCATCGATGCCGCGATCGTCAAGCTCATCCGCCTGACCGGCGGCTTCACCGTCTCCTGCCCGAACAAACGGGCACAGGAAATGCTGGACAATTTCCTGGAAACCGTCCCCGTGGGCGGCTGTCAAAAAGGAATGACCGCGTTTCTAGACACCTATTTCGACCAGCTGCTCACCTTCGGCACAGCGGTCGGTGAGATGGTGCCGCTCGGCGGCGGGCGCATGGCGCTGTATAATGCGCCGCTCAATACGCTTGAGCTCCGGCGCGGAAAAAGCGATCTGCAAACGATCATCTGCCGCAGGGAACCGGGCAGGATGGCCGTGCCCGTCCCGCATCCGGAGCGCATCCTGCTGTCCGTGCTCAATCCACACGCCGGGCAGCTCGGCGGTCATTCGATCTTAAAGGGTCTCCCCTTTATCAGCAGGATCCTGCTGCAGATCTACCAGACGATCGGGCTCAATTGGGAGCGTGTGGGGAACGTACGTTTTGCCGTAACGTACAAGCCGCACAACGATGCGGTGGACCGTTCCTTTGCAAAGGAACGCGCACTGCAGGTGGCGAAGGAATGGGGTGAGGCGATGAACGGCGGCGGATCCGTCAAGGATTTCGTCGCCGTGGGCGACGTGGATATCCGCGTCATCGGTGCGGATAACCAGATCCTAGACAGCGAGGTGCCCGTGCGCCAGATGCTCGAGCAGATTGTGGCGAAAACGGGCCTCCCGCCCTTCCTGCTGGGGCTTCACTGGTCTTCGACGGAGCGCATGTCGTCGCAGCAGGCGGATGTACTCACCAGCGAACTGGAGAGCTACCGCCGTATTCTCACACCGGTGATCGAAACCGTCTGCCGGACCTATTTGCGTCTGAACGGCTGTTTAAGCGGCTTTCAGATTGTCTGGGATGATATCACCCTGCAGGACGAAGTGGAGCTCGGCCGGGCGCGCCTTTACCATGCGCAGGCCGCCAGCCTGGAGGCCGGACAGAAATCAGGAAAGGAGCCGAAAGAAGATGGAACATCCCAAAACCGCTGACGGCGGGATCCCCGCCCCTGAGGAGCTCGCGGAAATCAACCGCTACGCCCGCTCCTCACTGAAGCGTGAGGAGATTTACGCCTTCACAATCACCCTCTGTGACAATGAGATTGACCGCGACGGCGAACGCTTCAGCAGCGAAACGCTCGAACAGCTTGCCGCGCTCTACCCCGGAAAGCCCGGCCTGTTTGACCACAGCATGAAGGGCCGCGACCAGACCGCCCGCACCTACCGCGCCTGGGTCGAGACGGACGGAACGAAGCGCACCAGCCTGAAGGAGCCCTATACCGCCCTACGCGCGCGGGCTTATATGGTGCGCACGCCGGAAAACAAGGGGCTGATTGCGGAAATCGACGCGGGCATCAAAAAAGAGGTCAGCGTCGGCTGCGCGGTCGCGCAGAAGACCTGCTCCATCTGCGGTGCGGACCGCCGCAAAGAGCCCTGCGTGCATCTGCCGGGGCGCGTTTATGAGGGCAAGCTCTGCCATACCGTGCTCAGCGGGGCAAAGGATGCATACGAGTGGTCGTTTGTCGCAGTCCCCGCGCAGCCGGAGGCCGGCGTTACAAAGGCATATTCCATGAAGAAGGGAGGGAATACGGATATGACCGAACTGCTCAACATTCTGAAAAACACTGAAACGGGCGTCACCCTGACCAAAGAGCAGGCAGGCGGGCTTCTCTCACATATCCAGGCGCTCGAAACGCTTGCGGACGAGGGGAAGCAATACCGCCGTGCGCTCTCGCAGGAGGTCATCCGGTTGTGCGCACTGCATTTGCCGCAGCTTGACCTAGGCAAATGCCCGGATCTGCTCCAAAAATGCAGCACACAGGAGCTGGCCGCCCTAAAATCCATGCTCAGCGCAGCGGGGGACGAGCCGTCCACAGTCCAGCTCTCCGCGCCGGGCGCGGAACACTCTGAGCAAGACGATCGGGCATTTCAAATCTAAATTCAGGAGGAATCAAACATGAGCGTATCCTTAAACGGCTTTGCCGAAGAAATCATCACCTTAAAGATGGCGGAAAACGCCGCCAAAGGCTCCCCCATATCCATCAGCGCCAGCCTCACGGCTGCGACCAGCCAGGCGGACGAAGCGTTCGCAGGCTTTCTCATCGCCGCTCCAGAGGGTGGGTACGCGGGCGTACAGGTCAGAGGCTTCGTAAAGGCACCCTACAGCGGCACGGCGCCCGCCCTCGGCTACACCGCGCTCGCCGCGGACGGAAGCGGCGGCGTAAAGGCCGCCTCCGACGGGCCCCTGCGCCTTGTGCTGGAGGCAGATACAGCAAACAAAACCGTTGGGTTCTTACTGTAACCCGGAAAGGAGCTTGAATATGAGCAATTACGACGCCATCCGCCTGGAAAAAGGCATGTACGCAGGCGGCAAATCCCTCACCCGCACGCTGGAGGAGCTCGACCCCTCGGAGAACTACCGTGGGACCGCGCTCGAAGGGCTGGACGCATACCAGCGGCAGCTCAAGCGTTTCAACATCCGTGTCAGCGGCCCCGGCAGCGACGCGGTGGAAAAATTCTTTCAGACCTCGGATTCCGCCGCACTGTTCCCGGAATACGTCTCCCGTGCCGTTCGGCAGGGGCTGGACGAAGCGAACGTGCTGCCCCGCATCATTGCGGCCACCACCAAGATCGATGGCATGGACTACCGCACGATCACCTCTGTCCCGGAGGAGGACGACCGCTCGCTCAAGCACGTGGCGGAGGGCGCCTTCATCCCACAGACATCCGTCAAAACACAGGAAAACCTCGTGCGCCTGCATAAGCGCGGGCGGATGCTTGTCGCATCATATGAGGCGGTTCGCTTCCAACGCCTGGATTTGTTTACCGTCACCCTGCGCCAGATCGGCAGCTACATCGCCCGTGCACAGCTCAGAGACGCGGTTGGCGTGCTAATTGACGGCGACGGGAACGATAACGCTGCGCCCGTTGTCTCCGTCTCGCAGGCCGGTTCGCTTACCTACGGTGACCTGATCAAGCTCTGGAACAGCTTCGATCCCTATGCGCTCAATACACTGATCGCCTCCCCCGGCGTGATGGAAAAGCTTCTTTCCCTGCCGGAATTCCGCGATGCGGCCGCGGGGCTCAATTTCCACGCCACAGGCAGCATGGTTACGCCGCTCGGTGCGGATCTCGTCAAATCCGCCGCCGTGGGGGAAGGCAAGCTGATTGCCCTGGACAGGGGCTGTGCGCTCGAAATGGTGCAGGCACAGGATGTCATGACGGACTATGACAAGCTCATCGACCGCCAGCTTGAACGCGCTGCCATTACAACGATCACAGGCTTTGCCAAAATCTTTCCGGATGCGTCGAAAGTGCTTTCAATCTAGGATTTATACAAAACACATGTTATTTTTACAACTTTCTGACCGAAAGGAGGCGATCTTATGGTCGATGCTTCCGTTGTTTTGGAGAAACTGAAGCTTCTTCTGCCGCTTGCGCAGCAAATGGGACCAGCCGCACAGCTCCTCTGCGAGCAGGCCGCACAAGCGTTTTCCAGTAAGCTCGCTCAGCCTGCCTTTGCGGGGGATGCGCGGATCACGTTTGCCGCAGCCGTGCTTGCGGGAAGCTGGCTCGTCAAATGCCGCTTGGCCGACGAGACACAGCAGCTCTCCTTCCGGGCCGGGGACGTCAGCATTACGCCCTCCAAAAATCCAGACACACAGAGCCGCCTCGCCGCCCTTCTGGACGAGGCGCTTGCGCAGGCTGCTCCCCTGCTGCGGGATGACGGCTTCGCCTTCTGGCAGATCGGGCTTTAATAAAAGGAGGCTTTTGTATGCAAGAGCAGCTCGTGGCTTTGATGGAACGCTATGGGCAAAGCGTCAGCCTGTCCACAGAGGACGGATGGCATTCGCCGCGGTTCCAGGCGTTTATCCAGCCGCTGCGGTATAAAAACAAAATGTATCTGGAAGGCGTCCACACGCCAGTCGGCATCCACAACCCAGGCTATTATCTCTACATCGGTCCTGCCGCGCACGACGTTACAAAGCTGGGAGAGGATGTGCGTCTGAATGCCTTTGGTGGGGAACGCTATCAAATCGACCGGGCGGAACAGGTCTATCTCGGCGGGGAAACACTCTATATCTGGGCGATTCTGCGCAGCGTAACGGAGGCGGCGCAATGAGCGGATTTTTAGAGACAGTGGGGGAAACACTCCGGTTTCTATCCAATCGTGAGGAGTTGAGGGATCTCGTTTTCTGCGAGGATTTTCCTGCATCCGCAAAGGAATCGCCCCTGCGCCGCATCACGGTAGCAGTCGGATTAGAGCAGGCGGACTGCGTCCCGGATGCGCTCGGGCGCTTTCTGGGGGAACGCGAAGGACGCGCCCTGACCGGCGCGCCATGGACGCTGCGCATCCGGCTGCAGATACACGCGCCGAACCGCTTAGGGGGAAGCGCCTGCCGGGATGCCTTTGAACGCATCTGGGAAGCGCTCTTTTTCGACGCACCCTTCGCCGTCACCGCTGCCTGGTGCGGCCCGGTGAACGCGCGCCGGGAGACGGGCTCGCTGGAGCTCGACGCCTGGATTGAGCGAAACATCCGGATTGCCCGGCGGGAGGGGGGAGACGGCCAGTGAACGATCTGCAGCATTTCTCCCGCGCGACGGGCCGGGATATCTACCTGGAGGCGGACGGGAGACGGATCGCGGCCGTAGAGAGCTGCGAGACGCAGGCATCCCGGGAGGGCATCCCTGTCGTCCCCTTCGCTTCGCCTGAAGGGGCGGCCGCAGGGCTCGGCCCGATGCAGTATACGATTGCACTTTCCCGCCTCTCGCCCGAGGTGGGAGAAATCGACCTGTTTTCATTGAACAGCTTTTGCCTGGTGATCGAAAAGCCTGGCCAAAAAATCACCTATGAAGGCTGCGAGTGGCTCTCCATCACAGAGAGGCTCTCGCCGCGCGAATATGCCGTGGAAAAAGCCGTCCTGCTCGCGCTCTCGCGGCGGTCAGGCTGAAAGGATGATTTTGATTATGGAAGAAAATTTTTTACAGCACGCGCCAGACGATGCCGCACCGGCGGACAGCGGCGAAGCGTTGCTCGACCTGGTGTCCCTTGCCCTGGAACGCGATGCACGCCTCTACCCCGCGCCGATGCAGTCTTAGCGGCGGAAAAGGAGGCGTAACGATGACTCAAATGCGTTTCGGCCCTTTCTTATGGCCTATCAACCCTACAGAAATCCGGGTGGAAGATGGGAGAAACATCCGGGAGGCCTTGTTTCCCATCCCCTCTCTGCATGAGGACGGCCCTCTTCTGCGTACAGTCAGCGGGCGCGGATTTTTCACCGGATCCGACTCTGCGGCGCAGTTCTCCGCCCTGCATGCGCTCCTGGTAAAAGGCGTCGCAGACATTCTGACACTACCGGAGTACGGGCCCATGCGGGCTGTGCTGGCGGAGCTTACCCTCCTGCGCGGTAGCATGCGTATGATCGAATACGCCTTCTCCTTCCTGGAAAGCCCGGCGGAAAGCTGGAGCAGCCCCTGTGAAGAACCTGCGGCCGCTATCCGGGAAGGTGAAACACTCTGGCATCTTGCCGCACGCCTTTCGATTCCAATCGAGCGCCTCCTCGCGCTCAACCCGGAGATCCCGGAGCCATGGAGCGCCGAAGCCGGAAAGGAGGTGCGGCTGCGGTGAACTGCACAGCAGTCCGGGCGGAGGATGGGAAGCAATTCGCGCTCCCCCTGCCTGCCGGACTGGATATCAAAATCACCTGCTCATCTCCCGCCCGGCAGGCCACACTGACCTTTGCCCTGGAGGAGCCGCTCCCGCCGCTGTCTGAAATCCGGATCGCGCGAGACGGCGCTTCCGACATCCTGTTTTCCGGCAGGGTCGATGAGCAGGTCTTTTCCCGGGACCGATCGGGCTTCGGGCTTCTGATCAGCGCGCGTTCCCATAGCGGCGCATTGCTCGATAACGAGGCGCTGCCGTCCAGCTATCACCGGCCGGACCTTCAGGCGATTTTTCTGCTGCACGCCGCACCCTACGGCCTGTCCGGCGTACGCGGGGAAGGGCGGTGCCCCGGCATTTATCAGGTTCGGAAGGGGCAAAGCGAATGGGAGGTGCTCTCCGATTTCTGCACCTGTGTGTGCGGATGGCAGCCGCGGGTAACAGGCGGCGGTGTCCTGGAGGCCTGCCCGCCGGGCGAAACTCCCCCTCACCTGTTTTCCAATGAGCGAAACGCGGGGATCCGCTATACCGCTCTCAAAAGAATCCAGCGGCCATACGGCGTGATTTCACAGGTCCGCTACCGGCCGGACCGGGAAAGCGACTATGTATATGCGATGGATCAACCGGAACCCTCCCCGCTGGCGGCGAGACGGTTTCTAAACCTTGCTCAGGCCCCCGCCTGGCGCGGCCGCCGGGAGGCGGAGCTGCTGCTCCGACGCTCCCGCGCGGGCAGTGAGGAGCTGATTCTGGAGGCGCCGTTCTCTTTTACCGGGGAGCCCGGCGACGCGGCGCGTGCACCGGACGCTGCATGCGCGCCGGGCCGGGAGGACTGGTGCATCTGGTCGATGCGCTATCACTGGAACCGGACCGGCGGCGGCTGCACCGTGACACTGCGCCCCAAAAGCCATTTTTGATCAGGAGATGATTTCTCATGTGGATCACACAAAGAATTTCACAATCCGTCCGGGAAACCGCGGCGGAAAACGGGCGGGCAGATGCCTTTCAGAATATGGAGCTCTCCGCTACCGGCTCCGCGCGGCGGCAAAACGTTCCGCTCTACGCGCCCGCGGGGTTAAGCTCCATTCCCAGCCCGGGCGCACAGGTGATGCTGCTTCCCTGTGCGGGCGAGACGGTCTGCACAGGCGTACGGATGACAGACCTGCAGGGCCTCCAGCCGGGAGAAATCCGGCTGTACTCTGCAGGAGGCGCGTCCCTCACGCTGAAAAACAGTGGAGAGATCGAGCTAAACGGCATCACCATTACGAGGGACGGTACGGTGCGCGCGCGGAAATTGGAAGAAAGAAAGGAGTGAAAACCGTCTTGGATATGCTGCTGAAAGACGAAGACTGGGCGGTGGATCCGTGCGGACGGCCGGTTGCCGTTTCCGGCCGGGAGGAGGAATGGCAGCGCTGTTTCATCCGGTTGCAGGTGCCGAAGGGCTCGTTTCCTTATCAGCCTGAGCTGGGCAGTGGGCTTTGTGCCCTTGCAGTGCAACCGGCGGAAGCGGATTGCGCTGCGCGGGCAATGGAGCTCGCTCAGGAGGCGCTGCTCCCGATGCCCGAAATCCGCGTATTATCTGCCTCCTGCCGGCGGGATGACGGCGGGCGGCTGACCGGATTCCTCATCCGCCTTGCCGGAGAGAAATGGGAAAAGGAGGTTTTGATCCAAACCGATGGATAATCCATATACCTACCAGAGTATTTTGAAAGAGCTTCTGGACGCTTACGAGGCCTTCAGCGGAGGTCGCCCGGATGATGCGTCCGATGCAGGCATCCGCATGCGCGTGCTGGCGGGACAGCTTTTCTCCCTGCATGCGCGTATCAGCTGGATGGAAGGCCAGGTCTTCCCGGATTCCGCCGTAGGTGGGCAGTTGGATCATCTCGCCGCCATGTGGGGCCTTGCAAGAAAGGCGGCCTCCTTTGCCGAAGGGCTGCTCTGCTTCTCACGCCCGGAGGCGGAGGAACTACCGGAAATTATAATTCCCGCCGGCGTTCTCTGCGCGGCCCCGGGGACGCAGGGAAAGCAATTCTCCACCATAGAAGAAACACGGCTGCAGGATGGGGAAACGCAGGCATACGCCCGTGCGCGCGCGCTGGAGCCGGGCGCCTCTTCGAATGTGACCGCAGGGATGGTCACGCTGCCGGTCAATCCGCCGCAGGGTGTTACACAGGTGAGCAATCCATCCCCATTTGACGGCGGCGCAGACGCGGAAACAGATGAGCATCTGCGCCGACGCCTGCTCGGCATGCTCGGCAGGATGCCCAACGGAGTCAATGCGGATACCTACCGCGAAAGAGCGCTCTCCTACGAGCCCGTGCTGGAGGCCTCCGTCCTGCCGCGCGCACGGGGCGCCGGAACGGTGGATGTGATCATTCTGACAGCATCCGAAACACCGGATGCCGCCCTCCTCGCCCGGATCCAGGAGGATTTCTCCAGGGAGCGGGAAATTGGCACGGATGTTCTTGTGCGCGCCGCGGTGCGCACCCAAATGGATCTCTCCGCCAAGGTGCTGGTGGAATACGGCTACGACGCCGTACAGGTCACCGCCCGTTGCGAGGAGGTGCTGCGCGGATTTCTGGAGACGCTTCCGCTGGGAAGCCAGCTGCTGACCGCCCAGATCGGAGACCGGCTGTTCCATGTGGAGGGCGTGGCCAATTATGCGCTGATCTCCCCTTCAGAGGATCTCCTGCTCTCGGCAGACGTCAAGCTGGTTCCGGGCACGGTTCACGTGCAGTCCATGCTGTAAAGGAGGGAAACACTTTGCCCATACTGGAACAAATGGAGCAGATGCTGCGCCCCTTACGCCTCTATTCCCTCTCGCCCGAGAGCCGCGTGCATGCCGAGCTGTGCGCTTACGCGCAAGGCCTCGAAGCCGCGGCACAACGCGTCGACCGCCTCACGCAGGCCGCTTTTATCCAGACGGCACCGACGGAACAGCTCTCCGTTTGGGAGCGCATTCTGGGCCTTCATCAGGAGGACGCCGCTCTGCCGGAGCGCCGCGCAGGGATCCTTGCCCGCCTTTCACTCGGTCCCCCGGGCTTTACGCGGGAGGAAACCGAAGGGCTTTTGCACCGGGCGGGCTTTTCCGGCTCGCTTGAGGAGGATTTCACGGCGGCAACGCTCCGCCTGCGATTTGGAAACGGGGCATCCGATTTGGCCAGCTGCGCGCCGGCGGTCCATGCGATTGAGCAAAGCCTTCCCGCGCAGCTGAAAATCTGGGCGGATCTTCCCGCGAAAAACTGGGATGCACTGGATGCGGCCGCCACGGCATTCGACAGTTGGGACGCGCTCTCCCTGCGGTGGGAGCTGCAGGAGGACGATGAATCATAAAGGAGGTGAAACAATGCCCAGCAGCGCAAAAACAGAAAAACTCGGCCTGAACAGCTGGGCCGGGGCGGACACGCCGAAACGCGCGGACTTCAATCAGGATAACCGCATTCTGGACGAAAAACTCGGAGGCCATCTCGAAAACGGCGATCTGCATGTTACCATCTCCGACAAAGCCCTCTGGAACGCGCCTTTTGCCGCGGGCACCTATTTTGGAACCAATGCGGCGGAGCGGACGATCCAGCTCGGCTTTCACCCAAAGGCCGTCTTTCTGATGGCCGCAGGATACCCGCCCTCCGCCGTCGACGCAACCAGCGGGAAAACAACTGTTTATTCCGGCCTCGCCGTCAACGGGCAGGGCACACTCGGCCTGAACGTGGCAGGCAGCGGGTTTACAGTCCAGATGGACGCAGCGCTCGGAAACGGCGTCAGCTGCCTGAATAAGAGCGGGATGACCTATCTCTATGTTGCCTTTCATTGAAAAAGCCCCGGAAGAGCCTGCTGCACAGTGCTTTTCCAGGGCAATTTTTTAAATTACTGATCCTGTTTTTGCATCAGATACTGATAAAGCAGTTCTTCCTCCTCACCCTTGTGAAGGAAGAAATTCTGCATCCGTTTCTGATACACCGGATCCGGCACAAAATCATTTTCAATCAGGCGCTCCAGCTGGCTGAACAATTCGTCCGCCGTCTGCGTGAAGGCGCCAAAGCCCTCCTCCAACGGCAGATCCATCTCCCGGTACGTATGCGTCACCCCGGCGCGGAACATTTCATAATCCGGAACAAAATATAAAACCGGACGGTCCAGATAGACAAAGTCAAAGATAATCGATGAGAAATCGGTAATCATCATTTGATACTCCTCGATCTTTGTCGGGCCGGAAATGATGCGAATCCGGCTACTGTCCGTTTGGAAATAAGCATTGTACTCTTCAAAAATCGGATGGTTCTTAAAATCAAGCGTCAAATCATAGCGTTCCAGCACATCTGATAGCTCTTTGGATTGCAGGAATTGGCTGATCTCACGATAGAATTTAGAAGCAAGAAACTGCTTTGGCATCAGTTCACGCCGGTTATCTATGTACGGTCCGATCAGATTCTTGCGCCAGGAAGGGGCGAAAATAATCTTCCGCTCCGGCTTTTGGGTACGGTCAATCGTGCTGAGGCGCGGCATTCCGCTGGGAATAAAATGCTCGGGAAGGTACCCGTAGTTCTTTTCGAAATTCTCCATCTCAAATGCCGAGGATACCACGATCCGGTCGATATCGCCGCGTTCTTTGGCATAGAGATTGGGCAGATGGGCATGCAGAATGCCATGCTGCAGATAGATCATTTCATAATGCAGCAGATCGTCATAATAGGCCAGCGGGATACTGCCAAAGGGAGAGAAAACGCCAGGCGAATGGAAGGAAGAGAGCACCTTGCTGCTGTTTAAAAACAGTAATTTATGGCGCAGGCTCTTAAATTTCACCAGGTTTTTTCTTTCTTTCCGCGTAAAGTAATGCTTTTTATCTGCAAACGCATCCACAATATAATACCGTTTCACATGATCCTGCATGCCAAAATCATGCTTGAACTGATAATACGCATTGTCGATGACGCCGTGCCGGTCGTTATACAGCCAAATCTCATGGTTTCGTTTTCCGGCCATCTTTCGGTAAAAAAAGCCCCTGCAGTTGCGCCGCAGATAATGGGCGTCCATCTTCAGCTTCTGCCAAAGGTATGGAAGCCCGGACAGCTTTTTAACCGTAAATCCGGTGAAAATCTCTTCCGTCTCCTGAAAATCAAGCTCAATCAAATCATGCCCCTTCATCAAATCCCTCTGTTTTTTTCCGAAGGATGCCCGAACCGTAAAGTAATACCGGGTTGGATAACGCCGGCCCTCCAGCTCGATTTCAAAGGAAAGATGCGCATGCCCTTCCAGCGGGACATCACAGGAAAAAGCCAAAAAGCGATTGGTGAGCACCGGCGATTTATACCTGCTGAAGTCCGACGGGGAAAGCTCAACCCGTACGCCACCTTTTTCCCGATCCATCAACAGGTAGAGGGAAATATCATAAAAATCGCTTGCAGGGCATTTGAGAAAACCCTCCAAATGAAGAACACCGCTGCGCAGGCGCGTCCTTCGGAAGACGATTTCACCGCGGTCCTCATCTACCCAGAGATTTTTGCCGGAATGAATGGCAAAGTGCTTCGGCCCATAACTGATCTGATAGGGCTCGCGCTTCATTCGCAGAAAATACAGCATATGGAACGGATCCATATGAGGGGAGGAAAGGATCACATCGTCATCAATCAGGCCAATATAAGAGCGCAGCCGATCCATCGCGTACTCAAACGCCTTTTCATCATAATGATATGGATAAAGCACATCTCCCTTTAAGCGCCAGTTGAAATTATACAGCAGCAGGGCCTGCGCCACGCGGTCCAGCCTGCCGTCCGGGAGGCGGTAGGTATCGCTCAGCAGCTGAAAAAAATAAAGGAAATGATCAAAGCAATAATAAGGGTGATTGCCGCTGGCCGTCGTTGCACCGGAATGGCGGAAATAAAAGTAGGAGGCTTCGCTCACATATCCAATTTTCTTTTTCTGCATGGAATTCTCCATGATGTAAAACTGATCTTCGGCCAGGGCCAGGCTCGTATTAAAGAGCCGGTTTTTTTGGAACAAATTCTTAACGCAAACATTCATGCTGCTCTGCGCGATATGGATATTCTCCTCCAGATCATACACAGCGGTTTCTTTCAAGATCTGATAGCGCGTGTGCCCATAGGTCTGACCCTTTTCATTGCGGTAATACAGGCGGTATGTCAAAAGATCGATTTCCTCATAGTGCGCATCAAAAAAGGCGATGATCTCCTGCGCAGCATTTTCCGAAATCGTATCGTCCGAATCCAGAAAAAGGATATACTTCCCCTGGGCCGCCCGGATCCCGGTATTTCGCGCCGCAGACACGCCCTGATTCTCCTGAGAGATCAGGTGTACGTTTTCATACTGCTGTGCGAATCGGCGACAAATTTCCTCGCTGCCGTCGGTCGAGCCGTCATTGACGAGCAGCACCTCCATACGGGAGAAGCCGGCCGTCTGCCTCAGCAGGCATTCCATACATGGCTTTACAAACGGTTCCGAATTATAAATCGGGACGATCACGGATATGTCATAAGGGAACAGCATAATCATCCTCCTTTTACAGAATCAAACCGAGAATCCGCTCCACGGCATGTCCATCACAGGCGTTCATATAGTCCTGCTTGAATTTCAGCACTTGCTCAGGGCACTGCCCGCCTAATTGCTTCACAGCGCGTATCAGCTCCCCGGTATTCGCTGCAATCGGGCCCGGCACAAAAGAACGGTACGGCCGATAAAAGCCGCGTTCCCCATCGTATGTATCCAGATCATAGGCAAAAAACACCATTGGACGCTCCAGGAGCGCATATTCAAAAATCAGAGACGAATAGTCCGATATCAGCAAATCTGCCGCACACAGGCAAACCTCGATCGGCAAATCCTTCCCTGCTGTAAACACAAAATCAGCCGATGGGGATGAGGCTCCTGCCTGGTTCTGCTCCACAAATGGATGCAGTTTATTCACGATAACGTATTCCGACCCCAATGCTTCCCGCATTGCACGGTAATCCGGCATCGTGTCATTGTGCGCGTCATACATGGATGTCCCCCGGAAAGTGGGGGCATACAGGATGATTTTCCGGCTGCCAATCTCCGGGAAACAGGAAAGCACGCGGCCGCGCGCCTGCGAAATAAAATCAAGGTCAAAATAACGGTCCGTCCGCGGGACGCCCAGCGGCTTGATCAGGCTCTGATCGCATCGAAAAGCATCCGCGTAATAGGGGATCACCTTTTCCGCGGAAACAGGCACGTCCGTATAGGTATTGTGAATGGGATAGCGCTCGATCATGCGACCCTTTTTATCCCCCCAGGCATTTCCAAGGGTAGAGTAGCCCCATTTTTTAAAAGCACCGCACGCATGCCAAAGCTGAATCACCCGGGTGCCCTCCCGCGGCTTGACCGCATAGACCGGGAAATAATAATCGGTCAGGAAAACACAGCGGCACTGCGCGTAATAATAAATGAACCGTAGATAGTTACAAAAAGAGCGCACTTGCGCACTGATTGGGTTTGAGGCATGCTTTGGTTTCAGGCATAAGACACAGCGGTAGCCGCGGCTGGACAGTTCATCATACAGGCACTTCATATTGTCCGGCAATGTGCGGACACAATCGTTTGCAAAAACGGCCAGCTTCTGTTTTACCGTCCGTTTTGAAAACAACCGGTAACACCAGGGCCAAAAATGAAAATATAGGAAATCCCGTTTCCGCTCCCGGGCTGCGAATTCACGCTCCATGTAACATCCCCTGCTCCTATGCAATCAAAATCGTTAAATCATGTTATATTCTACACAAAAATCAAATTTCATATATCCTTTACAGGAATTTACCTGCCGTTTTTTTACACGCAAAAAATTTTTCTCCTTTACAAATCAAAAGAACAAAAAATCATATGTTTCGATTGACTTTCCTGGCAGATGCCTTTAATATAAATGCAACAAAAATGATCTCGAGGAGCGTGTGTTTTTTGAGCAATCCCGCAAAAGTGCAATCATACCTGCAAACCATCGACGAGGTGATTGACAAGGGCCCGTTCAAGGACAATTGGGAAAGCCTCTCTCACTACGGCATTCCGGATTGGTACGCGCGGGCGAAATTCGGCCTGTTCGTCCACTGGGGCGTCTATTCCGTCCCTGCCTATTATAACGAATGGTATTCCCGCCTGATGTACCAGAAAGGCAGCAAGGCCCACGCGCACCATTTGAAGACCTATGGGGCGGATTTTGGCTACAAAGATTTCGTCCCGCAGTTCAGGGCGGAAAAATATGACCCGAAGGCATGGGCGGAACTCTTTGCGGAGAGCGGCGCGAAATATGTCACCCCGGTCGGCGAGCACCACGACGGCTTCAAGATGTATCCGAGCGAGCTATGTGAATGGAACGCCGTCCAGATGGGGCCGAAGCAAGATGTGTACAGAGAGCTCAAAAAGGAGTTGGAGGCCCACGGCGTGAAATACTGCTCTTCCAGCCACCGCGCCGAGCACTACTGGTTCATGAACGGCGGACGCGATATCCCTGGCAGCGATGTGCAGGATGAAGCATACCGGGAATTCTACGGTCCTGCCGTTGCAAAGGCAAAGGGCGACCCAAGCCGCCGCTCGGAGGGCTCCCTCGTCCCCACGAAGGAATGGCTGGAAGACTGGCTCGCCTCCACCTGCGAGCTCGTCGACGTCAACCGCCCCTACACCATTTATTTTGACTGGTGGGTGCGGCAGCACGCCTTCCGCCCCTACATGAAAAAATTCCTGGCATATTACTATAACCGCTCCCGCGAATGGGGCATGGAGGTCTGCGTCTTTTATAAATGGGACGGCGTGATGTACGAGTGCGCCGTATTGGATATCGAGCGCGGGCAACTTGCTGCGATCAATCCCCGTCCCTGGCAAAACGATACCGCTATTGCAAAAAATTCCTGGGGATACACGGAGGGCAACGATTTCAAAACGCCCTACGAGCTCATCTGCAACCTCATCGACGTAGTCAGCAAAAACGGATGCCTCATGCTCAACGTCGGTCCGAAGGCGGACGGCACGATCTGCGCGGAGGAGGAAAAGGCCCTGCGCGAAATCGGAAAATGGCTTAAGCAAAACGGCGAGGCAATCTACGATACATCCCCTTACCGGATTTTCGGCGAAGGGCCCTCCAATTCCGGCGGCTCCTTCAAAGAAAAGTTCTCCTTTACCAAAAAGGATTTCCGCTTCACCTACCGGCCCGGCACACTCTATGTGTTTGCGCTCAAGCCCAATGCAAAGAATACATACCGGCTGTTCTCCCTCGGTGCGAGAGACGACGCGCTCAATTACGATATCCGCGGCGTATCGCTGTTGGGAAGGGGCTGCAAGGTCGATTATGCCCAGGCGGAGAAATTTCTGGAGCTGCGCGTTGATACAAACGAGCAATTCGAGCTGCCGATCTGCCTGAAAATTGAGATCGACTAAATCGAAGAAAACACAAAAGGGTTTATTTCTCTTTTATTCAAATAAATGACACATTGGAATACGGCCGGCGGATCTTCCCAAACACGAGTAAGTTTTTGGGCGGCTCGCCGAACGCGTTGTGGTGTGGCAGATTGAAAAAAAGCTGCCGCAGTGCCGTCCATCAGAGGGTCACGGGAGATGTGCTCCCGTGGCTCCTTTTGCTTCCTTTTGCGAGAAGGCAAAAGGGAGGGCCTCGCGCGGCCTGAGCGCATGCAAGGCAACTGGAAGGCCTCCGCTTCGATTCCTCTGGATACGCAAGGGAGGACCAGGGTCGTTTTCAGGCCTCAAAAAATTCCGCTTTGCATGAGCCATTCACAGCCTTTGTGCCTTTTGGCGAACGTTGCTTGCTTTTTCGACAGGCTGGCCGCTGCGGCGGTTTCTTTTGCACCCGAAATCAGGTTTGAAAATTCAGCTGTTTGCTCAGCCATTCCCGTGCAAGCGTGAGCCAATGGGCCGGATAGGGATGTCGCCTGTCACAGGTGCGCAGGGAGCAATCCGCCAGGCCGTGGTGCCCGGTTTCAAAAATATGCAGGTCGAAGGGGATCCCCTTCTGTGCAAGCGCGGCCGCAAAAAGCAGGCTGTTCTGCACATTCACACTTTTATCGTCCGCCGTGTGCCACAAAAATACGGGCGGCATGCCGGGCGGAATGTGGTTTTCCAGCGAAAGGAACGCGCGCCGCTGCGGCGTATCCGCCGTTTCCCCGAGCAGCAGCCGGATCGAGTCCTCGTGCGCCAAGCCCCGGTGTGCCGTCAGGACCGGATAACACAGGACGGCCGCATCGGGGCGGATACCGCCCTTCGCCGCCTCCGGGCAGATAGATGGATCCGCCGAGAATGCGCTCAGCCCCGCCGCAATATAGCCGCCTGCGGAAAAGCCCATTACCGCAACCTTTTGGGGGTTCACGCAAAATCGCTTCGCCTCCCTGCGGATGGCCCGCATCGCCCATGCTGCGTCACCGACCGGAGCCGGAAATGCTGCCTGTTCTCCCAGAGAATATTGCAGTATAAACACCTGATACCCCTGCGCCGCAAAATGCATGGCGACCGGCTCCGCTTCGCGGTTGGAGCAAAAGGCAAATCCTCCCCCCGGGCAGATGAGCAGTGCCGGGCGGGCATCGGAAAAGGTGCAGCGGTCTACCTGATCGAGCAGATAGGCGGTCAGATATACGTCCCGCCGGGTTTCATAGCGGTAAATCATCTCAAGCTTCATAACCAGGCTACGCCTCCGGATTTTCCACGATAACTTCGGCCATCAGCATGATGTGGTCGGAGACCGTCTGATGATAGGGCTTTACCCAGCGGCATGCAGGGGCCTTTCCCCTTCAATATATTGCTGATGAAGAAAATCTGCCCCGCGCGAAGCTCCGTGCTCTCAAAGGAGAGATGGGTATTGTAGACGCGGAAGGGGATCCCGTCTGCACGGATCGTTACGCCGCCCAGAACGCGGCCTTCCTCATCCCCTGTCTCCAGCCGGTACAGCTCTACATCCTCAAACGGATACCGGCTCAGGATGCCGGGCATCGGGGCGTTTTCAATCTGTTGCAACATAAATCACTCCCCCATTTGATTGATGACTCAATTCGATTTTCCATGCTTTGAAGACAAACGATAACGGTAACTTTTGAGCTTTCCTTGACCTGTCGTCTGAATCTGCAATTCAGTCAAGCGTTTGCCGGTCTGTTTGTTTCACCATTTTTTCGATGAAAAAGCCTGCTTCAGCAAGCGCGTTGAGATAGGTAGATATGCGCCGGTTCGACAGAATCATAGCGACGCCATCCACCTGCTGCGTAATAGCGGTGCCAATATTGCTTGATAGCCTCCAGAAAGGGCCTCTCCTAAATTCTAATCGTTCCCTCTCCTAATGTCAAACGGCCTTAGCATCAGCGGAGCAGAGCAATATTCGATTTGGCCCCGCCCTATGCGTATTCACACAGGGCAGGGCCAATACGGAAAGGGGTATGGAGATGTCAAATATTTTTGCCCGCGGCGGCGTTAGAACGTCCCCTCCGGCTCGCCTGCAAGCGTCAGGGAAATATTCAGGTTCCCGTTGCGCTGGCGGATCGCATCCAAAAATTCCTTCTGCCCGGCCTCGTCCTCCATCTGGATATCAAAAACAACCTCGAACAATGCGCCGAAATCGCTGGTTTTGACCTTCCTGCGCGTCCAGGATACTGTATACTGCTCCAGCAGGTCGTCGAACAGGCCATGGAAATTCAAGTTTTCCGGTACTGTGATTTTCAGCGTCATCCGCTCTGTCTTCGGCTGGCCAAAACGAACCGCCTGCAGGCATGCCATCACTGCGCACAGGATCACGGCAAACAGCACTGCATAGCCAATATATCCCATGCCGCAGGCAAGACCCACGCCGAGGGTAAAAAACACATAGGCGATATCCTTTGGATCGCCCGGTGCGCTGCGGAAGCGGATCAGTGAAAACGCACCCGCCAGGCTGAACGCCCGCGCCACGTTATTGCCAACCAGAAGTATAATAATCGCGATAATGGCAGGGAGCATGATCAGTGTAACGGGAAAGCTGCGGGCATAGCCTTCCTTCTGGTGCGTTGCAAGATAGGTCAGGCTGATGAGCAGCCCCAGCAGCAGGGATGAGCCAATAATCAGGCAGGCATTCAGCGGGCTGAGATCGCCTGCTACCGAAGAAAAAAGCGTATTAAGCATGAAAATCGATCCTTTCTATATACTACATAAACGATTGCGAAATCAGAAGATCTGCCGCAGTGCACCCGGCCCTTTCCCCGGATCGGATGGCGGTGTACGCAGCCTTTGCTGAAATTCTGTACCGTATTTCGAGAAGCCTTGGCTGTAAATTTTCTGCGCGGATAACTCCCGGACGAGCCACACCGGCAGCGCGCCCAGCGTTTTGATCTCCATGAGGCGATCCTCCTCCGGGATCAGAAGGCTGCCAAAGGAGCCCGCCTCCAGCAGAAGCTTTTCACGCCGCGTGCAGATATCCCGGTCAAAGGTAATGCGCAGGTTTGGATCGTCCTTGCCGGTCAGGGCCAGCCGCTTATAGCTGATATATACGGCTGGACGAACCTCATAGATATATAAAAAACCGGAAATTTCCAGAAGCACTTCCCGCGAAAGGTAATCAGACATTACCGGCGGCGCGCCGCCCGCGAGCATCCGATAGGCCTCCTGCAAGGGAAGCTGCGCACGCCGTTTCGTCGTGATACCGCCAATTTTCTTTTTCAGCTCAACGAATACAGGCTCTTCCGGCGAGCGCGGAATCCAATAGCTGCGCACGCGCAGCTTCTCCTTATAATAGGGATGGGAAAGCGAATGCCGGATCAGATCGCTGTTTTCCGTATCATAATACAGGCCGTAGATTTCATATTCCTCGCCGTTTTTACAGTAGATATCCGGCGTCATATGCTGTTCCATCACAGGCAGGAGCGCCTGATACTGCGTCAAATTCAGCAGATATTTCTTTTCATACCGCTGGAAGGTTGCTATGGCCATGTTCTTTGTCTCCTTCGCCGGTTTTCTGAAGGCGGGCACACACATTCCGCCTCCGTACAGCCATCAGTATAATCCGGTTTTCTGAAATTCTTCTGAAAAAAACTTTCAGAATGGTTTCAGCTTATTTGATTACAATGCCCGAGGGTAGAAAAATGAGGCGCGGCATGCTAAAATAGCCTCAAAGCAAAAGGATGTGTCCAATATGCGAATCCTGATCGTGGAAGATGAAGTCCGCCTGGCCGAAGCGCTCGGCCAGATTATGACGGAAAACAAATATACCGCCGACATCGTACATGATGGCGAGGCCGGCCTTGATTACGCACTCAGCGGGATCTATGACGTGATCGTGCTGGACGTCATGCTGCCGCAGAAAAACGGGTTCGAGGTGGTGCGCGAGCTGCGCGCGCAGAAGGATCAGACCCCTGTGCTGCTCCTGACGGCAAAGGATGAGGTACAGGATAAGGTAACCGGCCTGGACTGCGGCGCGGACGACTACCTGACGAAGCCCTTCTTCACAGAGGAGCTGCTCGCGCGTATACGCGCGCTTTCGCGCAGGCAGGGCGACGTGGTGTTAAACGAGCTTGCCTTTGGCGACCTGACACTCAACCTCGCCGCCTACACGCTGCAGTGCGGCACGAAAAGCGTCCGCCTAGGGCTCAAGGAGTTTGAGGTGATCCGCCTGCTGATGTCAAACCCCAATATCGTCCTCTCCAAGGAGACGCTGCTTCTGAAGATCTGGGGCAGCGAATCGGACGCGGAGGACAATAACGTGGAGGCATACATCTCCTTCCTGCGCAAAAAGCTTGCTTTCCTGAACAGCACGGTTCAAATCTCCACCGCGCGCAAGCTCGGCTACCATCTGGAGGACGGGGCTCATGCTGAATAAACTACGCTGGAAATTTGTATTGGTCAATATGCTCCTGGTCACCCTTGTGCTGACCATCGTGTTCGCCGCCGTGCTCGCCTCCTCCTATCACCGGCTGGAGATGGACAGCACACAGGCCATGGAGCGCGTGATGCGCAGCGGGGATACCGATTTCCCCAAGCGGGAGATCGGTGGCGGCAAACCTCCTAACGAAAAAGAACCGCGAAAAATGATGACGGCCGCCTTTTATGTGGAGCTGAACGGCGACAATTCCGTCAAAGAAATCTTCGGCGAGGAGGTGACGGTCACGGATGAATCTGCGCTGGAGGCCATTGTCTCCAACGCATTGGCGCAGGAAAAAAGCTCCGGCATCATCCGCGGGGAAAACCTGCGCTTCCTTGTTCAGGGCAGCCGCATCGCCTTCGCGGACCGTACGAATGAAATCGAGAGCCTGACCTCCCTGCTGGAGACCTCCGCGCTTGTGGGATTTTTCGGCTTGCTTGCCTTCTTCGTGATCAGCCTGTTCCTCGCGCGGTGGGCGCTGCGCCCGATTGAAAAATCCTGGAAACAGCAGCGGCAGTTCGTCGCGGACGCCTCCCATGAATTAAAAACGCCCCTGACCGTGATCCTCGCCAATATGGGCATCGTCCTCTCCCACCGGGAGGAAACGGTACAGAGCCAGATTAAATGGCTCGAATACACGCAGGCGGAGGCCTCACGCATGAAGGAGCTTGTAGGTAGCCTCCTCTTTCTCGCACAGGCGGACGACATGCAGGAAGCGCTTACGCTCTCCGAGGTCAATTTCAGCGATGTGGTCTGGAGCAGCGTGCTGCCATTCGAATCCGTCGCTTTTGAGCAGAATAAAACGCTCACCAGCGAGATCGCGGAGAATATTGTAATCCAGGGCGATGAGGACCGGTTGCGCCGCCTGACCGCCATCCTGCTGGACAATGCGGTCAAATACTCCGACGAGGGCGGGACAATCACCCTCCGGCTGCAAACGGCGCAGGACAAGGCCGTGCTGACGGTACACAATACCGGCGCGCAGATTCCCGCCGGGCAGCTCTCCCATATCTTCGAGCGGTTTTACCGGGTGGACAGCTCCCGCACACGCGCGCAGGGCGGATACGGGCTCGGCCTTTCGATCGCGCAGAGCATCGTGGAGGCGCATCACGGAAAGATCGGCGTGCAGAGCGGCAGCCAGGGAACGGCCTTCACGGTGGCCCTGCCGGCAGGCGCGGCGGCGCAGCGCAAAGCGCAGATGAAAAGATAGACAAAATAAAGATTCTGCAGTAAATTCATTCGAAGTTCACACTTCTTTTATTGACATCCCTTCCATAATCACGTACACTAAGACAGTGGGCTATTGCGGCCCGCAGGGAGGGATTATATCAAATGGCTGTCAAGCATAAAGCACAACGCGCGGCGGCAGGGGCTGTTCTCGACCAGCTGCTCAAATATGTGGACAAAGATCCGCAGGCAAATCTTTTGAAGCTGGTGGACAAGGTCCAGGGCATCGTCGGGAATCTCTTTCCGGCCAAGTCGATGGAGGGTATTCGCAGGGGCGCGGAGGATCCCGATAACGTCTGGAACCAGTTTGCAATGAATATCCTGCGCGATATCGATCACGATGTAATTAAAAAGATGTTTCTCGCGCTGGGCCTGCATGCCGCGTATTATGGCACCAAGACCGTGCGCGAAAACCGTGAAAAATACCAGTGCAATATCCCCTGGATCATCCTGCTTGACCCGACGAGCGCATGCAACCTCAAATGCAAGGGCTGCTGGGCGGCGGAATACGGCCACCGCCAGAGCCTGAGCTATGAGGAGCTCAGCGACATCATCCGCCAGGGCAAGGAGATGGGAACGCATTTTTATATGTTCACGGGCGGCGAGCCGCTCGTGCGCAAGGACGACGTGATCCGCCTGTGTGAGGAGAATCCGGATTGCGCCTTCCTTGCCTATACGAACGCAACGCTCGTCGACCAGAAATTCTGCGACGAAATGAAGCGCGTGGGCAACTTTGCCCTCGCCATCAGCATCGAGGGCACCCGCGAGAGCAACGACAGCCGCCGAGGCGACGGCGTGTACGACAAGGTCATGCATGCGATGGACCTGTTAAAGCAAAATAAGCTCCTCTTCGGCATCTCCGTCTGCTATACGAGCCAAAACGTCGACGCGGTCACAAGCGACGAATTCATCGACCTGATGATTGAGAAGGGCGTCAAATTCGGCGCCTATTTCAACTATATGCCGGTGGGGCACGACGCTTACCCGGAATTGATCCCCACGCCGGAGCAGCGCAGGCATATGTATGACTGGCTGCGCAAAATGCGCAATGGCAAAACTGGCAAGCCCATGTTCGTCTTCGATTTTCAGGACGATGCCGAATACGTCGGCGGCTGCATCGCGGGCGGGCGCAATTATTTCCACATTAATTCCGCGGGCGATATCGAGCCCTGCGTGTTCATCCACTTCTCGGATTCCAATATCCGCACGCACACGCTCATTGAAGCGCTGCGCCGCCCCCTGTTTCAGGCCTACTGGCGCGGCCAGCCGTTTAACGACAACCATCTGCGCCCCTGCCCGATGCTGGAAAACCCGGATTGCCTGCGCAGGATGATCGAAGAATCAGGCGCGAAATCCACAGACCTGATTTCACCGGAAAGTGCGGAAACGCTCTGTGCCAAGTGCGATAAATTTGCCGCTGCATGGGCGCCGGAGGCGGATCAGCTCTGGGCCTCCAGGGAGCATCCGCACCCGAAGACGCAGTATTACCGCGACACGCCTCAGGGCAAGCGCGAGGCGGCGGATAAGGCAAAACAAGAGCAGGGCGGAGACAATCAGCCGCAATAATTGGAAACTTGCAATGGGGCAGGGAACGGGCGTTCTCTGCCCTTTCTCTTCATTTTTTAGAAAGGGGGAGAGGCACTTTGCTTCAGGTAACCCGTCAGGGCGGCCAGATGACCGTAGACATCCACGGCATGCACGCGCGTGAGGCCCGCTTCCGGCTCGACATGCTCATCGACAACGCGCCGGAAGAGGTAAAGGAGATTATCGTGATTCACGGCTACAGCCACGGGCAAGTGCTCAAGAATATGGTGCGGAACGAGCTCACCAGCACGCGCATCAAAACGATCCGCGCCTCCTACAATGCCGGGCAAACTGTGATTGAGTTGCGTAAGCACAAGGCAAAGCGGTAAACTGGCCGCCCTTTTTATGGCGTGCTAAATAATCCGGATATCCCACAGCGCCCCTGCACACATCTGCACAGGGCGCTGTATTTTATTTGATCTCTCATTATTTTATCAAACCGCTTACCGATCCATGGAGAACCGCACCATCCGGGCGCCCTGCTCCTCATCAAACGTGAGCTGTACCGTCCGGCCACTTTGAGCGCTTTTCACGCGCAGCACATCCCCCTCCCGGGAGACGTCACAATCCGCCAAAGCCCGATAAAACGCTTCAAACGATTCGATTTCCGCAGCGCAGGAACAGGAAGGAAAGGATCAGCGCAATCATGCTATCCACCCTATCCGTTTCATAATGGTCACTCCTTCCAAAAAATACCGCAAACGCTTGCACTCCTGCTATAGCTGTTGGATAATGAATACTGAACGAAACGTTATAGTAAAAAGGGAGAATAGATTGAGATGATTTTTACCGTCGAAAAAGAACCGTCACAGAATACCATTGCGCAAATCGTGGCGATCGCTCAGGATTACACCGCCGACTACTTCACGGAGAACGTACCTGCCGATGTCAGAAACGATCTGCTTTTCCAGAGAGCCGCCTGCCTTTGGAACGATGGCGAAATGGTCTCATTCCTTGTTTTCACATGCCTGGACGGATGCCCGCACATCACTTTATTTGCCACCAAAAGGGCCTATCGAGGGCAAGGCTATGGAAAAATATTGATGGATAAATTCGTCGCGTATCTCGATGAAATGGGCTTGCGCACGATCGAATTAATGACCGTAATGCCGGAATCCAAGCCCGTCTATTTTTCTACGGTCGCTTTTTATCAAAATGTGGGTTTTGTTATCACGGATACATATCCTACGCTATGGGAGTCAGGCGCGATCAAATTGAAAAAGACATGGTAAGGCCCTCTTTTAGCATCATAATCATAGAACTTTAACAAATAGCAACTGAACGGGAGGTATCCCACATGAGCCGGGCCTGACTCAAAAGCATAGCGGACAGTCTGCATAACAACCACTGCCCACAGCACGAAGACGCGCTGTGGGCAGCCTTTTTTTAAACTTTTACAGGGTCGCAATATCCGTCAAATTCACCGTGTCCGATTCAACAATACGCGTGCTCTCCATGATTGCCTTCGCTGCATCAAGGCTCGTCAGACACGAGCAGCCGGCCTCCACCGCCAGGCGGCGCAATTTGAAGCCGTCGCGGTTTTCAAGCCTGCCGTGTGTGGGCGTGTTGATGATGAGGGAAACGTCCTCCGCCGCAAGCATATCGTGGATATTGGGCGATTCGCCGGAAATCTTGTTGACCGGCTCGGCCTGCACGCCCGCCTCCATGAGCGCCTTGCGCGTGCCGGGCGTGGCATAGAGCCGGAATTGCATATCCTTCATGTTTTTAAACATTTCGCAGACCTCGGCCTTATCCTTATCGCGGACGGTAACGATGATCTTACCATCCTTCGGCAGGTGCACGCCCGCGCCGTCGAAGGCTTTGAGCAGCGCTTCGTCGTAGCTTTTCGAAATGCCGAGCACCTCTCCGGTGGATTTCATCTCCGGGCCGAGGCTGGTATCCGCGCCGAGAATCTTCTCAAAGGAGAATACAGGCATCTTGATCGCGTAGTAGCCGCTGTGGCGGTAAAGGCCGGTGCCGTAGCCCATATCAGCCAGCCGCCCGCCGAGCATGGCGCGCGTGGCGAGCGCGATGGCGGGGATGCCCGTTACCTTGCTGATATAGGGCACCGTCCGGGAGGAGCGGGGGTTTACCTCGATGATATAGACCGTCTCGTTGTAAACGATGAACTGAATATTCATCATGCCGACCACCTCCAAGGCGGAGGCAAGGCGGCGCGTATAATCCACGATCGTATCCTGCACCTTCTGGCTCAGGCTGATGGCGGGGTAGACGGAGATCGAGTCGCCCGAGTGGATGCCCGCGCGGTCGATATGCTCCATGATGCCTGGGATCAGGATATCACGGCCGTCACAGATCGCGTCAACCTCGACCTCCTGCCCCATGAGGTATTTATCGACCAGCACAGGGTGATCCTGCACGGTGCGGTTGATGATCGCCATAAATTCACAGATATCCGCGTCGGAAGCGGCAATCTGCATCCCCTGCCCGCCGAGCACATAGCTCGGGCGCACCAGCACGGGATAACCCAGCATATGCGCGGCGGTGAGCGCCTCCTCTTCCGTAAAGACCGTCTGCCCCTTCGGGCGCGGGATGGCGCACAGCTCGAGGATCTCATCGAAGCGCTCGCGGTCCTCCGCCGCGTCGACATGGTCGGCATCCGTGCCAAGGATTTTCACGCCGAGATCGTTGAGTGTTTCGGTGAGCTTAATGGCCGTCTGGCCGCCGAACTGGACGATTGCGCCATCCGGCTTTTCAAGCTCCACGATGTTGGTCACATATTCGGGCGTGAGCGGCTCGAAATAGAGCTTGTCCGCCACGTCGAAATCTGTGGAGACCGTCTCCGGGTTGTTGTTGACGATCACCGTCTCATAGCCCGCCTTTTTCAGCGCCCACACGCAGTGGACGGAGCAGTAGTCAAACTCAATGCCCTGCCCGATGCGGATCGGGCCGGAGCCGAGCACCAGCACCTTTTTGCGGTCGCAAGAGGGATCCACCTCGTTCTCCACGCCGTAATCGGAATAATAATATGGCGTCTGCGCCCGGAATTCTGCAGCACAGGTATCGACAACGGAGAAAGAGGGCTGGATGCCCCACATTTTGCGCATATTCTTGACCGCCGCGGGCGTGATGCCGATATCCTTGGCAATCACGCTGTCCAAAAAGCCCATGCGCTTTGCTTGCAGCAGGGTCTCCTTGTCGCACACGCCGCTGCGCAGCTTTTTCTCCATATCCGTAATGGATTGGATTTTATAGAGGAACCAGTAGTCGATCTTTGTGATCGCATGGATGGTTTCGAGCGAAATCCCGTTGTAAATCGCCGCGGCGACGGCGTAAATGCGCTCATTATCAATATGGTGAAGCTGCTCGATGAGCGCTTCATCGCTCATCTCCAGAAGAGCGGGCACCATCAGGCTCTCGCGGTGCTCTTCGAGCGAATGCACCGCCTTTAAAAGCGCTGCCTCAAAGGAGCGGGAAATCGCCATGACCTCGCCGGTCGCCTTCATCTGCGTGCCGAGGGTGCGCTTGGCGGTGACGAATTTGTCAAAGGGCCACTTCGGGAATTTGACCACGCAGTAGTCGAGCGCAGGCTCAAAGCTTGCGAAGGTCTTGCCCGTGACCGCGTTTGGAATCTCATCGAGCCCTAACCCGAGCGCGATCTTCGCCGCCACGCGCGCGATCGGGTAGCCCGTCGCCTTGGAGGCCAGCGCGGAGGAGCGGGAAACGCGGGGATTCACTTCAATGACCGCGTATTCAAAGGAATCGGGGTTCAATGCGTACTGGACGTTGCAGCCGCCCTGGATGCCCAAGGCGGAAATGATATTGAGCGCAGAGGAGCGCAGCATCTGATAATCCTTATCAGAGAGCGACTGGCTGGGCGCGACGACGATCGAATCGCCCGTATGTACGCCCACCGGGTCGAGGTTTTCCATATTGCAGACGGTGATGCAGTTACCCTTGGAATCGCGCATCACCTCATATTCAATTTCCTTCCAGCCCGCGATGCAGCGCTCAATGAGCACCTGCCCGACACGGGAGAGGCGGATGCCGTTGTGTGCGATCTCGCGCAGCTCCTCCTCATTATCCGCAATGCCGCCGCCGGTGCCGCCGAGCGTGTAGGCCGGGCGGACGATGACGGGGTAGCCGATGGAGGCGGAAAATTCCAGCGCGTCCTCCACCGTCTCCACCACCCTGGAGGCGACGCAGGGTTCGCCGATGGAAAGCATCGTATCTTTAAACGCCTGCCGGTCCTCCGCCTTCTTGATCGCATCGGCGTTGATGCCGATCAGCCGCACGCCGAGCTCCTTCAAAATGCCCTTCTCCTCCAGCTCCATGGCGAGGTTCAGGCCCGTCTGGCCGCCCAGCGTCGGCAGGATGGAATCCGGCTTTTCCACCTCCAGCACGCGGCGCACGGTCGGGATGGTCAGCGGCTCGATATAGACCTTGTCCGCAATGTCCTTATCCGTCATGATGGTGGCGGGGTTGGAGTTGACCAGCACGACCTCCACGCCCTCCTCATGCAGGGAGCGGCAGGCCTGCGTGCCCGCGTAGTCGAACTCCGCCGCCTGGCCGATGATGATGGGGCCGGAGCCGATGACGAGGACTTTTTTGATGCTTTGATCGATCATTGCAGCTCCTCCTTCTCAATCATACCGATAAACTTGTCGAACAGAAACGACGTATCGTGCGGCCCTGGGGAGGCCTCCGGATGGAACTGGACGGTGAACACCGGCTTCCCGTGGTAGACAACGCCCTCGACGGTGCCGTCGTTGACGTTGATGCAGTTGACCTCCGCATTCTCCGGCAGGCCCTCGGCCTTGACCATATAGCCGTGGTTCTGCGAGGAGATGTAGGAACGGTCCTCCTCCAGGAACTTGACCGGATGGTTTGCACCGCGGTGCCCATATTTCATGCGCTCGGTGTCGCCGCCCTGCGAGAGTGCCATGAGCTGATGCCCCAGGCAGATGGCGAAGGTGGGCATGCCGTAATCATAGAGCTTCGCAATCTCTTTGATGATCCCCGTGCAGTCCTTCGGGTCGCCGGGGCCGTTAGAGAGCATGAGCCCGTCCGGTTTTGCGGCGATGATCTCTGCCGCCGTGGCGAAGCAGGGGTAAACCGTGACCTCGCAGCCGCGGCTTGCCAGGCTCCGCGCGATATTGTGCTTGACGCCGAAATCCATCAGCGCGATCTTCGGGCCGGTGTTGCCCGCGCCCACCACCTCAGGCTCCGGGATGCTCACACTTTCCACCAGATCAATCTGGCGAAAATTCCGGATCACATCCATGCAGCGCTTCATGTTAGAAAGATCGCCGGTCATCATACCGCGCATGGTGCCGCTTTCCCGCAGCTTTTTGACAATCGCGCGCGTATCGAGGCCGACGATGCAGGGAATATCAAATTCTTTGAGCACCGCTTCCAAAGAAGCAGTACTGCGAAAATTGGAAGGTGTATCGCACAATTCATGCAAAAAGAATGCGCACGGCTGCAAACGGATGGATTCAAAATCCTCACGGCTGACGCCGTAATTGCCGATCATCGGGTATGTCATGACCACGCCCTGCCCGGCATAGGACGGATCGGTCAAAATTTCCAGGTACCCGGTCATGGAGGTGTTGAACACGACCTCGCATGCCATTTCGCGGAATGCGCCGCGGGCCTCACCCTCATAGATGGAACCGTCTTCCAGAACCAGATAAGCTCTCACTGGCTTCACCGTGCCTTCCTGAATCGTAATCATTGGGCCCAAACGGGCAAAAAAAGAAGCGGGTTCGGCGCGTCTGCCGGTCCCCGCTGTTTCCCGCGAAGGGAAGCATAACGCCGTGCGGAAAGGGCTGTTTTCCCCTTTTCTAAACGTTAATATTAGCATGTTTCCTCCCGGATTTCAACAGAAATCCGCCTAAAAAAGTGAAAAATCGAAAGAACGGCATTGCGCACAAATTATGCCTTCAGAATACGTGCCTTCTCAGGCATTATACATATAATATTCTGTTCGCGCACTGAAAACAGAGAAAATATGCAATATCTGCCCAATATCATGCATAAATAATCACAAGGATCGCCGCTAAGCTGCATTTTTTCGGATATTGCCGCAGTGCTTCTAGCGTCTGCAGCCTGTGAGACCTCACAGCTACAGACGATGGAAATCGTTGTCCTGTTGTGCACCGGAAAATACTTGGATCCACATAAAAACACTTCTTTTATGATAGGGCCCATTCTGCCACAGAAGCATCCGGAAGTCACCCCCGAAAGCTCGTGCCGCATTCTTTAACAACATGCCCATTTTTTGAAAACGATCAAAGACTGATCCCGCGCATTCTGACAATTGATTTCTCTCAGGGCAGGCTATATAATAAAGGATATCAGTAAACAGGACAGCGGGGAGGCGGGGCGCGATGAAAGCCATTCTCCTTGCTCTCCCGCGTGCCCAAGCCGCTGTGCAGTTGAAAAAGGTCCTCGTGAGCGCATCGATCCCCGTGACCGGCATGTATGGTTCCGGCGCGGAGATTCTCACGGCTGCAAGCGCACTGCCAGATGGTGTGGTGGTCTGCGGGCGGCTTCCCGATCTTTCCCCAGCGCAGCTGGCCCAGATGCTGCCCTCCGGGTTCGACCTGGTGGAGCTGCTTTCCTCCGGCCAGATTCCCGTGCAGGGCTACAGCAATGTGGTAAGCCTCCATTTGCCGCTGAACCGGCTGGAATTTATCAGCACGGTTCAAACGCTTGCGAGCACCTCGGGCGTATCCTTCGGCGCGCATGGGGAGCAGGGCCGCTCCAGCGGGGAAAAGGAGCTCGTCTCCCGCGCAAAGGCGCTTCTCATGCGGGAGCTCTCGCTCTCCGAGCCCGAGGCGCATCGCCTGCTCCAGAAGCACAGCATGGCCTCCGGCGCGCGCATGGCAGATACGGCACGGCAGGTGCTGGCCCAGGGGATTCAGGTTTTTAAAAGGGGATGATTCGATGAAATTCACCAAGATGCACGGCATCGGCAACTGCTACCTGTATTTCAACTGCTTTGAAACGCCCGTCGAAAACCCGGAATCGTTGGCTGTCAAACTCAGCGATATTCATTTCGGCGTCGGTTCGGACGGGATCATCCTCATTGAGCCGAGCAAAATTGCGGACTGTAAAATGGATATCTACAATGCAGACGGCTCGCGCGGCAAAATGTGCGGCAACGGCGTGCGCTGCGTGGGTAAATACGTCTACGACCGCGGGCTTGTCAGAAAAGACGTAGTCACGGTCGAGACCCTGAGCGGCGTCAAAACGCTCTATCTCAACATTGAGGGCGGCGCCGTCCAAACCGTACGCGTCGATATGGGCAAGCCGATCCTTACGCCCGCCGAAATCCCAGTCAGGCTGCCCGGGGAACAGATCGTCAATCAACAGGTTAAAATAGAAAACGATCGCACCATAAAACCCATTCACGCCCATATCACCTGCGTTTCCATGGGGAATCCACACTGCGTCGTATTTGAGGATTATATGGATGTGGTGCAATTCCCGCTGGAGGACTTCGGCCCGAAATTTGAGCGCGACTCGCTCTTCCCCGACGGGGTCAACACCGAATTCGTCAATGTTCTCAATGACCGGGAGGTCAAGATGCGCGTCTGGGAGCGCGGCAGCGGCGAAACCTGGGCCTGCGGCACCGGCGCGTGCGCCGTGGCGGTCGCCTGTATCTTAAACGGGCGGACAGGCCGCCGGGTGCTCGTCCACCTGCGCGGCGGCGATCTCGAAATCGAATGGGACGAGCGCACCGGCTCCGTCTGGATGACCGGCCCCGCCGCGTTGATCTGCGACTGCGAATGTGACCCAATGAATTTGGGGTGGCAACAGCCATAAGGATGGCATTTCCTTTTTTGTTTCCGGCCGTGCCGAAACACACAGGTATATTTTGATCCCCAGGGAAAGGATGGTCCGCACGATGAAAATGAACGAAAATTTTCTAAAGCTCCAGAGCAGCTATCTGTTCTCCACCATTGCCAAAAAGGTAGCGGCCTATCAGGCGGCGCACCCACAGGCGGATATCATTCGTCTGGGCATCGGCGATGTGACCCGCCCCCTGCCCCCTGCTGTGACCGGCGCGATGCATAAAGCGGCCGATGAGATGGCAAAGGCCGAGAGCTTTCAGGGCTATCCGCCGGAATACGGTCAGGATTTCCTGTTGGAAAAAATACGAACATACGATTTCGCGGCTTACGGTGTCGAGCTCGACACCGATGAAATTTTCGTCAGCGACGGCGCAAAGAGCGACACGGGCAATATCGGCGATATTTTCGATACGGATAACATTGTCGCCGTATGCGACCCGATCTACCCCGTGTATGTCGATACCAATATTATGGCGGGCCGCTCCGGCGATCTGATGAGCAACGGCCGTTGGAGCAAATTTATCTATTTGCCCTGCACGGCGGACAATCATTTTCTGCCGGAGCTCCCCATGGAGCATGCGGATCTGATCTATCTCTGCTTCCCCAACAATCCAACCGGCATGGCGATCGATTTCGACGGCCTGAAGCAGTGGGTCGACTATGCAAACCGCGAGGGCAGCGTCATCCTCTACGACGCCGCCTATGAAGCATATATCACGCAGGAGGGCATCCCCCACAGCATTTTCCAGATCGAGGGTGCAAAAACCTGTGCGATCGAATTCCGAAGCTTCTCCAAAACGGCGGGCTTCACGGGTGTGCGCTGCGCCTATACCGTCATCCCCAAGGAGCTGAAGAGAAACGGCGTTTCCCTCAACAGCCTCTGGGCGCGGCGCCAGGCGACGAAGTTCAACGGTGTTTCCTATATCACCCAGCGCGCGGCGGAGGCAGTTTATTCCGAAGAGGGCCGCCGCGAGGTGCGTGAGGTCATCCGTTATTATCAGAAAAACGCCAGGGTAATCGCAGAAGGCCTCCGGGCTGCGGGCTTTTCGACCTGGGGCGGGGTAAATTCCCCCTATATTTGGATCAAAACACCGGATGGGCTTTCCTCCTGGGATTTTTTCGACCAGCTTCTTGAAAAGGCGCAGGTCGTCGGCACGCCCGGCTCCGGCTTCGGCCCCGCGGGCGAGGGCTTTTTCCGCCTGACCGCGTTCGGCGACGCAAAGCGTACAGTTGAGGCAATCGAACGAATCGCCAACGTATTTTAAATCAAAAATCTGGAAACCGCTTCGTTATAAAGCGCAGCGGTTTCCGGTTTCTCATTTTCATTCTGCTGGACCAAAAATTTATATAAACAACGGAGGATGTAGCAATGGAGAAGAAAGAGATGCTCTACGAGGGCAAGGCCAAAAAGGTGTACGCCACAGAGGATCCGGACATTCTGATCGTCGATTATAAGGATGACGCAACCGCCTTCAATGGCCTGAAAAAAGGCACGATCACGGGCAAGGGCGTCATCAACAACAAGATGTCCAATTTCATGTGCAAAATGCTCGAAAAGGAAGGCATCCCCACCCACTATATCGAGGAGCTCAGCGACCGTGAGACAGCCGTCAAGCGCGTTTCGATCGTCCCGCTGGAAGTCATCATCCGCAATAAGGCGGCCGGCTCCATGGCCAAGCGCCTCGGCCTCGAAGAGGGCACAAAGCTGCTCTGCCCCGTCCTCGAATTCAGCTATAAAGACGATGCGCTCGGCGACCCGATGATCAACGATTCCCACGCGATCGCCTGCGGCTTCGCCACACAGGCGGATATCGACGCGATCCGCTCCATGGCGCTCAAGATCAATGAGATCATGTGCAACTATTTCGCGAGTGTCAATGTTGAGCTGATCGACTTCAAGCTCGAATTCGGCCGCTATCACGATCAGATCATCCTTGCGGACGAGATTTCTCCCGACACTTGCCGCTTCTGGGACATGACCACGCATGAAAAGCTCGATAAAGACCGCTTCCGCCGCGATATGGGCAGCGTGGAAGAAGCCTATGACGAAATGGCGAAGCGCCTGGGATTAAAATAAATCAGATTTCAGATCACAGATGCCAGACGTCAGACCGGCGCGCCGGCATCTGTGATCAATACCGTTTGGAGTGAACGCACTTGAAGGACTGTCTGCCCTTTGATACGCTGCATGAGGAGTGCGGCGTATTCGGCATTTTCGGCAGCCGGGAAATGCCACCTGCTCAGGCGGCTTATTACGGCCTGTATGCCCTGCAGCACCGTGGGCAGGAGAGCTGCGGCATTGCAGTCAACGACCGGGGCGTTTTAAGCGTACACCGGGCGATGGGTCTGGTCGGCGACGTTTTCGACGATGCGGTCCTTTCCTCCCTTCCGGGGCAGATCGCGATCGGCCATGTCCGCTATTCCACGGCGGGCGGGAGCCTTGTGCAAAACTGCCAGCCGCTTCTCATGCGCTATGCAAAGGGCAGGCTCGCCATTGCGCATAACGGCAACCTCACAAACGCCGAAACCGTGCGGGAAGAGCTTGCAAAGGGCGGGGCGATCTTCCAGACGACGATCGATTCCGAGGTGATCGCCCACGTCATCGCGCAGGAACGCATTGCCGCCGGCAGTATCGAACAGGCTGTGGCGCGCATGATGAACCGCATCCACGGGGCGTATTCCCTGCTGGTGATGAGCCCGCAGAAGCTGGTTGCAGCGCGCGACCCGTTCGGCTTTCGGCCGCTCGTCATTGGCAGGCTGGGGAATTCTTACGTGATCGCATCCGAAACCTGCGCGCTCGATGCGGTCAACGCGGAATTCCTCCGCGATGTGGAGCCCGGCGAGGTCGTGGCGGTGGATGCCAAAGGGCTGCGCAGCATCCGCGCGCACTGCGCAGAGCAGCCCAGACGCATGTGCGTGTTTGAATATATCTACTTTGCCCGTCCGGATTCCACGCTTGACGGCGTGCGCGTCCACGCGGCCCGCCTTCGCGCGGGAGCTCTGCTGGCACGGGAGCATCCGGTGGAGGCCGATCTCGTCATCGGCGTGCCGGATTCCGGCCTGGACGCGGCGATTGGCTTCGCGCAGGAGAGCGGCATTCCCTATGAAACCGGTTTCGTGCGCAACAATTATGTGGGCCGGACCTTCATCAAGCCCGAGCAGGGCGAGCGGGAAGCCAGCATCAACATCAAATTAAACGTCCTGCGGCAAACCGTTGCGGGAAAGCGCATCGTCATGGTGGATGATTCCATCGTGCGCGGGTCAACAAGTGCAAATATCATCCGTGCACTCAAAAAAGCCGGAGCGAGTGAGGTACATGTGCGTATTTCCTCCCCGACGCTCCACTGGCCCTGCTATTTCGGCACAGATATTCCCACGCGCGAGGAGCTGACCTCCAACCACCACACGGTGGACGAGCTCTGCAGGGTCATCGGGGCGGACAGCCTGGGCTTTTTGAGCTGTGAGAGCCTCTATCCCCTCGTCGGCACACAGGAGCGCACCTTCTGCGACGCCTGCTTCACTGGTGAATATCCCATTCCTCTGGATGAGATCAACGGCAATTTCCTCTCAAAGCAGCCTTTTTAAAAGCCGCGCCAATCGACGGAAAAGCCGAACGCGCCACTGAGCGGACAGACCTCTATCTTACCGTTCCATGAAAGGATGGCATGAAATGAAAGATCGTTACGAATCCCCCCTGAACTCCCGCTATGCCAGCAGGGAGATGCAATATATCTTCTCCCCGGATTTCAAATTCCGCACCTGGCGCCGGCTCTGGATTGCGCTTGCCGAAAGCGAGCAGGAGCTCGGCCTCGACATTTCAAATGAGCAGATCGCCGAGCTGAAGGCGCACAGGGACGATATCAACTACGAGGTCGCTCAGGAGCGCGAAAAGCAGGTGCGGCACGACGTGATGTCCCATGTCTACGCCTACGGCGTACAGTGCCCCAAAGCAAAGCCGATCATTCACCTGGGCGCGACCTCCTGCTACGTCGGCGACAATACGGATATCATTACGATGACGCAGGGCCTGCGCCTGCTGCACAAAAAGCTTGTCAACCTCATGGATAAGCTTTCGCAGTTTGCGCTGGAATACAAAAACCTGCCCTGCCTTGCCTTCACCCACTTCCAGCCCGCCCAGCCGACCACGGTCGGCAAGCGCGCCTCCCTGTGGCTGGAGGACCTGCTGCTCGATTTTGAAGCGCTCGAATTCCAGCTCTCACAGATGAAGCTCTTGGGCTCCAAGGGCACCACCGGCACGCAGGCGAGTTTTCTCGAGCTCTTTAACGGCGACCATGAGAAGATAAAGCTGCTGGATCAAAAGATTGCGGAAAAGATGGGCTTCAAGGCCTGCTTCCCCGTCTCCGGCCAGACCTATCCCCGCAAGGTGGATAGTCAGGTCCTATCGGTCTTAAGCGGCATCGCGCAGTCCGCGGCAAAATTCTCGAGTGATCTGCGACTGCTGCAGCATCTCAAGGAGATCGAAGAGCCGTTTGAAAAGAATCAGATCGGTTCTTCCGCCATGGCCTACAAGCGCAACCCCATGCGCAGCGAGCGTATCGCCTCCCTCTCCCGCTATGTGATCGCGGACACGCTCAACCCCGCCATGACTGCCTCCACCCAGTGGTTTGAGCGTACGCTCGACGATTCCGCCAACAAGCGCATCAGCGTGGCAGAGGGCTTCCTTGCGACGGACGCGATCCTGGAGCTGTATATCAATGTCGTCAGCGGGCTCGTGGTCTATCCGAAGGTCATCGAAAGGCGACTGATGTCCGAGCTGCCGTTTATGGCGACGGAGAACATCATGATGGACGCCGTCAAGCGCGGCGGGGACCGGCAGGAACTGCACGAAAAGCTGCGCGTATACAGCCAGCGCGCGGCGCGCGCCGTGAAGGAAGAGGGCGCGGAAAACCCGCTGCTGGAATATATCTGCGCAGACGGGGCCTTCGGCACAAGCCGCCAGGAGCTGGAGGCCCTGCTGGACCCCGCGCGCTTTACCGGCCGCGCGGCCGGGCAGACGCAGGCCTTTGTGCAGGGCACCATCCGCCCGCTTTTGCAATCGCACAGCGCGCTTTTGGGCGCGCGGGCCACGCTGCTGGTGTAAGCAAAATATCCGGGCCGCACGGCCCGCATCAAACAAGGAGGCGCCCTTATGGACAGCACCGCCCGCGAAACGCTGGAGTTTCTTGAGGAAAACGACATCAAATTCATCCGCCTGGCCTTCTGCGACATTTTCGGCGTGCAGAAAAACATTGCCGTGATGGCCAGCCAGCTGGGCCACGCGCTGGAGCACGGCGTGGCCTTTGACGCCTCGGCCATTGCGGGCTTTGGCGGGGTGGCCCGCTCGGACCTTTTGCTGCGGCCCGACCTGTCCACCTTCACCGTGCTGCCCTGGCGGCCGGCCGAAAGCGGCGTGGGCCTTGTGTTCTGCAACATCACCTACCCGGACGGCCGCCCCTTCGAGGGCGACGGCCGCTGGCTGCTGGGCCAGCTGGAACAGCGCGCGCTGCGCCAGGGCTATTCCTTTCTGGTGGGGCCGGAGTGCGAGTTTTATCTGTTCGAGACAGACGAAAAGGGCCGCCCCACCCACACGCCGTTCGACGAGGCGGGCTATTTTGACATTGCCCCGCTGGATAAGGGCGAAAACGTGCGCAGGCAGATATGCCTTGCGCTGGAAGAGATGGGCGTGCAGCCCGAGCGCAGCCACCACGAGCAGGGCCCCGGCCAGAACGAGGTGGATTTCCGCTGCGCCTCGCCCCTGGCGGCGGCCGACCACCTGGTGGCCCTGCGCACGGCCGTGAAGGCCACCGCGCGGGAAAACGGGCTGTTTGCCTCGTTTTCGCCCAAGCCCCTGGCGAACAAAAGCGGC